>NZ_LMMX01000001.1:0-813737 GCF_001422425.1 Methylobacterium sp. Leaf102 | reverse complement strand
TGAACCGCCCCGGGATTTCCGGAGGCTCCAACTCTTGAGAGACTGGAGCCATGACAAAGCATATCCCACCCTTCTCCCCTGAGGTCCGCGAGCGGGCGGTCAGGATGGTCCAGGAGCATCAGGGCGAGTACGGCTCGCCCTGGGCCGCGATGCAATCGATCGCTGCGAAGATCGGCTGCTCGGGCGAGACGCTRAGGAACTGGGTTCGGCAAGCCGAGCGCGACCGGGGCGTACGGGCCGGACCAACCACGGACGAGCGCGAGCGGATCAAGGCATTGGAGCGGGAGGTTCGTGAGCTCCGGCAGGCGAACGAGATCCTGAGGAAGGCGAGCGCGTATTTTGCGATGGCGGAGCTCGACCGCCCGTTCAAACGANCGAGGCCCAGCGCCGCCATCGACACGATGGTGAGGAGACCGGCCAGATGCTTCAGCGGTCCGACCAGCATTGGAGCGGGAGGTTCGTGAGCTCCGGCAGGCGAACGAGATCCTGAGGAAGGCGAGCGCGTATTTTGCGATGGCGGAGCTCGACCGCCCGTTCAAACGATGAAGGCGTTCATCGACGAGCACCGCGATGCCTACGGGGTCGAGCCGATCTGCAAGGTGCTGCCGATCGCCCCGTCGACATACCATGCTCATGCCGCACGGCGCGCCGATCCCAGCAGGCTCCCGGCACGGGCCCGGAGCGACGCGGCGCTGATGGTCGAGATCCGGCGCGTGTTCGAGGCGAACTTCCACGTCTACGGCGTACGCAAGGTCTGGCGGCAACTCGGCCGGGATGGGATCAGGGTGGCCCGGTGCACCGTCGCCCGACTGATGTGGGCGATGGGCCTGAAGGGTGTCGTGCGGGGCAAGACGGTGCGGACGACGATCCCCGATCCGGCAGCGAAGTGCCCGCTCGACCGGGTCAACCGCCAGTTCAAGGCCCCGCGCCCGAACGCCCTGTGGGTCGCGGATTTTACCTACGTCGCGACCTGGTCCGGCTTCGTCTATGTGGCCTTCGTGATCGACGTCTTCGCCCGCCGCATCGTCGGCTGGCGGGTCTCTCGAACCGCCCACGCCGCCTTCGTGCTCGACGCCCTGGAGCAGGCCCTGCACGAGCGTCGCCCCCTCCAGTGCGGCGGGCTCGTGCATCATAGCGACAGGGGCTCGCAATACCTGGCGCTGCGCTACACTGAGCGGCTCGTCGAGGCCGGGGTCGAGCCCTCCGTCGGCAGCGTCGGCGACTCCTACGACAATGCCCTCGCCGAGACGATCAACGGTCTATTCAAAGCCGAAGTCATCCATCGGTGCGGCCCATGGCGGAGCTTCGAGGCCGTCGAGTACGCCACCCTCGAATGGGTCGACTGGTTCAATCACCGCCGGCTGCTCGAACCCATCGGGAATATCCCTCCCGCCGAAGCCGAAGCGCACTACTATGCCCAGACCGAGGTGCAAGCCTTGGCCGCTTGATCCAAACCAAACAGCCTCCGGGAAACCCGGGGCGGTTCANCCCGCCGAAGCCGAAGCGCACTACTATGCCCAGACCGAGGTGCAAGCCTTGGCCGCTTGATCCAAACCAAACAGCCTCCGGGAAACCCGGGGCGGTTCACTCCAGGTCCTGGCCTACAATCTGACGCGGGTTCTCAACATCATGGGAAGCCGGAAGCTCCTGGCGGCGATCCCCACCTGAGCGGGGGCTTGGATCGCTCGCCGAAGAGGCCGAGAGACCGCCCAGGAAACCTTTTCCACCAAGAACTGGCCGTCTCCCGACCGTAAGAACCTGTTCGACGCGATGAACAGCCCGTTCTCGCGAGACCGGGACGTCTCCCGATCGCAAAAGCCCCAATCCCCGAGTTTTGAAACGGCCTGGACCAGACCGAGATGAAGGATTGGACTTGTTGATCGTGAGCGACACAGCGCTTGCCCACGACACCAGCCTGGCACGGATCGCGGGGACCGGCGAACCGGAGTGAGACTACAGCGTTCGATAACGGTCTCGGCTTTGCTCGCTTCCTCGGCTGGCTACCGAGGCGCGCAGCGGTCGATGAACGCTCCCCCGGTTCGGCATGGTATCGGCGTCTCTTGGTTTCCAACGCAAAGCCTGCGCGACTTTGCTATCTTGGCTTGTGGTCGATCATGCTGGTCGACGGAGAAAGGGGAGCGAGATGCCATAAGAAAAGGCTTTGGCACGAGCGACGGCAAGGACGGGAACCTCGGTCGATTTCGCGGGGACGTGGGTGAACGAAGGGGGTTCGGAAGTCGTCCTTGTTCAGACGAACGATGCGCTTTCCGGCACATATGAGAGCGCCGTCAGCAGCGGAGGTATAAAGGCCGCCGGTACCCTCGTCGGCTATGTCGATGGAGACTTGATCGCCTTCACCGTGCACTGGGAGGCCTTTCAGGCGATCACTTCCTGGGTGGGGCAGCTTCTTCCGAACGCGCCAAGGGAGACAATCAAAACGCTTTGGCAGATGACCAAGCAGGTCGACTCCGGCGAGGAATGGGCATCGATCAACGCGGGATCGGACACTTTCACTCGCAGATGACCGTTGCCGGGATCCGGGCGGTGTTCAGGCGCCGCACATCTTATCAGGAGCCTGTTTGAGGTCCTCCGCCGGTCGTCCCCATCTGTCTCGTGTGCAAACACGACGTCCGCCTGGCGGGGTGGAGTGGAGAGCAGATGTGGGTGGACCCACATCGGACGCGTCACGAGACGTGCCTGAAGGACATATCGCCCGGCATCTGCGGACGGGTGGCGCCCGGCGAGGGTTGCCGGCTGGCTTTCCACCCTGGCGCACGGTCTATGGCTGGTTCCGGCGCTGGACCGACAAAGGCCTGTTCGAGGCGCTGATGCGGGCTCTCGCCCGCCGCCAGCGACGGCGCTGCGGACGCCGCCCGGAGCCGCGGCCGGCGATCGTCGACACCCAAAGCGTCAAGTGCCTCGGTGTGCGCGGGCGGCGCGGCTACGATGGGGCCAAGAGTGGTGCCAAGAGTGGGGGGCAAGAGAGTGGTGCAACCGGCACGCCATGCGCCATCGCGTCGTCAAGAAGCAGCCGGACCAGAAGGGCCTCGTCGTGCGGGAGCGGCGCTGGGTGGTCGAGCGCAGCTTCGGCTGGATGAGCCATCGGGGCGGCTTGCACCGCGAGCGCGCCGGTCGGCCCGATGTCGCAACAGGGCGTCTTGCCTGCGCCGCCAGCCTCATGGCCGCCAACGCCCTCAACAATCCAGCCTGACAATAAGACCTCAAACAGGCTCAGAGGTGAAATATTCTCGTTTAAAACAACCCTAGAGAAATTTTTGCGGGCGTGCGGGTGAGCTCTCGGAACATCCAAGCCCATGCGAACCGAGCCCGATGCGAACCGAGCCCATCGGAGACGGAAGCGGGAGCGGAGACTCCGGGCCGGTCGCGCGACGTGGGTGCCTGGCCTCGCGCCGTGGACCGGTCGGCCCCGATCCGTCGGTTCGAAATCGCCGCGCCCAGCTGCGAGAGCCGTTCCCGCCCATGCAGCGACGGCCAAGTCGCATTCGTGCCAGGCGGCGGCGATGGAGTTTCGATACTCTTGGGGCGTGAAGCGGCCGAACGCCTTGCCGATGTCTGCCTGGCGGTCGGGGACGGTGCGGGCCGCCGCGCTGCGCCGCAGGGCCTTGAGCTCGGCGAACGTCGGCTCGATCGGATCGAGGTCCGGGTTGCAGGCGGGCAGGGCGCGGATCCGTGCGCCGGCCGCCTCGCTGGCCTCACGCACGCCGACCACCTCGTGGATGTTCAGGTTGTCGAGGATGACGGTATCGTCCGGCTTCAGCACCGGAACCAGCGTGTCGGTCGTTAAGCGCGGAAGTGCGCGCCGTTCGTGGACCCGTCGAACAGGGCGATGGCGGTGGGACCGCTGCTGCGCAAAGCGGCGGTGACGGTAATGGTCTTGTCGTGATGGGATGGTCGCCCCGACGGCGTCGATGGGCCGAAGTGGTGGTGGTGTGAACCACCCGAGGGCGGCGTCCGTGCCAGGGGTCGGCACCATCGGCCTGGATCTGGCCAAGAAGGTCTCATGACGGCATCGAGCACGCCTCCGCCCGTCAACGCATCACCCGTAATACCCTCGGGCACGGCTCTAGGGACCGCCCCCGCTCCTGTCGTTGGCATGCGGATATCGTATTCAGGGCAGCCGCCAGCGTGTCCGATGCCGCAGCGCTCTCTTTCGGAGGGCGATACGGGCCTCCGCCCGACCAATATCATGACCGGACCGAGACTTCGCATGCGAGAAGCGCTTGCTTGTTGCATTCGATACCGAACCGATAGATGCAGTTTAGCCGAGCCATGGCGTCGAAATACGACCCTTTGACGGACATATGGCCATCTAAATCCTGTTTGTCTTGCAGGCTTTTTCAGAATCCCCTCGATTGGATATTTGATTTTATTAAGGAACGATTTAACTGCTTGCGGTAACGTTTCCGTATGGCCGCTTCGAAAGGTCAGCCGGAAAGTCCTTGCTCATGAGAACCTTCAGCAATCTCAGCCTGCTGACGAAGATCGCTCTTCCCTTGGCGATCATGGCCGTGGTCGCGGCCGGGCTCGTCGCCTATGCCCGCTCGGCCCTGATCTCCCTCGCCGGGCAGACCCACCAGATCGCGCAGGTCCAGGCCGCACGGCAGGCCCACATCCTGACCATGCAGGTCGCCATGACCGAGGCCGCGGTGCAGAACCGCAACACGCTGGTCGAGACCGATCTCTCCAAGATGAGCGGCTATCAGGCCAAGCAGGCCGCGGCCATCAAGGCGAGCCACGCGGCCCTGGACCGCCTGGTGGCCCTCGAGGATTCGGCGGAGCGGACGGCGGCGAACAAGAGCCTGCGCGCTGGCCTGGACGCCTACTATGCTGTCCTCGAACGGTCCACCAACCACGGCGTGAAGGGCGAGTCGGCCCAGGGGATGAAGATCTCCCAGGAGGAGGCTGCGCCGCGCCGCACCAAACTTCGCGAGGAGGCTCAGTCCCGGAGTGGCGTCATCGAGCAGCAGCTCGCGGTGGCCTCCGGTGAGGCGGAGCGCCTCGCGGCCACGTCGACCACCCTGCTGATCGTGTCGGCCGCCTTCGGCCTGCTGGCCGCCATGGGTCTCGCCGCCGCCATCGTCGTGATGGGGGTGTCGCGTCCGATCGGCCGCATGACCGCCGCCATGGACCGGCTCGCCCGGGGCGATCTCGCCATCGCGGTCGAGGGTGTGGAGCGCAAGGACGAGATCGGCCTGCTGGCGCGCTCCCTCGAAGTGTTCAAGGTCAACGCCGTGACGGCCCGGCGCCTCGCGGCCGAGCAGGAGGTCGAGAACGCCGCCAAGATGCGCCGCGCCGAGATCCTCGACGGCCTGACTAGGCGCTTCGAATCCGACGTCTCGGTCCTGACCCAGGGCTTGGCGGGTGCGGCCACCGAGATGGAGGCCACGGCTCAGTCCATGTCCGCCACCGCCGAGCAGGCGATCCAGCAGGCGGTGTCCGTGGCGGGCGCGGCCGAGCAGACCTCCGCCAACGTCCAGACCGTGGCAGCGGCCAGCGAGGAGATGTCGGCCTCGATCCAGGAGATCGTCGGCCAGGTGAGCCAGTCCTCGACCTACGCCGACCAGGCCGTGGCGGATACCCGCCGGACCGAGGCCACCGTGCAGCGGCTCGCGGTCGTCGCCGACAGCATCACCGACGTGGTCGCCATGATCCAGACCATCGCGGGCCAGACCAACCTCCTGGCGCTCAACGCCACCATCGAGGCGGCGCGGGCCGGCGAGGCCGGACGGGGCTTTGCCGTGGTCGCCACCGAAGTGAAGGAACTCGCCGGTCAGACGGCGCGGGCCACCGAGGACATCCGCCTGAAGATCGGCGAGATCCAGGGTGCGACGGGCGAGGTCGTCAGCGACATCGGGCGCATCGGCAAGACCATCGCCGACATGTCCAGCTTCTCCTCCGGCATCGCCGCGGCGATGGAGGAACAGGGCGCCGCCACCCAGGAGATCGCCCGCAACGTGCAGGAGGCCGCCCAGGGCACCCGCAACGTGACGAACAACATCGAGCATGTCCGCATGGGGGCCGGAACCACGAGTGCGGCCGCCACCCAGGTGCTCGGCGCGGCCCGGGAACTGTCGCGCTACTCCGAGAGCCTCAGCGGGGAGGTGACGCGTTTCCTCGCGGGCGTGAAGGCGGCCTGAACCCGTCCGGCGGCCCGCACCGTAACCCGACCCCGAACGTTGAAAAGACGGCCGATCCGGCCGCCTTCACCATGGGTCGCGGGCTCGCCGAGCCCAACCTCGCCGAGCCCAACCTCGCCGAGCCTACGCGGCCTTGCGGCCGGTCCTGCCCTTGGTCGCCTTCGGGGCGGCATCCGCGTCCTCGCCGTCCTCGCCCTCGCCGGTGTCGGCTTCGGAGTTGAGGGTCTCGGCGATCTTCGACAGGAGGGCGTCGGCCTTCTTCTCCTCCTGCAGGGTCTCGTCGAGGAGGGCGGCGGCGTCCGCGTGGCCGAGCTGGGCCGCCCAGGTCTTCAGGGTGCCGTAGCGGGCGATCTCGTAATGCTCCACCGCCTGGGCGCAGGCCGCCAGCACCGCGTCGGCGGCCGGGCTGTCGCCGAAATCGTCCATGTCCTCCTCCATCTCGGAGGTGATGCCCTGCATCGCCTCGCAGGTCTTGGCGCGGGCCGGCTTGCCGATGATCTCGAACACCTGTTGCAGGCGCTCCACCTGGCCGGCGCTCTCGTCCGCATGGGTCTCGAACGCCTGGCGCAGCTCGTCGTGCTCGGCCGCCTTGGCCGCCTTCTTGAGCGCCTTCACGGACTGCTTCTCGGCGTAATAGACGTCCTTCAGGGTCTCGTAGAAGGCATCGTTCAGGGTCTTCACCTTGGTCGCCATGGATCGATTCCTTGCCTGTACGGGGGGGCGCCGAGCGTGCGCTGGATACGGTGTTCGGCGGTTCGTGGGCAGGCAACGCGTCCCTCCCACGTCGGCTCCCGGCGATATTTTCGGCCTGTGGAGGAACCGGGACAGGGCTTGGCCGCCCCCGGCGAACGATCGTGTCCTCGTGGACCCGTGAAGGCATCCCAGCCGGCCATCCCTGTGCTATGAGGCCGGGGATGGCCGGTCCGAAATACCCCCTCGCGCGCATCGCGACGAACGCAGGCGCCTCCCCTGCGCCGGTCCCCGGCGTGGTACGGACAGGTATGGCCGGACGGGCCGGGACCGCGTGCCCGGCGAGACTTCAGCCCCTGGCGAGCCCGTGACGGATCTCCCCCCGCTCGCTGCCGATCCGGACCGCCTCGCGGCCCTTGAGGCCCACGGCATCCTGGATACGCCGCCCGAGCGGGGCTTCGACGGCATCGTGCTCCTGGCCCGCACCCTGTGCGCCGCGCCCGTGGCCCTCGTCAGTCTGGTGACCGCTGACCGGCAATGGTTCAAGGCCCGCTCCGGCTTCGCCCCCTGCGAGACCGACTTGAACGCGTCCGTCTGCGCCCATGTCCTCGGGCGCGGCGACCTTCTCGTCATCCCCGACCTGACCCTCGACCCCCGCACCCGCGACAATCCCCTCGTCACCGGCGCACCGGCGATCCGGTTCTATGCCGGCGCGCCCCTGACCACGCCCGACGGCCACACCCTCGGGTCCCTGTGCGTGATCGACGAGGTCGCGCGCCCGGAGGGACTCACGGCCGAGCAGGCCGAAGCCCTCACGGCCCTGGCCGAGCAGGTGATGAGCCAGCTCGACCTGCGCCGGGCCGTGATGGAGCGCGACGCGGCCCTGACGGGCGAGCGGCGCGGACAGGCTCAGGCGGTGGCCGACGCCGCGCGCCTCGAGGCGATGATCGCCACCCAGCAGGTCGTGGCGTCCGCGACCTCCGACCTCGACACGGTGTTCCGGGCCGTGGTCGATGCCGCCCTGTCGATCATCGACCGCGCCGACAGCGCGGTCGTCACCCTGCGCGACGGCGACGACCTCGTCTGCCGCGCCGGCGCCGGGCGGGCGGGCGGATGGATCGGCCGGCGCATGCCCATGGCGGACACGCCGTCGGGCCGGGCCTTCACGGACGAGAGGCTGTTCGTCGGCACCACCGGCGCGCCGGGGACCGACCCTGACCGCCCGCCCCCGGCCGTCGTCGCGGTCCCGGTGCAGCGCCACGGCCTCGCCGTGGGCATCCTGGAGATCCGCTCGGAAGCGGACGGTCCCTTCGGCCCGCGCGACATCCTCATGGCCCAGATGCTGGCGGGGCTCGCCGGGTCGGCCTTCGGCGACGTCGCCGAGGCCGAGACCCGGCAGGCGCTCCGCGAGGCCGAGAACCGCTACAAGGCGATCTTCGACAGCGCCATCGACTTCGCCATCGTGGCCGCCGATTCCGACGGGCGGATCACCGACTGGAACACCGGCGCCGAGCAGATCATCGGCTGGTCGGCCGACGAGGTGAAGGGCCGGCTCCTCGACACCTTCTTCACCCCCGAGGACCAACGCGACGGCGTGCCCGAGCGCGAGGCGCGCATCGCCCTCGCCGCCGGCTCGTCGTCTGACGTGCGCTGGCACCAGCGCCGCGACGGCGGGCGGTTCTGGGCGGTGGGCCGCATGATGACCCTGCGCCACGAGGACGACAGCGTCCGGGGCTTCCTCAAGATCCTGCAGGACCGCACCACGGAGCGGCGACGCGAGCAGCGCCTCGACCTCCTGAGCCGGGCCTCCGCCGCGCTGCTGGCCGCCGCGGACCCGACCGCCGAGCTCCTGCCAATCCTGGAGGAAGGGGCCGAAACCCTCGGGTTCGACCAGAGCTACACCTGGACCCTGGTGCCGAACCGCGCCGAACTGCACCTCGCCCAGGCGCTGGGCGTCGCGCCCGAGGCGCGGGCCGCCCTGAACCGCGCCCCCTTCGACGAACCGCTCTGCGGAATCGTGGCCGGGACCGGCCGGCCGCTGATCCTGTCCGGCCTGCAGGCGGACGGCACGGCGCGCTACCGCAGCGCGCGCGAGGCCGGCATCGACGCCTATGCGAGCTTTCCCATCACCGGGCGCGGGGGCCTCGCCGGCGTGATCTCGTTCGCGCGCCGCGACGCGCCCGACTTCGACCGCGAGGCGCTGCAATTCTTCGCCACCCTCGCGCGCTTCCTCTCCGTCGCCCGCGAGCGCCTCGACGACGAGGCGGCCCTGCGCGAGAGCGATGCGCGCTCGCGGCGCGCCCAGCAGGCCGGCGGCATCGGCACGTTCGAGGCGGATGTTGGCGCCGAATCCATCGTGGTCTCGGCCGAGTTCTGCCGGCTGTTCGGCCTGGCCGACGCGCGGACCTGTCCGGTCGCGGTCATCGAGGGGCTGATCCTGCCGGAGGATTCCCACCTGCGCGCGGAGGCCGCCCGCCGCGCCACCGGTACCGCCCTGCCCGAGATCGAGTATCGCATCCGCCGCGCCGACGACGGCGCGATCCGCTGGATCGCCCGGCGGGCCGAATTCGCCCGCGACGCCGCCGGCCGGGTCTCGAGCCTGTTCGGCACCGTCTCGGACGTCACCGACCAGCGCGCGGCCCGCGACCGCATCGAGGCGCTCCTCGACCTCGGCGACCGCCTGGGCGAGGCGACGAGCGCCGCCGTGGCCGTCACCATCGCGGCCGATGTCCTGGGGCGGACCCTGGGCGCCGGCCGCGCCGCCTACGGCACCCTCGATGCCGGGCGGGAAACCTTCACGGTGACGGGGGACTGGGCCGCGCCCGGTCTCTCCAGCCTCCGGGGCACCTACCCGCTGGCGGACCTACCGCGCACCGTCGAGCGGCTGCGCACCGGGCGGGCCGTCGTCTGCGCCGATGTCCTGGCGGAGGTCCGCCTCGCCGACGATGCCGCGGCCTACCGCGCCCTCGGCGTGCGCGGGCAGATCATGGTCCCGCTCCTCAAGGCCGGGGCCCTCGTCGGCCTCATCCTCGTGCACGAGGCCGCCCCCCGGGTGTGGAGCATCGAGGAGGTGGCGTTCACCCGCGGCGTCGCCGACCGGACCTACGCGGCGCTGGCCCGCCTCAAGGCCGAGGAACAGCAGGACCTCGTCAACCACGAACTCTCGCACCGCATGAAGAACCTCCTGGCGATGGTGCAGTCCATCGCCACGCAGACCCTGCGCAACGCCACCCACGTGGACGAGGCCAAGGACGTGCTCGCCGGGCGCCTCATCGCCCTCGGCCGCGCCCACGACCTCCTCATGGGGGCGGCACTCACCAGCACCCGCATCGAGCCCGTGGTCCAGGGCGCCCTGCAGGTCCATCAGGACGGGCTGGCGCGGTTCCGGGTCTCCGGCCCCAGCCTCGAGATCGGGGCGGACCGGGCCGTCTCCCTCGCGCTGATGCTGCACGAACTCGCCACCAACGCGGCGAAGTACGGCGCCCTCTCGACGGATTCCGGGCACGTGGCGGTGACCTGGGACATCCTGGAGAAGACCCCGGAGGAGACCCCGGGGGACACGACCGGGCCGGAGCTGCGCCTCGCCTGGATCGAGTCCGGCGGGCCCCCCGTAGTGCCGCCCACCCGCAAGGGCTTCGGCTCGCGCTTCATCGAACGCGGCCTCGTCTCGCAGGTCGGCGGCACCCTGTCCCTGGAGTACCGGCCCGAGGGCGTGGCCTGCATCCTCGTCGCACCGCTCGCGGCCTTCGCGGGCGAGCCGCAGGCCTGAGGGCGGCGCGCGGGTCCACGAGGCATGCGTTCCGGGGGGCTGCCTGGCTTGGCGCCGATAGTGCATCCCGTCGGCCACCGAACCACACCCCGCCGGGACCCATGACCGACCCTCACCCGTCCCGCCTGCCCGCGCTCCCCCTCTCGGCCGTCCCCGTTCCCGGGGCGCGGCGTTGAGCGAGCTCGACGATTGGGCCGAGCGCCGGCGGCTGGCCGAGCAGGGGCGCGGCGAGCGGGCCTGGTCCCTGTGGGGCCCCTACCTCGCCGAGCGCCAATGGGGCACCGTGCGCGAGGATTACAGCCGCGACGGCAACGCCTGGCGCTCCCTGCCGCACGACGAGGCGCGCTCCCGCGCCTACCGCTGGGGCGAGGACGGCCTGGCCGGGATCTGCGACGAGCGCGGGCAGCTCTGCCTGTCCCTCGCCCTGTGGAACGGGCGCGACCACATCCTGAAGGAGCGCCTGTTCGGCCTCACCAACGAGGAGGGCAACCACGGCGAGGACGTGAAGGAGGTGTACCACTACCTCGACGCGGTCCCGAGCCACGCCTACCTCAAGGTGCTCTACCGCTACCCGCAAGGGCCCTACCCGTACGACCACCTCGTGGCGGAGGGCCGGCGGCGCGGCCGCGACGAGCCCGAATACGAGATCGAGGACACGGGTATCTTCGACGGGATGCGGTTCTTCGACGTCACGGTCGAGTACGCCAAGGAGGATTTCGACGACATCCACGCGGTGATCACGGCGGTCAATCGCGGGCCCGAGGCCGCCGATCTCCACCTCGTCCCGCAGGCGTGGTTCCGCAACACCTGGTCATGGCGCGAAGGATCGCGGGGCGAGGATGCGCGTCCGCGCCTCGCGAGGGCGGCCGATGGCGGGATCCTCGCCACCCATCCGCGCCTCGGGGCCTACCGCCTCGCCTTCGACGGCGAACCGGAGGTGCTGTTCTGCGAGAACGACACCAATCTGCGCCTGCACGGCTGGAAGCCCGACGCCACCGGCCCGTTCAAGGACGGCCTGCACGCGGCGATCGTCGACGGCGACGAATCGGCGATCCGCCGTGACGGCGGGACCAAGCTCGGCCTGCACTACGCCCTGCGGCTGGAGCCCGGCGAGGCGAAGCGCGTCACTCTTCGGCTCTCGGCCGGCCGGCGCCAGCGCCCCGTCGACCACGAGGGCGCCATTCTCCACCGCCGGGTGGCGGAAGCCAACGCGTTCTACGACGGCCTGCAGGACGGCATCGCGGACGCGGATTCCCGCACGATCTTCCGGCAGGCCGCCGCTGGCCTGATCTGGTCGAAGCAGCTCTATTCGTACGATGTCCGCCTGTGGCTCCAGGGCGACCCGCTCCAGCCGACGCCGCCGCGCGAGCGCAAGGGCGAGGGCGGCCGCAACACCAACTGGCGCCACTTCGCCGGGGCCGACGTGCTCTCCATGCCCGACACCTGGGAATATCCGTGGTTCGCCGCCTGGGATCTCGCCTTCCACTGCCTGCCCCTGGCGCTGCTCGACCCGGATTTCGCCAAGAAGCAACTCCTGCTGCTCACCCGCGAATGGTACATGCACCCCAACGGCCAGCTGCCGGCCTACGAGTGGGAATTCGGCGACGCCAACCCGCCGGTCCATGCCTGGGCAAGCTTCCGGGTGTTCGAGATCGACCGCGCCCGGCGCGGCGGGCGCGGCGACATCGCCTTCCTCGAGGGCGTCTTCCACAAGCTGCTCATCAACTTCACCTGGTGGGTCAACCGCAAGGACGCCGACGGCCGCAACGTGTTCCAGGGCGGGTTCCTCGGCCTCGACAATGTCGGGGTGTTCGACCGCTCGCGCCCGCCGCCCGGCTTCGGCCGCATCCACCAGGCCGACGGCACCGCCTGGATGGCGATGTACGCCCTCAACATGATGCGCATCGCCCTCGAACTCGCGCTCCACAACGACGTGTACGAAAGCACCGCGTCGAAGTTCTTCGAGCACTTCCTCCTCATCGCCGAGGCCATGACCGACATGGGCGGCGAGGGCTTCGGCCTGTGGGACGAGGAAGACGAATTCTACTACGACGAGGTCGACATCCCGGGCGGGGGCATGCTCCCCCTGCGGGTGCGCTCCGTCGTCGGCCTCGTGCCGCTCTTCGCCGTCGAGGTGATCGAGCCGGCGATGCTCCAGCGCCTGCCGGATTTCGCCCGGCGGATGAACTGGGTGCTGGAGAACCGTCCGCACCTCGCCTGCCTCGTCTCGCGCTGGACCGAGGGCGGGGTCGGCGACCGCAAGCTCCTGTCGCTCCTGCGCGGCCACCGGATGAAGGCGCTCCTGCGGCGCATGCTCGACGAGGCCGAGTTCCTGTCGGACCACGGCATCCGCTCCCTGTCGAAGGCCCACCGCGACCGGCCCTACGCGCTCAACGAGTTCGGCGCCTCGTTCACGGTCCGCTACGACCCGGCCGATTCGACCTCGAACATGTTCGGCGGCAATTCCAACTGGCGCGGGCCCGTGTGGATGCCGATGAACTACCTCATCATCGAGGCCCTGCGCCGCTTCCACGCCTATTACGGCGACGATTTTCTGGTCGAGTACCCCACCGGGTCGGGCACCTCGCTGACCTTGGCGGCCATCGCCGACGCCCTGGAAGACCGGCTCATCGCCCTGTTCGCCAAGGATTCCGACGGGCGCCGGCCGATCTTCGGGAACCGCGAACCGATCCCGACGGCGCCGGGCGAGGACGACGCGCTCCTGTTCCACGAGTTCTTCGACGGCGACACCGGCCGGGGCCTCGGCGCCTCCCACCAGACCGGCTGGACGGCGCTCATCCTCAACCTGCTCCACCACCGGGCGGGCCGGCCGGGCGCGGGGGACGGCGCCTTGCCATAAGGGCCTTGCGCGAGGATCCCGCCGTGACGAGCCCGTGACGCCCGGAGGCGGGCGTCACGGGCCGCGGGCTCAGGCGGCCGTCGCGGCCGTCGCGGTGGGGGCGATGCCGGGGCCGGCGGGCGCGTCCGCGGGCACGCCGTCCGGTTCCATCTCGCCCTGCCACTGCGCCACCGCCGCGGTGGCGAGACCGTTGCCCAGGACGTTGGTGACCGTGCGGCCCATGTCGAGGATCTGGTCGACGCCCATGATGAGCAGGATGCCGGCCGCCGGCAGGCCGAACATCGGCACGGTGGCGGCCACCACCACCAGGGAGGCGCGCGGCACCCCGGCGATGCCCTTGCTCGTGACCATCATCACCAGCAGCATGGTGAACTGCTCGGCGACGCTGAGTTCGATGCCGTAGGCCTGGGCGATGAACAGCGCCGCCATGGCCTGGTACATCATCGAGCCGTCGAGGTTGAACGAGTAGCCGAGCGGCAGCACGAACCCGGTGACGCGGCTCTTCACGCCGAACTTCTCCAGCACCTCGATGGTGCGGGGGAAGGCGGCCTCGCTGCTGGCCGTGGAGAAGGCGACGATCATCGGCGAGCGCAGGAGGTCGAGGAGGCGCACCACGCCGCCGCCGAGCGCGAGCCAGCCGGCGCCGATCAGCACCGTCCACAGCACGGCGAGGCCGAGATAGAAGCTGCCGATGAACTTGCCGTAATCGACGAGCACGCCGAGGCCCTGCACCGTGACCACGGCGGCGATGGCGGCGAAGACCGCGAGGGGTGCCAGCTTCATCACCGTGTCGGTGACGGCGAACATCACCCGGGCGAGCCCGTCGATGAGGTGGATCATCGGCTCGGCATAGCGCCGGTCGATGACGCTGAGACCCGAGCCGAAGAAGATCGAGAACACGAGGATCTGCAGCACCTCGTTGGTGGCCATGGCCGAGACGATGCTCGTCGGGAACACGTGGGTGAGGAAGTCGCGGACGTTGAGGGAGGCGGCCTTGAGGCCGGTCTGGGCCGCAGCGTCCGGCAGGGGCAGGTTCAGGCCCGCCCCCGGCTGGAACAGGTTGGCGACGAGGAAGCCGAGGGACAGGGACACCACGGAGGCCGTGAGGAACCAGGCCATCGCGAGCGCCGCGACCCGGCCCACGGTCCGGGTGTCGCCGAAGCTCGCGATGCCCGACACGATGGTGGCGAAGACGAGCGGCGCGATGATCATCTTGATGAGGCGCAGGAAGATGTCCGTCACCAGGGTGAAGGAGCCGGCGATCTCTTTCGCCGCCTCCGGGCTCGCCGCCTGCCCGTGCAGCACCGCGCCGACGAGGATGCCGAGCGCGAGCCCGATGCCGGTGTAGAGGGTGAGCCGGCCCGATCGGGCCGCCGTGTCGCCGCTGGCTGTGCTGCTCTTCTTCATGATGTCCTCCCCCTTGGATACGTGTGCGGCCCGGCCTTCGCGGCCGGGCGCGCGTATGGGTCATGGTGTGCGGGTCATGGTGTGCGGGTCATGGCGTGACCCGGATCTCTGGATGCCTTCTCCGGCGTCGAGCCGGATCGGCTCCCTCAGAACGCAGTGATGTCCTGCGGCCGGGTCAGCCGGTCGGGCTGGAGCACGGCGTCGAGGTGCTCGCGCGCCATCAGCCCCTTCTCGAGCACGAGTTCGTAGACGCCGCGCCCGGTGGCGTGGGCCTCCAGGGCGACGGCGGTGGCGTTGCGGTAGCCGATATAGGGGTTGAGCGCCGTCACGATGCCGATGGATTGCTCCACCGAGGCGCGCAGGCGCTCGCGGTTGGCGGTGACGCCCCGGATGCAGTTCACGTCGAGGGTCCGGCAGGCGGCCTCCAGGTGGGTGAGGCTGCGAAACAGGCTGTAGGCGATGATCGGCTCGAAGGCGTTGAGCTGGAGCTGTCCGGCCTCGGCCGCGAACGAGATGGTGACGTCGTTGCCGATGACCTCGAAGGCGACTTGGTTGACCACTTCGGGGATCACCGGGTTGACCTTGCCGGGCATGATCGACGAGCCGGCCTAGCGCGCCGGCAGGTTGATCTCGCCGAAGCCCGCGCGCGGGCCGCTGGAGAGCAGGCGCAGGTCGTTGCAGGTCTTGGAGAGCTTCACGGCGACCCGCTTCAGCACGCCGGAGAGCTGCACGAAGGCGCCGCAATCCTGGGTCGCCTCGACGAGGTCCTCCGCCGTGACGAGGGCGATGCCGGTGATCTCGGACAGGCGCGCGCAGACGAGGGCCGCGTAGCGCGGATGGGCGGTGATGCCGGTGCCGATGGCGGTGGCGCCCATGTTGATCTCGCGGATCAGGAGGGCGGCCTCGGCCAGCCGCGCCTCGTCCTCGCGCAGCATCAGCGCGTAGGTGCCGAACTCCTGGCCCAGCGTCATCGGCACCGCGTCCTGCAGCTGGGTGCGGCCCATCTTGAGGACATCCGAGAACTCCGCGGATTTGGCCGAGAAGCTGCCGCGCAGGTCCGCCATGGCGGCGACGAGGCGGCGGATGCCCCCGGCCGCCGCGATCTTCAGGGCGGTGGGGTACACGTCGTTGGTGCTCTGCCCCATGTTGACGTGTTCGTTGGGGTGCAGGTGGGCGTAGGCGCCGCGCGGGTGGCCCAGCAGCTCCAGGGCCCGGTTGGCGATGACCTCGTTGGCGTTCATGTTGGTGGAAGTGCCGGCCCCGCCCTGGATCAGGTCGACCACGAACTGGTCGTGCAGGGCGCCGGCGCGGATCTCCTCGCAGGCCGCCACGATGGCGTTCGTTCGGGCCTCGTCCAGGAGGCCCAGTTCGCGGTTGGCCAGCGCCGCCGCCTGCTTGATGGCGGCCAGAGCCACGATGAGATCGGGGCAGGTCGCCAGGGTCTGGCCGCTGATGGGGAAGTTCTCGACGGCCCGCAGGGTGTGGATGCCGTAATAGGCCGCCTCCGGCACCGTGCGGTCGCCGAGAAGGTCATGCTCGCTGCGGGTCGATGGGCTGGTCACGGTGTTCTCCTGGCAAAGGGCGGGCGAGGGGCTGGCAAGGATCTGGGATGTGCGGCCGCGATCCGGCGCGTGGGGACGCGGCGGGTATGCGGACGCGGCGGCGGAGCCGCAGGGGCGGCGCGCCGATGGCTTCGTGGGAATGGGGGCTTCGTGGAAGTCCGGTTCGATCGGGCGCCCGTCGCCCCGGAGGCGGGGCGGGCGGCGTTCGCCGATGGACAAGGGGGATAGTCCCGTCCCCCAGCGCAGGCCAATGCTAAGTTCGCGCCGAACTATTCGGCAAGTGCATAGTTTGGCTCATCCAGGGCGGCGGCTGCCCAGACCTGGTCGAGGAACGGCCGCGCCCGCCCGGCACTGCGATAGAGGCGGATCTCCATCAACATCTCGGGGCTGATCGCGGCTAGGGCCCCGTGGCCGATCTCGCTCGCCACGAGGCTGCGGGGCAGCCACGCCACGCCGTGGCGGCCGAGCGCCATGGATTTGAGGGCCTCCGCCATGGAATTCTCGTTGGTGTGGGCCGGGTAGGTCGCCGGCGCCCCGCCCTTGGCCTGGGCGATGGCGGCGAGGCGCCCGAGGAACGAGCCGCGCGAGTATTGCAGCAGGGGCAGGCGCCCCTCGGCATCGGGTTCGAGGCCCGGCGCGGCGACGGCGACGAGGCTGTCGCGCCCGATGACCCGGCAGGGATGGCGCTCGGGATCGACGGGGATCGGCACGCTCGGGTGGTGGTAGGTGAGGAGCAGATCGTAGCCGCCCTCCACCAGGGCCTGGACGCAGATGTTGAAATTGTCGGGCAGCACCCGGCTCGCCATGGGCCCGAGCACCCCCTGGATGCCCGTGAGCCAGCGCGGCAGCACCGACAGGCACAGGGAATGCAGAGCCGCGATGGTGACGACGGGCAGGTGCGAGCGCTCGCCCCGGGCCTGGAAATCGGCGCGGCTCTGGGAGAGCAGGCGCACCACCTCCTCGGCGGTCTCGACGAACTGGCGGCCATCCGCCGTCAGGGTGATGGGGTAGGTGCTGCGGTCCAGCAGCACCGTGCCGAGCCAGACCTCCAGGGAGCGGATACGCCGGCTGAACGCCGATTGGGTGACGCAGCGCAGTTCCGCCGAGCGGGAGAAGCTGCGCGTCTCGGACAGGCTGAGGAAATCCTCGACCCACTTCAGTTCCATGATGCGCTTTCCGCCCCGCCGCCCGGCCGCCGCCGTTGGGACGGCGACAGTCTCGCATCGCCGACGCGTCCGGGGCAATCACGGGTCCCGCCTGGCCCAACGGGTGGACGGAAGGTGAACGTCTCGGTAACCGTTCCGGCTTAACCCCGATCGGACCCCCTCCCACGAAGGCCGAGACCCGACGATGACGAGAGACCAGCTCGCCGCCGAACTGACGCGGATCGCCAAGCTCCAGCTCAGCGACATCACCCGGGCGGTCAAGAACGGCGAGAAATCCATCGCCCTCAACGAGGTGACGGATCTGGCCCGGCGCCTTCACCTCCTGTCCGACGCCGTCGCGGGCCGCCCGGCGGTGGCGCCCGGGGCCCAGGCTCCGGCGACGCAAGCCTCCGTGGTCCAGGCCCCTGTGGTTCAGACGGGCGCGGCTCCGGCGCCGGCCGCCCATCCGTGAGCGACGGGTCGGCAGGTTCCAGCGCGACAGGTTCAGGCTCGATCTGGCGCGACACCCGCAACACGCGGTCCCGGGCACGCCTCGACCGGGCTTTGCCAGCGATCTTCCCCGTCCCGGTGCTGCAGCACGCCCTGTCGCGGCCGCTCCTGCCGCCGACGCCGCGTCTGGCCGTCGAGAGCTACTGGCGCGCCCACATCCTGCGGGCCGACCGTCTCGCCCGGGCGCTCGCCGCCCGCTCCGGCGCGCCCGAGGGCTGGACCTGGCGCCTCGGCACCGAGCCGGGCCTCGCCGCGAGCTTCCGCCTGCCGCCCTCGCCCTACCGTGAGCCCGCCCACACGCGGGGCCGCGGCCATTGCTGCCTGTGCGGCCAGCCGGTGTTCCGCTTCGGCTGGCACAACGATCTGTGGGGAACCGGCACGCCGAACAAGAACGCGGCCTGGCATTCGGCCTGCGTCACCGCGTGGAAGCTGTGGTGCGCGCCCGCCGAGCAGGTGACGGTGCTGAAACGCCACCAGCGCCACCGCTGCACCGAATCCGGCAAGCGCCTGTTCAAGACCGCCGAGGTCGATCACCGGGTGCCGCTCTACCGGGTCTGGCGCGAGCACCGCACCGCGCCCTGGCCCGAACTCCTCGGCTACTGGGGCGCCCCCAACCTCCAGGTGGTGAACCGCGTGGTCCACGTCGCCAAATGCAGCGCCGAGGCCGGCGAGCGCGCCGCCCGCCGCCGGGCCGAGGCTGTCCCGTCCGCCTTCCCCGCCTCCGCGTTCGGCGAGACCGATTTCGCCAGGGTCGATGCCCACGTGATCCAACCGGAGGAATACGACGAACGTCCCGAGCTGACCGACGCCATGATGGAGCGGGCCGATCGATCCGATGGCCCCATTCTGGTCCGCCGGGGGCGGGCACCGAAGCCGGCTCCCAAGCGATAGGCGCGTCTTCTCAGAAGAACGCCTCCTCTCAGAAGAACGCCTGCAGCCCCGTCTGCGCCCGGCCGAGGATCAGGGCGTGGACGTCGTGGGTGCCCTCGTAGGTGTTGACCGTCTCGAGGTTCTGGGCGTGGCGCATGACGTGGTATTCGCCCATGATGCCGTTGCCGCCGTGCATGTCCCGGGCGGTGCGGGCGATGTCGAGGGCCTTGCCGCAATTGTTGCGCTTGATCAGGGAGATCATCTCCGGCGCCATCCGACCCTCGTCCATGAGGCGGCCGACGCGCAAGGACGCCTGGAGCCCGAGCGCGATCTCCGTCTGCATGTCGGCGAGTTTCTTCTGGACGAGCTGGGTCTGGGCGAGCGGCCGGCCGAACTGCTTACGTTCCAGGGTGTAGCCCCGCGCCCGGTGCCAGCAATCTTCGGCCGCGCCCATCACCCCCCAGGAGATGCCGTAGCGCGCCCGGTTGAGGCAGCCGAACGGCCCCTTCAGGCCGGAGACGTCGGGGAGCAGCGCCTCCTCGGGCACCTCGACCCCCGCCATGACGATCTCGCCCGTGGTCGAGGCGCGCAGGGAGAGCTTGCCGTGGAGCGTCGGGGTCGAGAGGCCGGCCATGCCCCGCTCCAGCACGAAGCCCCGGATGGCGCCGTCGTGCCGGTCGGATTTCGCCCAGACCACGAACACGTCGGCGAAGGGCGCGTTGGAGATCCACATCTTGGCGCCGGTGATCCGGTAGCCGCCGTCGATGGCCTCCGCCCGCGTCGTCATGCCGGCGGGGTCGGAGCCCGCATCGGGCTCGGTGAGGCCGAAGCAGCCGATCCATTCGCCGGACGCGAGCTTCGGCAGGTACTTTTGGCGCTGCGCCTCGGAGCCGTAGGCGTGGATCGGGTACATCACCAGGGAGGATTGCACGCTCATCATCGAGCGGTAGCCGGAATCGACCCGCTCCACGGCCCGGGCCACGAGGCCGTAGGCGACGTAGGACGCGGCGGCGCAGCCGTACTCCTCCGGCAGGGTCAGGCCGAGGAGGCCGACGCTGCCCATGGCCCGGAACAGGTCGGGGTCGGTCCGCTCCTCGGCGTAGGCCGCGACGATGCCGGGCAGCAGACGCTCCTGCGCGAAGGTCTCGGCCGTGTCGCGGATGGCGCGCTCGTCGTCGGTCAGCTGGTCGTCGAGGAGGAAGGGATCGTCCCAGACGAATCCGGCGACGCGCAGGGGAGTGGCGATGGGCGCGTTCATGGAAGCTTCCTCGAACCTGTTGCGGCCGGTCGTGCCGGCCGTCGTTTGGGGGCGAGCATGGACCCGGAGGGTCGGTCCCGTCCAGCCGGTCAGGCCCGCCCGAGGAGCGTCAGCCAGAGCACGGTCGTGAGGGGGGCGAGGAGGGTCGAGACGAGGACGGAGGCCGCGACCAGGCCGGTCTCGGCCTTGTAGCGCACGGCGAGCAGGTAGGCGTTGATGCCCACCGGCATGGCGGCGAACAGGGTGGCGACGCCCGCATAGGCCGGCGGCATGGAGAACAGCTTGGTGGCGAGCAGCCACACCGCGAGGGGATGCACCACGAGCTTGAGGACCGCGATGACGAGGGCGCCGGGCAGGTCGAACAGCACCTTGTAGCGGGTCAGGCCGGCGCCCAGCGCCACGAGGGCGCAGGTGGAGGCGGTGGAGCCGAACCCGTCGATGAGCGAGCGGGCGATGCCGGTCGGCACCACGCCGCCGAGGCGCAGGGCCATGCCGATGCCGAGGGACACGAAGATCGGGTTCTTGACGAGCACCAAGCCGAGGCCGCGCAGGCGCTGGACCAGGGTGCGGTCACCCTCGGCCTCGATGAGGAAGGTGGCGCAGCCCATCATCAGGGGGAGATGCACGGCCAGCAGCAGGAACAGCGGGAACGCGCCTTCCTCGCCATAGGCCTGCAGGATGGTCGGCACGCCGACGAAGATGGTGTTCGACTGGCTCGCGGCGAACCCGTGCAGCACCGCGCCCTGGCGGCCGATGCCCTTGCGCCGGGTGGCGATGAGGGAGCCGGCGAGCCACGACACCGCCGCCCCGCCGAAATACGCGATCCAGTACGACCACGTCACCTCGCCTGTGAGCCCCGGCCGGGTGAGGGTGCCGATGATGAGGGCCGGCACCGCGATGGCGAACACGTATTCCGAGAGGCCGTCGCTGACCCGCTCGGACAGGAGGCCGGCGAGTGCCGCGCCCCAGCCGATCACGATGATCCCGAAGACCGGGGCGATGATGCTGACGGCGTTCATGAGAGCTCGGTGGGCATGCGGGAGCGGGACGGGCGGGAGCGGTTTCGGTGTCCGCGCATCCTTAACACGGGGCGTCGCCCGGATGGATCGCCGGGGCGAATCGGGTTCCGATTGAGCGCAACCACCCGGCGACCGGTTCCGGCGCCGGGACGCTCCGCGGGCGTTTTCCCAGGACCCTGCTCGTCCTTCGGTAAAGCCGCGGCGTCGATGCGGCGTAAAAATGAGGCGGGAGGCAAGCACGGATGCGGTCGAAGCCGTCGTCGGCCGGTCGCTCGCAGGACGGAACACGGCTGCCGGTCTGTGCTCCGGAAACCAGGGCGCGATCAAATGCCTGGCAAGGTGCCTGGCAAGACTGTTCCGGTGCGAGGCGACGACAGGGATCGGGCCGGAAACGAGGTGTGCGTGCCGTGCGCGGCGTATGGTTTACGAAATCTTAGCGTCTATCCGGGTCTGCCTTGTGGATGTTTCCTTAATGCCACACGAACGTCGCAAGTCCCTCCTGGGCAAGGGTTTTGTCTAAAAAATGTGCAACTGCATAAAGGATGACTTTGGCTTGGCCGGCATTCTTTGAGAACCTCCAATCAACGGAACAACCCAACAAGAAGAGACTTGATATGGCCCGCCGCAGCGCGCTCCTCGGACTGACGACACTCCTCCTGTCGTCGACCTACCTTCAGGCGGCCGATCTGTCGGTGAAGGCCCCGGTGCCCGTCGTCCCGGCGTCGTGCAAGGCCGAGATCACGTTCCCGTCCTACGGCGGCATCATCAAGCAGAACCCCAACCCGGCCTGCCTCACCATCGGCGGCCTCGGCGACATCTACTTCGGCGGCGCGGTGACGGGCTACGCCTACACCCAGACCAACCAGTTCGCCTTCTCGGCCGTGCCCCAGATCGCCAGCGATCGCGCCGGCCGCGTCGATTTCTCGAACCTGATGGGCACCATCCAGAAGGCCGACGGCCCGTTCCAGTTCTACGCCGCGTTCGGCGCCTACACGATCCCGGGCCTCGGCCTGCCGATCCTCAGCGCCTTCGACCAGACCAACCTGCTCTACTCGCCGATCCCGATCGTGTTCGGCAAGTACGTCTTCAACGACAATTGGTCGATCCAGGGCGGTCGCATGCCGACCCTCATCGGTTCGGAGCTGCCCTTCACCTTCCAGAACCTGAACATCTCCCGCGGCCTGCTGTTCAACCAGGAGAACGTGATCAACCAGGGCGTTCAGGTGAACTACAGCGACGGCCCGTGGTCGGCCTCCTTCGCCGCCACGGACGGCTTCTATTCGGGTGAGATCAACTGGGTCACGGGCGCCATCGTCTACAAAATCGACGCCGCCAACACGATCGGCATCAACGGCGGGACGCACTTCAACAACTTCAACTCGGCCCTGCAGAACCCGCGCTTCCAGTTCGCCACGCCGCTCTCGGTGCAGAACAGCTCCATCGTCAGCGCCAACTACACCTACGCCGACGGCCCCGTCATCGTGACGCCCTACGTCCAGTATACCAACGTCGAGAGGAACGCCGTCCTCGGCCTCGGCGGTGCCGAGACCATCGGCGGCGCGATCCTCGCCAGCTACGCCTTCACCGACAACTTCGCCCTCGCCGGACGTTTCGAGTATATCAGCCAGAGCGGCAACAGCGCGAGCCCCTTCGGCCTCGGCCAGACCACCTCCGTCCTCTACGGACCGGGCAGCTCGGCGCTCTCCTTCACCGTGACCCCGACCTTCACCTTCGACCGCTACTTCCTGCGCGGCGAGTTCTCGACGGTGCAGCTCTACGACATCACGCCCGGCCTCGGCTTCGGCCGCACCGGCCTGAAGACCTCGCAGGAGCGCTACATGATCGAGACCGGCATCACCTTCTGATCGCCGCACTTTCCGATCGCTGCCTCCGCGCGACATGCCATCGAGCCCCCTCTCCGGAGGGGGCTTTTTTCGTTGGCGAACGGCCCGGCCAAACCGACCGGCCAAACCGACCGGCCAAGCCGCCTCATCCGCCGTGACCCGCCACTTCGATCCGCGCCTTCAGGATCTCCAGAAGCGCCCGGTCGCGGCGGGCCTCCAGCTCCGGAAGGGTCCGCCCGGCGGCCTCGGCCTCGACCCCCGCGACGATGCGCGCCTTCACGGCCGGGTCGAGGCTGGGCGTTCCGAGGCTCGCCCAGCGCCGCTCCTGGCTGGCCCCGAGATGGTCGAGGTAGTGCCGGATACCGCCCGCGCCCCCGCCGAGATGGTAGGTCATGTGCGGGCCCATGGTGGCCCAGCGCAGGCCCGGCCCGTTGCACAGGGCGGCGTCGATGTCGGCGACGCTGGCCACCCCCTCGGCCACGAGGTGCACCGCCTCGCGGTAGAGCGCCGAGGCGAGGCGGTTGGCGATGTGGCCCGGCATCTCGCGCCGCAGGATCACCGGACGGCGCCCGAGCCGCGCATAGAACGCCGCCGCCCGGGCCGCGACGGCGTCGTCCCCCGCCACGATCTCCACCAGGGGCACGAGGTGGGGCGGATGGAACGGGTGGGCGACGAGCACGCGCTCCGGGGTCGCGCACTCGGCCACGATGGCGCTGCGCAGCATCGCCGAGGTGCTCGACGCGATGAGGATGCCCGGGGCCGCATGCGCGTCGATCTCGGTGAGCACGGCGCGCTTCACCGCCAACTCCTCGGGGGCGTTCTCCTGAACGAACCGCGCATCCGCCACCGCGTCGGCCAACCGGTCGTGCGGCACGAGGCGGCCGGCACCAGTCAGCCCGAGTTCGGCGAGCTGGGCCCGCGCCCGCGCCACCGCCGGCCCGAGGCGATCCATGAAATCCGGGGCCGGATCGTAGGCCGCCACGTCGAGGCCGTGGGCGAGGAACAGGGCCGCCCAGCTCGCCCCGAGGGTGCCGCAACCGATCACGGCGACGGGGCCGTTTTCATCCGTATAGACCTCTGTCAATTCGTCGCCCTCCGCGGCTTTACTTTCGGCTTTGGGCACGCCTTATTCAATCCATCACGGTTCGTTGAAGGACCGGACGCGGGCGAGAATGACCCGCGACGTGGAGGAAACCGATGTTCATGCGCAATGCGGCGGCGCGGGCCGCCCTGCTGATCCTGGCGGCCGTCTCCGCCACCGCGGCGCGGGCCGACGACGTGGTGCGCCTCGGCAATCTGAAGTTCGCCCATTACGGCGCCGTCTCCTACATGAAGGAGCTCGCCCCGAAATTCGGCCTGAAGATCGACGAGCGCGTCTTCGCCAAGGGCGCCGATATCTACCCCGCCATGGCGGTGGACCAGATCGACATCTCGGCCTCCGGCGCAGACGGGGCGGTGGCGGCCCGCGGCAACGGGGTGAAGCTCTACGTGGTGGCGGGCTTCGCGGACGGCGGCGTGCGCATCCTCAAGCGACCGGACCTCGACGCGGTCAAGACCCTGAAGGACGTGAAGGGCCTCAAGGTCGCCTCCGTCCGGGGCGGCACCCAGGATCTCATGCTGCTCGCCGAACTCGACAAGCACGGGATGACCTGGGGCGAGCGCCCGGGCAAGGACGTGCAGCTGATCTACTTCAACAACTACGCCGACCTGAACCAAGCGCTGGCGCAGAAATACGTCGACGTGATCTGCCAGAGCGAGCCGCAATCGACGCAAGCCATCAGCGCCGGCTACGCGACGGAGGTGGTGAAACCCTACGACACCCCCATCGGCCGGCCCGTGCGCCCCCTGGTGATGACCGAGAAGATGTACAACGAGCGCCCCGAGGTCGCCGGCCGCGTCCTCAAGCTGTTCGTGGCCGCCACCAAGGCCTTCATCGACGATCCGGCCTTGGCCGAGAAGTACGTCCGCGAGACGGTGTTCAAGGGCCAGCTCACGGCCCAGGATTTTCGCGATGGCATGGCCAACGCGAAGTACACCTACGACGTGCCGGCCGGGCACATGCAGATCACCACCGACACCATGATGAAGTACGGCCTCGGCAAGATGGTCAATCCGCCCAAATCCGACGCCGAGTGGGTGAAGACCGACCTGCTCGAGAAGGCCAAAGCCGAACTCGTGGCCCGCTGAGGCCGCCATGCACCGGCTGCGCGGCGCCATCGTTCCCATCGCCCTCCTGGTCCTGTGGGAGATCCTGAGCCGTCTCGGCGTGTTCTCCGCCGTAGTGCTGCCGCCGCCGAGTTCGGTGGCGGTCAAGTGGGTGTCCGGCATGGTCCCGGCCCTGCCGCACGATCCGGCGCAGGAGAGCTACCTCTCCTGGCTGTTCTCCGGCGAGATGCCCCACGACGCGGTGGCGAGCCTCGCCCGGGTGCTCACGGGCTTCTGCATCGGTGCCGGTCTCGCTGTGCCCGTCGGCCTGCTGCTGGGCACCAGCGACCGGCTGTTCTCCCTGTTCAACCCCTTGCTCGAGATCCTCCGGCCGATCCCGCCCATCGCGTACATTCCGCTGGCCATCGTGTGGTTCGGCCTCGGCAACCCGCCGGCCCTGTTCCTCATCGCGCTCGGCACGTTCTTTCCCGTGCTGGTCAACACCATCGCGGGGGTGCGGCAGGTGGATTCCATCTACATCCGCGCGGCCCGCAACCTCGGGGCGAAGCCGTGGACGATGTTCCGCCGGGTGATCCTGCCGGCGGCGAGCCCGTTCGTGCTCGCCGGCATGCGCATCGGCATCGGCACCGCCTTCATCGTGGTGATCGTCGCCGAGATGATCGCCGTCTCGGACGGCCTCGGCTACCGCATCCTGGAAGCGCGCGAGTACATGTGGTCCGACAAGATCATCGGCGGCATGCTCACCATCGGCATCCTGGGCCTCATCATCGACGGGGCGATGTCGCGCCTCAACGACCACCTGCTGCGCTGGCATCGCGGCCTCGAGCGCTGAACCCCCGGACCCCCAGCATGCAGGCAGAAATCGTCGTCGCCCACGCCAGCAAGGTGTTCGGCAGCGGGCCCGGGGCGGTGACCGCCCTCGAGGACATCAGCGCCACGGTGCCGGAGGGCCAGTTCCTGTGCCTGCTCGGCCCCTCGGGCTGCGGCAAGTCCACCCTGCTCAACGCCATCGCGGGCTTCGCCCCCCTGAGCGGGGGCCGCATCACCCTCGGCGGCCGCCCGGTGACCGAGCCGGGGCCCGACCGGGGGATGGTGTTCCAGGAATACGCCCTGTTCCCGTGGATGAACGTGGAGGACAACGTCCGCTTCGGCCTCGACATCAAGGGCGTGCCGAAGGCCGACGCCACCGTGACGGTGGACCGCATCGTCGCGACCCTCGGCCTCTCGGACTTCCGCAAGCGCTACCCGAAGGACCTGTCGGGCGGCATGCGCCAGCGCGTCGCCATCGCGCGCATCCTCGCCCTCGATCCCCCGGTGATGCTCATGGACGAGCCGTTCGGGGCCCTCGACGCCCTGACCCGGCGCACCCTGCAGGACGAACTCCTGCGCATCTGGGCCGAGTTCGAGAAGACCATCGTGTTCGTCACCCACTCCATCGAGGAGGCGCTCTACCTCGCCGACCGCATCCTGGTGATGACCTACCGCCCCGGCCGCCTGAAGCGCGACATCGCCGTGCCCCTGCCCCGCCCCCGCGACACGGCGGCGCCCGAGTTCAACGCCCTCAAGCGCGAACTCGCCACCCTGGTGATGGAAGAGCAGACCCGCTTCACACAGGCCGAACGCCACGGCACGACCGTCGACTGAGGCCCCCGGCGCCCGCCCCGGAGCCGACGAAAAAACTCTCCCGAAACCCGCTGGACAGGCCGCCGAACCCTCTCTATACCCCCGCTCCACAGGCGGTGCCGCGAAAGCGAACCGCCCGCTGCCCAGGTAGCTCAGTTGGTAGAGCATGCGACTGAAAATCGCAGTGTCGGCGGTTCGACTCCGTCCCTGGGCACCATTCGTTTTTCTAGAGTTCCCAAGACTTTACAGCCTTTTTCCTCTATGCCCGCATCGGGCTGTGAGGTGAGGGGCAAACGGGTGCGAAACGCACCAGTCTCGCGGTGTAAGCGGTCCCTGTATCGGCCGCGCTTTCCCGACTTCCGAGCGTCCATCCATACAGCGCGCTGAGCTGTGTTTCGACGTGCAACTTTGACCCCCGCAAGGCGATCCCACTCGGCTCCGGCCGCTTCCGAGCGGCCACGCGGTGCAGTTGGGGCGACCGATTGCGGCACCAGTCTCAGCCCGCTCATTGCGCACTGGCCTGCGTCGTCGATGCCTGAATTTCGAGATGGCGACGGCGCCCGGACAGCTCTCGGAACGCCTCGACGGTCCAGACCAGCCCTTCGTGACGGAGGCGGTGCGCCGTGGTCGAGTCCGGCCGCCATGGGACCCAGAACAGGGCGCGTTCCTGAGCCACCAAGCCGCCGGCCTGAAGGAATTCGGACCCGCCGGTGTTCTTCCTCTGGCCCCACATCGACAAGGGCCGCGGCGTCGTGCGCCACGCCCTCTACCCGGCCGAACCGTGGCTGCGTGGGTGAGCGCTGCTCGACTTCCCCGACCCACCGCGCCGTGCCGGTTCGCTTGAAGCTGTAGAGGCTACCGGCGGACATCGAGCCGACGCGTGCGGCCGCAGGGACAGGGGTCATCCGCACCGAGGAGCGGAGCCTTTCAGTGCCCCGCTCGGGCGGGGCGAGGAAGCCGCCGCCCGGAGCATCCGCCACGTGAAGCCTCTTCACCTCCTCGGACGGCAAGCTGTCCCGCCCGCCGCACACAGAACCGAAGAACGCCCTTTGCTCGCCGGTGAACGGCTTTGGGCCCTCCGCGAGAGGATGGCCGCGAGCACGACGTGGGCATAGTGCCCGGGTCGTGCTGGAGCGGTGTCCGATCGGCTTGAATCGATCTGGGCTTCGAGGGCGCCGCAGATGTGATTCGAAATGGGACTTTCCGCGGAGGAGCGCCGGATGCCCCCAGCCCTGTCAGGCTCGTGTTCCTGGACGAGCCCGCGACCAACACGAAAATGGCACTAGCACTCCCTGGACACTTGGATGTCAGGGAGCAGCCGGGAGCGGCGTCGGCATCGTGTGCACCGGACGGGCCGGATCAGAGCGGTTTTCGAGCGCATTGCGACGGGTTTGGGTGTGAGCGTTGACGGGCAAGGAATGAGCCGGTGCCGTCGCGGTTATCCGTGGACCGGGGGGGACGTGTCGCGGCCTCTGTGGCCGAGGGTTGCATCCTGCCCTCAGGCCGCGGCCCGGTTCGGGGGCAGCATGATCGCGCTCGACAAGAGCGAGCGTGTGTCCCATCCGTCGGGCAAGCAGCGAAGCCCTGCCTAGCGGTAATCGGTGGGCGCGAGGCCGTGGCGGGCGATCTTGTCGTAGAGGGTCTTGCGCGGGGTCCCGAGGGATTCGGCGGCCAGGCGCACGTCGCCGCCGGCCATGAACAGCTCCTCGCGGATGAGGCCCCGTTCGAACCGGTCGACCTGCTCGGCCAGGGTCCCGGCGGCGGCGGCCCCGGGGGGCGCGGTCTCGGCCCGACCGAGGCCCAGCGCGTGCCGCTCGGCGAAGTGGCCGAGTTCGCGCACGTTGCCGGGCCAGTCGTGGCGGCGCAGGTGGTCGCGCACGTCCGGCGTGATCGGCGGCACCTCGCGGCCGAAGCGCGCCGCCGCCCGCCGCAGGAATTCCTGGAACAGCAGCATCACGTCCTCGCGTCGGTCGCGTAAGGGGGGGATCGGGATCGTGATGACGTTGAGGCGGTGGTAGAGGTCGTCGCGGAACGTGCCCTGCGCCGCCGCCTGGCCGAGGTCGACCTTGGTGGCCGCCACCACCCGCATGTCGATGGCCCGGACCTCGTTGGTGCCGAGCGGCTCCACCGACCGCTCCTGCAGGACCCGCAGGAGCTTCACCTGCAGGTTCAGCGGCATGCTCTCGATCTCGTCGAGGAACAGGGTGCCCCCTTGCGCGTGCTCGATACGCCCGACCCGGCGCTTGAGGGCGCCGGTGAACGCCCCGGCTTCGTGGCCGAACAGCTCGCTCTCCACCACGCTGTCGGGTAGCGCCCCGCAATTCATGGCGACGAAGTTGCGCCGCGCCCGCCGGCTCCAGCGGTGCAGGGCGCTCGCCACCACCTCCTTGCCCGAGCCCGTCTCGCCGAACACGAGCACGTCGACATCGGCGTTCGCCACCTCGCGCACGAGGCTGCGCAGGCGCACCATCTCGGGCGAGATCCCGAGAAACGCCGGGTCCTCTTCCACCGCCGCGTCGAGGCGGGCGCGCAGGGCCCGGTTCTCCAGCACCAGGCGGCGCCGCTCCAGGGCGCGGCGCGCCGACGCCATGAGGGCCTCGGCCGGATAGGGCTTGGCGAGAAAGTCGTAGGCACCGTCGCGCATGGCGCCGACCGCCATGCGGATGTCGCCGTGGCCGGTGATGAGGATGACGGGGAGATCCGGATCGAGGCCGCGCAGGCGCGCGAACAGGGCGACGCCGTCGAGGTCCGGCAGGCGCACGTCGGTCACCACGAGGCCCGGCGGGTCGGCCATGATCGCGGCGAGCGCCGGCCCGGCGGCCCCGAAGGTCTCGACGATGAACCCGTCGAGTTCGAGGCTCTGGCGGTTGGCCCGGCAGACATCCGCCTCGTCGTCGATGAAGACCACCCGCTCGGGCGACGGCCGCTCCTGCGCTGGTTCGCTCAACGTCCCGCCCCCCGGTGTCCAGCCGCCTTCGGCTCCGCCCTCCCATTCGCCCGGGCGAGGTCCAGATTCGCCAGGGCGAGGTCCATGCGGAAGACGGCGCCGCCCGCCGGATCGTCGCCCGCCGTCAGGCTGCCCCCGCAATCCTCGACGATGCCGCGGGCGATGGCGAGGCCGAGGCCGAGGCCATCGGATTTCGTGGTGAAGAAGGCATCGAACACCTGCGCGCGCAAGGCCTCGGGCAGGCCCGGACCGGTGTCGTGCACCGCGATTCCGACGCGGTCGCCCTCTTGCGTCACCCGCAGGGTCACCTTCGGATCGGGGCGTCCGGCGACGGCGTCGAGGGCGTTCTGCAGCAGATTGACCAGAACCTGTTCGAGGCGCGGTCCGTCGCCGAGCACGTGGAGCCCGGCGGACGGGGCGTCGACCACCAGGGGCACGCCTGCGGCCTGGGCGCGGCCCTCCACCAGTTCGAGGCCGTTGCGCAGGATGGCGTCGAGGGCGACGGGCTCGCGCTTGGGCGAGGCGCGCCGGGCGAAGCCCTTGAGCTGGCGGGTGAGGCCGCCGATGCGGTCCGTGAGGCGGCCGATGGCGATGGTGTTCTCGGAGGCCTCCGTGGTGCGGCCGCGCTGCATCAGGATCGCGGCGTTGTCGGCGTAGGAGCGGATGGCGGCGAGCGGCTGGTTGATCTCGTGGGCCATGCTGGCGGCGAACTGGCCGAGCGCCGCGAGCCGGCCGGCCTGCGCGAGTTCGCGGCCGAGGCGCTCGCGCTCGGCTTCGGCGCGTTCGCGTTCGGCCTCCACCCGCTCGCGCTCGGCCTCGGCGCGCCGGCGCTCCTCGATCTCGAGGCGCAGCATCCGGTTGGCGTCCGTGAGTTCCTGGGTCCGCTCGCGCACGCAGCCTTCGAGTTCCTCGCGCCGGGCCGCCGCTTCGGCGAGGCGCCAGCGCTCGCGTCGCCGCCGGCCCGCCAGGGTGGTGAGCCCGAGGCAGGCGAGACCGGTGATGAGGGCGGCGATGATCCAGGCCTGTGCCCGCTCCCGCTCCAGGGCGCCGCCCGTGGGCGTAAGGGTGTGCAGGCGCCAGTCCGTTCCGGGGATCGCCGCATCGAGTGCGAGCGCCGCGCGCGCGGGCGCCGCCCCCTGGCCCACCCGCACGAGGTCGTGGGCGCCCGGGACGGGATGCAGCGGCATCTCGCCCAAGGGAGCCGCGCCGAATTCCAGGGCCTCGCGGATGCGGCGGCGCTCGGCCTCGTCGATGCGCCGCAGGGTGGAGAAGTGCCAGGTGGGATCGCTCGCGACGAGGACGATGCCCCGGGCATCGGCGACGAACACCCCGTCGCCGCCCGCCCGCCATGCGGCCTCGATCTCGTCGAACTCGATCTTGACCACCACGACGCCGTCGGCCCCGGCGATCCTGCGCGAGAGGTAGAGCCCAGCCCGGCCGCTGACGGTGCCGAGGGCGAACTGCGAGCCGGCGCCCGTGGCCACGGCCTGCCGGAAATAGGGCCGGAAGGCGTAGTCCCGGCCGATGAAGCTGCGCTCGGCCTCGGCGTTGCTCGCCGCCACGGTGATGCCGTCGGGGCGGATCACGTAGATCACCGCGGCACCCGTGGCGGCCGCAACCTGGGCGAGGCGCCGGTTCACCCGCTCGACCAGGTCCCGTGGCGGGGATTCGCCCGCGACCGCCGCCATCTCCGGGTCGGATGCGAGGGCGAGGGGCAGGGAGGCTTGCTTCTGCATCTCGGCGCGCAGGGCCGCGACCTGGAGAGCGAGGGCGGTGTGGGCCGTGCGGTGCAGATCGGACAGCGCCCAGCGCTCCGCCGCCCGTCCGGCGATCCAGGCCGCCAGCAGCATCATGGCGAGGCTCGCCGCCAGAACGAGGCTGCCGCGCCGCGCCGCATCGGGGTCGGCGGGATCGGGGCGGGCCGTTCTCATGACGTGCGGGACGGCACGCAGGGGCGTGCGGAATCCCGCACCGGTTTCACCGGCCGCGTGCGGGTTCTCGGATCGGGCCTCGAAGCGGGCGGACGATGCATCGGAAAAATAAGCTTTCGATCAAGGTGTTAACGAAAAGTTCCATAGGTTCCGCCGCTGGCACGCCGGTTGCCATTCACTGAGGGAAGCGCAGGCCTGCATCCCTTGCAGGGCTGGGTGCCGGAGGGGAAGCCCGCCGGCCAACATCAAGATCGGACGGAACGGGGGAAGCCCCGGTCCCAACCGGCAGGATCGACAACACCAACCGGGAGAACGCCCTCATGGCCACCGTACCGCTGCCGCTCAACGCTCCGCACGACCCACCCAAGCCCAAGCCGATCTACCGGACCCTGTATTTCCAGGTCCTGGTCGCCGTGGCCATCGGCATCACGCTCGGTCACTTCTACCCGCAGGTCGGTGCGGACATGAAGCCGCTCGGCGACGCCTTCATCAAGCTCGTCAAGATGATCATCGCGCCGGTGATCTTCCTCACCGTGGTCTCCGGCATCGCCGGCATGACCAACCTCGAGAAGGTCGGCCGCGTCGGCGGCAAGGCGCTCATCTACTTCATCACCTTCTCGACCCTCGCCCTGATCGTCGGCCTGATCGTCGCGAACCTCGTCCAGCCGGGCGCGGGCATGCACATCGATCCGAAGTCGCTCGATCCCAAGGCGATCGCGATGTATGCCGACAAGGCGAAGACGCAGACGATCACCGACTTCCTCATGAACATCATCCCGTCCACGGCGGTGGGTGCGTTCGCGGGCGGCGAGATCCTTCAGGTGCTGTTCTTCTCGGTGCTGTTCGGCTTCGGCCTCGCCTTCCTGGGCGACCGCGGCAAGCCGGTGCTCGACATTATCAAGGTGCTGTCGGAAGCCATCTTCGGCGTCGTCAACATCATCATGAAGGTCGCTCCCATCGGCGCCTTCGGCGCCATGGCCTTCACCATCGGCAAGTACGGCATCGCCTCGCTCGCCAACCTCGCCTACCTCGTCGGCGCCTTCTACCTGACGTCCGCCATCTTCGTGCTCGGCGTCCTCGGCCTCGTCGCCCGCTACAACGGCTTCTCGATCATCAAGCTCATCCGCTACATCAAGGAAGAGCTGCTGCTGGTGCTCGGCACCTCGTCGTCCGAGTCGGCCCTGCCCTCGCTGCTGGTGAAGATGGAGCGCGCCGGCTGCTCGAAGCCCGTCGTCGGCCTCGTGGTCCCCACTGGCTACTCGTTCAACCTCGACGGTACCAACATCTACATGACCATGGCGGCGCTCTTCATCGCGCAGGCCACGGACACGCCGCTGACCTACGGCGAGCAGGGCCTGCTGCTCCTCGTGGCGATGCTCTCCTCCAAGGGGGCCGCCGGCGTCACCGGCTCGGGCTTCATCACCCTGGCGGCGACCCTCGCGGTGGTGCCCTCGGTTCCCGTGGTCGGCATGGCGCTGATCCTCGGCGTGGACCGCTTCATGTCCGAGTGCCGTGCGCTCACCAACTTCATCGGCAACGCGGTGGCCTGCATCGTCGTCGCCCGCTGGGAAGGTGAAGTCGACGAGGTCAAGCTCGCGGCGGCGCTCGGCGGCAACCCGATGCCCCTCGACTCCGAACTCCCGGCGGCCGCGGGCCTTCAGCCCGCCGTCTGATCCCGACGCCCACATCCGGGCCTCGACCCTCCGGCGCCCCGCGCCGGAGGGTTTTTTCATGGGCGTCCCAGGCCCGAACGCTCCGAACGCCGCGCGCCCGCGTCTTCGCCACCCGGCATGGCCACGCAAGCATGGCCGCGCCGGTGTGGCGAAGCCGGCCCTCGGCCCGGGCGTGGTTGCCCGTTACGGCCAAAGCCTATCGCCGTGCGGGGCCGATCCTCCGTTCGCGCCGTCGCGAGGTCGCCGCCGGTCTCGACGCCTGGGCGGCGGGACATTACGGCCGCCCGGGAAACCTTCGCGCCGACGCACGCGGCGTCCGTCCGGCTTCGGCTTCTCCGCCCGATCCCCGCGCACGGGATGGGATCCGAGGCAGCGCCAGCACAGGGCCGTATCGCCTCGTACTATTCTATCGTTCTACATTTTAGAACTACTTCAATATTCGAAATAGATTTGTTTTATTATCAGATATTGGGATATCATCGGATATAGCCGAAGGATATTTCCATTGACAGACGTACTTGTATTAAATCTCATCGGGGGCAAACGGAATATTGGTTCCCGACGATGCTTGGCGGGCATGTTGTCGGGAAGCATAAGTCTATTTTGCTTCAATTCTACCTTGGCACAGGGACTATCCGGCAAACCGAGCCGGGCGGATCTCGGCGATACCGCCCTCGAGGAGATCCACGTGGCCGGGCAAAGCCCGAACGGGATCGGCTACCAGACGAAACGCTCCACCTTCGGCGCGGGCTCCGACACCTCGTTCCTGGATACGCCCAGCAATGTCGCCGTCGTGCCGAACGCCGTCCTGCGCGACCAGCGGGTGCTGTCCCTCGACGAGGCGCTCCGGAACGTCAGCAACGTGGTGCAGACCAATAGCCTCGGGGGGACGCAGGAAGCGGTGGTCCGGCGCGGCTTCGGGTTCTCCCGCGACAGTTCCATCCTGCGTGACGGGCGCCGCACGGTTCTGCAGCAGAACTTCAGCCACGCCATCGAGCGCGTCGAAGTCCTCAAGGGGCCGGCCTCGCTGCTCTATGGCATCTCGGAGCCCGGCGGCCTCATCAACCTCGTCTCCAAGCGGCCGGAATTTACTCAACGGGGCTCCCTCGACCTGACCGGCACGAGCTTCGGCGGCGGTCTCGTCCAGACCGATCTCACCGGGCCGATCGCGGGCACCAACCTCGCCTACAGGGTCGTGGGGGACTTCCAGGACTATGAATACTGGCGCAACTTCGGCCGGATCCAGCGGCAGGTGGTGGCCCCGTCGGTCACTTGGCGTGGCGACGACACCACCGTGACGGCGGGCTACGAGTTCGCGCACTACACCATCCCGTTCGACCGGGGCACCACCTTCGATCCACGCACCGGGCGCCCCCTGCGGGTGCCGCGCGACCGCCGTTTCGACGAGCGCGTGAGCCGGGTCGACGCTACGAGCCATCTCGCTTCCATCGATGTCGACCACCGGTTCAACGACGACTGGAAGCTGCATTTCGGCTACAGTCATTCCCATCTCGGCTACGACGACAACCAGATCCGCCCGGTTTCCTACAATTCGGATACCGGCATCCTCACGCGGCGGGCGGATGCGACGCGCGGGGGCGATTTCAACGCGAACATCGCGCGCCTCGACCTGACGGGACGGTTCGATACCTTCGGGTTGCGCAACGACCTCCTGGCCGGCGTGATGCACGAGCGGATCGACTACTACCGGCGCACCACCGTGCGCGGGCCGAACGTGAGCGGCTTCAACCCGTTCAACCCAGTCTACGGTCTGCTCGGCCCCTCGGACCGAATCTCGCTCGCGGCCAGCAACAACCGCGATCGGCTCAGCAACACCAGCCTGTACGTGCAGGATTCGCTCCACCTCACCGACCGGCTGATCCTGGTGGGCGGGGTCGGTGTCCAGATCTACGATCAGCTGGCCTTCGCGGGGCGCCCGGCCGTCATCTCGACGGCGATCGACGGTGTGAAGCCGGTGCCGCGCGCCGGCCTCGTCTACAAACTCGCGCCCAATCTTTCGGTCTACGGCAGCTACACGCGATCCTTCCGTCCGAACGTCACCGACCTCGACGTCACCGGTGCGCTGCTGCCGGAGGAGGGCGAAGCCTACGAGGTCGGCGTCAAGGCGGATATCGCCGAGGGGCTCACGGTCACGGGTGCGATGTTCGACGCCGAGAAGAGCAACGTGCTGATCACCCAGGTCATCGATGGCACGCGCTTCGCCTCCACCGCCGGCCGGGTCCGCTCGCGCGGCTTCGAGCTCGATTTCGCGGGTCAGATCCTCCCGGACTGGGCCGTGATCGGCAGCTACGGCTTCACCCAGGCCGTGGTCACCGAGGACCCGGTCCTCGTCGGCAGGGAATTGCAGAACACCCCGCGGGTCACGGCCTCGCTGTTCCTCACCCATCAGCTCGGTGCCGTGGCCGAGGCGACGGAGTTCGGCTCGACCCGCCTCGGCCCAGGTTTCCTCGAAGTCGGTGTCGGTACCCGCTACGTCGGCGCACGGCCGGGCGACGCCGCCAACACCTTCAGCCTGCCGGACTACATGGTCAGCGATGCCTTCCTGGCCTACCGGACCCAGGTGAACGGCCTGCCGACCACCCTGCAGCTCAACCTGAAGAACCTCTTCGACGAAACCTACTACGCCTCCTCCGGGGCCAGCCCCTTGCTGGTGGCGGTGGGTGAGCCGTTCCAGGCCCTCGTCACCGCCCGCGTCGCCTGGTGAGATCGGCTCCGGCGTTTCGGGTCCGGTGCGGATTCGAAACGCCGCACGGACGGGTCGGACGGGCCGCGCGGCGGAACCGGCGATTCCAGGGGGGCGTTCCCGATGCGTCCCCTCCCGGCTCAACGGACCCCACCCGCATGCATCCGGCACGCCGCCTCGTCCTCTGTCTCGCCCTCATGGCTCCGGTGCCGGCCTTCGCCCAGGCCCTCCAGAACCCCGGCACCGCCACCGTCACGGCGCATGTGGTGAAAGCCGCGCCCCTGGCGGCGACGCCCGAGCGCATCGCGGCCCTCAAGTTGCCCCCGGGGTTCCGCATCGAGGCCTTCGCCACGGGCCTCGGCGCCCCGCGCGTCATCGTGGTGGCGCCGGACGGCGCCCTCTACGTCAGCGACCGGGACGCCGGCACGGTCACCCGCATCGACCCCGCCGACGGCACCAAGCGCCGTGTGGTCCTGGAGAAGGCCGACGTGCACGGCCTCGCGATCCATGACGGGCGGCTCTTCTTCGTGACGGTGAAGCAGATCTTCTCCGCCCCCCTGAAGCCCGACGGCAGCCTTGGCCCCGAGACAGCGCTGGTCTCGGACCTGCCGGACGCCGGCCAGCACCCCAACCGCACCATCCGCTTCGGGCCGGACGGGTGGCTCTATGCCAGCCTCGGCTCCACCTGCAACGAGTGCGAGGAGCGCAACCCCGAGAACGCCACCCTGGTGCGGATGCGGCCCGACGGCACCGGCCGCGAGACCGTCGCCTCGGGCCTGCGCAACACCATCGGGTTCGATTGGCAGCCCCGCACCGGCACGCTCTACGGCTGGGACGACGGCGTCGACTGGCTCGGCGACGACGCCACGCCGGAGGAGTTCAACCGGATCGAGCCGGGCAAGAAGTACGGCTGGCCCTACATCTTCGGCGACGGGATCAAGAACCTCTACCGCGAGGTCCCGAAAAGCTCCCTGGAGCAATGGGACAGGGACAGCGCCCGCCCGGTCCTCACCTGGACGGCGCATGCCTCGTCCATGCAGTTCGTGTTCTACGACGGCGCGCAGTTTCCCGCCGACTACAAGGGCGACGGCTTCGTCACCATGCACGGCTCGTGGAACCGCAAGCCGCCGAGCGGGTACGAGGTCCTGCGCGTGCGCTTCGAGAACGGCGCGCCGAAATCCATCGAGCCCTTCGTGTCCGGCTTCCTGACCGAGGGCGGCCCGAGCGCCTGGCAGCGCTTCGCCCGGCCCTTCGGCCTCGCGGTGGCCGGGGACGGCAGCCTCTACCTCGGCGATGACCAGAACGGCGTGATCTACCGGATCAGCCACCCCGGTTGAGGCGCCGATCCCGTTCTACAGGCGGACGGTGCCCGCGCGGATCGCCCCGAACAGGGCCGGATCGAGGGGGCGGTAGCCGCCCTCGCGGTCGAGGTAGAGCGGATCGGCGATCCGGGCCGGGTCGAAGCCCTCGGCCGCCAGCACGGTCTTCTTCTGCTTGAAGGTCTCCGTGTGGGCGAAATCGGCCACGATCCGCAGCACCAGGGGCCGGGCATAGGCCGGCAGGCGTGCGGTCAGGGCGGCGTGCAGGGCGGCGAGGTCGAAGCCGGGCCCGATGGTCAGGGCGGCCATGCCGGCACGCCCCTCCGCACCTGGCACGGCGACGCCGTAGACGCTGGCCTCGATCACGCCGGGGCAGTGGCCCAGGGCCTCGGCCACCTCGGTGGTGGCGACGTTCTCGCCCTTCCAGCGGAAGGTGTCGCCGATCCGGTCGACGAAGTAGAAGAATCCCTGGGCGTCCCGGCGCATGAGGTCGCCGGTCCGCATCCAGGCGTCCCCGGGGGCGAGCACGTCGCGTAGGATCTTGGCGCTGGTCTCGCCCGCGCTCGTGTAGCCCTCGAAGCTGTGCTCGGCCTTGGCCGAGAGCCGGCCCAGGAGTTCGCCCGCCTCGTCGGGCCCGGCCGGCACGCAGCGCCCGGCGGCGTCGCGCAGGGGCAGTCCCGTCTCGACGTCGTGCCGCACGATGAGGGCGGGCGAGCGCCGGGCGAGGAAGGGCGGCACGCGGCCAACGGCGCCGGGCTTGCCCTCGACGTTGTAGAGCGAGACCGTCCCTTCCGTGGCCGCGTAGAATTCGAGGATGCGCGGCACGGCGAAGCGCTCCGAAAAGCGCGTCCACACGTCCGGCCGCATCCCGTTGCCGGTGCACAGACGCAGGGTGTGGCGGCCCTCGAACGGGTCGGGCGGGGCCGCCGCGAGGTAGCGGCACAATTCGCCGATATACTGGAACAGGGTGCACCGGGTCTCGACGACGTCGCGCCAGAAGCGGCTCGCCGAGAACTTCTCCCGGATCACCACCGCGCCGCCGCCGACGAGCACGCTGCCGGGCGCCACCACGCCGCCGACGCTGTGGTAGAGCGGCAGGCAATTGTACATCCGGTCGTCCGGCGTCGGGTCGACGAGGCCGGCGAACCAGTGGGTCCACATCATCACCCGGTGATGGCTCACCCGCGCGGCCTTCGGCAGGCCGGTGGTGCCGGAGGTGTAGATGAGCAGGGCCTCGTCGCGCACGCCGACGGCGGGGGCTTCGCCGGGCTCGAGGGGAGCACCGGACAGGGGGGCGGACGCGTCCGCGAGGGACCCCGCCCCCGGTCCCTGCCACAGGATCGCGGGCGCCGCCGCCAGATGCGGCGCGGCGCTCGCCCAGGCCTCGGCCAGACCTGCCTCCACGATGGCGAGGCGGGGGGCCGCCACCGTGACGCAATGGGCGAGGCCGCGATCGCGCAGGTTGGTGTTGAGTAGGGCGACGCGCACGCCGACGCGGGTCAGGCCGAGCCAGATCGCGAGGTAATCCGGCCGGTTGGTCATGAGCAGGGCGACGGTCTCGCCCTTGGCGAGGCCCCGGCCGAGGGCCCAGCGGGCGTAGCGGTTCTGGCGTGCCGCGAGGTCCGCGTGGCTCAGGGTCTCGTCGGTGCCGATCAGGGCCGGCGCGGCGCCGTAACGCGCGGCGAGTTCGTCGATGACGCGCGGGAAGGTGCGCTCGGGCTCGGCCTCGATGCGCGCCGTGCGGGCGAGGGCCGCGACCCAGCCGGACGTGGCCGAGGGCGGGCGGGGCGCAGGCGCAAGCGGGATGGCGGCCGACGGAGGCCGCGTCACGGCGCCGGACCTCATCGGACGGCCCGGCTGTCGGCGCGGTGGCGGGCGACGTAGGCGACCCAGTTGCGGAACAATCGGTCCGCGTCGTCCGGCCAGGCGGGGGGGCGGAGCGGCGTGTCGGCGAGGTTCGGAAACGCCGCGAACAGGTCCGGCCGGCGTTCGGCCGCGGCCCGGCGGGCGAAAGCGTCGAGGCGGGCGGCGCCCGCGTCCGAGAAGTAGTTCTCCGGCAGGGCGGGCAGGGTGGCGCGCTGGCCGTCGAGGAAGCGGCCGACATCGCGGCGGTACTCGCGCGCGAGGCTCGCGGTGTCGTATTCGGGATGGCCCTGGAGGAACACCAGCAGGCTGCCGGCCTCGCGCACGAACAGGTCGACCCCGATGGCGTCGGAGCGACGCAGCACGGTGTAGCCCGCCGCCACGAGCTCGTCCTCCGGCAGGTCGTTCCAGCGCGAATGCGGCACCGAGACGAAGTCCGGCAGGCCCGCGAGCAGGGGATGGGGCGTGCACGCGCACGGGTAGACGCCGGAGAGCTTGGCGGTGCGGGGGCGGCGCCGGATGCCGTCGCGGTGGAGCACCGCCGCGTGCGAGGCGAGGCAGGAGAACAGGGTCGAGACCGTGTTCTCCGCCGCCCAATCCACCACGGCGCTCAAGGGAGCGTAGAACGGCTCGTCCTCGAGATGCGGGGCGACGGGCTCGCACCCCGTCACCACGAGGGCGTCGAGCCCCGCCCCGGGGAGCGCGCGATGGGATTCGTAGTGGGCCCGCGCGTGCGCCGCCGCGAGGCCCGCGCGGGGGAGGTCGCGGAACGCGAACAGACTGAGCATCGCCTGCGGGCCGACGAGGCGCCGGAACTGCCGCTCGGTCTGGAGGAAGGCGGCGTCCGGCATGTTGTTGAGGAGGCCGATCCGCAGGGGCGGCACGGGGACCGCCCGCGACGGCATGTCCGCGCGGAGCCCCGAACCGTCGCCCGGGCGGGGGGAGGGGACTTCGGAAGGGGCGTGATCCAGCATCGCGACGGCAACTCCGGGGCGAACGGTGAGGGGCGCTCAGGCCGCGTGGGCGAGGGCGGTCGCGGCCCGGAGCGCCTGATCGAGATCGGCGGCGATGTCGTCGATGTGCTCGATGCCGACGCTGATGCGGATCATCTCGGGGAACACGCCGGCCGTGCGCTGCTCCTCCGGCGTCATCTGCCGGTGGGTGGTCGAGGCCGGGTGGCAGGCGAGCGACTTGGCGTCGCCGATGTTGACGAGGCGTTTGACCAGCCTGAGGGCGTCGTAGAACGCCTTGCCGGCCGTGAAGCCGCCGTGCAGCCCGAAGGTGAGCAGGGACGAGCCTTCGCCGCCGAGGTACTTCCGCGCCATGGCGTGGTGCGGGCTCTCGGGGAAGCCGGCGTAGTTCACCCAGGCGACGCCCGGATGGGCGCGCAGGAATTCGGCGACCTTGCGGCCGTTGGCGACGTGGCGCTCCACGCGCAGGGCCACGGTCTCGATGCCCTGGAGCAGCAGGAACGCGGAGAGCGCCGGCAGCACGGCGCCGGTGGTGCGCTGGTAGACGCTGCGGGCGCGGGCGACGAAGGCGCCCTTGCCGAAATGCGTCGCGTAGACGAGGCCGTGATAGGACACGTCCGGCACCGAGAACATCGGGAACCGCTCCGCCTGCGCCGCCCAGTCGAACCGGCCGGAATCGACGATGATGCCGCCCATGGTGGTGCCGTGGCCGCCCATGAACTTCGTCAGCGAGGCAATGACGATGTCGGCGCCGTGATCGATGGGGCGCAGGAGGATCGGCGTCGCCACGGTGTTGTCGACCACCAGGGGCACGCCCCGGGCATGCGCGACGGCGGCCAGCGCCTCGATATCGCAGATGTTGCCGGCGGGGTTGCCGATGGATTCGCAGTAGACCGCACGGGTGTCGTCGTCGATGAGCTTGGCGATCTCGGCCGGATCGTCGCTCGCGGCGAAGCGGCACTGGATGCCCTGGCGCGGCAGCACGTGGGCCAGCAGCGTGTGCGTGGTCCCGTAGAGCTGGGGCACGGAGACGATGTTGCCGCCGTGGTCGGCCAGCGTCGCGAGGGCGTAGTGCAGGGCGGCCTGGCCCGAGGCCACGGCCAAAGCCGCGTGCCCGCCCTCGAGTTCGGCCACGCGCTTCTCCAGCACGGCCACCGTCGGGTTGGCGATGCGGCTGTAGCGGTAGCCCTCCTCTTCGAGGTTGAACAGCGCCGCGCCGTGATCGGCGCTGTCGAAGCTGTAGGCCACGCTCTGGTAGATCGGGACCGCCACGGCATGCGTGGTCGGATCGTGATCGAAGCCGGCATGGACGGCGATGGTTTCACTGCGCATGGAGCGTGTCCGTCTCGGCACGATGAGCTCGGCGACCTCACAGCAAGGTGCAGGCCAAGCTTTTGCGCGTCGAATCGGGACATATCATTGACAAAGACGATGAACGGAAACGCGTCGAAGACTTGGTTAAATCTTCCTTCTCGCATGAGGCGCGTTCGCCGATCCGCGACGACCCGCCGGCCGCCGACTCGCGGCGGGCGGTCGTCCTCTAGGATTCCACCGTTCCGTGTCGGAACGGCCCAGCCGGATTCGACCGTCCCGTGTCGGAACGGTCCCGATGGGGCGGGAGTCTTGATTTGCGACAACTGTGACCGGTCATGGTTTAAGCTTTGCGATCTCTGTTCATCCATTAAGTATCCGGCGAATGCGGACTTGCCGTGGCGTGGAACTATGGCATTTGCTTTTGCAACAGCCTCGTGACGATCCACGAGTGCCGATCCGATCGTGGTGTGGGAGAGCGCGTGTGGCGACGAAACCGATCATTCCGTCCGTGACGTCCGTGGAGCTGCGGGCGGCCCCCATCGAGCCGGGCTGGATCCGGGTGGGCAACCCGCTCGCCCGCAACGCCACCCTGTCGCGCAGCGCCGACGGTCTCGCCAGCACCCTGGTCTGGGATTGCACCGCCGGCGAGTTCGAGTGGATCTACGACATCGACGAGACCATCTACTTCCTCGAAGGCTCGGCGACGATCTCGGACGGTCACAACCCGGCCAAGACCTACGGGCCGGGCGACGTGCTGTTCCTGCCCCACGGTTCGGTGTGTCACTGGCACGTCGAGACCTACGTCAAGAAGGTCGCGTTCTGCCGCCGGACCCTGCCGCGGCCCGCCGCCTTCGTGATCCGGGCGTTCGACCGCCTCGTCAGGATGATGAAGGGCTCCTCCGGCGGCTTCCAGGTCGGCCCCGCCAAGGCCGCCTGAGAACGCCGCCCCATCCCGCCTTCCCAGCCCGCCCGAGACCCCGAGCCATGACGGCGCCCGATCCCGACACCCGGACCCATTTCGAGGAGACCTGGACCTACTTCGAGGAGGCCTGGCATCCCGGCAACGTCCGCATGATGGGGCCGCGCACGCATGGGGCGTGGCTCGGGTCGACGGTGTTCGACGGCGCGCGCGCCTTCGAGGGCGTGGCGCCCGACCTCGACCTCCACCTCGAACGGGTCAACCGCTCGGCGGTGGCCCTCGGGCTGAAGCCCAAGGTCGCGGTCGAACGCTGGGACGAACTGGTGCGGGAGGGATTGGCGCGGTTCCCGCACGATGCGGAACTCTACATCCGGCCGATGTACTGGGCCGAACTCGGATTCGCCGGCGGCGTGCGCTTCGACTCCGAGTCCACCAACTGGTGCCTGTCGCTCTACCACGCGCCGATGCCGGTGCCGACGGGCGTGCGGGCGACCCTCTCGCCGTTCCGCCGGCCGTCCATCGAGGTGGCGCCGGTGGATGCCAAGGCAGGCTGCCTCTATCCCAACGGCGCGCGGGCGCTGATGGAGGCGCAGGCGCGGGGCTTCGGCAATTGCCTCATGCGGGACGGGCTCGGCAATATCGCGGAATTCGCCAACGCCAACGCGTTCCTCGCCCGGGACGGCGTGGTGCACACGCCGGTGCCCAACGGCACGTTCCTCGCCGGCATCACCCGGGCCCGGGTGATCGCGCTCCTGCGGGCGGACGGCGTCACCGTGGTGGAGCGGACCCTGTCGTACGACGATTTCCTCGCCGCCGACGAGGTGTTCACGGCGGGCAACTTCGCCAAGGTCGCCCCCGTCACCGGCCTCGACGAGGTCCGCTTCGAGCCAGGCTCCGTGTTCCGCCGCGCCCGCGCCCTCTACTGGGACTTCGCCCACGGGCGCCGGTAGGCGGCGCGCCTCACCCGGCCGCCAGCGCCTTCTCGCGAATCGCCGTGAGACTCAGGCCCGGCGAGATCGCGTCCGTCGCGATCTTGAGGTGGACGATGGCCGGCTGGCCCGAGGCGAGGGCCGCCGCGAACGCCGCCGGAAAGTCCTCCGTGCGCTCCACCGTGACGCCGAACCCGCCGAACGCGCGGGCATAGGCGGCGAAGTCCGGGTTGCGCAGGTCGGTGGCCGAGACCCGGCCGGGGAAATCCCGCTCCTGGTGCATGCGGATGGTGCCGTAGCTGGCGTTGTCGCAGACGATGCAGACGAGGGGCAGGTCGTACTGCACGGCGGTGGCGAATTCCTGCCCGGTCATCAGGAAATCGCCGTCGCCCGCCAGCGCGATCACCGTGCGGTCGGGGTAGAGCCGCTTGATCGCCACCGCCGCCGGGACGCCGTAGCCCATGGAGCCCGAGGTCGGGGCGAAATGCGTGGCCGGGCGCCGGAAGCGGTAGAAGCGGTGGATCCAGGCGGCGTAGTTGCCGGCGCCGTTGCACAGGATCGCGTCCGCGGGCAGCGTTTCGCGCAGGTGCACCATCACGGCGCCGAGGTTCACGGCGCCGGGCTGCGGCGTCGCCGCCTCGCTCCACTCGAGGTACTCCGCGTGCCCGGCCCGGGTCTGGGCCACCCAGGAAGGGGGGGCTGCGGGCGCGGCGAGGCGCGCCAGGGCGGCGGCCATCCGGGTGGGCGCGGCGTTGATGGCGAGGTGCGGGACGTAGACCCTGCCGAGTTCCTCCGGGCCCGGATGCACGTGGACGAGACGGGTGGCGGGATTCGGGATGGCGAGGAGATCGTAGCCCTGGCTCGGGACCTCGCCGAGGCGCCCGCCCACCACGATCAGAAGATCGGCCGCCTTGGCGCGCGCGACGAGTTTCGGGTTGGCCGCCAACCCGAGATCGCCCGCATAGGCGGGGTGGAGCGGATCGAACAGCGGCAGGCGGCGGTAGCTCGTGGCGACGGGCAGGTCGAACCGGTCGGCGAAGGCGTGGATGTCGCGATACGCCGCCTCGCTCCAGCGGCTGCCGCCGAGCAGCAGGAACGGGCGCTCGGCCTGGGCCAGCAGCTGCGCGAGACGCTCCATCTCCTCCGCGCCCGGCGCCGCTTCGACGGCGACCCAGGGGGCGGCGAGCGGCCCGGTCGCCGTGTCCTTCAGCATGTCCTTGGGCAGGGCGAGAACCACCGGACCGGGCCGGCCGCCGGTGGCGGCGTGGAAGGCGCGCGAGACGTATTCGGGCACGCGGGCCGCGTCGTCGATCTCGGCGGCCCATTTCGCGATCGGACCGAAGGCGGCGCGGTAGTCGATCTCCTGCCACGCCTCGCGGTCGCGCAAGGCCCGCTCGATCTGGCCGACGAACAGGATCATCGGCGTCGAGTCCTGCTGGGCCACGTGGATGCCCGCCGAGGCGTTGGTGGCGCCGGGGCCGCGGGTGACGAAGCACACGCCCGGCCGGCCCGTCGCCTTGCCGTAGGCCTCCGCCATCATCGCCACGCCGCCCTCCTGGCGACAGACCGTGACCTGGATGCGCGATTCGTAGAGGGCGTCGAGGACCGGCAGGAAGCTCTCGCCCGGCACGGTGAAGACGTGGTCGACGCCGTTGACGGCGAGCTGGTCGACCAGGGCCCGGGCGGCGGACCGGGGGGACGCGTCTGAGACGGGGGCGGGCATGCGGCAATCCGGATCGCGGGCGACGGCGTCGCGTGGGGGCGGGTTCGGTGGCGGGCGCAGCCGCGACGTCGCACCGGCCGAGGTTCGGCGTGGCTCTCGTGGCGATGCCCGCGTCCGGGCGGAACGTCGGTCTCCGATCGATTTGCCGATCCTAGAGAGGCATCCTTAAAGATTTTCGCCGGTGGTGGAGCCGATGAGACCCGCGCCGAGTCCCGCGCCAAGATTCGCGCGTAAGACCCGCGAGCCCACGCGAACCGTTGCATCATGATCCGAGCGTTGAAATCCGCTTTGCCGACTCGACGCGCGCCCCGTGCGGCGGGCAGCCCCGTGGGCAAGACGGCCGCGCCGCCGGTCGCGCGGGGCGGGTTCGGCGGCCGGTTCGCCGTGATCCTGTCGGGCGAGCTGATCCAGAGCCTGTTCCACTTCGCCCTGAACATCGCCCTGGTGCGGATCCTGAGCCAGCACGATTACGGGCTGTTCGCCATCGTGTTCACCGGGGGCGCCGTGGGGCTCGCCTATATCCGGGCCCTCGTCGCCGTCCCGGCGACCCTGCACATCGCCCGCAGCCTCGGCCGGCCGGCTGAGCGCGGCTACGACGTGGTGTTCGGCTCGGGCGCCCTGGCGCTCTGCCTCGGCATGGCCGCCCTGGCGTTGGCGCTCCTCATCCCCGTCATGGGGGTCGCCGGGGCGCTGGGCGCCGGCGCGTTCGTCGCCCTCTACGCGTTCCGCAGCTACCTGCGCCTCGTGCTGCTCGCCCGGAAATCCGCCCGGATCGCGGGGATGAGCGACGGGGTCTATGCGGGCGTCGGCCTGACCCTGACCCTCGCCATCCTGTACGCGGGTGATGCGTCCGCCCTCGATCACGCCTTCCTGGCCCTAGCCTTCGCCCATGCCTGCGGCATCGTGGTCTCCTACGTCGCCCTGCGTCAGCCCCTCCGGATCACCCTGCGCCGGTCCCTGTGGCGGCGCTACGTCGGCCTCTGGCGGACGCTGCTGTGGTCGCTGACCGGGGTCACCAGCATGATCGTCCAAGGCCAGGGCCTGACCCTGGCCTTCGCCGCCATCGTCGGCCCGGCGGCCTACGCGCCGATCGCCGCCACCCTGGTGCTGTTCGCCCCCCTGCGCATCCCCACCAACGCCCTGGTCAACATGGTCCTGGCGGAGGTGACCGGGCTGCTCGCCACCGGGCAGGCCAGGCAGGCCGACCGGATCGTCGTCCGCTCGACGGCGGTGATCGCGCTCGGCTGCCTCGTCTACGGCGCGGCCATGTGGTTCGCCCTGCCGCTCATCGAGCAGGTTCTCTTCAAGGGGCGGTTCGGCCAGGAGCCGATGGCCTGGATCGGGCTCGGAATCTGGGCCGTGACGACGATCTCCCTGCTCTACGCGATTCCGCGCACCTACCTCGAAGCCTCGGCCGCGTTCCGCTCCATCGCCTGGGGCGCCATCGGCGCCGCCCTGCTCGGGTTCTCCATCATGATCCCGATGCTGCTGAGCCTGCCGTCGCACACGGCGCTGCTGGGTCTGATCGCCTCTGAACTCGCCAGCTGCCTGTGGTACGTCCTCAACTTCCGCCGCCTCGCACGCCGCGCCGACGGTGCCGTGCTGGCCGCCGCCGCCATCGTGTCGGAGGCGGAGGCGCCCCGCGAGGGCGATCCGGCGGCCCCCGCGCGGACGGGGCTTCGGAACGGGCGCGCGCCCGTGCGGACCTGAACGGGTAGCCAGCGCGACGAAATGGGGTATGCCGCACGACGAATCCGGATGAAGGCGCGCGGCGATTTTCCCATGTGACGCGGGCGCCGGCCCCTGAAACAGAGTGAGTCCGTCGCGCCGCGCGGCGACCGGGGGATCGCGTCTCCCGGGCCGGCGGCGGATGAACAGAGAGCGGGCGCGGTGCCCGGGCAGGAGAGCACATTGAGCAGTCCGGTCCGAGACGTCCCGCCGCTCGCCGGCGCCGCGCTGATGAAGCGGGCCATGCGGCGCCTCGCCGGCGGCGTCGTGGTGGTGACGGCGGGCTCCGGCGAGGAGCGCGTCGGCCTGACGGCGACCTCAGCGGTCTCGCTCTCCGTCGAGCCGCCGACCATGCTGGTCTGCATCAACCGGGCGGTCTCGGCGTGGCCCGTCATCGCGCGCCGGCGGCACTTCTGCATCAACATCCTGGGGGCCGGGCACCAGGCGGTGGCCGAGCGCTTCGCCGGAATCGGCGGCCTCAAGGGCGCGGCCCGCTACGCCGATGCCGATTGGGTCGCCATGCCGTCGGGGGCCTCGGGCCTCGCCGGGGCACAGGCCATCCTCGACTGCACCCTCGACGAGGTGATCGAGCGCCACAGCCACGCGATCCTGCTCGGTGCCGTGGGCGAGGTGCGGATCGCGAACGAGGACGCGGACGCGCTGGTCTACCGGCTCGGCCGCTTCGGCAGCCTGCCGCTGGCCTGATCCAGCGGGGCGCCGCCCTCGAGAACCCCGCGGAAGCACGCCACCATGCCGGCGGCCGAGGCCGCCTCGGCGAAGACGTTGACGTAGCGCGCCCGCGCGGCCCGGGGAAAACCGACCCAGGCCTCGGGCTCGCTCACCAGGAATGCGAGGCGTTCGGCGAGGGCGGCGGCGTCGCCCGGCGGAACGAGCCAGCCGGTGACCCCGTCCTCCACCACTTCCGGCAGGCCGCCGATGTCCGAGACCACGGGCGGAATGCCGGAGGCCATGGCCTCGATGGCGACCCGGCCCAGGGATTCCGGCAGCCGCGAGGGCACGGCGACGATGTCGGCCCAGGCGAAATGCTCCGCCGGGTCCGGCGTGAACGCCAGCCGCTCGACGGTCCGCGCGAGGCCGGCTTCCGCGATGCGCGCCGCGAGGGCGTGCTCCCGCGCCTCATCCTCGAAGGCACTGCCGACGATCCGCACCGCGATCCGGTCGCGGGTTCCCCGGGGCAAGCGCGCGAGGGCCTCGACCATGACGTCCTGGCCCTTGATCCGGCTGATCCGGCCCAGCATCAGCACGCGCAAGGGGCGGTCGCCCCGATACGTCGCGGCCTTCGGCCGGCCGGGATCGGCGATGCCGTTGTAGACCACGGTCCCCGAGCGGCCGGGCGGGGGGGCGAAGGCGGCTTGCGTCGCCCGCGAATTGAAGATGACGCCGCAGCCGGCCCACCCGATCAGTCCGCGCAGCACGGTCCGCACCAGGCCCTGCGGGATCTCGTGGACGTGGACGAGGCAGCGTCGGCGGAAGAACCGGGCCGCCAGCAGATAGTCGGTGACCACGGAGGTGTTGACGTAGGTGAGGTCGCTGCGCGCCATCCGCCGCATCGCGCGGCCGACGGCCACCGGCAGGGTCAGGAGACCCAGGGTCGCGAGCCGTGGCAGGTCGCGGCGGCGCAGGATCCACAGGGGCTCGACGTGGATGCGGCTCGCCACGGGCTCCAGGGCGGCGACGATCGGGCCGCGACGCGGCAGGACCACGTCGATGACGGCGTCCGGCCACGTCGCCCGCATCACCCGGACCGTCTCGATGAAGCTGCGGTCGGACCCGTAGAGTTCGAACCCCTGGTGAACGCACGTGATACGCATGGGGGAGCTCTTCCCGGGATGCCGAGGATCGTTTCCGACACGGATCGTTTCCGACATCGTGCGTCGCCGGAGAGATCAGGACAGACCTCGTTGGATCGGTCTCTATGGATCCTTTGTTAAAGAATGACACAGCACGGTGCCGTGAGGGCATGCCCGCGCACAGACGGCGGTCGATCGTGAAACCCCGGCACGATCCTGCAAATCCGGCAAAGGTGACATTCCATGACCACCCCGCCCGCTCCCGCGCTCCTGATACTCGGAACGCGCGGACTCCCGGCCGATCACGGTGGCTTCGAGACGTTTGCCGAGCGCCTGGCCCTGTTCCTCGTCGCGCGCGGCTGGTCCGTCGGCGTCTACTGCCAGGACGAGGTCGAGACGGTGACCGAGCGGTTCCGCAGCGAGACGTGGCGCGGCATCGAGCTCATCCACGTGCAGGTCGCCACCCGCGGCCCCAAGGCGACCCTCGACTTCGACTACCGATGCGTCCGCCACGCGGCCGAGCGCGACGCGGTCAGCCTGGTGCTGGGCTACAACGGCGCCGTGTTCCTGCCGCTCCTGCGCCTCGCCGGGCGCCGCATCATCACGAACATGGACGGCATCGAGTGGCGCCGGCCGAAATGGTCCCTGCCCGTGCGGGCCTGGTTCTGGGTCAACGAGTGGATCGCCGCCTGGTCGTCGCACCACCTCGTCGCCGACCATCCGGCCATCGCCGACCATGTCGCCACCCGCCGGTCGCGCAGTGCGATCAGCACCATCCCGTATGGGGGCGACCCCGTGACCGACGCTCCGCGCGCGCCGCTGGCCGCCTTCGGGGTCGAGCCCGGACGCTTCCTCGTCTCGATCTGCCGGATCGAACCCGACAACAACATCCTCACCATCGTCGAGGCGTTCTCGCGCAAGCGTCGGGACGCCAAGCTCGTGGTGGTCGGGGAGCTGCGCGACGACAATCCCTATCACCGGCGGATCCGGGCCGCGGCGAGCGCCGACGTGGTGTTCCCGGGGGCGATCTACGAGGCCGGGATCGTCGGTGCCCTGCGCTTCCACGCCCGGGCCTACCTGCACGGGCACACGGTGGGGGGCACCAACCCGTCCCTGGTCGAGGCCCTCTGGGCCGGCAGCGCCATCATCGCCCACGACAATCCGTTCAACAGCGTCACCGCCGGCGCGGACCAGAGCTACTTTCGCGATGCCGACGGGTGCGAGGCCGAGATCACCCGTCTCCTTGATGACGACGCGGCCCTGGACCGGGCGCGGGCGGGGGCGCGCCGCCAGGCCCTGAACTTCACGTGGACGGACATTCTCGAAGCCTACGAGACCATGATCCGCCAGGTCGGCGCGCCGCATGTGCCCGTCCGCTCCGCCGAGGTCGCCGCCGCACGCCTCGGCTCCGGTGCGTCGCGGACCTCCGTCTAGGTCCGCGGGAGAATCGGGGCCGATGACCGGGCGCGTGCCGCCCACCCGGCGCGGCGTGATCGCCGCCGGACTCGCGGCCGGCGGCCTCGCCGCACACCCCATGCCGGCGGCCCTGGGGCGGGAGCCCGTGCGGGCCAGACCGGTCTCGCCCGGGCCTGCTGCGCCGAGGGAGACCCCGTCGGCGAAGCCCGTCGTCCTGCGTCGCGGAATCAACCTCTGGCCGTGGTTCTCCCTCACCCGTGAGTACCCGGCCCCGCGCACGGACTACGCCTGGCCGGCCTTCGATCCGGACCGCCCGGTCCCGACCCGGGCGGACCTCGCCGGCCTCGCGCGTGCGGGCTTCGACTTCGTGCGCCTGCCCATCGATCCTGGACCGTTCCTGTTCTTCACGGGCCGGACCCGCGCCGTGTTGTTCGGCATGCTCGACGCCGCCGTCGCGATGGCCCTGGCGGAGGGACTCACCGTGGTCCTCAACCTCCACGCCAACGCGGCGACGCATCACTACACGCCGGAGGCCCTATACGGCGGCCCCGACGCGCCCCTGCTCGACGCCTACCGCGACCTCGTGGCGGAACTCGCCCGCGCCCTCGCGCGCCACCCGCAGGGCCGGGTCGCCCTGGAGCCCGTGAACGAGCCGCCCCAGGCCTGCGGCGCGGAGGCGTGGGGGGGCATCCAGGCCGGCCTCCTCGGCGCTGCGCGGGCCGCCGCGCCCGCCCTGACCCTCGTCGCCACCGGCGCCTGCGGGAGCCTGGTCGACGGGCTCACCGCCCTCGATCCGGCCGCCCTGACGGCGTTCCGGCCCCTGCTCTACACCTTCCACTTCTACGAGCCCTACCTGTTCAGCCACCAGGGCGCGCCCTGGATGGACGAGCCGGTCTACCGCGCCCTCAACGCCGTGCCGTGGCCGGCCTCCGCCGGCCGCCTCGACGCGACCCTCGCGGCCGTTCGCCGCCGCATGGCGGGCGATGCCGCGCTCCCGGCCGCCCGCAAGGCGACGGCCTACGCCGAGACCGAACTCAAGCTCGCGGAGTACTTCGCCGCCCGGCCCGATCGCGGCTTCCTCGACCGGGGGCTCGCCCCGGTGCGGGCCTGGGCCCTGCGCCACGGCATCCCGACGGGCGAAATCCTCCTGGGCGAGTTCGGGGCCCTGCGCAGCGATCACCGCTACGTCGCCTCGGGGGCGGCCGACCGGGCGCGCTACGTCGGCGACGTGCGCCGGAGCGCAGAGGCGGCGGGCTTCCCCTGGGCGTTCTGGAACCTGTTCGACGGCATGGGCCTCGTGCAGGGCGAGACGCGGAGCCTCGATCCGGCGCTCCTCGGCGCCCTCGGCCTCCCCGCTCCACCCGCGGGGGCTCCATCCGGGGCATCGCCATCCGGGACCTTTTCGCCCTGACGCGAGCCTATCCGGCGCGGCGCGAAGCCGGCGTCGGCCGGTACAGGGCGACGAGGAGGATGGCGAACTTCGCCATCAGGGTGGTCTTGCCCCCGAGGCTCTCGTAGGTGTTCACGAGGAACACGAAGGCGATCATCGGCATGGCGATGCCGGGGCGGCACCGGCGCGCGAGCTCGACCAGGAACAGCGCGACGGCCACGGTGAGCAGGGCGGTCATGATCGCGCCCTGGTAGAGGACGATCCGCACGATGGGGTTCTCGAGCCCCAGGGCGAGGCCGTTGATGCGGCGCAGGCTGTCGATGATGGTCGGGTCCGGGCCGACCACGAGTTCGCGCCAGGACAGACGGTTGAACAGCTCGACGACGAGGACGCGGGCGTTGGCGCTGCCGCCGTCGTCGACGAAGCGCCCGATGAGGGCGTCGAAGAAGCCGAGGCCGACGAGGCCGGCCAGGGCCAGGGCGAACAGCGGCATGGCGAAGGCGGCCCCCGCGACGGCGAGCAGCGGGATGCGCCCGCGCGTCACGGCCCGGATCAGGCCTCGGCCGGCCAGGACGCCGCCGAGGGCCAGGGTGACGACGATGGCCGAGCGTCCCCCGAAGGTGACGAGGGCGACGGTCTGCAACCCGAGCATGGCGAGGCGCCGCACGGCATCGAGCGACCCGCCGCCCGCCGCTAGGGCGATCACGTAGCAGGCCGTGAGCGTCGCGCTGGTCAGGGGGTGGCCCTGCAGGGCCACCGAGCGGGTGTCGTTCTCGAGAAGCAGGCCGTCGAGGCGGAACGGGAAGAACGGCCCGCCGACGACGAATTCGACGAGGCCGAGGCTCGCATTCGCGGCCATCAGCACGTGGACCAGGGTCTCCAGCCGGGCGAGGCTGCGCCCGTCGCAGCCGCCGAGGAGAATCAACGTCAGGCTCGGCAGCAGGAACGTGTCGATGGCGCCGGCGATGCCCGCGCCGCCGCGCAGGCTGATCTGGAGGGCGAGGGCGGTGCCCATGAGGCCGAGGAACGCGCTCGCCGGCCTGTGCTCCAGGATCGTGACCGCGTTGGCCACGGGATTGCCGGCACGCAGGAGCGTCCACGCGAGGAGCAGGACGGCGGCGTAGGTGGCCGGATGGATCTTCTGGACGGGCGAGCCGGTGAGGCCGTCGTAATTGATGCCGGCGATGGTCCAGAGCATTCCGCCCGAGAGGCAGAAGACCAGAACCGTCAGGACCGCGACGGCAGGGTCCGGAAGTGCCCGGAGGCGCGCGTGGGCGCCGGGGCTCCAGCCGGGGCTCCCGCCCCGCCCGGCGACCTCGCCGCGTAACCCCTCGCGGCTCGACATTCAGGCCCGGTCGTCGATGAGCAGGGCGCCGAAGGCCGGTCGCCCCATGGCCGCGGCGACCCGGTCGAGGTCGACGAGGTCCGCCTGCAGGGTGCGTCCGGCCCGGGCCACGACCACGAGCCGGTCCGCCGCGCCGACCACGGCGCCGAGGCGCGTGTTGGAGGAGAGGATGCCGCAATCGATCAGCACGAGATCGAAGCGCTCGCCGACCTCGTTGAGGAATGCCTCGACCTTGGCGCGGTCGAAGGTTCCCCGCGTCGCCCTGTTGCCGTTGCCGATCCCGAGCCAGCACGCGCCGGTGGCCGCATCCGTGGAGACCACGGTGTAGAGGCCCTTCTCGCCCCTCAGCACGTCGAGGAGCCCGCTCCTGCCGCGGCTTCGGCCGCCGAGATCGGCCTCGATGGTGAGGACCCGGTCTCCCTGTGCCGCCGCCGTGGCCGACAGGACTTCGATCACGGCCTTCTGCGCCGCGCCGTCTCCCCCACCGGCCGCCACGGCGACGATGAGGGCGCGCTCCATGCCGTTCTGCCCGATGCTCCTCGGAGTCATGCCTTTCGGATTCACGCTCGTCTGAACCCTGCCGTGGCTGCGCAGGGTGTCGAGGGCGACGGTGGCCTCCTTCTGACAGGCAGCGGAGTCGGACGCGGGCGCGGGCGGGAACGTCGCCAGCACGGGCGCCTTCAGGAGCCGCTCGAACTGCCGGGCGGAGAGCAGCGTCGGCCGGCGGTACTCGCTCACCATCGCGACGCCGACCCCGACGCCGAGGCCGCCGACGAAACCGGCCGCCAGGAGGAAGCCGCGCAGGGGCCAGCTGCGTTCCTCCGGCGGCAGGCCCCAGGAGATCACGCGCGTGTTGGCGGTATCGATGGTGGCCTGCTCGGCGATCTCCCGGGAGCGCACGAGATAGGTGTCGTAGACCGACCGGCTCGCCTGGACCGTGCGCTCGAGTTCGCGCAGCTGCACCGCGGCCTTGCTGGTCTGGACCGATTCGCCGCGCAGGGTCTCGAGGTTGTCCATGAGCAGGCGCTCGGCGGCCCGGGCGCGCTGGACGTCGATCTCGGCCGCCTTGGTGATCCGGGCGAGCTCGGCATCGATGAGACGCTTGACGTCCCCCATCTGGGTGCGGATGGCGGCCATGTAGGGATGGCGCTGGCCGAGCTGCGTGCGCAGGTCGCCCTCCTTGGCGGCGAGCTCGGCGTATTGCGCGCGCAGGCGCTCGACGGTGGGCGACCGGATCGCCTCCGGCAGGGTGCTGGTGTCGAAGGCCGCGCCCCGCGCCGTGGCGATGTTCTGCAGCTTGCTCTTCGCCTCGGCCGTGCGGTCGCGGGCGGCGACGAGGCGGGCGTTGCTGTCGGTCAGCTGCTGCTCGCTGACGAGGCGGCCGCTCGACGAGATCAGCCCGTTCGCCGCCTTGAACGCTTCGAGGCGCCGTTCGGCCGCGCCGACGTCGGCGCGCAGGCCCTCGAGACGGTCGCGCAGCTCGCCGGCGGCCCGCTTGGCCCCGTTGGAGCGGGCCTCGGCCTGGTCGGCGAGGTACGCGCGCGCGATGGCGTTGGCGATGTCGGCGGCCTTGTCGGGGGTCGACGCCGTCACGACGATGTCGACCACGAACACCTTGTCGGCCCGCTTCACCGCGAGCTTGCGCCGGAGCTTCTGCAGGGCGAGGGTCTTGTGGTTGCGCAGGGTCGGTTCGGAGGGGCCGAGGAGCGTATCCTTCAGGCTCTGCACGGTCCGCTGCACCAGGCCCGCCGCCGGCGCGCCGAATTCGGGATCGTCCTCCAGGCCCACCTCCGCGATGGCGCGCAGGAGCACCGCGTCGGACTCGATGACCCTGACCTGGCTCTCCACGATGGTGACGCCGCCATCCGCCGCGGCGGCGCTCTCGTTGAGGTCGTGGTTGACCACCTGCCGGTTGCGCGGATCGATGAGGAGCTGCGAATTCGCGGAGTACAGCGGCGTCGCGAGGAGGCCGTACACCAGGGCGGCGACCGTGAAGGCCGCCGTCGTCGCGAGCACGATCCAGCGGCGGCGCACCACGATGCGCCAGAGGTCGCCGATGTCGGCCGCGGTGTCCTTGCCCACGGTCTCGGGCCGGTCGGCGACGTAGGGCATCAGCACGGCCGCGCGGCCCGCGTCGCGCTCGGCCGGTCGGACGCTTGGCCACTGATGGTTCACAGGCGGAACTCCATGCATGCGTCCGCGACCCGGCCCATACTCCGCGCGAAGGAGGTCAAACGTCGGTGAAGGCCCGACCCGGAGCGGGCCCGGCTCCCGCCCGTGCCCAGAGTTAATCGATCGATGCTTAATTGATCGTCACGTCCCGCGCCCGTTTCGTCGGCGGGGCGTGAAGAATTGGGGAAGACTTCAGCCGGAAAGGGAAAGTTTACTTCGTCTCCGCAGGCTCGTCACGGGCCGCCGGCGATCCGGCCCTCGGCCCATCCCGCCGAGCAGCGCCCGTACCCCGCCCGTCGATGCGCCCGGTCGCGCGGTGGACCGGGATGCCCCGGCAGCGGAAGTGACGACGATGCGAAACCTGGCGTGCCTTCGAGATCCATCGGGCCTTCGAAATTCGTCGGGCCTTCGAAACCCGATCCGCCTGCGGGATCCGTCGTGCTCGTAAGGCTCTGCCTCGACGGGCGCGGCCCCCGCGGGTGGCACGCCGCCTTGGTCGCGCGCCTCGGTGCCCGGCCGGGCTGCCGCGTCGTGGTCGATGCCCGCTCGCGCGTGGCCGCGTGGCCCGCCAACGCCGACCGGCTGTTCCGGATCGAGACCCTGTTTCACGGCCTGCCGCCGGGCGGTCCCGCCGCCCGCCTGGACGAGGCCGAGGCGGCGGCTCTGCCGTGGCTGGCCTCGGCCGACCGTGCGGCCGTGCGGCCCGACTGCGTCATCGATCTAGGCGGCGATTGCGATGCGCCCGACGGCGTCCCGGTCTGGCGCCTCCTCTACGACGGACAACCCGGCGAGGCGGCGCTTCTGGCGAGCCTGCTCGCCGGCCGCGTGCCGGTCGCGAGCCTGGTCGCGGATGGCCGCGTCCTCTGCGAGGCGCGCCTCGGCACGGAAGTGCGGGGCGTCGTCCGCACCACCTTCGAGGACGGGCTCGCCCGGACGGTGACGATGATCGCCGCCGCCTTCGTGGGGGGCGCGGCGCCGATCCCCGCCGGTTCGCCGCCGCCCGCGCCCGGGGCGGGTCTCGGCGCCCGCGACCTCGCCCGGCGCGCGGCCCGCATCGCCGTGGGCAGCGCGGTGCGGCGCCTCTATCACCTCGGCTACAGCGCCCCGCATTGGCGCATCGGCTGGCGACGCCTCGACGGACCGGACCTCGTCGCCCTGGGCCGCCACCCGGATTCGGGCTGGCACGAACTCCCCGACGACGGACGACGCTTCTATGCCGATCCCTTCCCCATCGTGCACGCGGGCCGGTGCTGGCTGTTCGTGGAGGAGTACGATCACGCCTCGGCCAAGGGCGTGATCTCCGCGGTGGCCTTCGACGAGACCGGGCCCGTCGGCACGCCCGTCCGGGTGCTGGAGACCGCCCACCACCTGTCGTATCCGTTCGTCTTCGCGCGCGACGGCGCCGTCTGGATGGTGCCCGAGTGCTGCGCCGCCGGCACCATCGACCTCTACCGCGCGACGGACTTCCCCGGCGGCTGGGTCAAGGAGGCGACCCTCGTCGCCGACGTCGCGGCGAGCGACCCGACCCTGTTCGAGCACGATGGCCGCTGGTGGCTGTTCGCCACCGTGCGCGAGGCGCCGGCGGCGGCCCCCCTCGGGCACGGCTCGTTCTCCGACGCGCTCTACCTCTGGAGCGCGCCGGATTTCCGCGGACCATGGGCGCCGCACCGGGCGAACCCGGTCCTCGTCGACACCGCCGCCGCGCGGCCCGCCGGCCGCGTCGTGGTGCATGACGGGCAGGCGGTGCGCCCGGTCCAGGATTGCAGCCGCGGTTACGGCTGGGCCCTCGGACTCATGCGGATCGACCGCCTCGACGAGGACGGCTTCGCCCAGAGCTTCCTGTCGCGGATCGAGGCGGGCCCCCTCTGGCCGGGCTCGCGGCTGCACTCGCTCAACGCCGCCGGCGGCTTCGAATTCATCGACGGCTCCGCCCGGGCCCCGCGCGTCTCGCCCCGCCGGATGGTGAAGCGCGTCCGTCGCCGGAGCGCGTGAGGCTCAGGCGGTGCTGCCGGCATCCACGGTGAGAACCGTGCCGGTGACGTTGCGGGCCTTGTCCGACATCAGATAGGCGACGGCGTTGGCCACATCCTCCGGGTCGGCGAGGCGGCGCAGGGCGGCGCGGTTGGCCACCCGCCCGCGCTCGGCCTCGTCCATCCCCTCGGTCAGCGCCGTCTCGACGAAGCCCGGTGCGACGGCGTTCACCGTGACCCCGAGCCGGCCGACTTCCCGTGCGAGTGAGCGGGTGAAGCCGATGGAGGCGGCCTTGGTGGCGGCGTAGACCGAGAGCGCGTTGTAGCCCGTGAAGGCGATGATCGAGCTCACGTTCACGATGCGCCCGGCGCCCGCCGCCATCATCCCCCGCACCACGTATTTGGTGAGCACCATCGGCGCCACGGTGTTGATGTGCACGAGGTCGTGGATCTCGCGGTCGGGCATGGTGGCGAGCAGTCCGGGCGTGCCGATGGCCGCGTTGTTGACGAGCCCGTAGATCGGGCCGTGCGCGGCGCGGATGCCCCGCACCAGGGGCTGCAGCGCCTCGGTCTGCCCGAGATCGCAGGCCGAGAAATGCATCGCCCCGTCCGGGGCCGCCCGCGCCGCGGCCTCGAACGCCTCCGAGGGGCGGCGCGCGACGGCCACCACCCGGAAGCCCTCCGCCGCCAGGCCGGTGGCGATGGAAAGCCCGATGCCCCGGCTCCCGCCCGTGACGATGACGGTGCGCCGCTGGGTCGGGGTCGGTTCGGTCGGATTCGGCCCCGTCACGAGACGCCCCGCAGGAGCTTGCCGCCGGCCGAGATCGGCAGGGCGGGCACGAACTTCACGCTGACCGGGACCTTGTGCTTGGCCAGATGCGGCCGGCAATGGGCGATGATCGCCTGTTTGAGGCCGGCCGGATCGTCCGGTGCGCCGCCATCCTCCCGCAGGACGATCTCGGCCTCGACCACGGCGCCGAGGATCGGGTTCGGCCGCGGCCGGACCCGGGACATGGACACGCGGGGGTGGCTGTTGAGGATGGTCTCGACCTCCTCTGGCTGAACCTTGGCGCCGCCGACGTTGATGATGCCGCTGCGCCGGCCGAGGAAGTGGTAGCGCGCGCCGCGCAATTCCACGAGATCGCCGCTGTCGACGAACCCGTCCGCGTCGGTCAGCGCGGCGGCGTCGGCGCCGAGATAGCGCCGGCCCGTGCGCTGCGAGCGGATCTGGAGGGTCCCCTCGCGCACCACGATCTCGATGCCCGTGCGCGCGCCGACGAACCCGGCGGGAAACCCCTCGCGGCCGTCCTCGACGGTGAAGCCGACGCCGCCCTCCGTCGAGGCGTAGGCGTGGGCGATGCGCGCCTCGGGAAAGGCGGCGCGCATCTGGTCGAGGATCGCCTGGTCGGCGATCTCGCCGGAGAGGCGGGCGTAGCGCGGCGCGAGGCGGTCGAGGGCCGTGCTCATGAGGGCGAGGCGCCAGTGCGAGGGCGTGCCGAGGATGTGGGTGACCCCGGCCTCGGCCACTCGCACGAGGTAGTCGCGGACCGGCTCGTCCGCCTCCGACAGGACGAGGGGCGTCGGCCCGAGGATCGCCCGCAGGAACACCTGGAGGCCGCCGTAGCGGCGGATGTCGTAGAACGTGCTCCAGACCGTGCCGGGCTCGGGCGTCGCCGCGACGTTGATCCCGCCCGCGAGGCCCTCGAGGGTGTGGACCACGAGTTTCGGCGCACCCGTGGTGCCCGAGGTGGCGAGCACCCATTCGGTCGGGCGGGGGGCCGCGAGCGGAGCGGCCAGGGCCGCCTCCGTGGCCTCCACGCAGGGCAGCCCGTTCAGCGCCACCCGGAACGGACAGGCCGCGTCCGTGACGCAGAGGTCGATCTCGGCGGTGGCGAGGATCTGTGCCGCTTCCTCTCCCGTGAGGCCCGGAGGGGCCAGCACCATCCGGCCCACCAGCCCGTCGAGGGCGAGCATCGCCAGGGCGGCGTTCATCTGGCCGCCCGTGGCGACGAGGACCGCGCGCCCGGCGAGGCGCTCCGTGAGGTCGGTCCGGGTCTGGGACGCGATCAGGGCGGGAAGCGACCGGCGCGCGGTTCGGTCCGAGAGGAACAAGCCGTCGAGGCTGCCCGCGCGCGTCAGGCGGTCACGCAGGGTCATCGGCTCAGGCCGCGGCCGCGACGGCGGCGCGCTCGTAGAGTGCCACGAGGTCGCCCAGCGTCACCGGTAGGTCGGCGACCTCCAGGGTGCTGAACGGGTCGACGCCGACGAGATCCTCCATGCGGGCGACCAGCAGGGCGAAGCACAGGGAATCGAACGGCGTGTCGAGGAGCACGAGGTCGTCGGTCAGCGGCGGCATCGCCTTGTCGTGATCGCGGGTGATGGCTTCGATCTCGGAAACGAGGGTGGAACGAACGCTCATGATGCTCTCCGGTGCGGGGATTGGGGGATGGTTCGGGCCGGATCGCCGCGCAGATGAGCGCCGAATGCGGCACCGATCTCCGCGAGGATCGGGCGAGCCGTGGGGATGAGGCGGCCGAGACCGTAGAAGTAGTGGATCATGCCCGCGTGGCAGGTGTGGACCACGGGGATGCGGGCCTCCGCGAGACGGGCCGCGTAGGCGGCGCCGTCGTCGCGCATGATGTCGTGGGACGCCGTGTGGATGTGGGCCGGGGGCAGGCCCGTCAGGTCCGGCTCGCGCCCGGGCGAGACGCGGGGATCCGCCACGACGTCCGCGACGCCGCAGGCGGCGATGTCGTGGCGCACGGTCTCGGCGTCGAGGAAGTGGCCGGTGGCGAAGGCGCGGTGGGACTCCGTCGCGCAGGTGAGATCGAGGACCGGGCAGATCAGGAGCTGACCGGCGATGGCCGCGCGGCCGCGCAACATCTGGGTCGTCCGCGCGGCGAGACCCGCGCCGGCCGAATCCCCGCCGATCCCGAGGCGGCTCGCGTCGAGGCCGAAGGCTTCCGCCGCCTGCGCCACGTGGGCGAACGCCGCCACCGCATCCTCGATGGCGGCGGGGTAGGGGTGCTCCGGGGCGAGACGATAGGCGACGGCGACGACGCGGCAATCGGCCGAGTCCGCGAGGATCCGACAGATGGCGTCGTGGGTGTCGAGGTCCCCCGACACCAGGCCGCCGCCGTGGAAGAACACGAGCCCCGGCCCCGTCTCCCCGGCGTCGCGGGGCGCGTAGGCCCGCGCGGCGCACGGCCCCGACGGGAGATCGAGCACGAGATCCCGCGCCGCGACGGCGACGGGCGTCGCGCCCGCGAGCTGGGCCAGCACCTGCTGGCCCTTGCGTCGTTCGGCGACGCCGCGCGCGCCGGTGCCGCCGAGCGCCATCATGTCGAGGAACCGCCGCACGGCGGGGTCGAGGCCCATCACGCTCGCCTTCGATCGGGTTCGGTTCAGAGCGACAGGGCCGCCCGCACGGAGACCGGCCAATCGGCGATGGTCGCGCCGTGAGTCGCGAACATCGCCACGGCGAGGCGGTCCATGCCGAAGGCGACGCAGCCCGTATGGGCCGGCTCGCCGTCGGCGTGGCGCAGATCCCAGGTCGTGCCGAAATGCTCGCGGTGATAGTTGAAGCTCATGCAGGCGGTGCCGGCGGCCTCGCCGCGCAGCGGGATCAGCAGCTCGAACTTCAGGGCGGCCTCGAGCTGGCTGAACGCCTTGATCTGACCGAGCCGCCCGAAGAACGGGTCGCTCGCCTGCTCGATCACGTAGGGCAGGCCGAGTTCGTCGGCGATCGCCGTGGCGCGGCCGATCCAGCGCTCGCGGAATTCAGCGACCTGATCGGGCGTGCCGATGACGACGTATTCGCGCATCCGGAACGACTGGAGCCGGTCGAGGTGCGGGGAGGGCTCGCGGCGGAAGCAGTCGCAGGCGACGTCGAAGCGATAGCCCGCCGCCGGCACGGCGCCGCGCGCGGCCGCGATGGGATAGACCGGGTAGCAGGCCGCCGGGGTGAGCACGAGGTCGGCGGTCTCCAGGCCGCTGGTCCAGTCGCCGCCCTTCGCCTGGAGATCGGCCTTGGCGAGGATCTCCTGTTCGGTGCCCTCCAGGCACGAGACGCAGCCGAGCAGGTTCGGGAAGCTCTTGAGGTAGCCGTGCCGCTCCAGATGCGCCCGGCTCATCACCGGCGGGAACCGGAACACCTCGGTGTCCGCCTCGCGCTTCGAGGAGATCAGCGCGGTCAGGGCCTCCACCACCGATTCGTAGGCGCCGGTCCGGGCGTAGACGCCCTGCGCGTCCATGGGCCGGAACATCGTGTCGAACAGGGCGTCGAGGGGATCCGTGGCCGGGGGCGAGGCCGGGGCGCGGCCGACATTCATGTTCATGGGTCTCGACTTTCGCGAAAGGCGGATTCGGCGGGAGGGCGGCGGGTCTCGACGATCAGTCGCGCAGGGAGGCGGCGACGGGCGCCATCAGGGTGGCGGTGGCGAGGTTGGCGACGATGCGGTCGTTGTGGATCATGATCGGCGCGGACAGCACGTCGCGCAGGTGCCGGCCGATGGCGAAGTCGCCGTCCTCCCGGTAGCCGGCGAGGCCGTTGGCCCGCATGGCGCTCATCACCGTCGAGACGGCGAGTTCCGAGACCTCGACCTTGAGCATCGTGATGGCGGTCTGGAAATCCAGGGCCGAGAGGGCGGCGGGATCGCCGGTGGCGGCCTCGAACCGGTCGAGGCTCTGGCCGATGAGCGCGCGGGCCTGCTTCAGGCCGGACACGGCGCGGGTGTAGTGCAGGACGCCGGGCGGGGCGACGCCGCCGGCCCCCCGCATGGCCGTGCGGGTGAAGGCCTGCGCCTTGTCGACGGCCCCGGCCGCGATGCCCGTCCAGGCGCTCGACCACAGGATGTGGGAGACCGGCGTCATGGTCTGGCTGTGGACGTCGGCGTAGCGGGCGGCGAGCACCTGCTCGGCCCGGCCGCGGGCGAGGAGGCGGAACCCGCTGCTGCAGGTGCCGCGCATGCCGAGCGTCTGCCAGCCGCCGAGGCGTTCCAGGGTGTAATCGGCCTTCAGGAAGACGCACAGCACCTGGTCCGACGCGGCGGCCTCGTCCGTCCGGCGCGCGACGGTGACGATGCCGTCGGCCTGCGCTCCGTAGGAGATCACCGTAGCGGCGCGGTCGAGGACGATGTCCTCGCCGTCCCGCGCCACCGCGGCCGCCGAGACACGGACGTTGCCGCCGTTGTTTCCCTCGGTGGTGGAGGACGCCATGAGCAGCTGCTCGCTGGCGATGCGGCGCATCACCGCCTCGACCCAGGCCGCGCCGCGGCCGTGGCGGACGAGGCAGGCCACCTTGGTCTGGTGCATGGCGAAAATCATCGCCGTGGAGGCGCAGGCGCGTCCGAGGGTGTAGCAGATGTCGGCGAGCGCCTGGATCGAGGCGCCCTCGCCACCGAGATCGATGGGGATCGCCGCACCGAGCAGGCGGTGCGTCCGCATGGCGTCCCGGGCTTCGTCCGGAAAGCGGCCCTCGCGGTCCACCGCCTCCGCGTGGGCGGCGGCCACGGCCGCCACGGCGGCGGCCCGGGCCTGCAGATCGGCGGCCTCGCCCACGGCCCCGGCGGACATCGCTCCTTGCTGGATCGTCATGGTCATCCTCGAAAGCATTCCGCTTCCGAGCCTTCCGCCCGCAAGCATTCCGGTTCAGTCACGGCACGTGCCACGGAACCCGAGGGCCCAACGTGCTGTCCGGCACGGGATGCAGCAATATAGGGAAGACATTAAGGCGCGCTTATTTGTGGAAGCGGAATCGGAACCCTGAGGATATGATTAAAATTAACGCCAATAACGCTCGGATTCGACCGAACGTTGACCGGCGCTGGGCGGCGATCCAAAGATGCTGGACGACCGTCGCGGTTGCGTGGCCTCTGTGCGCGGACCCGGCTTCAACATGGACGCATCGTCATGAGCCCTGCTTTGGATACCGTTAACTATACAGATCGGACCATGTACCTCGCCAAGGGTATCCTGGCGCAGCAGTCGCAGGCGCGGGATTTCCAGCCCGAAGACGCCCTCGTCGACGTGGGGCTCTCGTCCCTCGACCTCGTCAACCTGATGATCGCCGTCGAGGCGGAGTTCGACATCATGATCCCGCCGGCGCAGCTGAACCCGAAGAATTTCTACTCCGTCGGGTCCATCGCCCGCATGATCGAGACGGTCAGCGCCCGCGCCTGATCCCGGCGCTTCCCGGGGCCGGTCCTTCCGTCATTGCGCGAGGTCGCCGACGCTGAGGATCGCGCTCATCACCGAGATGATCAGGCCGCCGATGAGGCCGCCGATGGTAACGGTGACGAGGGGCGTCAGCAGGGCCAGCAATCGGTCGATCTGCTCGCGGGTCCGGGTCTCGTGCATCTCGGCGGCGTGGAGCAGCACGGTGCCGAGGCGGTTCACCTGCTCGCCGCTGGCGATGAGGTTGAGGGTGGAGGCGGCGTAGGGGCGCAAGCCCGCGAGGCCGGAGGCGAGGCTGCCGCCCTCGCTCAGGCGGCGCGACGCCTGGGCCAGGGCCTCGCGAAACAGGCCGTTGCGCGCCAGCGGCCGGGTGGCCGCCACCGCGTCGGGAATCTGCACCTCCGCTTCGAGGAGCGTCCCGAGCACCCGGCAGATGCGGCCGAGTTCGGCGCCGACCACGATCTCCCGCACGATGGGCAGGCGCAGGGCCGTCCGCGAGCGGAAGGCTGCGAAGGCGGGATTCGCCCAGAACTTCGCCAGCAGCGCCCCCGTCACGAACACGCCGCCGAGGAGGACGGGCCACCACGCGGCCAGGGCGTCGCCGAGGGCGGACGCGGCGCGGATCGCCAGGGGCGCGGGCTTGCCGGTGCCGTCGAACAGGGGGGCCAGGGCCGGCACCAGAACGCCGATCACCATGGCCAGCGTGCCGATCGCCATGAGAATGAGGATCGCCGGGTAGACCATCGACGAGGTGAGGTGGCGGCGCACGGCGTCGCGCCGCTCCAGGGACGCCGTGAGGCTGGAGAGGACGCCCACCAGGGTGCCGGTCGCCTCGCCGGCCCGCACGGCGTCGATCATGTCGGGCGGGAAGGCCTGCGGGTGCGCGCTCATCGCCCGCGACAGCGCGGCGCCGGCCATCACCCGCTCGAGGAGATCGGACAGGACGGGGCGGAGCGCCCCGCTCGCCTGCCGCTCCACGAGGCGCAGGGCCCGGTCGACGGTGAGGCCGGCACCCAGCAGGGTCCCGAATTCCTTGAGGAAGCCGATGCGGCCGGCATCGTTGATGCGGTCGCGCCCGAACAGGTCGCGGCGCCAGAACGGAACGCCTCCGGCGGCGGCCGGCGCGATCTCGAACACCTGCAGGCCGTCGTTGCGCAGGGCGGACACCGCGCGCTCGCGGCCCTCCGCCTCGATCCGGCCCGTGCGCAGGCGCCCATCGGGGGCGTAGGCCTTGTAGGCGAAGGCCGGCATCAGACCAGCCCCTCGAACACGCGGCCGATCTCGTCGAGGGTGGTCTCGCCGGACATCACGCGGGCGCGGGCGGTCTCCGCCAGGGTGGCCATGCCGGAGGCGCGGGCCTGCGCCACGAGGCGCTGCTCGTCGGCGCCCTCCGCGATGAGGGTGCGCAGGGGGGTGTCGAGGGTCATGATCTCGGAGACCACCATGCGGCCGCGATAGCCGGTGCCGTTGCAGGCCGCGCAGCCCCGGGCCCGCTTCAGGGTCGGGGGCGCGGCGGTGTCGAGGCCGAGCCGCAGGCAGGCCTCGGGCGAAGCCGGCTCGTCCGCCGCGCAATCGGCGCAGACCCGGCGCACGAGGCGCTGGGCGATGACGCCGTTCAGGGTCGCGGCGATGAGGAAGCGCTCGACGCCCATGTCCACGAGGCGCGTGACCGTGGCGGGGGCCGAGTTGGTGTGGAGGGTCGAGATCACGAGGTGGCCGGTGAGCGCGGCCTGCACGGCGATGCGGGCGGTCTCGCCGTCACGGATCTCGCCGACCATGACCACGTCGGGGTCCTGGCGCAGGATCGAGCGCAGGGCCGCCGCGAAGTCGAGGCCGATGCCCGGATGGGCCTGGACCTGGTTGATCCCGGCCATCCGGTACTCCACCGGGTCCTCCACGGTGACGACCTTGAGGTGCGCGCCGCTGATGGCGCGCAGGGCCGCGTAGAGGGTCGTGGTCTTGCCGCTGCCGGTGGGGCCGGTGACGAGGACGAGGCCGTTCGGCCGCGCCGTCATGGCGCCGATCTCGGCGATGGCGGCGGCGTCGAAGCCGAGGCCGGAGAAATCGTCGACCCGGCGCGAGCCGTCGAGGACGCGCATCACCACGCTCTCCCCGTGCGCGGTGGGCAGGGTCGAGACGCGGATGTCGATGTCGTGGCCGCGATCGGGCACCTGCATGCGCCCGTCCTGGGGCAGGCGCCGCTCGGCGATGTTGAGGCCGGCCAGGATCTTCACCCGCGTGGTGAGGGCGAGCTGGACGGATTTCGGCAGGCGCTCGGATTCGACGAGCACCCCGTCGACCCGGTAGCGCACCCGCACGTCCGTCTCCTCGGCCTCCACGTGGATGTCGGAGGCGCCGCGCGCGAACGCGTCGCGCACGAGGCGGGCGACGAGGCGCACGATGGGGGCTTGGCTCGCCACATCCTGCAGCCGGGCGAGGTCGTCGTCGAGGCCGGCCTCGGAATCCGGGGCGGCGTCGCCGTAGACGGCGCGATGGACGCGCTCGAAGGCGGCCGGTCCGACGATGCACAGGCGCACCCGCCGCTCGGTGAGATGCTCCAGGGCCAGCGCGATCTCGCTGTCGAACACGTCGACGGCCGCGACGACGAGCTCGTCCGCGTCGACCGCGATGGGCAGCGCCCGGACGCGGGCGCAATACTCGGCGCCGATCTCCGCCGGCAGGACGGGGGCGGCCGGCACCTCCTCGTCGCGCAGGAACGGCAGGCCCGTCGAGGCGGCGAGCGCCGAGACCAGGGTGGCCTCGTGGACGAGGCCGAGTTCGGTGAGCAGGATCGGAACCGGGCGCCGCCCCGGCAGGTCGAGGGCGGCGAGCGCCCGCTCCAGGCCGGCGGCATCGAGCACCTGCATCTCGGCGAGGTCCGCGACGAACGCCCGGGCTGCATCCCGGGCCGCATCCCGGGCGTCGCGTTCGGGCGCCCGCCGGTCGGGCCGGGCGCGCCTCGGGCGGCGCTTTCCGGCCCAGATGTTCAGCATGACGAATGTCCGTTCTCGGGTGCCCCGGAGGAGGAGCCGTCGTGAGTCGCTCTTAAGCCGATAGAAACCGACGTTGGGTTAACAACGTGTCTCCCGGAGCGGCCCCTCGCTTGCGGATGCGATCGAAGGCGCGGTTCATGGAGGCGGATCTCATGGACACGGTGACGCCCTCCGCACCCCTGCGGGCCGCCGGGTCGTCCGGCCGCCTCCCGGGGATCCGGGGCCGGCTCGCCGGCTGGGCCGCCCGCGCGGGCTTCGCCGAGGTCCGGTCGGACCGGCCCACGACGGGGATCCTCCTCAGTCCCGAACCCGGCGGCCGCACCCTCCTGCTCACCGACCGGCGCGGGCCGGAGCCCCGCACCTATCGCCTCGACACGGACGCGGACGACTTCGCCGAGCGCCTGAGCGCGATCCGGGGCGGCGGCCGGGGGCTCGGCGCCAAGATCCTCCTCGATCCGGCGCAGTGCTTCGTCCGCACCCTGACCCTGCCGACGGCGTCCCTGCCGCGCATGCGCGAGGTGCTGGTGCAGGAACTCGAGGCGGCGACCCCATTCCGGGCCGAGGGCGTTTACAGCGACTGGTACGTCGAGGGCGAGGACGCCGCGACGCGGACCCTGCGCGTCCGCCACGTCGTCATCAAGCGCGTGCGCCTCGATCCGCTGCTGGCCGCCATGGGCCGGGCCGGCCTCGTGCCGGGTCCGGTCGCCGTCGGGCGCGCGGAGACGACCGCCATGCCGGTGGACCTCCTGTCGGGGGGGCGTCGGGCGATCCCGCCGCTGCTGCGCGGGCTCGGCCTCGGCGACCTCGCGCTCCTGGCCCTCGCGGGCCTGTTGCTGCTCGGCAGCCTCGTTCTCGTGCGGGACCATCGCGGCGCGACGCTGGCCGCCCTCGACGATGCGATCCTGGCCGCGCGGGGAGCCCCGTCCCTGCGCCGGGCCCCGCTTCCCGCCGGCGCCGCCGCGATCCTGGCGGGTGCGGCGGCTCGGCCGTCCCTCGCCCCGGTCTGGAGCGCCGTCGCCGACGCCCTGCCCGATGCGGTCTCGGCCGAAGCCCTGCGCCTCGACGCGCAGGGGTTGACCCTGACGCTGCTGGTCCGGGACGCGACCGATCCGCTGCCCCGCCTGGCGGCCCTTCCGGGCTTCGGGCCCGCCGCGGTGCTGGACGCGCCCGAGACGCCGGGCGCGCCGCGCCGGCTGACCGTGCGGCTTCCCCACCGGGCTCCGGAGCCGATGCCATGATCGCCGCCCTGTCCGATCGCGTCTCCGGCTGGATGCCGCGCGCGCCCGTCCTCCTCGCCCTCGGGGCCCTCGCGGTCCTGGGGCTCGCCGTCGCCGGGCCGGTCTCCGAGATCCGCGAACTCGGGGACGGGATCGCCGAGGCCCGCGACCGCCTGGCCCGCACCCGTGCGGCCGCCGCCCGGCCGGTCCCGTCGACGCCCTTCTCCGGGGTCGATGCGGACGCCGTGTCCGCCGCGTTCCGTGCCCGGATCGAGACCGCCATCGCCGGCCGCGCCGTCATCCTGGAGGACGTCACCGTGGTCCCGGATCCGGATCAGGTGCGGTTGCCGCTCCTGAACGCGGCCCTGCGCGGGACGGCCGAGGGGCTGCACGGCGTCCTGGCGGAGCTGGACGGGGGGCTTCCGCGCGTGCGCACCGAGACGGCGGAGATCGCGGTCGCGAGCCCGGCCGATGCGGACGAGGAGCGGCCGACCCTCCTGCGCCTGTCGCTGACCGTGCGCGGGCTGCTCGCGCCCGCCGACGCGCCGCCCCGGCCGGAGACGGGCCGATGAGGGCGCGCCTCGCCCCCCTGGCGTCGGCGCTGGCCGCGAGCCGTCCCGTCCCCCGGGCGCTCGCGGGCCTCGCGGGCCTCGCCGTGCTGGCCGCATGGGTCTGGCCCGCCGCCCCCCTCGATGCCGGGCCCGTGGCGGCGCCCGCCGCGCCGGTCCGCCGCGCCGACAGCGGCGGCGCGCTCCATCGCCCGCTCTTCGATCCCGACCGCCGGGCCTGGACCGCGCGGGGTTCCCTGGCGGACCTCAGCCCCGCGACGCCGATCCGCTCCGTGCTCCGGGTGCGCGGCATCCTCATGAGCGACGGCAGCGGACGCGCCCTCATCGAGGAGGAGGGGGCGGGCCTTCCCGTCTGGCTCGCCCCTGGCGAGGGCCGCGCCGGGTGGGTTCTCGCCGCCGTGCAGGCCGAGCGCGTCACCGTGCGCCAGGACGGCCGCACCTACGATCTCGCGTTCCTCGGGGAGCCCGCGACGCTGCAGCCGCCGCGCCGCCGGCGGGCGCTGGACCGGGCGCCGCCCGAGGCCGTCGTGCTGGCCGAACCGGCACCGGCCGCACCGTCGTGGGTCGAGCCGCCCGCCCTCCGGCTCGCCCCCGAGACGGTGCCGGCGCGCGTGCGCACGATCCCGATCACGCCGCCCCGGCCCTGATCCGCACCGGGGGGGCGCCGCTCCGCCCGATCCCGGGTCAGTCGACCATCCGGCGCAGGAAGCCGGGGGGGCCGGCCGGTGCGGCGGCCATGGGCATCGGCGCCGGCACGGGGCGCACCGGCATCATGGTCCGGAGCTGGGCCCGGAAATCCTGGCTGATCCGGTCGGCATCGACGGTGCCGCGGATCACCCGCGGGCGGATGAAGATGATGAGTTCCGTGCGGATGCGGCTGTCGATGCGGTTGCGGAAGGCCGGCCCGATCAGCGGCAGGTCGCCCAGCACCGGCAGGCTCTCGTTGGTGATCAGGGCCCGCTCCTGCACCAGGCCGCCGATGGCGAGGCTGTGCCCGTCGTGGACCGCGATGCTGGTGGCGACCCGGCGCTGGCGGATGGTCGGCGAGTTGATGGTCGAGGTGGTGGTCGGCACCACGTCGCTGACCTCCTGGTTGATGTCGAGGACGACGAGGCCGTTCTTGTTCACCCGCGGCGTGACCGAGAGGATCACGCCGGTGTCCTTCATCTCGATCTGGTTGAGGATCGGGGCGTTGCCCGCGAGCGCGCTCTGGCCCGTCTGCTTCACGATGGGCACCTGATCGCCGATCTGGAGCTTGGCCGTGCGGTTGTCGAGGACGGTGATATTGGGCGACGAGATGACGTTGACGCGGGTGATGCCTTGCAGGGCGTTGAGCACCACGCTGAAGTCGGGGTTGTTGAACAGGTAGTTGAAGCCCGTGACGCCGCGCGTCGCCGCCGCGATGAGCCCGGCGGTGCCGCCCGTCGCGGCGCTCGCCGCACCGATGGTCGCCGCCTGGGTGAGGTTGAAGCGCGAACCCTGGTTCTTGAGGAACCACTGCACGCCGAACTGGAGCTCGTTGTTGAGGGTGACCTCGGCGATCACCGTCTCGAGGAGAACCTGGGTCGGCATCGCGTCGAGGCTGGCGAGGATGCGCAGGAGCTTGTCGTACTGAGTGCGGGTGGCCGAGATCACGAGGCTGTTGTTGGCATCGTCGGCGACGACGCCGATGATGGCCCCCGCATGCGCCGCCTGACCCGCGTAGCCGGCCCCCCCGCCGTAGCCCCCCTCGTGTCCGGCGGCACCGAAGACGCCGCCCCCGGTCGCGGGCGAGCCGCCCCAGGCTTCGCCGCCACCGCCGCCGAAACCGGCCGCAGCCGCACCGCCGCCGAAACCTCCCGCACCCGTGGCGGTGGCACCGATGCCGCCCGCTCCGGCCCCGCCCGCCTCGCCGCCGAAGCCGCCGGCTCCCGACGCACCGCCGGCCCCGGGAAAGCCCGCGCCCGCCCCTCCGAAACCGGACGCGCCGGCACCTGCCGCGCCGAAGCCCGCCGCGCCGAGACCGGCGGCGCCAAGACCCGGTGCTCCGAGCCCCGGTGCTCCGAGCCCCGGTGCCCCGAGACCCGCCCCGCCGTAACCGCCGCCTCCGCCCCCATAGGCGCCGAGTCCGCCCACGCCGAGTCCGCCCGCGCCGAGCCCGCCATAGGCCGCACCGCCATAGCCCCCGCCGCCGTAGCCGCCCGCGTTCGCCCCGCCCCCCATCTCGGCGGCGATGACGCCCTGCAGCACGGCGGCCAACTCCTTGGCCGAGCGATTCTGGATGCGATAGACGAAGAGCTGGCGCTCCCGGTCGGCGGCGACGGATTCGAGGCGCGCCGCCCAGTCCCGCGCGCGGTCGAGGTAGGCCGCGCGGGTGCTGATCACCAGGACCGCGCCCAGCGCCTCGTTGGGAACGAACCGGATGATGTCGCCGGTGCCGGCGGTCTCGCCGCCGAAGATCTGGGTGAGGTTACGCGCCATCGCGGCCGGATTCGCGCTGCGGACAGGCAGGATCGCCGTCGACATCCCGCGCATCCAGTCGACGTCGAACACGCTGATGGTCTGACGCAGGGCCTCGATCTGGGCGGCGTCCCCCGACAGGATGAGGAGGTTGCGGACCCGGTCGACCCGCAGGACCACGTCGCGGGGCGCCACCGAAGAGAGGATCGCCTGCATCTCCGCGGCGGCGATCCAGCGGAGCGGCACGGCCTGGGCGCCGCCGCCGGCGGCCCCGAGCCCCTGCACCGGCACGGCGCCGGTGGCAGGCCCCGCCGGTACGATCTGCGCCGTGGTGCCCCGGCGGCGCAGGGTGAGGTTGCGGCTCGACAGCGCGCTCTCGAACATCCGCAGGAGGATCTCGCGGCGCACGGGCCCGGCCGTCTGCAGGGTGATGGTGCCGGAGGCGCGCTCGTCGAGGGTGTAACCCCAGCCGAGGGCATCCGTGAGGACCGCCTTGGCGGCGACGGCGATGGGCACCTCGACGAGGTTCAGGCTGACGACGCCGGGGCGGAACTCCACCGCCTGTTCGGGTACGCCGCCGATGAACTGGTCGGTCCCCCGCCGCGACACCGACTCGGCCGGCGGAACCGGGCGGCCATAGACGGCATCGGGCTCGGCCGCCGTCGCGACGCCAAGGCCGAGGGCCGAGGCGCCGAACGCCAGGAGGAGACCGAGGGATGCCGGGATTCCCATGACCGTTCGTGCCTGCTCCCCATTCCCGGGTTGATCCTCCGGCGGTTATGGGGTGGGCTTCATTAAGAGACCGTTTACCACGATCGAACCATTCGCGGCCGCAGCTGGATTTCGTAACGATTGAATAACCACGTGCTATTCCAGAAACATCCGAACTTCGTGAAGATCTGCGATGAAGAAGGGGGGGGCGGTTCGGTGCGCATCGCCGCTCCGCCAGTCCTCGCCTGTCGGGGGCGTGATGGGTCTGGACCGCAACCGGGTCCGTTGCTCCGGGACGATGCGCCGAAGCTCTGTGTTCCCGGTGTCTGGGTCGCAGGCTGTCTTGTCGAGACCGCGCGAGATCCCCGATGCTTCGCCTTTCTTGGGAATCATGTCTGCCGCCCGGTCGTGCGCCGTCCCGTCGCGGGCGCCCGCGAGGAGTGGGTGTTCAGAACCGCGTCGTCAGGGCGGTGAGCCAGGCGGGCGAGGCGTCGACGAGGGCGGTCTCCAGGACCTTGTCGAGGCCCGTCAGGATGGCGAGGCCGGTCGCCGCCAGGATCAGCCCGAGAACCGCCTTCAGACCCTGGCCCAGGCCCATCATCCGGCCGCGCCAGCGCAGCAGCGTCGCCCGCGACAGGGTGCCGAGGACGACGAGGGGCAGCCCGGCCCCGAGGCCGAACGTCACCATGGTCAGGGCCACGGCGGCGAGGTCGCGGCCCTGCGCCGCCAGCAGGGAGGCGGCCCCGAGGGTCGGGCCGACGCAGGGGCTCCAGACCGCGCCGAGCAACAGGCCGACGCCGAACTGTCCGCCGAGGCCCGTGGAGGACACGCCGCCGAATCGCGCCTGGACCCGGTCGCTCAACGGGCCGGCGGCGACGGCGAGGCGCGTCTGGGCGGCGGGCAGCATCAGGACGAAGCCGAGACCGACCAGCAGCAGGGCGGCGCCCTTGCGGAACACATCCGTATCGAGGCCGAGTCCGAAGCCGATGGTGGCGACGAACAGCCCGATGGCGACGAACGCGAGGGCGAGGCCGCCCGCGAGCGCCACGGGCCCGTAGCGGTGCTCCGAACTCGCCGCGCCGAGGACGAGGGGCAGCAGCGGCAGCACGCAGGGCGAGAGCACCGACAGGAGTCCGGCGAGGAAGGCGAGGCCGAGGGAGGTGCCCATGGGTCGCCTTACGCGTCTCTCACGGAACGCCCGCCGCATTGAAGCGGGATCCCGGGGCGATCGCGCGGATTGTCGGGCACGCCTAGAGCGCCTTTTCCACCAGGCCCTCGATCCATTCGGGCTGGGTCTCGCCCACCGAGCGCCCGGTCTCGGTCTCGCCCTTGAAGACGATTAGCGTGCTCTGCATGCGGGCATCGAAGCGGCGCAGCACATCCTTGCGGCTGTCGAAATCGACATCGAAGATCACGAGGTCCTTGAAGCGCGGGTCCTGTGCGAGCTTGGCGAGGATCGGCTTCTGCGTCTTGCAGATCGGGCACCACGGGGCGCTGACCTCGACGAGGATCGGCCGACCGGCCTTCTGAGCCGCCGCGAAGGCGCCGGCCTCGAAGGGCATGGGGTCGGCCTGCGCGGGCATCGCCAGGACGGCCAGGGGCAGGAAGGCGGCGAGGCCGAGGAGTGCGCGGCGCATCATCATGGGGGTGTCCTCCGCTGAGCCGTCGTCCCACGTTCCTGCGGCGCGGCCCTTGAGACAGGCTTACGGGATCGCGCCGCGCCTGTCTGCGACGGAGCACGGCGGCCCCGAAATCTTGATCGGGGTTACATTCGAGGGAGCGGCGACCCGTTCAATCCGGCTGGGGGGCATCCTGAACCTTCCGGACCCGGGCGGGCAATTCGCGCAGAAGCGCCGTGCGCCGGAACGGCGTCAGCTTTATCCAGGCGCGGATCTCCGGGATCGTCCGACCGCATCCCACGCACCAGCCGGTCCGACCGTCGAAGCGGCAGACGGCGATACAGGGATCGTTCTTGCGCATGGTGCCGGCCTCCCGCCCGGGGCGATGCGTGCCCCGCGCCCGGTCATACGGCATCATGCACGGATGCGCGCGGCCCCTGCGGATCGGACCGACCACCACACGCGACCGCTGCGGTGCCAAAGCGCTCTCCGCCGAAGTGGATGCCGGTTCGGCGAAAAGAGCGCGGCATGACAAAGGCCGCGCTCGAGATGTGTCCCGACCCAACGTGGTCGGGCGCAGCTCTAGGTCTGGCCGCGGAGTTGTATCGTGATTTCGATCCGATCAATGGTAGTGTAGCGCCTGTTCGAAATCGTACACGAGGTATTAATCGAAACCTGATGGATGTGTCCGGAGATCGATCAGGACTCGAGCGATGTCTCTTACACGTCGATTTCTCGGCGACAGGCGCGGCAATATCGCGGTCATCTTCGGACTCAGCTTTCTCCCGCTGATGTTCCTAGCCGGAACCGGCATCGACTACGGGCGCGCCTCGTCCATGCGCGCCCGGTTGCAGAACGCCGTCGACGGGACCGCCCTGAGCCTGTGCCAGACCGGCACGGCCACGACCAGCGCCGCCCTCGAGGATCAGGCGACGAAGCTCATCGCGTCCTACATGCCGGGGGCGACGTTGGAGACGCCGCTGGCCATCGGCGCCAATCCGCGCACGATCCTGGTCAAGGCCAGCGCCACCTACCGGACCGCCTTCGCCAGCCTTCTGCGCATCAACACCATCGATGTCGGTGCGGCGTCGCAATGCGCGACTCCCATGGCGCAGACCTTCGAGATCGCCATCGCCCTCGATACGACGGGCTCGATGGACGTGGCGGGCGGCTCGGGCACCAAGATGTCGGCGGCTCAGGACGCCGCCAAGAAGTTCATCGACTACGTCTACACCAAGCCGGCCTTCAGCCCGCAGACCCGGATCTCCATCGTTCCCTTCGCCGGAGGGGTGGCGGTGGACCCCAAGACCTACGGGTCGACGACGCCCTGGATCGATGGAGCCGCGAAGTCGGCCTATCACTGGACCAACGTCGACTTTTCCGCGGCCAGCAGCACCGTCAAGACGGCGATCAGGAGCCGGTTCGATATCTTCGATCAGCTCAGGAAACTCGATTCCAGCTGGGGTTGGGCTGGCTGCCTCGAGACGTTGCCCTACCCCCTCAACGTCCAGGATTCGGCCCCCACCTTGGACGACCCCAACAGTTATTTCGTGCCGATGTTCGCCCCGGACGAACCCGGCGGTGACACGACGGGCAAGGTGACCCTCAGTGTCCTTTCCAAGAGTCCCGACACGAAGAACAGCTACACGGGGCTTCCGCTGCAAGCGCAAACTTACATCAATAGCTATCTCGACGATAATACGAACGAGCCGAGTTGCGCCTTCAAAGCGATGACTCTGACCGAGGCGGAGATGCGTGTCTGCAAATACTACAAGCCGGTGTGGTCCGTCTCCACCTCGAAGAACGTGCTGCAACTGCCCAATGGCCCGAACAACGGTTGCACGAGCAAGCCGCTTCAAACCCTGACCAACGAGACGGGGAAGCTCAAGACCCTCATCGACAGTCTGATCGCCAGCGGCAGTACGAACATCTTCGAAGGGTTCATGTGGGCTTGGCGGACGATCTCCCCAACCAGCGTCTTCGGTCAGGCGACGGCCTACAGCGACACGAGCGTTCGGAAGGTCATCGTTCTCATGACCGACGGCGAGAACTCATGGTACCCGAATTCCGCGTTCGATCTCACAAACATGCATAACTCCATCTTCAGTCCGTTCAGCTACATGATCAACGCCAACGGAACCAAGGTGTCGGGAAGCCCAGGGCTGCCGAGCCGTCTCACGTCCGGGACGGGGACGCCAACGACGTTGGCTCAGGCCCGGGCCGCCCTCGATGCCCTCACGCGCGAGGCCTGCACCAACGCCAAGGCGCGCAACATCGCCGTGTTCACCATCGGCTTCAGCGTGCCGAACGATCCCATCGACCAGGCGGGCATCAATCTGCTGCGGGACTGCGCGACGGTTCCGGCCCAGGCCTACGTCGCCAACTCGTCCACCGCCCTGATCGCGGCCTTCGACGACATCGCCAAGAGCATCGGCAAACTGCGCATCGTGCGCTGACCCGGCGGGCGGACCGCGCCTCTCAGTTCGCGGTCACCGGACAGGCGACGCCGGCGGGCAGGACGACCTCGTCGTCGGCGCCGCCGGTGACCGCCTTGCCCTGGCGGGTCGGCCAGACGACCGTGTCCTCCAGGGGGAACTCGGCGGTGCTCGCCCGGGTGAAGCTGACGTACGCGGCGCCCAGAACCGGTGTGTAGGGCGTCGTGACCTGGGCGACCACGAGGCGCATGCCGTGGCGGTTGTAGCTCGCCGGGATGGTCAGGCTCGCGGGGGCGAGGCCGACGGGCCATTTGGCGGTGGCCGGGGATGCGTCGCTCGAGCAGATCCGCACCGTCCGCGTCGTGCCCTGCATGTAGATGCCGATGGCCGCGACCCGGATGACGGCCTTCGTCGCGTCGAAGGGACTGTAGACGAGCTTCGAGGCCGCCAGGATGCTGTCCATGGTCGTGCGCGTCATGGGTGAGGTCGTGTCGCCGAGGGACGTGAGGTCGGCAACGGTCCGGGTCAGCAGGGTGGTGCGCCGCTGGGCCATGGTGCCGCGGGCCAGCTCGGCGCTGCCGACATAAACCAGCAGCAGCACCGGGGCGATGAGGGCGAACTCGACGGCCGCCACGCCGTCCCGGGCCCGCCGGAAGCGGCCGAAGGCGCCCGGGGCCGGCCGGTCGGTGGCGGGAAGAGACGCGCCGGAAACGCGGCTCGGGGGCAGGGGGGTGCGCAGCATCCTCGGGCCTAGAACGGTTCCGTGCGAAAGACCTGGACGGAGTGCAGCAGGCGCGAGCCGTCCGCGAAACTCTGGGTGATGGGGAACATTAGTGTGAAGCTCGGGTACTTCACGGCCGCCTGCACCACCACGATGGTGCTCGCCTGGGCGTTCGCGTAGGCCGTGCCGAACCCCGTCGACCAGTCCCGGGTCGACGGATCGACGGGATTGGTGCTCGTACCCGCGGTCATGGATGCGTAGACCCGCACCTCCAGCTTCACGTCCGTGCACCGGAACAGGGTCAGGCGCTCGGCCCCGTTCACCTGGCACAGCTTCTGGCGCAGGTTCTCCAAGATCGTCGCCGGGTCGGTGACGCCGGAATTAGCACTCTGGAACTGTCCCGTCTGGATCGTGCGCGTCGCGTCCGCGAGGGCGTCGTCGAGGGTCTGGCTCGCCCAGAACATCATCGACATGTCGATGATGCCGGTGATCAGGGCGAGGAACGGAAACGCCAGGATGGCGAACTCCACCGCCGTGGCACCCGCGCGGGCATGCCGGAACCGGCTGACCAGCGTCTGCGGCGTGAGGGCCCGGCTGGGAAGGTAAGGCGAGGGGACCATGGGGCGACGGGGCTTCGGGCTCGCACCGCGATCCGGTGCGCACGCTCTACCTGCCCCCCTGCTCCTTTCGAACCCCTTGCATTCCGCGCTTGCCGGGCAGCATCGCACAAGGTTGTCTGCGCGAAGCGCGGCCCGCCCGCTTCAAACGGAGGGAGACGACCTGGATCACGACGTCGTCGCGCTCCGCATTCGGTCCGGATCTTACGCCGATCATCATGAAATCGTCGGTCCGAACGTGTCAGGTCGGCCGTACCGGGGGCCGATCGCGGGCCTCGAGACCGCGCAACACCTTGTCGAGGGTGAGAGGGTAGTCGCGAATACGGACGCCGGTGGCATTGTAGACGGCGTTGGCGAGGGCCGCCCCGGCGCCGCAGATGCCGAGTTCGCCCAGCCCCTTGCTCTTCAGCGGGTTGGCCTTGTCGTCGAGTTCGGAGAGAAACACCGCGTCGATGGCGGGAATGTCCGCATGGGCCGGCACGTGATACTCGGCGAGATCGTGGTTGACGAAGTGGCCCGTGCGCGGGTCGATCACCACCTCCTCCATCAGGGCGGCGCCGACGCCGAACACCATCCCGCCGATGGCCTGCGAGCGCGCGGTTTTCCGGTTGAGGATGCGCCCCCCGGTGAACACGCCGAGCATCCGGCGCAGGCGCACCTCGCCCGTATCGGCATCGACGCCGACTTCGGCGAAATGCGCGCCGTAGGAATATTGCGAGAACGCCTCGGTCATGGCGCCGGGCTTGATCTCCCCCGTGGCCTCGATGTCCCCGGCGCGGCCGGCGATGTCGGCCAGGCTCTCCGAACGGTTTCCGGAGACGACGCGCCCGTCCGCGAAGCGCGCTTCCTCCGGGCCGAGTTCGGCCGCCGCGACGATCTTCGCCCGCAGAGCCTCGCAGGCGACGTAGAGGGCCGACCCGGCGCTGCCGGCGCCGAACGAGCCGCCGGAACCGGCGGCTTTCGGAAGGCGCGTGTCGCCGAGTTCGACGTGAACCCGCTCCACCGGCAGGCCGAGCATATCGCCGGCGATCTGTGCCAGGATCGTGTAGGTGCCGGTGCCGATATCGGTCATCGCCATGCGGACCGTGACGGAGCCGTCGCTTTCGAGGCGGATGGCGGCCGACGAGGGCCTGAGCGGGTTGAGGCGGGCGGCCGCCGACACGCCCAGGCCGACGAGCCACTGCCCCTCCCGCGTCGTGCCGGCCGCGCGACGCTTGTCCCATCCGAAGCGCGCGGCGCCTTCGCGCAGGCACGGCACGAGTTGGCGGGTGGAGAACGGCACCCCCTTCTCCGGGTCCTGGGTCGGCTCGTTGCGGATGCGCAGCTCGATGGGATCGATGCGAAGGCGCTCGGCGAGTTCGTCCATGGCGCATTCCAGCGCCAGCATGCCCACCGCCTCGCCCGGCGCCCGCATGGCCGAGGCGAGCGGCAGGTTGAGGGTGGCGAGCCGATGCTTCGTCATCCGGTTCGACGCGGCGTAGAGGGAGCGCGTGGCATTGGCCGAGGTCTCGTAGAACCCGTCACCCGGCGTGGTGTCCGACCAGGATTCGTGCCCGATGGCAACGAGCCGGCCGTCCGGTCCGGCGCCGAGGCGCAGGCGCTGGATCGTGTCCGAGCGCCGGGTGGTGACGTGGAATTCCTGCTGGCGCGTGAGGGCCACCTTCACCGGCCGGCCCACCGCCTTCGAGCCGAGGGCGGCGAAGATCGCGTCGGCTTGGGGCTGGAGCTTGCCGCCGAAACCGCCGCCGATGTAGCGGCTCACCAGTCGCACGTTCTCCGGCGGCAGGCCGAACACCGATGCGAGGGAGGCCTGGCCGCGGTTCAGCATCTGGTTCGACGTGAACAGGGTGACGTGGTCGCCCTCCCACGACGCGATGGTGGCATGCGGCTCCATCATCGCGTGGGTCTGGACCGGTGTGGTGTATTCGACGTCGACTTGCACGGGCGCTCCCGCAAAGGCGCCCTCGAAATCGCCCAGCGTCGAATCCGGCGGACTCTGCAGCTGCTTCGGGACCACGGCACCCGCCATGCCGGCCCGCAGGCTGTAGGCGCCGGTCTCCCGCGCGTACTCGGCCCTGATCGTAGCGGCGGCGGCGCGCGCCTGCTCGAAGGTCTCGGCCACCACGAAAGCGATGGGTTGGCCATGATGCCGGATCTCGGGTCCGGCCAGGACCGGAGCGACCTGCTCCTTCTTCTCGCCCTGGGGCGGCACGTTCTCGTGGGTCATCACGTGGAGCACGCCCGGCATGGCCTCGGCCGCCCGCACGTCGAGCCGGCGGATCCGACCCTTGGCGATGCCGGCCTCCACGAGGGCGCCGTAGGCCGGGTTCTTCAATTCGCGCGTCTCGTAGGCGTAGGGCGCCGCGCCCGTCACCTTCAGACGACCCTCGATCCGGTCGATGGGCTTGCCCAGCAGGCCGTCGGGCCTGTCGTCGAGGGGCGTGCGGCCGATCGGCTGGTTCATGTCCATCGGACGATTCCTGATTCTTCTGGGATTGGGCGTCGCGGGAGGCTCGAAGGGTCTTAGGCCCTGAGCGCCTCGGCCACGACGGCGCGCAGGGTCCGGCGGGTGAGCGGAATCTTGAAGTCGTTGCCGCCCTGGCCCTTGGCCCCCGCCAGGACCGCATCGGCGGCCGCGTCCGGATCGCCGTTGGAGGCGACGAGGGCCGCCTCGGCCGCCGGGACCCGCCAGGGCTTGTGAGCGAGGCCGCCGAAGGCGAGGCGGGCGGCGCGGATCCGGCCATCGGCACTCTTGTCGATCACCGCCGCCACGGAGATCACCGCGAAGGCGTAGGACGCCCGGTCGCGGACCTTGCGGTAGAGATGCGTGCCGGCCACGGGCTTGCCGAGGGTCACGGCGGTGACGAGCTCGGCCGGCCGCAACGCGGTCTCGATCTCGGGCGTGTCGCCGGGCAGGCGATGGAAGTCGGCGAGCGGGATCGTCCGCTCCGTGCCCTTGGCGTCGACGGTCTCGACAGTTGCGTCGAGGGCCCGCATCGCCACCGCCATGTCGGACGGGTTGGTGGCGATGCAGGCCTCGCTCGCGCCGAGCACGGCATGGATACGGGTGAAGCCGCCGATGGCGGCGCAGCCGGAACCGGGAGCTCGTTTGTTGCAGGCCTGCGCGGTGTCGTAGAAGTACGGGCACCGGGTCCGCTGGAGCAGATTGCCGGCGGTGGTCGCCTTGTTGCGCAACTGCCCGGAGGCACCGGCCAGCAGCGCCCGCGACAGTACCGCGTAATCCCTGCGGATGCGGGGATGGGCGGCGAGATCGGCATTGCGCACCAGGGCGCCGACGCGCACGCCGCCGTCACCGGTCTCCGTGACCTCCGCTAGGCCGAGCCGGTTCACGTCGACGAGGTGAGCCGGTGTCTCGACCTGCAGCTTCATCAGATCGAGCAGGTTGGTGCCGCCGGCAATGAAGCGGGTGTTCGGTTGCGCGGCCGCCATCTCGGCCGCTTCCGCCACGGTCTTCGGTCGGGCGTACGTGAAGGCTTTCATCGGCGCGGTACCCGTTCTGGTGGGGTCCTGTGGACAAGATACCCATCCGTCCGAATCCCGAAGGGACAACAACGGGATGGGACGGGACGGTGTTTCCCGTGAAACACTCCGTTAACTCAGCCGCTGCGGCCCCCGGCGTCGACGATGGCCGCGACGATGTTCGGGTAGGCGCTGCACCGGCACAGATTGCCGCTCATGCGCTCGCGAATCTCGGCCTCGGTGAGTTGCGGGACGGCCAGGAGGTCGGCGCTGGCGTGGCTCGGCCATCCGGCCTCGACTTCGGCCAGCATGCCCTTGGCCGAGCAGATCTGCCCCGGCGTACAGTAGCCGCACTGGTAGCCGTCATGATCGAGGAAGGCCGCCTGGAGCGGGTGCAGGGTGTCGCCCTTGGCCAACCCCTCGATGGTCTCGATGGCGTCACCCTCGTGCATGGCGGCCAGGGTCAGGCAGGCATTGATGCGGCGTCCGTCGACCAGCACCGTACAGGCCCCGCACTGGCCGTGATCGCAGCCTTTCTTGGTCCCGGTGAGATCGAGGTGCTCGCGCAGGGCGTCGAGGAGGGTGGTGCGGGTGTCGAGGACGAGGTCGCGCGCCTCGCCGTTGATGGTCAGGCGCACCGGCAGAGTCTGCGGGGCCGGGTCGCCGGGGGCCGGCGCGAGGGCGGCGAGACCCGGCCGGACGGTGCCGAACCCGGCGACCCCGAAGGCCGCGAGGGCGGCGGCCCCCTCCATGACCCTGCGGCGGCTCGGTCCAAGCCCTGAGCCAAGCCCTGAGCCAAGTCCTTCCCCGAGCCCTGTCTCAAGTCCTGTCCCATGCGGGACGGGCCGACGTGACCCGATCTCGCGGGCGGTCTCGTCGCTCATGCGCTGGTCCCCTGCATTCTCGCGATCGATCGCCCGGCCAATCCGAAGCCCGCACGGACAAGGGGGCGACCAGTCTGGAACCGATACGAAGTCTGGAACCGAACGCGCCGGGGGCGCCGTCCGATCCCGTTCCGCCGGCGCCAGTTGAAATAGGGCCGGGGCGCCCGCGCGGATCGGAACAAGGGGACCGAGGATTCCGGACGTCCCGGCCCGGCGACCGGCCTCCCCGGACACCCGACCCTACGCCACCCTGCCGAATGGGCGCGAAAAAGCCCGTTCGCGCAGGCGGGCGACGCCGGCGTACGCCCTCGGCGTCTCAGAACGACAGCTTCATGCCCGCCACCACCGTGCGCGGCGCGCCGGCATAGACCGAACCGGTGATGCCCGCGAGGACACCGGCACCGTTGAGACCGCCGGTCCCGGCGTTCAGGCTGTTCGCGAGGTTCTGGACCGACGACGCGTAGGTGCGGTCCAGAAGGTTGCGTGCCTCGACGTAGAGGTTGAGACGCCGGGCGTAGCCGCCGGTCAGGTCGGTAACGTAGTGGACGTTGGCGTTGACGAGGGCGTAGCCCGGGGCTTTGAGCAGGTTGGCGTTGTCGACGAAGAAATCGTCCTGCGCCACCACCTCGACGAAGCCGCCGAGTCCCGAGAGGGGGCCGCCGACCTGCTCGTAGCCGAGGCGGGCGAGGAGCTGGTGGGCGGGCACGCCCGGGATGAGCTTGCCGGCCCGGTCGAACCGCGCGGTGAAGCTTACCCCGCTCAGCTGCTCGACGTAGCGGGTGTAGAACTGATCGTCGAAGGTGTAGGCGAGGGTGGCGCGCCAGCCCGGGCTGAAGGCCCAGTCCGCCGCGACCTCGATGCCGCGGTGCTCGGAGGCCGGGGCGTTGAAGGTGTAGGCCAGAAGCCCGGCGCCGGGCGATTGCGAGACCAGTTCGTTGCGGAAGAACTCGTAGAAGCCGGTGAGGCTGAAGCGCAGGCCCTCCCACGGAGTCCAGTCGGCGCCGAGATCGAAGCCGAGGTTCTGCTGGGTCTGCAGCTGGGTGTTGTTGCCCGGCACCCCGGCCGGCGTCACGAACAGGCTGCCGGCGGCCGGGGCGGTGTAGCCCGTGGCGGCCCGGCCGCGGAACGCCCATTCGGCGCTCGGCCGGTAGACCAGGGCGAGCTCCGGCGCGACGTTGAGGAAGCTGCGGTCGGCCAGGGCCGGACTCGTGGTCCGCCCGGCCGCCGAGTAGGCGTAGGCGAGGTTGCGCCCGGTGATCCAGGTGTTCTCGGCGCTGATCCCGACCACGCCGGTCCAGGTGTCCGACAGGGCGACCTCCGTCCGCGCCCGGCCGCCGAGGTTCGACTGGACGGCGAACTGATCGCCGATGAGGGCGCCGAGCGTCGGCCCCGCGAACGGTGTCAGGTTGAAGGTGGTGGCGTGGGAATCGAGGGCGCTGAAGGAGAGCGCCGCGTAGCTCACCGCCGGCAGACCGAACAGCTCCGAGCGGTGGGTGATGTCGCTCATCGCGTTGTAGGACGGCACGCTGCCGCGCCCGGAGCTCGTGAAGAACGCTTGGTTGATGTTGCGTTCGTCGAAGCCGACCTGGGTCCGCCACGTGGTCTGGGCGTCGATGTCGTGCTCCCAGCGCGCGGCCACGATGGTGCGCCGGTCCTTGCGCTCCAGCCCGACCTCCGTCGCCGTCACGGGGGAGGTGGCGCCGAAGGCGCCGTTGCGGAAGAAGCTGTATGTGGTGCAGCCCGAAGCCGCGGTGGCTGCCGAGGCGCAGCCGCGCTGGTACGGGTTGATCCGGTACTGGTTCAGGGAGGCGCGCGCGGCGATGTCGGCGTGGAGCTCGTTGTTGATCACCTTCAGGGTGAAGCGGTTGTCGGGCGTCGGGGTGTAGCTCGCCAGCAGGTTGACGGTCTGCGTGTCGTAGGACGAATGGTCCTGGTAGCCGTTGGCGCGGACGTCGCTGGCGAACAGGCTGATCTCCACCGGGCCGCTGACGCCGCCGACGGTGAAGTAGTTGCTCAGGTACCCGAAGCTGCCGGCATCGACCCCGACCTCGTAGCCCAAGATCTTCCCGTCCGAGATCTCCCGTCCCGTGCGGGTGCGGAACGCCAGCGCGCCGCCCGTGGCGTAATTGCCGAACAGCGCCGATTGCGGACCCCGGAACACGTCGATGCGGGAATAGGCGCGCGGGTCGACGAGATCGAACCGCGAGAAACCGTCCGGCTGGGTCAGCACGAAACCGTCCTCAAGGACGACCATGTTGCGGGTGACCCCGGTGGAGCGGGCGTTGTTGCCGCGTACGGAGATGATCACGTCGCGGGCGCCGTTGCCCTGGCGCACGGTGACGCCGGGGCTGTCGAGCAGCACCGAGCCGATGTTCGTCGCCGGCCGGTTGGCGATGGTGCTGTCCCGCCCGACGGCGGTGACGATCTGGCCGACGGGATTCTCGATGACGCTCGCGGCCGAACCCGGCAGGGCGGCGACGCCGAAGCCGGTGCGTCCGGTCGGCCGTCCGGTGCCGTCGCCGACGACGGAGACCTCGTCGAGGGTGACGCTGGACGCGACCTGCGCCTGCGCGGCGGCGGGAACGGATGCGGCGGGCAGGCAGGCGGCGGGCAGGCCCGCGGCGGGGAGGAGGAAGGCGGCGAGGCGCCGTCGTGCGGGAGAGAACAGCAACATGGGAAAACGCGTCCGATCGGTCGAAGGGGGAGGGGCGACGGGATCAGGACGGGAGGGGCGGGGCCCGGGGCTGGCCGGCGGGCCGGGGCCGGCGGAGGGAGGGGATCGGGGGCGGTGTCACCCAGGCGACCGCGTGCCACCGGGCGGTGCGGGCCACCCGTGGGCCGGTCGGGACGAGGGGCGCGAGGGCGATGCCGGTGCAGAACGGGCAGGCCGCACAGGGGCCCGGCATCCCGTCCTCCGCCGCGACGGCGGCTTCGATGCCATGGCCGCAGATGATCGCGTGGGCCAGGGGATCGGGCGGGGGCAGGCGCAGGGCCGCCCCCGGCGCCAGGGCCTGCAGCCAGAGGGCCAGAACAAGAAGGGCGGTTCCGAGGCGGTCCCGGAGGGCGCGGGAAGACACGGGCGACGCGCCCGGTAAGGGTCGGCTTCAGGCCGCGATCCGCCCGGCGAGGGCACGGCCGCCGCAATCGAGGAGGATCATCGCCAGGATCGCCGCGCCCGTGAGCGGGAACAGGGCGCCGAGGCCGAGAACCAGGAGCGTGACCCCGGCGACGACGCGGGGCGCACGCGGCCAGGGCGGGATGCCGAGACTCCCCGAGGGTCGGCGCTTCCACCACATCACCCCGGCGGTGACGCTCAGGAGGAGGCCGGCGAGGCAGACAGCGAGCATGAGGAGCTGGTTGAGCCGGCCGAAGGTCTCGCCCTTGTGCAGGCCGATGCCCCACTGGATCGCCCGGCCGACGATGCCGATCTCGGAAAAGCGCACGTCGACGAGGGCCTGGCCGGTGTACTGGTCGAGGGAGATCATGCGCTGGCGGGTGACGTCGCGCGGGTAGGCGGCGGCGGCGTAGACGCCGGTCTCGCCCACCGGCAGGGCGAGTTCGTAGCCCGCCGGCATGCCGCGCTCCACGAGGATCGCCGCCGCCCGGTCGAGGCCGATGGACTGGCCGGGGGCCGGCCGCGACAGGGGCACTGGCGCGTCCTCAAGGGCCCAGCCGGCGGTGGTGAGGGCGTCGCCCATGGGGACCGTCGACACCGGCACCCGCGCCCAGAGGGCGCTCGGCTGGCCGAGGCCGGCGGCGTTGGACAGCGCCCGCAGCTGCTGGCCCCAGACGATGGACCACGGCAGGCCGGTGAGCGCCAGGAACAGCAGGCCGCCTCCGGCCACAAAGCCCGTCACCGCGTGGAGATCGCGCCACCACACCCGGCGGCGCGGCGTACCCCGGACGCCGACGACCCCGCCGGACTGGCCGCGCAGCCACCACAGGTAGGTGCCGGTGATCACGAGCACGACGAGGAAGCCCGCCACCACCTCGACGATCCCGTTGGCCACCGGCCCGAAATACGACAGGCTGTGCAGGCGCCGGATCACCGCCATCACGTCGCCATCCGCCGCGACGTGGCCGACGATGTCGCCGTTGCGCGGGTCGAGGGAGACCAGGGTCCTGGCCCCGTCCTTCACCAGGGTGACCACCGCCGGGGATGTCGGGCCGGCCGGGTCGAGGTAGGTGAGGGGGGTGGCGTCCGGCACCGCCTGGCTCGCCACGTAGACGAGGCGGTCCGGGCCCAGGGACGCTCCGTCCGAGGCCGGGACGACGAAGCGCCGGGTGAACAGGGCGACGTTGATCTCGTCCTTGAACAGGTAGAGCGCCCCCGTGGTCGAGAGCAGGATCAGGAACGGCAGGCAGATCAGCCCGGCATAGAAGTGCCAGCGCCACACGGCGCGGTAGACCGCCTCGCGGGAGAGGCGAATGGGCGCGGCGAACGGCGCGGCGGCGCCGGTGAGGGAGGAGGGCATGGTCGTCCTGGACGGTCGCGAGCGCTCGGGGCCGCGCCTCGCGGGCACGGCCGATCCATCGAACCCGTCCGGTCTGGCGGACGGTCGTTCGGGGATCGGGGCGCCGGCCGCACCGAAGCTCGGCGGCGGACGAAGGGCGCCCTCAGGCGACGGGCGGTGCCCGCGGTTGTGCGTCTCGTTCGGGGGGCGCCCGGGGCTGCGCGGCCGCGTGCGGGCGCCACGCCACAGCGACGCGGCGCCGGCTTGGCCAGACGACGCCGGTGGGCACGAGGGACGGCAGGTCGAGGCTCGCCACGGCCTGGGCCGCCGTACAGCAGGACACGTGCACGTGGACGGGAGCGGGCGCGTCCGGCCCGGCCTCGCCCGCCTCGTGCAGGCACAGGGCGGGGTCCACCCCGGGGGGCGACAGGGGCACGGCGGTCCCCAGGATGGCCTGCAGGCACAGGGCGTAGAGCGCGATCACGGCGATGATCGCGCGGCGGCTCGCTCCCCTGGGCCGATCTGCCTGCATGGAAGCGGGTAAAGGCGAGGCCCGCCGCCCCGTCAATGCCTGTCCGGGGAGCGGAGGCCGGGCGCGACGTTTTTCATCGGGGCTGTGGCCCGCACGCGTCGGGTCGGGCGGGACCAAACCGGCCCAGCGGCGTTGGGGCCAGGATGACTCAGACGATGACCCAGACCCCGAACCTTCCCGCACCCCTGACCGATGGCGAACCGCGCCTCGGCTTCTGCTGCAAGTTCATCCTCGAAGCCCCGCCGGAGAGCTTCAAGACCCTGAAGGCCGCCCGCGAGGCGGCCCTGGAGATGAACCTCAGCCACGTCACCATGGCCAACCTCACGCGCCTCGCGCCTGCGGACCGCCGGGCGAAGCTGGAGGATCTGGCCCGCCACAACCTCGGCGCCCTGGAGCGGCAGATCGCCTGGGTCGCCGCGCGTCCGCCCCTCGAGCGGCTGCTGCGCATGGCGAGCAACGTGCTCCCCGGCTACACGCACCCGGTGGCGAGCGACATCTACGCCGAGCCGGGCCTGCGCGCCCTGATCGAGCCGGGGCTCGCCCGCATCGGCGATCTCGCCCGGGCAGCCGGCGTGCGCCTCAGCTTCCATCCCGGTCAGTTCTGCGTCATCGCCTCGCGCAACCCGTCCGCGCAGGCGAACGGCATCGCCGAGTTCGAGTATCACGCCGAGGTGATGGCGCTGATGGGGTACGGCTCCGGGTGGCACCCGCATGGGGCGCACATCAACATCCATGTCGGCGCCCGCGACCCCGGCGTCGAGGGGTTCCGTGCCAGTCTGCCCCTGCTCTCGCAAACGGCGCGCGACCTCATCACCGTCGAAAACGACGAGAATGCCTTCGGCCTCGACACGGTGCTGCAACTCGCCGACGTCGTGCCGGTGGTGCTCGACCTCCATCACCACTGGGTCGAGAGTGGCGGCGCCTACATCGAGCCCGAGGATCCGCGCATCGCGCAGGTGCGCGATTCGTGGCGCGGCGTGCGCCCCATCGCGCATATCAGCGTCTCGCGGGAGAATCTCCTGGCGGGCACCGACCCCGAGGCCGCACCCGATTTCGTCGCGCTCTCGGCTGCGGGTCATTCCCGCCGCGACCTCGCGGCCCATTCGGACATGATGTGGAACCGCGCCGTCAACGCCCTCGTCGGCCGGCACCTCGCCTGGGCGGATTTCGAGATCGAGGCGAAATCGAAGAATCTCGCCTCCGGTCAGATCGCCGCGCAGGTCGCCCCCGGCCTCGCTTCCGCGACGAAGGCGGCGGCCTGAGCCCCATCGAGTGAGTTCCGTGGAGCACGAGCTGCGCGAGCCCCCGGTCCTGCCGGGCGAGGTGACGCGGGACGAGGTCCGCATCGGCTGGCTGCGCCAGCAGATCGGTCGCCTGCGCAAGCGTATGCCCTTGCGCCGGCGCCTCGTCGGCGGGGCCGCGCACGGGCTGATGTCGGCGTCCGCCGCCCTCATCGCCTACATGCCGACCCAGGCGCTGAACCTCCGCGAGGGATTCTGGAGCGCCATCACGGCCATCGCGGTGGTGCAGACGGAGTTCCGCGCCACCCGCACCATGGCCCGCGACCAGTTCCTGGGCGCAGCCACGGGCGGCCTCATCGGTCTTGGCGTGCTCAGTACCGTGGGTCAGGACCTCGTCGCCTACGCGGTCGCCGTCATCCTCTCGCTCACCGCGTGCTGGCTCCTCAACGTCGCGAGCGCCGGGCGCCTCGCCGGCATCACCGCCACCATCATCCTGCTCGTGCCCCATGTCGGCACCGCCCAGCAGATGTTCGGCTCACGCCTCCTCGAGGTCGGTTGGGGCGTCACCGTCGCCATCGCGGTGGGCTGGGTGGCGACACGGATGATGCGCCATCCCGAGGATGGGGCCTGACCGCAAAGGATTGGTTTACCATTCCGGCACAGGATCGCGCCGTGCCGGCTCCCGATGCTGCCGGCGGCCGGCGGCTGCTCCTTCGAGCGCCCAGGCCTCACGGAGAGCGCTCACCATGATGTCCCGCGCGGAACGCACGCCTCTCACCGATTGGTGGTGGACCGTCGATCGCGGCCTGCTGGCGGGCCTCGGCGCCCTCATGGTGGCCGGCCTCGTCTTCCTCATGGGCGGCGGTCCGCCGGTGGCCGAGAAGATCGGCCTGCCGACCTTCCACTTCCTCAACCGGCAGGCGCTCTACCTCGCGCCGACCCTGCTGATCATCGTGGCCGTGTCGTTCCTGTCCCTGCGCCACATCCGGCGCGTGGCCCTGGCGACGTGGCTCATGGGCGTGGTCCTGTGCGTGCTCGCCGGCAAGTTCGGGCCGGAGATCAAGGGCGCGCATCGCTGGATCCAGTTCGGCCCCTTCGGCCTGCAGCCGTCGGAATTCGTCAAGCCCGCCTTCGTGGTGGTGGCCGCCTGGGCCTTCTCGGAGGGCGCCCAGCGCCGCGACATGCCGGGCGGCCTGCTGGCGATCCTGCTCCTGCCCATCACCATCGTGCCCCTCGTGCTCCAGCCGGATTTCGGCCAGACCATGCTCATCACTATCGTGTGGTGCGCGCTGTTCTTCGTGGCCGGCCTGCACTGGTTCTGGGTCGCGGGCCTCGGCATCGCCGGACTGCTCGGCGTCGGCGTCGCCTACCGCTTCCTGTACCACGTGCGCGAGCGCATCGACCGGTTCATGAACACCGAGTCCGGCGACAACTTCCAGGGCTTCTGGGCGCACGAATCGTTCAACGCCGGCGGCTGGCTCGGCGTCGGGCCGGGCGAGGGCCTGGCCAAGCGCCACCTGCCCGACGCGCACACCGACTTCCTGTTCTCGGTGATCGGCGAGGAGTTCGGCGTCCTCGTCTGCCTCGGCCTCGTGTCGCTGTTCGCCTACCTGGTCATGCGCGGCCTGAAACTCGCCCGGCGCACGGACGACACCTTTTCGCGCCTGGCGATCACGGGTCTGGTCACCTTGTTCGGGCTCCAGGCCTGCATCAACATGGCGGTGAACGTCCAGCTGATGCCCGCCAAGGGCATGACCCTGCCGTTCGTCTCCTACGGCGGCTCGTCGATGCTGTCCCTGGCCCTCGGCATGGGCTTCCTCGTCGCCTTGACCCGCAAGCGCCCGCGCACCACCACCCTGAGCCAGAAGCCGCCGGGGACCGCCCCGGCGACCGTCGCCGGAGTGATGCGTTGACCGTCGCCACCGCTACCATCCTCCTGTGTGCCGGCGGCACGGGCGGCCACCTGTTTCCGGCCGAGAGCCTCGCCCACGTCCTGCGCGCGCGCGGGATGCGGGTGGTGCTCGCCACCGACGCGCGGGTCGATTCCATCGCCACGGGGTTTCCGGCCTCCGAGATCGTCACCATCGCGTCGGCCACGCCTTCGGGCCGGTCCCCGGTGAAGCGCGGCCTCGCCCTCCTCACCCTGGGGCGCGGCTTCGGCGTCGCCGCGCGGCAGATCAAGCGCCTCGATCCCGCCGCCATCGTGGGCTTCGGCGGCTACCCCACGGTGCCGCCCATGCTCGCCGGGCAGATCCTGCGGGTGCCGACAGTTCTGCACGAGCAGAACGCCGTCATGGGCCGGGCCAACGCCTTCCTGGCCCGCGGCGCGCGGGCCATCGCCACGGGCTTCCGGGAGGTCCGCGGCGTGCCCCTCAAGGCGCTGGCGCCCCGCACCCACACGGGCAATCCCCTGCGCCCGGCGGTGATCGCGGCCGCGGCCACGCCCTATCCCTCCGTCGGGCCAGGCGACCCCCTCCACCTCCTCGTCTTCGGCGGCAGCCAGGGCGCGCGGGTGATGGGCGAGGTGGTGCCCAAAGCCATCGCGAGCCTGCCGGCGGACCTGCGCGCCCGCCTCCACCTCGTCCAGCAGGTGCGGGCCGAGGATCTCACGGCGGTGCAGAACCTCTATCTCGGCCTCGGCCTCGGCGGTTTCGAGGCGGCGCCCTTCTTCAAGGACCTGCCGGCCCGCATGGCCGCCGCCCACCTCGTCGTCGGGCGGTCCGGCGCCTCCACGGTCTCGGAACTCGCCGCCATCGGCCGACCGTCGATCCTGGTGCCGCTCCCCGGGGCGCTGGATCAGGATCAGGCCGCCAACGCCGCGACCCTGGCCTCCATCGGCGCGGCCCTGGCGATTCCCCAGAGCCAGTTCACGCCCGATCGCCTCGCGGCCGAACTCGTGGACCGCTTCACGGAGGGCGGGAAATTGACCGCGGCGGCGGCAGCGGCCAAAAGCGCGGGCATCCACGACGCCGCCGAACGCCTCGCCGACATCGTCGTCGCCACGGCCGCCCGCACCTGATCTTCCCCTCCATGGGCGCCGCCTCGGGTGCGCCCGGCCTGGACTGGTTCATCCCATGAAGCTGCCCGACAAGCTCGGCCCCATCCATTTCATCGGCATCGGCGGCATCGGCATGTCCGGCATCGCCGAGGTGATGATGAACCTCGGCTACACCGTCCAGGGCTCCGACGCCTCGGACAACGCCAACGTCCGACGTTTGGCCGAGAAAGGCATCCGCACCTTCGTCGGCCACAGCGCCTCGAACGTTGAGGACGCCGCCCTCGTGGTCGTCTCCACGGCGATCCAGCGCGACAACCCCGAACTCGTCGCCGCCCGCGAGCGCCGCCTGCCGGTGGTGCGCCGGGCCGAGATGCTGGCCGAGCTCATGCGCTTCAAGTCGTGCGTCGCCATCGCGGGCACCCACGGCAAGACCACCACGACGTCCCTGGTCGCGACCCTGCTCGACGCCGGCAACATGGACCCCACGGTCATCAACGGCGGCATCATCAACGCCTACGGCACCAACGCCCGCATGGGCGAGGGCGAGTGGATGGTGGTGGAGGCCGACGAATCCGACGGCACCTTCCTCAAGCTGCCGGCCGATGTCGCCATCGTCACCAACATCGACCCTGAGCACCTCGACCATTTCGGCTCGTTCGACGCGGTCAAGGACGCGTTCCGGCGCTTCATCGACAACATCCCGTTCTATGGCTTCGCCGTGATGTGCATCGACCACCCGGTGGTGCAGGACCTCGTCGGGCACATCGAGGATCGCCGTATCATCACCTACGGCGAGAACCCGCAGGCCGATGTGCGCCTCATCGACATCGATCTGCGTGGCGGCCAGAGCAAGTTCCGGGTGATGATCCGCGACCGGCGGCCGGGCTTCCGCATCGAGATGGAGGACCTCGTCCTGCCGATGCCGGGCAAGCACAACGCCCTCAACGCCACGGCGGCGCTCGCCGTCGCGCACGAGCTCGGCGTCGAGCCGGAGGCGATCCGCAAGGCGCTCGCCGGCTTCGGCGGGGTCAAGCGCCGCTTCACCAAGACCGGCGAGTGGAACGGCGCCCTGATCTTCGACGATTACGGACACCATCCCGTGGAGATCAAGGCGGTGCTCAAGGCCGCCCGCGCCTCCACGGACGGCAACGTGGTGGCCATCGTCCAGCCCCACCGCTACACCCGGCTGGCCTCCCTGTTCGACGATTTCTGCACCTGCTTCAACGACGCCGACACGGTGATCGTCGCCCCCGTCTACGCCGCCGGGGAACCCCCCATCGAAGGCATGGACCGCGACGGCCTCGTCGCGGGCCTCAAATCGCGCGGCCACCGCGATGCCATCGCCCTGGACCGCTCCGAGGATCTCGCCGGCATCGTCGCCGGGCGGGCGAAGGCGGGCGACTACGTCGTGTGCCTGGGCGCGGGCAACATCACCCAATGGGCCTACGCCCTGCCGGGCGAGCTGGCGGCGCTCGGGGGGGTGGCGGGGTGACAGACGCTCACGCGGCCTTGGCGTCCGGCAGAAGATCGTCCGGATCGACGCCGAGCACTGCGGCGAGAGATCGGTAGTCCGTGGTGTCGCCCGCGTATGCGCCTTGCTCCATCGCCGCGAGATCAGGCTCCGTGATGCCGGCCCGTTCGGCCAGCGCCGCCGCAGCCATGCCGCGGCGCTCGCGCCAGAAAACGAGGGGCGTCGGCGCCGCGCGCAGGGCATCGAGGTCGGCCTCGCGTAACAGCTCGTCGGCGCCTGTATCGAGCCGCGTCCGCGAAGCGGCGAGGTTGCGTGTATCCGACGCGTCCTCGGCCAGGGCGACGAGGCGTTCGAACTCGGCTTCGGGAAGAATGACGATCGCTTCGCCGGCCGGCGTTCTCGTGCGGACGGTGGTCATGTCGCTGGTCCTAATCGTAGATCGACCCACGCGGTCCGACATCATGCACAATGACCCGATCGGGCTCGCTCGTGAAAATCACCCGCCAATCGCCGACGCGGCGGCGACAGCCGTCCTGACCTTTCAGGGCCTTGATGTTGTTGACCAGGGCGTCCGGATCTTCGGCGAGTTGGCGCAGTTTGGCGCGGATCAGGGCCTCCGTCGTCGCCGGCATCCGGCTCAGGGCACAGGCCGCCGGGCGGGTGAAAACGATCGCCCTGTCCATGCCCCCACCCGCCCATCGGCTCTGCAATTTCTAATTGATTATGCCGAAAGGCACCAGTACCCATGACCGCCTTCCCCGATCTCACCCCCGCCTTCCCCGATCTCACCCCCGCCATCCGCGCGGCCGCGCCCGCCCTGCGCGGGCGCCTCATCGCCAACCAGCCCCTGTCCGACCTGACCTGGTTCCGGGTCGGCGGGCCGGCGCAGGTGCTGTTCACCCCGGCCGATGCGGAGGATCTCGCCGCCCTGCTGGCCGGCCTCGACCCGGAGATCCCCGTCACGGTGATCGGCCTCGGCTCGAACCTCATCGTGCGCGACGGCGGCGTGCCGGGCGTGGTGGTGCGCCTCGGCGGCAAGGCCTTCGGGTCGGTCGCGATCGACGGCGATCACCTGCGCGTCGGTACCGCCGTGCCCGACATGCGCCTCGCCAAGGCGGCGGCGGAAGCCGGCCTCGACGGGCTCGCGTTCTTCCGCGGCATCCCCGGCTCCATCGGCGGGGCGCTCCGCATGAATGCCGGGGCCCATGGCGGCGAGACCACGGACGTGCTGATCGCGGCCGAGGGCGTCGACCGGAAAGGCGACCGGCGGACGTTCGGCCACGCCGAGATGGGGTTCGCCTACCGCCACAGCGGGGCCCCCGACGACGTGATCTTCACCCATGCCGTGTTCCGGGGCCGTCCGGGTGATCGCGAAAGCATCGAGGCCGAGATGGATCGGGTCACGGCGGCGCGCGAGGCCGCCCAGCCCATCCGCGAGCGCACCGGCGGCTCGACCTTCAAGAACCCGCCCGGCGGCAAGGCCTGGCAGCTCGTCGACGCCGCCGGCTGCCGGGGCCTGCGGGTCGGCGGTGCCGAGGTCTCGCCCATGCACTGCAACTTCCTGATCAACCGCGACGGCGCCACGGCGGCCGACATCGAGGGCCTCGGCGAGGAGGTGCGCCGGCGCGTGCGCGAGACCAGCGGCGTCGACCTACATTGGGAGATCAAGCGCATCGGCCTCGACGCCTCTGCTGTAAGTCGGTAAGTCGTAAGGACGCTTCTGGAGTACAGCCATGGCCCACGCCGTTCGAACCGCCTATTCCAAGGTTTCCGTGAAAAGCCAGACGGTCCTGCCCGCCGAGGTTCGCGCCAAGCTCGGGATCGCGCCCGGAGACCGCCTTCGCTATGTGCTGACGGCCGATGGGATCCGGATCGAGAAGGCGCAGCCGGAGGTTGAGGACCCGTTCGTGACCTTCACGGAATGGGGGAGCCCCATCGACGACGAAGATTATGCCAACCTCTGACCGTCAGGCGCTCGTCGCCGGCACCGTCATTGTCGTGCCTTTTCCATACTCCGATCGTCTCGCGGAAAAGCGCCGCCCGGCCGTCGTTGTCTCCGGTCCCGCCGTGGCCGAGGCCGGCTTCGTTTGGATCGCCATGATCACCAGCGCACGCCATGCGAACAGGGCGGGAGACCTTCCGATTTCGGACCTCGAAGCTGCCGGTCTCGAAACCGCTTCGATGGTGCGCCCGTCCAAGATTGCCTGCATCGAGCCGTCGCGCATCCTGCGCCGGATCGGTGCCTTGCCGGTCCATGCCGCCGAGGCGGTCTTTGACGCCGTCCGCAGTCGGATTGGTCCCGTCTGATCCCTTGTCCTGTCCGCATCCGCCTTCCGGAGCCTCCCATGTCCCAGCACGTCGCCGTCCTCATGGGCGGGTGGTCCTCCGAGCGCCCGGTCTCGCTCAATTCCGGCAACGCCTGCGCCGAGGCCCTCGAGGGCCGGGGGTTTCGCGTCACCCGCGTCGATGTCGGACCGGACATCGCCACGGTGCTCACCGACCTCAAGCCCGACGTCGCCTTCAACGCCCTGCACGGGCCGGCGGGCGAGGACGGCACGATCCAGGGCCTGCTGGAGCTGCTGCGCATTCCCTACACCCACTCGGGCGTGCTCGCCTCGGCGCTCGCCATGCACAAGGAACGTGCCAAAACGATCATGCGGGCGGCCGGTGTGAGCGTTCCCGAGGGCCGCGTCGTTAACCGTCATGCGGCCGCGAAGTCACACCTGCTGACGCCGCCCTACGTGCTCAAGCCGGTGGCCGAGGGCTCGTCCATGGGCGTCGTCATCGTGCGCGACGCGAGCGCCCCGCCACCCCGGGACATCGGCCGGGCGGATTGGGGCTACGGCGATGATATCCTTATCGAAACCTACGTCGCCGGACGCGAGCTGACCTGCGCGGTGATGGGCGACAAGGCCCTCGGGGTGATCGAGATCAAGACCGCCTCGGGGGACTGGTACGACTACGATGCGAAGTACGCCGAAGGGGGGTCGATCCACGTCCTCCCGGCAGAAATTAAACCAAATCTTTACCAGCGTGTCCAAGAGTTGTCGTTAACGGCGCATCAAGCACTCGGGTGCCGGGGCATCAGCCGTGCGGACCTCCGCTTCGACGACACACCGGGTGGAACCGGTGCCCTCGTCGTCCTGGAGGTCAACACGCAACCCGGCATGACGAAGACGAGCCTTGTGCCGGAGATCGCAGCCCACGCTGGTCATAGTTTCGGTGAGCTCGTCCAATGGATGGTGGAGGACGCAACGTTGGGCCGCTGAGCGGGTCGGGTCATTCCGGCGGCGCAGGCTTCGCCCCGGCCCGCGCCCTGCGCGACGCCGTGACCGCACGCCTGCGGCGCCTGGGTCCGGGCCGCCGCTCGCGCCTCGCTCTGCCCATCGAGCGGCGCATCCCGCGCCACCTCGGCACCCTGGCCATGTCCGTGTCCTTCGCCGCCCTGGCGCTGACGGGCTTCGTCGCCAGCGGCCGCTACGAGCGCTTCGTCCTCGAGAACGGCCGCCCCTTCGACATTCTCGCGCGCCTGGCCGGCTTCGGCGTCGAGCGCGTCACCATCGCGGGGATCGCTCGCCTCTATGAGCGCGAAGTGCTCCAGGCCGCCGGCATCGACGGCCACTCGTCGGTGGTGTTCCTCGACGTCAACGAGGTCCGCGACCGGCTGATGCAGGTGCCCCTCATCGCCAGCGCCTCCGTGCGCAAGGTGTACCCGAACGAGATCGTCATCACCCAGGTCGAGCGCGAGCCCGCCGCCCTGTGGCAGCGCAACGGAATCATCTCGGTCATCGCCGCCGACGGCAAGGTGATCGACGAGATGCGGGACGACCGCTACGCCGCGCTCCCCCTCGTGGTGGGGGAGGGCGCCAACGAGCGCCTCAAGGATTACCTCGCCCTCATCGAGGCCGCCGGCACCCTCGCCGAGCGGGTTAAGGCCGGAACCTACGTCTCCGGCCGGCGCTGGACGCTCAAGCTCGACGGCGTCGACATCCGCCTGCCCGAGACCGGGGCGGCGGACGCGCTCGCCCGCCTCGTGCGCCTCGAGCGCGACAACCGCATCCTCGAGAAGGACATCATCGCGGTGGACCTGCGCATGCCCGACCGGGTGGTGGTGCGGCTCACCGAGGAAGCCGCCGCCGCCCGCGCGGAATCCCAGAAGAAGCCCAAGGCCAAGGGAGCCGCCACGTGACCCGCGACATGAGCCGCACGATCCGTCCGGCGCATCCCGCGTCCACGCCGACTGTCCCCGCGTTCCCGGCCCGGTAGCACCATGCACCACCAGCACGGCCTCACCCCGCGGCTCAAGCCGCTCTCCGCCCGACGGAGCACCACCCTCTCGGTGCTCGACATCGGGACGAGCAAGATCGTCTGCCTCATCGCCGAGCTTCAGCCGGCCGAGGCGCTCTCGACCCTGCGCGGTCGCACCCACTTCGCCCGCATCATCGGCATCGGCCACCAGCGCTCGCAGGGGCTGAAGGGCGGCGCCATCGTCGATCTCGAAGCCGCCGAGGGCGCCATCCGCCAGGCGGTCCACGCCGCCGAGCGCATGGCCAAGGTCGAGGTGCAGTCCGTCATCGTCAACATGTCGGGCGGCCGCATCGGCTCCCAGCATTTCGAGGCCCGGGTCAACACCCGCACGGGCACCGTCACGGGGACGGACGTGGAGCGCGTGCTGGAGACGGCCTCCGCCCACGGCGTCAGCCCCGGCCGGGCCGTGCTCCACGCCCTGCCCACGGGCTACGCCATCGACGGCCAGGGCGCGGTCATCGACCCGTCGGGCATGATGGGCGACGCGCTGGGCGTCGATCTCCACGTGGTCACCGGCGAGGCCGCCGCCGCCCGCAACCTCATGCTGGCGGTGGAGCATTGCCACCTCGGCGTCGAGGCGGTCATCGCCACCCCCTACGCCGCGGGCCTGTCGGCGCTCGTCGACGACGAGGCCGAGATGGGCGTCTGCGTCGTCGACATGGGCGGCGGCACCACCAGCGTCGGCGTGTTCTCCGGCGGCCACCTCGTCCATGTCGACGCCATCGCGGTCGGCGGCCACCACGTCACCATGGACATCGCCCGCGGCCTCTCCACCCGGGTCGCGGCCGCCGAGCGCCTGAAGACCCTCTACGGCTCGGCGCTTCCCACGGCGTCGGACGACCGCGACATGATCGCGGTCCACGGGGTCGGCGAGGACGAGGGCGACGCCCCCACCCACGTGCCGCGCTCGCAGCTCGTGCGGATCATCCGCCCGCGCGTCGAGGAGGTCCTCGAACTCGTGCGGGACCGCCTGCGCAACGCCGGCTTCTCGGCCCAGGCCGGGCGCCGGGTGGTGCTCACGGGCGGGGCGAGCCAGCTCGTCGGCCTGCCGGAAGTCGCCCGCCGGGTGATGGAGGGGCAGGTCCGCATCGGCCGGCCGCTCGGCATCCGCGGCCTCCCCGAGGCCGCCAAGGGACCCGCCTTCTCGGCGGCGGTGGGGCTCCTGGTCTACCCGCAGGTGGCCCACGCGGAGCACTTCGAACCACGTGGGCACGGCGCCTTCGCGGGCACCGGAACGGACGGCTACTTCTCGCGCGTCGGACGCTGGCTCCGCGAGAGTTTCTAGAGGAACGACCGCCGTCGCGCCCCAAACCCCCGGCATCGGGGGTGGGCGCGAACGGCCAGACGAGAATCGGCGCCTCCCTCCATCGAGGCGTCAAATGAAACGTGAAAGGCACGAGAGGCTCGACACCCATGGCCATCAGTCTGCAGGCACCTGACATCCGGGAACTGAAGCCCCGCATCACCGTCTTCGGCGTCGGTGGAGCCGGCGGCAACGCCGTCAACAACATGATCGAATCCGGCCTGCTCGGCTGCGAGTTCGTCGTCGCCAACACGGATGCCCAGGCCCTCACCTCCTCCAAGGCCGAGCGCGTGATCCAGATGGGTCTCGGCGTGACGCAGGGGCTCGGCGCCGGCTCGCACCCGGAGGTCGGCTCGGCCGCCGCCGACGAGGTCATCGACGAGATCCGCGACCAGCTGTCCGGCGCCCACATGTGCTTCATCACCGCCGGCATGGGCGGCGGCACCGGCACCGGTGCGGCCCCCGTCATCGCCCGCGCCGCCCGCGACATGGGCATCCTCACCGTCGGCGTCGTCACCAAGCCCTTCCAGTTCGAGGGCGTGCGCCGGATGCGCACGGCGGAGGCCGGCATCCAGGAGCTCCAGGCCGCCGTCGACACGCTCATCGTGATCCCGAACCAGAACCTGTTCCGGGTCGCCAACGAGAAGACCACCTTCGCCGACGCCTTCGCCATGGCCGACCAGGTGCTCTACTCGGGCGTCGCCTGCATCACCGACCTCATGGTCAAGGAAGGCCTCATCAACCTCGACTTCGCCGACGTCCGCGCGATCATGCGCGGCATGGGCAAGGCCATGATGGGCACCGGCGAGGCCTCCGGTGAGAACCGCGCCAACCGGGCGGCGGAAGCGGCCATCGCCAACCCGCTCCTCGACGACGTGTCGATGAAGGGCGCCCGCGGCCTGCTGATCTCCATCACGGGCGGCAACGACCTCACCCTCTACGAGCTCGACGAGGCCGCCACCCGCATCCGCGAGGAGGTCGACTCGGACGCCAACATCATCCTCGGCGCCACCTTCGACGAGAGCCTCGACGGCATCATCCGCGTCTCCGTGGTCGCCACCGGCATCGAGCCGGCCCTGATCACGGCCCATTCGCAGAACAACCCCGAGATCCAGCAGACCGAGCAGCGGATCGCCGAGGTGGCCGAGCGGCTTCGGGCGGAAGCGAGGGCCCGGGCGGCGCAGCCCGCCACCACCTTTCGCACCCCCGGACAAGACCAGCCCCTGACCGCTCCCGCGGCCGCCCCGGTCGTCGCCCCCGTCGCTCCGGCGCCGGTCCAGGCTCCGCGCCCCGCCCTGCCGGAGGCCATGGCCCCCGTCGAGCCTGTGCGGATGGAGATGGCCCCCGTCATCCGCGACGAGGTCGTGCTGACCCAGACCCAGCCCCGCGCCGCCATGGCGTACGAGCCGGCCCCTCTGCCGCTGCCGGAGCCGGCTCCCCTCCAGGCCGCCGGCCCGTTCGTGCCGCCGCGCCCGGCCGTTGCCGTCGCCCGCGCGCCGCGCATGCCGCAGATTCAGGACCTGCCGATGCCGGCCCAGGCCCAGCTCCGCGCCAGCCGCGGCGAAGAGCCGGCGGAGCCCGCCGCCGATACCAAGCGGATGACGCTCCTGCGCCGCCTCGCCACCGTCGGCTTCGGCGGACGCCGCGAGGAGGCCGAGGCCGCCCCCGTGCCGGTGCCGGTGCGCGCTCCGGCCAGCCCGGTGCCGCAGGCCCCCGCCGACTACGCCAAGCGGGCGCCCGCGCCCGTCGCCCAGGGCTACCGCCCGGCCCAGGGCAACCTCGACCCGCAGGGCCGGGTACAGGCCCCGCAGGCCCGGATGATGGACGACGATCAGCTCGAGATCCCGGCCTTCCTCCGTCGCCAGGCCAACTGAACGCCCCGGACGGGGCCCATCTCCGTCCGGTCTGATGTGTTTTTGCAACGCACCCGGGGTCTTGCGACCTCGGGTGACGTGCGTGGTCAAGCGATTGATCGCGCAGAGGTTTTTCGATCGCTCTCCAAACGCTGCATTGTAACACAGCGTAAGAATCCGTGATTTGGTCCCGGTTTGGGGCGGGGCTATACGAATTTTGGAACGAAAAGCGCGGCGGTTTCGCCGCCCGCGCTCGCGGGGCTTCAAGCAGCGGACGGATCACGGGAACGACTTGCCTCCCTCGAAGGAGGCCTGCGTTCGATCACGGCCGAGGGCTATGGAATGCGAACGAACCATCAAACGACACTCAAGGCACCGGCCACCCTCAGGGGGATCGGCGTGCATTCCGGGAACCCGGCGGAGATCACCCTCCACCCCGCGCCGGCGAACCACGGAATCGCGTTCCTCCGCACCGGCATGCCCACCGGCAACGATCGCCTCATCAAAGCCCACCACGCCTGCGTGTCCGCCACCGAACTCTGCACCGTCATCGGCGATGTCCAGACGGGCGCCGTGGCCACCATCGAGCACCTGATGTCCGCCCTCTACGGGCTCGGGCTCGACAACGTCCTCGTCGAGATCGACGGCCCCGAGATGCCGATCCTCGACGGCAGCGCCCGTCCCTTCGTGCAGGCCATCGACGCCGTCGGCCTCACCACCTGCGGCGCCGCCCGGCGCTGGATCAAGGTTCTGCGCCCCGTCCGCATCGAGGTGGACCGCGCCTTCGCCGAGCTCCGCCCCATCGACCGCGGCTTCCGCCTCGACGTGGAGATCGATTTCGAGAACCCGGTGATCGGCCGCAGCCGCAAGGCCATGGACCTCACCCCCTCCGCCTATCGCCGCGAGATCGCGGGCGCGCGCACCTTCGGGATGATGCGCGACGTCGAACGCTACTGGAAGGCCGGGTTTGCCCTGGGCGCCTCCCTCGAGAACACCGTCGCGGTGGGCGAGACGGCGGTCGTGAACCCCGAGGGCCTGCGCTACGCCGACGAGTTCGTCCGCCACAAGTTCCTCGACGCCGTCGGCGACCTCGCGCTTGCCGGCCTGCCGCTCCAGGGCGCCTACCGCTCCTATTGCGGCGGCCACCGCATGAACGTCGGCGTGCTGACCGCCCTGTTCTCCGACCGGGCCAATTACGCCATCGTCGAAGCCGCCAGCCCGCGCCGCGAGACCAGCCTCGCCGAATTCGGCAACAGCCTCGGCCTCGCCGCCTTCGCGGGCGAACTCTGACATCGGGATCTGTAGCGGGCCCGCAACATCCGGTCCGCAAATCGGTGGGCTCAGGGCAAAGGCCGAGCCGGCCGCCGTTTTCACGCCCAAATCGCGCGCCACGGTGAATCGTCCGTGAAACGGGGCAAGGTCCGCTGGGCAACGCAGCCGGACCGTGGCATCACGCCGTCAGCCACGCGACCGACACCTGTGATGGCTTGACGACGCGCGTCCCAAGCGGGCCGCCTGTTGGGGGAAGTACCGGAATGCGCCTCACTCATCCGAACCGCGGTGCGATGGCGGCCGTGCTTCTCACGCTCTGCGGCGTGGGCCTCGGCGGCTGCGACGCCCTCGATTCGATCAACCCCTTCGCTGAGAAGTACAAGCCGGAAGTCGTGCCGGATGTTCCTGCCGACAAGCTCTACAGCGACGGCCTGGCGCGGATGGAGGACAAGGACTACGAGGGCGCCTCGAAGAAATTCGGCGAGCTCGACAAGGCCTACAGCTATTCCGACTGGTCGCGCCGCGCGCTGCTGATGACGGCCTACTCGAACTACGAGGGCCAGAAGTACGACGACGCCATCTCGGCCTCGAAGCGCTACCTCCAGCGCCACCCGGCGAGCAAGGACGCGGCCTACGCCCAGTACCTGATGGCGATGTCGCACTACAAGCAGATCCCCGACGTGACCCGCGATCAGGATCGCTCGGAGAAGGCGCTCGCCGGACTGCAGGAGCTCGTCCAGAAGTATCCGACCTCGGAATACGCGACCGACGCCAAGGCCAAGATCCAGATCACCCGCGACCAGCTCGCCGGCAAGGAGATGGAGGTCGGCCGCTTCTACCTCGAGCGTCGCAACTTCCCCGCCGCCATCAACCGCTTCCGCGATGTGGTGAGCAAGTACCAGACGACCCGCCACGCGGAGGAAGCTCTGGAGCGCCTCGTCGAGGCCTATATGGCGCTCGGCATCACCGCCGAGGCGCAGACAGCCGCCGCCGTGCTGGGCCACAACTTCCCCGACAGCCCCTGGTACAAGGACGCCTTCGCGCTCCTGCAGAACGGCGGCCTGGAGCCGCGCGAGGAAAAGTCCTCGTGGCTGAGCAAGGTCTATCGCGGCGTCGTCGGCCGGACCGCCGAAGCGCAGTGACCTGAGTCAGCGGCCCCGCTCGGGGCCGCCGTTCGACCGCCCGACCCAGGTAGGAGGGGGGGGCTTCCAGTTCGAAGTTACCGCGGTTTCCGAGGCGGACCATACCACCGCCGATCATCGACTTTGTATCACCTTTTCCGAAAGCGGAGATCCACCGCTTGGGTCCATATTCTCTGCTTTTGGAGCGACGTCACCGCCTCATGCTCGTACGCAGAACGACCCGGCTGTTGCGGAAGGTCGGCATCCTCCCTCCGATTCATCGACCGATGCCGACGCCGGTTTCGGTCCCGATCGATGACGCCCCTGCACCCGTTCAGCCGCGGATGACGGCGGATGGTCGCTACGTCATAACTGCCGAACTCAAGGCGACGCTGAATGCACGCGGCGTCGATTCCGCGCCGCCGCCGGACGGCCGGGTGCTTCCGCCCAACAGCGTCTTCGAGCCGCCCTGCTCCCTGCAGTGGATGGATATCCTAGGCCGGATTTCCGTGGGCAGCTTCAGCTACGGCGTCTCCGGTCACTTCAACAACGTCACGATTGGGCGGTACGTCTCCATCGGCGACGAGGTCCAGATGGGACGGGGCGATCACTCGATCGATTGGCTGAGCACCTCGCCGTTCTTCTATCTGCACGAGACGATCATTCCAGTCGGTCGCGACTTCGCAGACGCCGACGCCTACCATGCGTTCGATCCGGACACGGCCGGAAGCGCGGGGTTCGTTCAAGGCAGTACCATCGTGATTGGGAACGACGTCTGGATCGGCCACCGTGCCTATGTCCGGCCCGGCGTGACCATCGGAACGGGCGCGATCATTGGTGCCTACGCGGTGGTGAGCCGTGATGTTCCGCCGTATGCCATCGTCGTGGGGAATCCGGGCCGGGTCGTCCGCTACCGCTTCGATGAGGCGCTCATCGCGCGTCTCCTCGCCTCGAATTGGTGGACGCTCGCGCCGTGGCAGCTGAAGGGGATCGATGTGTCGCGCCCCGCCAAATCCATCGATGCAATTGAGCGCCGCGTTGCGGAGTCGGAGCCTTACAAGCCGGATCCCATTCATCTGGTTGATTTGGTCTAGCGACTGCCATCGATGGACCTGCAACGCTGGACGTTCCATGCTTGGCAGCGCATACGAGGCTTTGCTGCTAGGCCGCGGTTCCACGATACCTATCAGTATCTCCTAGAGCGTCCTGAGGAGCGGCACTTCGACCGCTGCGGCTCGGACCTGCGGCACGAGACCCCGTTCTTCTCGAAACGTGTCTACGAGAACAGCCGCCGGAAACGCTTTTTTTCACGCCGGGACGCATATCGGGATTGGCTCGCCGTCGGTCGCACCCGCGGGCTCGAATTCGGCGCAGGGTTGAATACCTATCTAAAAGTCGTTCTTAAGATAAAGGATGACGCGTATTTGCTGCCGAAATGGATGGACTACTATGGTCGTCTCGTTGGGTGGCATAATATCATCGTCATGGACTGTGGGTCGAGAGATGAGGCGTATCTGAGCCTGCTTGCGGAATATAGAGAACGAGTTTTGCTGTTCTCATATCCGCATTACTACGACAATCTGCACGACGTTGCGTTCAATTTGAATTTCTATCGGTTTGTATCACGAAGCTGCAAGTATCTTTGTGTGGTCGATGCGGACGAGTTCGTGTTCGGCTACCGGGACGGGACCATCGGGGGGGACAATCTGCTCTCGATTCTGTCGGAGGGCGATGAGCCAATCTATCCGGGCACCTGGTATCAGAACATCGCCGCGCCGGCGGAGCGATCCGATGACCGTGCGTGGCAAGGACCGCTGCGCTTCGATGTCTCACGGGATGCGATCGCGGCCGGGACCTTCAACGGAAAGGCTATCGTGCGTTCGAACATCTGCCCCGATCTCACCCATGTCGGTCACAATCTCCACGTTGGGGACGTTGCCGCGCGCATCCGGTCGGACGCGTGCGGCCGGATCGGGGTGCTCCATGTCTCGAATCTTGGCTCCACGCAGGCCAGAATGCGAGTTCTCAGGCACCTGAAGGCCAAGGGTTTGGTTCCGTCGGATATGCCCTCCGACTCCGTCGCGGATTTTCTTGCCGAAGCGATCGCGCGAGGGTCGATCGCTCAAGGCGATCGGCATTACGCGGACCAATTCCTGCGAGCCGGTGAGGTCGCGGCCGCACCGGGGCCCACCTTCGAAACTGATCTGATCGCCCGCTCGGTTCGCGAGAGGAATCCGGACTTCCAGCGACAGATCGAAGCGTTCGATTTCGCTGCGCTGCTTCCCCACTGATCACTTGAGCGGAACGGGCGCCAAGGATGCCCAACTGCATTTTGCGCGTGAACCCGGGAAGCGTTATGGCTAAGAGTGCCCCTGACAGAATCCGTACCTGACGCCGTCCCTCGACCGGACATCACGGTGCGTTGGGACGCAGGTATCCGGTGGAGAGGACCCGTCCCAGTGGAGAGGACCCGCGCCGCAGCATGCTGAGCCAGCTCGCGATCCGCGACATCGTCCTCATCGACAAGCTCGACCTGAACTTTCGCGAGGGCCTCAGCGTCCTGACCGGCGAGACGGGGGCGGGCAAGTCGATCTTGCTCGACGCCTTCGCCCTGGCGCTCGGCGGGCGCGGCGACGGCCGGCTCGTGCGCCACGGCGAGGCGCAGGGCGCCGTGACCGCCGTGTTCGACATCGGCCTCGACCACCCCGCCCGGGCGCTGGCCGCGCAGGCCGACCTCGACACCGAGGGCGATCTCATCCTGCGCCGCATCCAGATGGCCGACGGCCGCACCCGGGCCTTCGTCAACGATCAGCCCGTGGGTGTGCAGGTCCTGCGCGCCATCGGCCTCGCCCTCGTGGAGATCCACGGCCAGCACGACGATCGCGCGCTCGCCGATCCGGGGACGCATCGCGCCATCCTCGACGCCTTCGGTGGCCTCCAGGCGCCCCTCGGTCAGGTGAGCGAAGCCGCCAAGCGCGTACGCGCCGCCCGCGCCAGCCTTGCTGAGCACCGGGCCCGGGTGGAGGCCGCGCGCAAGGAGGTCGACTTCCTGCGCCACGCCGTGGACGAGTTGGAGACCCTCGATCCGAAGGCCGGGGAGGAGACGGCCCTGGCCGAGCGCCGCACGGTGATGCAGCAGGGCGAGAAGGTCGCCCGTGAACTCAACGAGGCCATCGAGGCGTCGGGTGGTCCGGGCGTCGCCCACCTCTCTTCCGCCCTGCGCAAGCTCGAGCGCCGGGCCGGACAGTTGCCCGCCCTGGTCGAGCCCTGCGTCGCCGCCCTCGATGCCGCCCTGACGGCCCTCGACGAGGCCCATACGGTTCTGGACGCCGCCTTGCGCGAGGCCGAGTTCGACCCGCGCGAGTTGGAGCGGGTCGAGGAGCGGCTGTTCGCGCTCCGCGCCGCATCGCGAAAGTACGACGTGCCCGTGGACGATCTCGCGGCGCTGCGCGAGCGCTACGCGTCGGACGTCGCCGCCATCGATGCCGGCGAGGAGGCCCTCGGCGGCCTGGAAAAGACCCTGGCGGGGGCCGAGGCCGCCTACGCCAAGGCGGCGACGAAGCTCACCGAGGGGCGCCGCAAGGCGGCCAAGGCCCTCGACGCGGCGGTGAAGGGCGAATTGCCGCCGCTCAAGCTCGAACGCGCCCGCTTCATCACCGAGATCAGCACCGACCCGGACTCGCGGGATGCCGCGGGCTACGACCGCGTCGAGTTCTGGGCGCAGACCAATCCGGGCACCCGGCCCGGGCCGATGATGAAGGTCGCGTCCGGCGGCGAGCTGTCGCGCTTCATGCTCGCCCTCAAGGTCGTACTCGCCGACAAGGGCTCGGCGCCGACCCTGATCTTCGACGAGATCGACACCGGCGTCGGCGGGGCCGTGGCCGACGCCATCGGCGCCCGCCTGGGGCGCCTCGCCACCCGGGTTCAGGTGGTGGCCGTCACCCACGCGCCTCAGGTGGCCGCCCGGGCCGAGACCCATTTCCTCATCGCCAAGGACCCGGTGAAGGGCAGCGACCGCGTCGCCACCCGGGTCGCGTCCCTGGCCGCCCCGGCCCGGCGCGAGGAGATCGCCCGGATGCTCGCCGGCGCCACCGTGACCGACGAGGCCCGCGCCGCGGCCGCCCGCCTGCTTCAATCGGCGGATGCGTGATGCACCTGGGACACGGACAGCGTTAAGATTTTGTTTACCATGATCGCGGACTCTCACGTGGTGACGGGCACGCGCCTGATTCGGCGTCGGCGTTGAACATCGCTCGAGACGAGGGACTGCGACGTGGACCAGAGAATCACCGGAATGGGCATGGACCACGAACACGACGGGGACGCGCATCCCACGCTGACCGACGAGACGCGCTACCGCCTCGGCAACGCCCTGCGCTCCCTCTACGAGGAGACCTGCGACACGCTGCCGATCCCCGACAGCCAGATCGACCTCCTGCTGCGCCTGCGCCACAAGGAGCGCGACCGCCGCCGGATGGACTGAACGTCCCCGGACTGCGCGGGCCTACCAGCGCCGCGCGCCCGGCTGTCGCCGATATTCCGCCGCCCGAATCAGGGTGAGCACCCGATCGAGGTCGAGCAGGGCTTCGCGCTCCTCGGTGCCGGCCTGCGCGATCGCCTCCGCATTCGTACCGAATTGCTGCTGCTGCTGAACGAGGACGAGCCTGCGCTCCAGGGCCTCGCGCTGCACGTGGAGGTCGAGGAACGCGCCCTCGCCCGGATCGCCCACCGGATCGCCGCCCGACGGCGCCTCTTCGCGGTCCGCTTCGTTCATCGCCATCGTTTCCCCCGAGCCGCATCGTGCCACCACACGGCGCCAAGACACGGTGCTGAGCGCAGGTGTTGCCAACGCACGAAGTCCAAGGACCGTGCCATTCCGCCGCGCCGCCACGGGGAATGGGCGGGCGCTGTCATCCGTATGTCACGTCGTGGTCATAGAGCCGCACCATCGGGCGGCTAACGGGTCGTGGCGGATCGAGGGCGCGCGGATCGCGCGGGCCCTTCGGTCCCCCCTCCCGCTCGACAGACACGGAGAGCCTCGTGAAACCCTTCGCCTACGCGCTTGCCCTCGGGCTCGCGACCGCCCAGCTCGCCACCTCCGCCCTGGCTGCCGACATCACGGGTGCTGGCGCAACCTTCCCGTTCCCGGTCTATTCCAAGTGGGCCGAGGCCTACCGCAAGGAAAGCGGCATGGGCCTGAACTACCAGTCCATCGGCTCGGGCGGCGGCATCAAGCAGATCCAGGCCAAGACCGTCGATTTCGGCGCCACCGACGCGCCCCTGAAGGGACCGGCCCTCGAGAAGGACGGCCTCGTCCAGTTCCCCACCGTGATGGGCGGCGTCGTCCCCGTGGTGAACATCCCGGGCGTCGAGCCGGGCAAGCTCAAGCTCACCGGCGAGATCGTCGCCGACATCTATGCCGGCAAGATCGCCAAGTGGTCGGATGCCCGCATCACCAAGCTCAACGAAGGCGTGAAGCTCCCCGACGCCAACATCACCCCGGTCTACCGCTCGGATGCGTCCGGCACGACCAACATCTTCACCACCTACCTCTCCCAGGTGTCCGAGCCCTGGAAGAAGGAGTTCGGTGCCGCCACCACGGTGAGCTGGCCCGTGGGCCAGGGCGGCAAGGGCAACGAGGGCGTCACCGCCACCGTCAAGCAGGTCCCCAACGCCATCGGCTACGTCGAGTCCGCCTACGCCAAGCAGAACAAGCTCAGCCACACCCTGCTCCAGAACAAGGCCGGCAAGTTCCCGCAGCCCGACGACAAGGCGTTCCAGGCCGCAGCCGCCAGCGCCGACTGGAAGTCCGCCCCCGGTTTCGGCATCTCGCTGACCGACCAGGCCGGCGAGGACGCCTGGCCGATCACCGCCGCGACCTTCATCCTCGTCTACCGCGAGCCGGCCGACGCGGCCAAGACCGCCGACGTGCTCAAGTTCTTCGACTGGGCCTACAAGAACGGCGACAAGCTCGCCGTCGACCTCGACTACGTGCCGCTGCCCGACAACGTCGTCGGCCTGATCCACGAGGCCTGGAAGACCATCAAGACCAAGGATGGCAAGCCCGTCTACAACAACTGAGCCCTCCTTCACGGAGGACAGGTGATCCATCGACGGGCCCGGTGCATGCGCCGGGCCCGTCCCATGGGCGAAAGTGGGCCCGGCGACGGTGGGCTCGCGTCGGGGCACGCCGCGCTGTAGACGCCGCAGAGAGAAGAGACGATTTCGGATGGGCGCCTTGACTGAACAGATCTCCCTGACGCGGACCGCCGCTCCGGCCCGGCGCAAGCCCGGCGGCCTCGGCGACACCCTGTTTCGGACCGCCTCCTACGCCTCGGCGATCCTCGTCCTCCTCGTTCTCTTCGGCATCCTCGCCTCCATCGCGTATGGCGGCTGGCCGGCCTTCGCCGAGTTCGGCCCCGGCTTCATCACCTCGAGCGCCTGGAACATCGGCCAGGAGCAATACGGTGCCTTCGTCGCCATCGTGGGCACCCTGGCCTCGGCGATCCTCGCTCTCCTCATCGGCGTGCCGCTGTCCCTCGGCATCGCCATCTACCTGACGCAGCTCTGCCCCGGCTGGGCGCGCAAGCCCGTGGCGATGACCATCGAGCTCCTCGCCTCGGTGCCGAGCATCATCTACGGCATGTGGGGCCTGTTCATCTTCGCGCCCCTGTTCGCCCGCTTCGTGCAGATGCCGGTGTCGAACCTCGTGGAGGGGATGCCCATCGTCGGCACCCTGTTCTACGCCCGCGTGCCCTCGGGCGTCGGCATCCTCACCGCCGGCATCATCCTCGCCATCATGATCGTGCCGTTCGTGGCCTCGATCACCCGCGACATGCTCGACCAGATCCCGACGGTGCTGCGCGAGAGCGCCTACGGCATCGGCTGCACCACCTGGGAGGTGGTGCGGCACGTCCTCGTGCCCCAGGCCTCGGTCTCGATCATCGGCGCGATCATGCTCGGCCTCGGCCGCGCCCTCGGCGAGACCATGGCGGTGACCTTCGTCATCGGCAACGCCAACCGCCTCTCGGCCTCGGTGTTCGATCCGGGCTCCACCATCGCGTCCCGCATCGCCAACGAGTTCAACGAGGCCGACGGCCTGCAGCTGAACTCCCTGATGGCGCTCGGCTGCATCCTGTTCGTCATCACCTTCCTCGTCCTGATCGTCGCCCGCCTGCTCGTCCGGCGCGTGAAGGTCGCTTGAGTCCGGCCGGAGACACCACCATGGACGCGCTCAACACCGTCACCGCCGCGCCGCCCCTCCAGGCGAGCCGGGTCCGCTCGGGACGCCGGGTCGCCGACAAGCTGCTCATCGGCGCCAGCACGGTCGCGACCCTCATCGGCATCCTCGTGCTCGGCTCGATCCTGGCCATGCTGATCATCGAGGGCGTGAAGGGGTTCTCGCCGCTCCTCTTCACCGAGCCGACGCCCGGGCCCGGCTCCGAGGGCGGCGGCATCGCCAACGCGATCCTCGGCAGTCTGGTGATGACCTTCCTGGGCATCCTGGTCGCGACGCCGGTGGGCGTCATGGCCGGCACCTTCCTCGCGGAGTACGGCCGCAACTCGAAGCTCGCCGACCTCATCCGCTTCCTCAACGACATCCTGCTCTCGGCACCCTCCATCCTCATCGGCCTGTTCGTCTACACCCTGATGGTGCGGCCCATGGGGAGCTACTCGGGCTGGGCCGGCGCCGTGGCGCTCGCCATCATCGCCACCCCGGTCATCGTCCGCACCACCGAGGACATGCTGCGCCTCGTGCCCTCGACCCTGCGCGAGGCCGGCGCGGCGCTCGGGGCCCCGCCCTCCAAGGTGATCACCGCCATCACGTGGCGCGGGGCCTCCGCCGGCATCGTCACCGGCATCATCCTGGCGCTCGCCCGCATCGCCGGCGAGACCGCGCCGCTCCTGTTCACGGCGCTCAACAACAACAGCTGGTTCTCACCCAACCTCATGGGCGGCGTGCCGAACCTGCCGGTGATGATCTACCAGTTCGCCCTCTCGCCCTACGGCAACTGGCAGCAGCTCGCCTGGGCCGGCGCCCTCCTGATCACCGTCACGATCCTCGCCCTCTCGATCGTGGCCCGCTTCGTCATCAAGAGCGAGCGCGCGCGCTGATCCGCGCCCCGTTCGCCCCGCCCCCGTTCGACCTGAAGGACCCGCAACCGATGAACGCCGCCAACGGGATCACCTCCGCGCAGCTCACCGGCCGCCACAAGGCGGACGAGAGTTCCCCCGTCCGCATCGCCGTGAAGGATCTGAACTTCTACTACGGCACCTTCCACGGCCTGAAATCCGTGAACCTCAACTTCCACGACCGGCAGGTCACCGCACTCATCGGTCCGTCGGGCTGCGGGAAATCGACCCTGCTGCGCACCTTCAACCGCATCTACAGCCTCTACCCCGACCAGCGCGCCGAAGGGGAGATCCTGCTCGACGGCCAGAACGTCCTCGACGCCAGGGTCGACCTGAACGAGCTGCGCTCGCGCATCGGCATGGTGTTCCAGAAGCCGACGCCGTTCCCGATGTCGATCTACGACAACGTCGCCTTCGGCCTGCGCCTCTACGAGAAGCTGCCGAAAGCCGACCTCGACGTGCGCGTGGAGGAGTCCCTGCGCAAGGCTGCCCTGTGGGACGAGGTGAAGGACAAGCTCAAGCAGTCCGGCATGGGCCTCTCGGGCGGCCAGCAGCAGCGCCTGTGCATCGCCCGCACGGTGGCGCAGCGCCCCGAGGTGATCCTGTTCGACGAGCCGACCTCGGCCCTCGACCCGATCTCGACGGGCCGCATCGAAGAGCTCATCGAGCAGCTGCGGTCCGAATTCACCATCGTCATCGTCACGCACAACATGCAGCAGGCGGCGCGCATCTCGCAGTTCACGGCGTTCATGTATCTCGGCGAACTCGTCGAGTTCGGTCCGACCACGCGGATCTTCATGAACCCCGAGAAGCGCCAGACCCAGGACTACATCACCGGCCGCTTCGGCTGATTTCTTGGGAGAGGGGGCGGCTCCTCCGCCGCAGCCCGCCCCACCCCGCCCTGTGGCAGGTTTCCCCGAACGAGACCTGACCGAGGAGTGCGACATGCCCGACCACATCGTCAGTTCCTACGACACCGACCTCGAAGACCTGCGGCGGTCCATCTCCGAGATGGGCGGCATCGCCGAGAAGATGATGACGGAGGCGAGCGACGCCCTCGTGCGCCGCGACGTGCCCCTGGCCCAGGCGGTCATCGCCGCCGATCACCGCCTCGACACCCTGCAGCGCGAGATCGAGGAGCGCTCGATCCTGCTCATCGCCCGGCGCCAGCCCATGGCCATCGACCTGCGCGAGACCGTGTCGGCGATCCGGGTCTCGAACGACCTCGAGCGCATCGGCGATCTCGCCAAGAACGTCGCCAAGCGCGTGGTGGCGATCGCGGACCAGATCCAGCCGCAGAAGATCGTCATCGGCGTCCAGCACATGAGCGACCTGGTGCAGGAGCAGCTCAAGGACGTCCTCGACGCCTATGCCAGCCGCGACACCAAGGCGGCCCTCGACGTATGGGAGCGCGACGACGCCATCGACGCCCTGTACAACTCGCTGTTTCGCGAGCTCCTGACCTACATGATGGAGGATCCGCGCAACATCTCGTTCTGTACGCACCTGCTGTTCGTCGCCAAGAACATCGAGCGTATCGGCGACCACACCACCAACATCGCCGAGACGATTCACTACCTCGTCACCGGCGCCAACAGCCTGGCGGAGAGCGATCGTCCCAAGAACGACGCTTCGAACTACGCCACGGTGGACATGCCGCCCCTCGGCCTGACCACGGGCGCCTGAGGGGAGCCCTCGTCGAGGGCGCGAAAGACCAAGGGTTCGAGCCCTGCCCGCCCCGCCATGGGTCGGGCGGGGTTCCGGGCCGCATGAGCGGGCGGTTGTGATGAGTACGCGGATCCTCATCGTCGAGGACGAGGAGGCCCTGACCCTCCTGTTGCGCTATAATCTCGAGGCCGAAGGGTTCGAGGTCGATTCCGCCGCGCGCGGCGACGAGGCCGACCTGCGGATGCAGGAGCAGGTGCCCGACCTCGTGCTGCTCGACTGGATGCTGCCCGGCCTGTCGGGGATCGAGCTGTGCCGCCGGATCCGGGCGCGCCGGGAGACCGAGCGCCTGCCGGTGATCATGCTGACGGCCCGGGGCGAGGAGGGCGACCGCATCCGCGGCCTCGGCACCGGGGCCGACGACTATATCGTCAAGCCGTTCTCCGTGCCGGAACTGCTCGCCCGCGTGCGCGCGCTCCTGCGCCGGGCCAAGCCGGCCCACGTGGCCAACCTGCTGGTGGCCGGCGACATCGAGCTCGACCGTCTCAGCCACCGCATCCGCCGCGAGGGCCGCGAGATCCATCTCGGTCCGACGGAGTTCAAGCTCCTCGAATTCCTCATGCGCAGTCCCGGGCGCGTGTTCTCGCGCGAGCAGCTGCTCGACGGCGTCTGGGGGCACGACGTCTACATCGACGAGCGTACCGTGGACGTGCACGTCGGGCGTTTGCGCAAGGCCCTGAACCGGCCCCGGCAGAGCGACCCGATCCGCACGGTCCGGGGCTCGGGCTACTCGTTCGACGAGATGTTCGCCGGCACCGAGTGACGCGCCGGCCGCAAGCGCGGAGCGTGACCCGCTCGGATTCCCGGCGGCACGACGATCGCGATCGCCTCAGCGAAATCCGCCGACCCTGCGGTCGCGCTTGCGCTCGGCCGCCGGCTGGTAGGCGATCTGGGCGTGGTGGGTGCAGTAGGGCAGGCCGGTGATGGCGCGGTCGCCGCAATAGTGGAAATCGGGCGACGTCGGGTCCCCGAGGGGCCAGCGACACATGGATTCGCGCAGATCCATGATCGTGACCCTGCGCGAGGCCGCCAAGCCCACGGCCTCGATCCGGGCCACGAGCACCGGCGCGGCGCGCGTATCCGCGGGAGCGGGCTGCATCGCGACGACGGATCCGGCCTCGACCGCCGCGGTTCCGGACGGTTCGCTGTCCCGGCCCACGGTCCCGAGCATGGGGGCATCGATCCCGAGCCCTTGGATTTCGGTGTCCCGATGCCCGGTCTCGTGGTCCGCGGATTCCGGTTGTCCGGGCTCCTGGCCCGCGCCCTCGCGGACCGGCTTCTTGCGGGGGAGGGTGTCGGGCCCTTTCGCCACGCGGCCGGACAGGCCGAGACGATGGACCTTGCCGATGACGGCGTTGCGGGTCACGCCACCGAGTTGCGTGGCGACCTGGCTCGCGCTCAGGCCGTCCTGCCACAGGCGACGCAGGAGATCGACGCGCTCGTCCGACCAGCTCGGAACCGTTTCGGTCATCGCCCCCTCCGACATCGTGCACCGATCACCGCATGTATCACGGGCGCGAAGGACCGGCGGCGGAGCTCCGCAGCGTAAGGTCCCGGGACCGGACAGGTGACGTTCGCCTCGGGCTCTCTTCGGCGACGGTCGAACCGTACAGGAGCGCCCGAGTCCGAGGCAAGAGCGGCCTTGACCGCGTCCGGGCGGGCGACGGGGTTTTCACCGTCAAAGCCAAGTTGGCAAAGCCAAGTTTGCAAACCCAGGTTTGCAAGGACGAGTTCGCAAAGCCGTGCCCGGCTCTCTCCGCCGCGAGGGACTCGCATTGCCGGTGGGTGACGGGCGGCCTATCTGACGGGCAGTCCATGCGTGCCGAACGGTGCGCCGGTCCGACCCCGCCAACCCCCCGGCAGGAGACTTCATGCGTCTGTCCCGCGCCACGGCCTGCCTCATCCTGTCCGCCAGCGGGGCGTCGGCCGCCGAGCCCGTGCCCCTCGCCAGCCACCGCGCGGTCTACGACCTGTCGCTCGCCCAGAGCGGCGGCACCCGGGCGGTGGAGAGCGCGCGCGGGCGCATCGTCATCGATTTCTCGGGCGACGCCTGCAAGGGCTACACGATGCAGACCCGGCAGGTGACGGTGCTGGAAAGCGGCGAGACCGGCAGCCGCACCTCGGACCTGCGCAACACCACCTTCGAGAGCGCCGACGGGCGCAGCTACCGCTTCAAGGTCAGCACTTTGCTCAACGGCACGCCCGGCCAATCCGTGGACGGCACCGCCGAGACGGTGGCCGATGCCCTCAAGGTTCGCCTGAAGGAGCCCAAGCGCGACGGGTTCCAGGCGAGCGGAGAGGTGCTGTTCCCGACGGTCCACATGCGCCGTCTCATCGCGGCGGCGCGCGAGGGCCGGACGACCCTCTCGGTGAAGGTCTACGACGGCACCGACGACGGCCGGAAGGTCTACGACACCCTGGCGGTGATCGGGCGCCCGGCCACGACCGCTTCCGTCAAGGAAGGGGCGCCTCAGGAGGAAGCCGCGGGCGAGGGCGCCGCGAAGCCGAAAGCCGACCGCGACAAGCCCCTGCGCGAGGGGGAGATGGCGGGCATGACCCACTGGCCGGTGACCCTGAGCTACTTCACCGCCGGCGAAGGCGAGCGCACGCCGATCTACGTGCTGACCTTCGACCTCTACGAGAACGGCGTCAGCGGCAACCTGCGCCTCGATTACGGGGAATTCGCCGTGGCGGGCAATCTCAGCCGCCTCGACAAGCTCCCAGCCGCCACCGACTGCAAGTCCTAGAGCACTCTCCGCCGAAGTGGATGCCGGTTCGGCGCAAAAGAGCGCGGCAAAGCGAAGGCCTCGCGATGTGGCCCGACCCAACGCGGTCGGGCGCAGCGCGAGGGCATCGGCTCCCGGAGCGGCGTCGATCCGCCGGCAGGGCGGATGATGCGGAGGCGCCCCTCTCACCGCGACGGGAGTGGCCCGTCCACCGCTCCGATCGATCGGTCGGGCGGACCTGCCTCGAATGGGCGGACGCGGGGCGCCGTCAGACGTCGTCGCCCCGCGTCCCCTGATCCGAAAATCCGTCGTCGAACTCCATGGGCGAGAGTCGGCCCCAGGCCGCCGCGATCCGCTCGGGCGGCACCGCCAGGGCCTCCGCCGCGGCCATCAGGGTGGCTTCGTCGCCCATGACGTGGTCGAGGAGCCCGGCCAGGAATCCGGCATCCTGCGCGCTCGCCCGCAGGGTGTCGGGGGTCACCCCGGTGGCGTTGAGGAAGGGGTAGAGCCGCTCGTCGTCCGTGGCCATCCAGGCGAGGATCGCCAGGGCGAGGCGCTCGGCCGAATCACGGTCATTGGCGGATTTGCGTTTCGTCAACATGTATCCGTTACATCTCATTGCGCGGGCCATGCCTCGAAGAACAATGAGCCGCTCGAACGCCGGGAACAATGGGCCATGACAAAGACGGTGCTCATCGTCGAGGACAACGAGCTGAACATGAAGCTCTTCAACGACCTGTTGGAAGGGCACGGCTACGCAACGCTCAAGACCGCCAACGGGATCGAGGCCATCGAACTCGCCCGCGCCCACCGGCCCGATCTCATCCTGATGGACATCCAGCTTCCCGAGGTCTCCGGCCTCGAAGTCACGAAGTGGCTGAAGGAGGACGACGACCTCAAGTCGATCCCGGTCATCGCCATCACGGCCTTCGCCATGAAGGGCGACGAGGAGCGCATCCGCGAGGGGGGCTGCGAGGCCTACCTGTCGAAGCCGATCTCGGTCGCCAAGTTCCTCGCCACCGTCCGTCAATATCTCGGTGACGGCAAGTCGTCGTGACCCGGCATATCCGTCTGATCGGGCGTGTCCCCTTCGATCCGAACGCGTGAGGACAGATGTCGGCCCGGATCCTGATCGTCGATGATCTCTTCCCCAACGTGAAGCTCCTGGAGACCAAGCTCTCCCTGGAGTATTTCGACGTGCTGGCGGCCATGAACGGCCCGGATGCCCTGGCGATCTGCGCCAAGGGTCTGTGCGACCTCGTCCTCCTCGACGTGATGATGCCCGGCATGGACGGGTTCGAGGTGTGTCGCCGGCTCAAGAACGACCCCAACACCGCCCATCTGCCCGTGGTGATGGTCACCGCCCTCGACCAGCCCTCCGACCGCCTGCGCGGCCTCGATGCCGGCGCCGACGACTTCCTGACCAAGCCCATCGACGACATCGCCCTGTTCGCCCGCGTGCGCAGCCTCGTGCGGCTGAAGGCGGTGACGGACGAGCTGCGCAGCCGCGCCCTGGCCTCCCGGGATTTCGGCATGGGCGACCCCCTGGCGCTCGCCACCGCCGAGACCGGGCAGAACGCCACGATCCTGCTGGTGGAGGACCGCGCGAGTTCCGCCGACCGCCTCGCGACGGCGCTCGGCCAGCACCACAGCGTCACCGTCGAGGCTGATCCGCACAAGGCCCTGGTGCTGGCCACCGAGGGCGGTTTCGACCTCGCCCTCGTCAGCCTCGATCTCGCCGATTTCGACGGCCTGCGCCTGTGCAGCCAGCTACGGTCCCTCGACCGGACCCGGGCCATGCCGGTGGTGATGATCGCCGAGCCGCACGACAAGGCGCGCGTGGTGCGGGGCCTCGATTTCGGCGTGCACGACTACCTCATGCGCCCCGTCGACCGGAACGAGCTCGTGGCCCGCGTCCGCACGCAGGTGCGCCGCCGCCGCTTCTCCGATACCCTGCGGGGCGCCGTCCAGGCCTCCATGGAACTGGCGATCATGGACGGGCTCACGGGCCTGCACAACCGGCGCTACCTAGACAGCCATCTCGGCGCCCTGTTCGCCGAGGCGGCGCTGCGCGGCCGCCCGGTGGCGACGCTTATGCTCGACATCGACCGGTTCAAGACCATCAACGACACCTGGGGCCACGAGGCCGGCGACGAGGTGCTGCGCGCCTTCGCCGATCGCATCCGCACGCACACGCGGGGCATCGACATCGTCTCCCGCTACGGCGGCGAGGAGGTGGTGATCATCCTGCCCGACGCCGAGGCACCCGAGGCCCACGCCATCGCCGAGCGCATCCGCGAGCGGATCGAGGCCGTGCCGTTCTCGATCCAGCGCGACACCCGGGCCATCAGCGTCACCGTGTCCATCGGCGTGTCCTGGCGCCGGCCCGAGGACGTGGGACCGGCCGACATGCTCAAGCGCGCGGACCTCGCCCTCTACCGGGCCAAGAATGCCGGCCGCAACCGCGTCGAGGCGGCGGCGGCCTGAGCCTCAACTCGTCTCAGCCCCGCCTTCCTGCAGCCACCCCTCGCGCAACCAGGTCACGGCGCCCCCGAGACCGGCCACCCACCAGGCCTGCCACGCGCCGTGCTCGACGAAGGCGACCGCCACCGCCGCGCCGAGGAGGCCGAGCGCCGTCACCGCCTGGAAGCGGGGCATCGCCGCGATGGCGCGGAGCGTCAGGAACAGGAGGGCCGCCATCAGTCCGGCTCCGATGACCCCGAGTTCGGCCCAGACCTGCAGGAAACTGTTGTGCGGATGGCCCACCGCCAGCATCCGGTGCCATTCCGGCGCGATGCCGTCGGCCGCGGGCGTCCAGGCGAAGCGCCCGGCCGTGCCGTAGCCGGCCCCGCGCCACGGATCGGCTGCCACCGCCGCGCCGAAGCTCCGCGCGATGGCGACGCGCGCCCGCGAACTGCTCTGGACGAGGCGCTCATGGGCCGCCTCCGGCATCAGGCGATGGAGGAGATCGCCCTCCACGGGGCTGAGCGCCACCGCCAGCGCCAAGGCGACCCCGGCGAGGCCGAGGCCGGCACGCCGGGGCAGGCGCCACGCCGCCAGGGCCATGCCGGTGCCGGCGAGGAGCCCGAGGGCGGCGGCGCCGCTCACGGAGCGCAGGATCGCGACGGCGGACACGACCCCGATGAGACCGGCCGTCAGCCGGTGTCCCCTGCGCAGGAGCAGGGCGACGAAGGGGCCGGCGACGAGCAGGATCGTCAGGGCCGGGCGGTTGTAGATGAAGTAAGCCACCCGCGTGCCCAGCGCCTTGCGCAGAGCGAGGTCGGTCGCGAGGTCCGCCACGAGAACCAGCCCGGCGAGGCCCAGCATCCAGGCGGCGGCCATGGCCGTCCCGGGCGGCATCCGGCCCGGTGCGAGGCGTGCCAGCAGGTAGGCGGCCAGGAGGGTGGGCCCGAACTCGCCGGTCGTGCGCCAGGACAGGGCGGGAAACGGGCTCCAGGCGATGGAGACGAGGCACCAGCCGAGGAAGGCGAGGGCTGTGAGCCCCGCTCCCGTGCGCAAGGGGGCCGCGAGGGTAGTCCAGGCGGCGCGCCGATCCTCGATCAGGGCGGCGGCGAGGAAGAGGAGGGCGGCAAGCCCGATCACCGCCGGGCTCGAGCGGTTGGCCGCCACCATCGCCAGGGGGAGGGCGGCCAGGGCGAGGGCTCCGGTGCCGCGCAGGCGCTCGCCGAGGGACATGCGCGGGGACATGCGCGGGAAGAAGCCTGATCGCACCGCGGCGCCGAGGCGCCTTACTGAAGCTGGTGGCCGCGCTTCACCATCTCGGCCCGCACGCGCACCATGACGTATTCGGAGACCTCCTGTGTCCAGCCCTGCATGGCCTGGACGATGCCGTCGAGAACCTGGGGCTGGGTCTCGACGTAGCGCTTGCCGGCGGGCGACCGGAAGAAGGTGGCGATGTCGGAGAGTTCGGCCTCGGTGAGGCGGGTGGCGTAGATGCGCGCCGCCGTGTCGATCATCGCCTGCTTCTGCAACTCCATCTCGGGCTGGAGACCGACCAGCACCTCGTCGAGGTCCTTGCCGAGTTCGGGCCGCGTCACGGCGTTCTGCCGGATCTGCTCGCTGAAGGCCGGGATGATGGAATCGAACGAACGGGCGATGCCCGAACTCAGCATCACCTCGCGGGCCAGCGCCATGTGCGACGGGGCGAAGGCCGGGGCCTGGTTGTTCGCCGCCGGGGTCGCGGGCGCCGGGGGCGCGGGCTTGGCCGGCGTGGCCTTTTGCGGGGCGGCCGGCTTCTGCGGCGCCTGGGCGTGGACCGCCGGGGCGATCAGGAGCGCGGCGCCCGCCAGTGCGGCGCGCAGGGCGTGGGAGCTGGAGGCCAGGGGGCGAAACATGGAGGAGGCTCCGGGAAGTCTTCGACGATGCGGGTCGGGCGAGGGATCGGGCGAGGGATCGGGGATGGGTCAGACGGCGCCGAGGCAGGTCACGTGCGCCGTGCCGTCCCGCGCCTCGGCCAGGATCGCCCCCGTGGCGAGGCCGAGGAACAGGCCGTGCTCGACCACGCCGGGCACCGCCCACAGGGCGGCCGAGAGGGCCTCGGGATCGGGGATGCGCTCGAGATGCGCGTCGAGGATGTGATGGCCGCCATCGGTGCGGAGCGGCGCCCCGTCCGCGCCCGTGCGCAGGACGATCGCGCCCGCGCAACCGGCGGCCGCGACGGCCGCCTCCACCGCGCGCCGCGTGGCGCCGAGGCCGAACGGGTTGACCTCGATGGGCAGCGGGAAGGCGCCGAGCGTCGCGACGCGCTTGGCCGCGTCGGCGATCACCACCATGCGGCGGCTCGCGAAGGCGACGATCTTCTCGCGCAGGAGGGCGGCGCCGCCGCCCTTGATCAGGCGCATGTGCCCGTCGATCTCGTCGGCCCCGTCGATGGTGAGATCGAGCTCCGGCAGCTCCTCGAGGGTGGCGAGCCGGATGCCGGCGGCCTCCGCCGCGACCCGCGTCGCCTCGGAGGTCGGCACGCCGACGACGTCGAGGCCGGCGCGGACGCGGACGCCGAGCAGCTCGATGAATGCGTTGGCGGTGCTGCCGGTGCCGATCCCCAAGCGCATCCCGTCCGTCACGAGGGCGACGGCCCGCTCGGCGGCGGCGCGCCGCAGGTCGGGCCCGCTCATGCCGAACGTCCGGGGGCCGGTCGTTCGGCGGCGACGGGACGGCTCGGGACGGCAGGGCGCATGGAACGGGCTCGGGGCTTCGGGCGTCGGCAGGCCCTAGCACGGCTGACCGCGCCGTCAAACGCGACGCGGACGAGCGCGATCAAGGGCGCGCGGAACCACCTTGGGGGGGCGTCACGCTCGGGCTCGCCCGGCCGGGGACGGGGCTCGCCGCTTCCTCCGGTCCGGTGGGATTGGCCTGCGCCGTGCAGACCACGGCCTCCTTCTGGAGCTGGACGTAGCAGATGCTCATCTCGCCCGTGCGATAATTGACCCGGAACACCCCCGCCTCGCGGGTGTGGCGGGAGGCGACGAGGCCGTATTCGGAAGGCGCCTGGGCGCTCGCACCCTCGCCGGCGCCGTAGCACACGGTAAGGCCGACGCTGCCGACCGCGCCCTCGCGCAGGCCGTACTGGCACGAGGTGACTTCGCCCGTGACCTTGTCGACCCGGTAGACCCGGTTGAGGTCGATCTGCGGCGCGGGCACGAACTCGTAGGAGCTCGCCCAGGCCGTCGTCGTCAGGAGGGCCAGCAGCCCCACCGCGCGGAAAAGGTGTGAGGCCTGTTGGGTCAGACGCATGTGGGTCAGACGCATGGGTGTCCCGATGTCTCGGCTTTGAGGATCGCGCGAGCGATAGCGCCGCCTTGCGGCGCAACCGTGGCCCCGCGCCAGCGTCTTGCCCATAACCGCACATCCGCGCGGGCGTCTTGCCCCTGCCGCGCGGCCCCGATAGCGCTTGGCCCCGATCTCCAACGCCGAGCCCTCGCAGAAAGCCAGCCCATGTCCGCGCCGAGCCGATCCCCGTCCAGCCTGCCGCCCATCGCGGTGTTCGACCTCGACGGCACCCTGGCCGAGACGGCGGGCGACCTCGTCGGAACCCTCAACGCCATCCTGGCGCAGGAGGGCCTGAAGACCCTCGACCTCGCGCAGGCCCGCGACATGATCGGCGCCGGCGCCAAGGCGTTGATCCGGCGCGGGTTCGAGGCATCCGGCACGGACCTCGACGACGACCGCCTGGAAGCCCTGTTCGTGGCGTTCCTCGATCATTACGGCCGCCACCTGTGCGACCATTCCCACCTGTTCCCGGGCGTGACGGAGGCCCTCGACACCCTCGCGGCCCGGGGCTTCACCCTCGCCGTGTGCACCAACAAGGTCGAGGCCCACGCCCTCACGCTCCTCGAACTCCTTGGGGTGTCGGGGCGCTTCTCCGCCATCTGCGGCCGGGACACGTTCGCGCATTACAAGCCGGACCCGCGCCATATCACCCTCACCATCGAACGCGCGGGCGGGGACCCCGCCCGTGCGGTGATGGTGGGGGATTCGCGCGCGGACATCGACGCGGCCAAGGCCGCCGGCATCCCGGTGATCGCGGTGCCGTTCGGCTATACCGATCTGCCCGTCGAGGCCTTCGGCCCCGACCGGGTGATCGCGCATTTCGATGAGCTGGTGGCGGCCGTGGAAGCGCTCGTGCCGGCGGCGCGGGGATAATCCCGGCCCGAATGGCCCCAGCCAAACCTGTTCATCCCGAGGGGCCGCCTCGGGATGAGGACCCGAGATGGATCCGGCCCGGACAGCCGATCACGCACGGCATGGCGGCGAAATCTGGTGGATGGTATGTGTTCGATGGAGGAAATGGTGGGCGGTACAGGGATCGAACCTGTGACCTTCCCCGTGTGAAGGGGACGCTCTACCGCTGAGCCAACCGCCCGCTGCCATTCTTGCCAGTTCGCGTGGTCGGCTCTCGCGAGCAGGCCAAGGGTCGAAGCGAACGGCGTTCCGTGGGCGATGCCGCCGGAACCGAGGGCGTTCTAGGGCGCGGCCCCCCGGCCCGTCAAGGCGGGAATTTCGCCGGGTGAGGTTTTCACGGACGGGCCGCCACGGCGGCCTCGCGCCGGGTGCCGAGGCGCATCAGGACGATGACGGGCACGAGGCCGACGAGGACGATGAGGAGGGCCGCGACCGTGCCGTCCTCGTAGGTGCCGCGCGCGGCCTCGCCGTAGAGGTGGGTCGCCAGGGTCTCCACGTTGAGGGGGCGCAGGAGAAGGGTCGCGGGCAGTTCCTTCACGCAATCGACGAAGACGAGGAGTGCCCCGCTGAGCACCGCCGGCCAGGCCAGGGGCCACTGCACCCGCGCGAGGGTCGCGGCGGGTCCGCGTCCGAGCATCCGCCCGGCGTCGGGCAGGCTGCGCGGGATGCGGCCGAGCCCGGCCTCGCAGGTGCCGACGCTGACGGCGAGGAAGCGGATGAGGTAGGCGATCACCAGGGCGCCGCCGGTGCCGAGGCCGATGAGGGCGGGGGCGGCGCCGAACAGGCGCGTCAGCCCCTCCGACAGGATCGTGTCGGCCAGGGCTAGGGGGCCGAGCAGCCCGATGGCCAGGATGGCGCCCGGCAGGGCGTAGCCGAGGCCCGTCAGCCGGACCATGCCGCGCCCGAGGCGGCCGGGCAGCAGGCGGGGGGCGGCCGCGACGAGGAATCCGATGCCGGCGGCGAGGCCCGTGGCGAGGCTCGCGTACAGCACGGTGTTGCCGATCTCCGGCAGGATGGTCGCGGGCCAGCCGGTGCGGGCGACCCGCGCCACGGCCGCGTGGACGAGATAGCTCGCCGGAATCAGGAAGCCGAGGGTGACCGGCACGAGGCCGAGCGCGAGGGCCGCCCAGCCGCGCCAGCCGCGGAGGGGCCGGCGAGCGAGGTCGCGCGGGCGCTGGGCGGTGCCGGCGAACCCCCGTCCCCGCCGGGCCCAGCGCTCGATCGCCACGAGGCCGAGGACGGCGACCAGCATCACCAGGGCGATCTGGGCGGCGCCGGGCAGATCGGAGCGGTTCACCCAGGTGGCGTAGACCTGCACCGTCAGGGTGCGGACGCCGAGGAACTCGGCCGCACCGATGTCGTTCAGCGCCTCCATGAGGGCGAGGCTGGCGCCGAGCGCGATGGCCGGGCGCGCCAGCGGCAGGGCGACGCGCAGGAACACCGCGGCGGGGGGGCGCCCGAGCATCCGCCCGGCCTCGATGAGGTTGGCCGCCTGCATGAGGAACAGGGCCCGGGTCGGCAGATAGACGTAGGGGTAGAGCACGAAGCCGAGGAGCAGGATGCAGCCCGGCAGGGAGCGCAGTTCCGGCAGGACGAAGTCGCGGGGCCGGGCGTAGCCGAGCCATTCCCGCAGGACGGTCTGCACCGGGCCGATCGGGTGCATGAGGTCGAGATAGGCGTAGGCGACGATGTAGGTCGGCACCGCCATGGGCAGGAGCAGGCCGGCCTCGAGCCAGCGCCGGCCGGGGAAGGCGTAGGCCGAGACGAGCCAGGCCGCGCCGGTGCCGAGCACCACCACGAGGACGCCGACGCCGGCGAGCAGCAGGCCGGTATCGACCAGGGCCCGGGGCAGCACGTGGGCGAGGAGGTGCGGCCACAGGGTGCCGTCGCCCCGGGCCGCGGCGAGGACGAGGGACGCGATGGGGCTGAGGACCAGGGCCGCCAGCGCCAGGGCGGCCGCGCCCCAGCCGAGGGTCCGGGGCCACGCCCGCGCCACCCGTCCGGTGGAGCTTGGCACCGCCAACGCCCCGACGTCGATCGCCGGCGCCGCCCCTTTCATGGCTGCTGGACCAAGGATTGCCCGATCAGTTGTCGAAGCCGACCTTGTCGAGGAGCAGGCTCGCCGCCTTGCGGTTGCGGGCGATCTCGGCGAGCGGCGTCGTGTCGATGGTCAGGGGTCCCAAAGCCGCGAGCAGGGGGTCGACGGGGGCGCCGGCCTTGACCGGGTACTCGTAGTTGCCCTGCGCGTAGAGCCCCTGGGCCTCGTCGGAGACGAGGTATTCGAGGAGCTTGACCGCCTCGTCGCGGTTCGGCGCGGACTTCGCCACCACGGCGCCCGAGACGTTGACGTGGGTGCCGCCGCCGAGGAACGCCGGCATCAGCACGGCGATGCCGTCGCCCCAGGCCTTCTGCTCCGGGCCGCCTTTGCCCGAGCGCATCAGGCCGACGTAATAGGAGTTCGCCAGCCCGATCTTGCAGGTGTCGGCGAGGATGTCGCGGGCCACATCCCGGTCGCCGCCGGCGGGCTTGCGGGCGAGGTTGGCCTTCACGCCCTTGAGCCAGGTCTCCGTCGCTTCGGCCCCGTGCCGGACGAGATAATGGGCGACGAGGGCCGTGTTGTAGGGGTGCTGGCCGGAGCGCAGGCACAGGCCGCCCTTCCAGCTCGGATCGGCGAGGGACTCGTAGGTGAGGCCCTTGGTGTCCTTCAGGTCCTTGGCTGCGTAGGCCACACGCGCGCGCATGGAGAGGGCGAACCAGCGCCCGTCCGCATCCCGCAGGGCCGGCGGGATCGCCGCCTCCAGGGCGGGCGAGCGCACGGGCTGCGCGAGGTCGCGGTCCACGAGTTCGATGAGGTTGCCGATGTCGACGGTCATCAGCACGTCGGCCTTACCGCGCGCGCCTTCGGCCGCCACGCGCTCGGCGAGGCCCTTCTCCACGAACACCGTGTTGACGGTGGTTCCCGTGCGGGCCGTGTAGGCGTCCAGCAACGGCTTGATCAGACCGGGTTCGCGGGTGGTGTAGAGGTTGACCTCCGCCGCCCGCGCCGACCCGAGGGCCGCCCACGCGACGAGACCCGCCACAGCGAACCGCTTGACCGCACCGACCATGATCCCGTCCCTCTCCAGACTATTGCGGGACGAGGTTCAGACGGATCGCGACTCAAAAGGCAAGCACGATGTCTTTGATTTAAAACAGTTAAAAACTAGAGTTCTCCGGTCTCTGCAGGCGCTGTGCTGGAAAAACCCAAGCTCAGGGTTTTAATCCGGGCTCCCTGCAAAAAGAAAAGCCTGTCCCTCGTCGCAGGCCAGCCCCACGGCCTCGCCCGGCCGGCGCCCGTCGGTGCCGGATACCGGAAGGGCCAGCGGATCGGCAAAGCCCTCGGCCTCGACCGTGAGCCAGGCGGCGGCACCGAGGAAGCGCCGGGCGGCGATCCGGCCGGGCACGCCGACTCCCGCCCGCCCGAGATGGATCGCCTCCGGGCGCCAGCAGGCGACGACGGGGCTGCCCTCGGACAGGTCCGGCGCCGGGCAGCGGCCGAAGGGCGTGGCCACGGAGCCGTCGCGGCAGGTACCCGGAACCTCGACGAGGTCCCCGAAGAAGCGCGCGGCGAAGCGCGATGCGGGTCGGCGATAGAGGTCGTCCCCCGTGCCCACCTGGACGATGCGCCCGCCCCGCATCAGGGCGATGCGATCGGCGAACCCCAGGGCTTCTTCCGGATCGTGGGTCACCAGGATCGCCGTGGTGCCGGTCTCGCGCAGGAGGGCGAGGGTATCGGCGCGGACCCGGTCCCGGGTGCGCCGGTCGAGGTTCGAGAACGGTTCGTCGAGGAGCAGGATGCGCGGCCCGGGGGCCAGGGCGCGGGCCAGCGCCACCCGCTGGCTCTCGCCGCCCGACAGGGTGCCGGGATAGCTCGCCGCGCGGTGGGCGAGGCCAACCTGCTCCAGGCGCGCCGTCGCGATGGCGCGGGCCGCCTTGCCGGGCTGGGCGTGGAGGCCGAACCGCACGTTCTCGGCGGCCGTCAGGTGCGGGAACAGGGCGTAGTCCTGGAACATCAACCCGACGCCGCGGGCCTCGGCCGGCACGTCTCCCACATCGGTGCCGTCGAGGCGGATCGTGCCCCGCTCGGGCTGCTCCAGCCCGGCGATGGCGCGAAGCAGCGTGCTCTTGCCGCAGCCGGAATCGCCCAGCAGGGCGACGATCTCGCCGGGCCGCACGGCGAGATCGATGCCGTCGAGGGCGCGCACGGCCCCGAAGCGCAGGCCGACATCCCGGAGTTCGAGGCGGGGTGGGATGCCGCGGCCTGGGTCGGACTGGGTCATGGGCATCCTTTGGGCGTCCTCGCGTCGGGGACGAGAAATCGCCCGTTCCGGACGAAGTGCAAGGCCTGCCCGATGACGCGGCCGTTCCACATCATCAGGCCGTGGGTCGTGTGGAGGGTCACGTGGGCGCTCATTCCGGCCACGCGGGTGCGGTGGACGCTCACCCGCCCGTCATTGGGGCGGGGCAGCATCAGCCAGGACTCGACGGGGTAGAGCGTGCGGTCCCCCGCGATGACGCCCAGGGGATAGTCGACGGTCCCGAGGAGCGCCGTTAGGGACGCGTCCCGCCGCGTCGTCAATTCTGCGCCGGCCGGGCCGAAGAAACGCCGGTAGGCGGCCATGCCGTGGAGGCGGTCGGCGACCTCGCTCCCGCCGTTGGGCGGCGCCAGCATCACCACGCGTCCGAGATTGTCCGGACGATGGCGGGTCAGGAGCGCGCGGGCGACGAGGCCGCCCATGGAATGGGTGACGACGTGCAGGCGGGCGACCCGCGCGGCGAAGGCCGCAACGGTCGGGGCGACGCGCGCCGCGAGGTCCGCGAGGGCGGCCGTGCGGGCCGGATAGTCGAGGTTGAGAGTCACATAGCCCTGTGCCTGGAAGGCGCGCTCCATCCGGGCCAGGGACGCGGCCCGGCGTCCGATGCCGTGCAGGAGCAGGACGCCTTCCGGCGCGGCGGTCTCCGGGATCGTCCCTGGCTCTGGATGGCGCATCGGGGTCTCACGGCACGGCGTCGGGCGGCGGATTCGTCGGGTGGTCGGACGATGGAATGGTCGAGGCATGCCCGTCGCGCAATCGCCGGATCATGCTTATATTCCGGGTATGTTCCAGCACAGCCCGCGCCGATGCCCAGCGTCGCCGAGATCCTGATCCCGCTGGCGCTCGACAGCGCCTACAGCTACGCGGTGCCCGCCGGCCTCACCCTGACGGTGGGCGACGTGGTGCAGATTCCCCTCGGCCCCCGCGAGACCGTGGGCGTGGTCTGGGGCGTGCGCCAGAGTCCGTCGGGCTCGAACCTGCGCCCGGTGACGGGCCGTCTCGACGTGCCGCCCCTGTCCGGTCCGTTGCGCGAACTCGTCGACTGGCTCGCCCGCTACACCCTGGCGCCCAAGGGCTCGGCCCTCGCCATGGCCCTGCGTCTGCCGGACGAGGCCGCGCAGAGCGAGACCGTCCGCATCGGCGTGCGCGCCTCCGGCAAGCCGCCCGCCCGCCCGACGGCGGCGCGCTTGAAGGTGCTGGCGGTGGCCGCCGACGGAATCATGCGGGGCAAGAGCGCGCTCGCCAAGGAGGCCGGCGTCTCCCTCAGCGTCGTCGACGGCCTCATCGACGACGGCGCCCTGGAAGCGACGGCCCTCGCGCCCGAGCCCGTGGCTCTGCCGCCCGACCCGGACCACGCCCGGGTGCCCCTGTCGGAGGCGCAAGGTGAGGCCGTGCGCGAGCTGATCGCGATGATGAACCCGGCGCCTCCGCCCGGGGAACCGCTCGAGGCGTTTCTGTTGACGGATGCGGGACAGGGTGCCGTCCCCGCCGCCGCCCCGCCGCCGTCATCCCCTGAGCCAGAGACCGCGCCGTTTCGCGCGCCCACGATTCTCCTCGAAGGCGTCACGGGCTCGGGCAAGACCGAGGTGTACTTCGAGGCCGTGGCCGATTGCGTCCGGCGCGGGCGCCAGGCCCTCATCCTGATGCCCGAGATCGCGCTGACGGCGCAGTTCCTCGACCGGTTCGCCGAGCGCTTCGGCGTGCGTCCGGCCACCTGGCATTCGGGCATCGGGGGGAAGCGCCGTGAGCGCATCCGCGCCGGGGTGGCGGCCGGCGAAATCGCCGTGGTGGTCGGCGCCCGCTCGGCCCTGTTCCTGCCGTTCACGCAACTCGGGATCGTCGTCGTCGACGAGGAGCACGAGGCCGCCTACAAGCAGGAGGACGGGGTGCATTACCACGCCCGCGACATGGCGGTGGTGCGCGGGCGCATCGAGAACTGTCCCGTGGTGCTGGCCTCGGCCACGCCCTCCATCGAGACGCGGGTCAACGCCGAGCGCGGGCGCTACCGCCACATCGTCCTGCCCGAACGCTTCGGTGGCCGGCGCCTGCCCGACATCGCCGCCATCGACATGCGCTCCGACAAGCCCGAGCGCGGTAGCTTCATCGCGCCCGCCCTCATCGCCGCCGTGCGCGAGACCGTGGCCGCGGGCGACCAGGCTCTGCTGTTCCTCAACCGCCGGGGCTACGCGCCCCTCACCCTGTGCCGGGCCTGCGGCCACCGCTACCAGTGCCGCAACTGCTCGACCTGGCTGGTGGAGCATCGCTTCCGCAAGGCGCTCGTGTGCCATCAATGCGGCTACGCCGAGCGCCGCCCGGATTCCTGCTCGGAATGCGGCACCTTCGACAACCTCACCCCCTGCGGCCCCGGCGTCGAGCGCATCGCCGAGGAGGTCACGGCCCTGTTTCCCGACAAGCGCATCATCGTCCTGTCGAGCGATTTTCCCGGTGGGGCCGAACGGTTGCGCGCCGAACTCCAGACCGTGGCCGAGGGTGGCTGCGACATCGTCATCGGCACGCAGCTCGTGGCCAAGGGCCACAATTTCCCGCACCTCACCCTGGTGGGCGTGCTCGATGCCGATATCGGCCTGACCTCGGGCGACCCGCGCGCGGCCGAGCGCACTTTCCAGCTTCTCCAGCAAGTGACAGGCCGGGCCGGGCGCGGCGAGAAGCCGGGACGTGCCCTGGTCCAGACATTCCAGCCCGAGCACCCGGTGATCGCGGCCCTGCTGTCGGGGGATGCGGCGCGGTTCTACGAGGAGGAAATCGCCGCCCGCGAGGCCGCCGGCCTGCCGCCCTTCGGGCGTCTCGCCGCCCTCATCGTCTCGGCCAACGAGCGCGAGGTGGCCGAAGCCCACGGGCAGGCCCTGGCGCGGGCATCCGAACCGCCCGATGGCGTGATGGTGCTGGGACCGGCCGAGGCGCCGCTCGCCCTGGTTCGCGGCCGCTATCGCTTCCGCCTGCTCGTGAAGACCGAACGGTCCGTCGACCTGCAGAGTTACCTGCGCGACTGGATCGCGCGCGGGCCCAAGGTTCGCGGCAACGTGAAGGTCGCCATCGACGTGGACCCGCAGAGTTTCCTATAACGCGCGTCCGTCGTTCGCTCGGCGTCGCGTTCGACCCCCGAAGGAGTACTGCACGTGCTGACCTATACGAAGAAGCCGGATTCGAACGTCGCCGAGATCGTGGTCGACGGCCAGATCACCGATGCGGACATGAACACCGTCATCACCGCCATGCAGGCGGACCTCGACAAGGGCGGCAAGCTCAAGCTTCTCGAGGATATCCGTGAGTTCAAGGGCATGGAGCCGGCGGCGTTCTTCAAAGACCCGCGTTTCGGCCTCGCCATGATGAAGGGCGTCAGCCATGTGGCGCTGGTCACCGACGCGTCGTGGCTGCGGATGATCGCCGACACCTTCGGCAAGGTTTCTCCGGCCACGATCAAGACCTTCGACCGCGCCCATATCGACGAGGCGCGCACCTGGCTCGCCGGCAACTAAAGATCAATCCGCCTGGGCGGTGCGCGTCGTGTGACGCCGCGCCGTCCAGCGGCCGGAGCACAGGGAGGAAACCTTCCAGGTGCCGCCGCCGGAGCTCGCCTGAAGCCGGCCCGAGACCGCACCCGTGGCGGTGCCGTTGGTGACGCTGAGGCCGACGGTCCCGTCCGGTCCGACACGGCCGCTCATGCTGGCGTTCTGCCCCGAGACGAGGCGGACCTGGCCTTCCTGCACCGAGACGGAGTAGCTGTAGCGGCTGTCGCAGACCATGCCGGATTCGGTCACCAGATCCACGGACCACGCACCGTTGAAGTTGCCGGCCTCACGGGCCTGACCGGGCAGCGGCGCGAGGGCGACGAGGCCGGTCCCGAGGGTCAACAGTGCGACGAGTCTGGTCATGCGTCATCCTTTGGCGAAAGGCTCGGCCAGCCCCGGCCGCGGTTGGCGCGAGGGTTCCAAGCAGACGATCAATCGAGAGTGATCGTAGGATACGCACGCAAGCGGCAGGATTATGACGGGCTGTACCGTTTCAAGGTGAGCGGCATGTCACACGCGGCCTGAACCCGCGATGACTGGCGCGGGACGGCGAATTACCTTGGCGGTATTTGGGGGGGTGTGAGGGGGCGAGCCGGTTGTTGGTTCGGCCCTGCCTCACGCCAATGCCGTCGGGGGTACGGTCAGCGGTTGTAATACGCTTGCAGCGCGGCCCGGTCTTTGGTCAGGGGCACCGCCAGAAGAGCGAGCACCCGGGCCTTGTCGGGGGTCAGGTCGTCGGCGAAGACCGCCCCGGCCTTGAGCAGGGTGTTGCCGCCACCCTTGAAGCCGTACACCGGCAGGGCTCGGCCGTTGTAGACCTTGGTGGCCACGATCACCGGCACGCCCTTGGCGATGGCGTACTGGATCGCGTCGTGCATCGCCGCATTCACGTTGCCGAAGCCGTAGGCCTCCACCACGATGGCCTCGGCGCCGCCATCGGCCGATTGACGCACCTGCGTGCCGTCCGCCCCCGCATACATCGACACGAGATCGATGCGCGGCATGCGCTCGGGGATCGCCAAGGTCTGGCGGCGCAGGGACTTGCGCGAAAAGATCACCCGGTCCTCGTCAACGTAGCCGAGGGTGCCGGCATCGCCCGAGTTGAAGGTCTCGACGTTGCTCGTATGGGTCTTGCGCACCTCGCGGGCGGCATTGATGCGGTGGTTGAGGGTCACCGTGACGCCCATGTCGACGGCGTCCGGCGACAGGATCTGCCGGACGGCGTTGAGGAGGTTGCGGCTGCCGTCCGCGTCGGCATCCGAGGCGTTCCGCTGGGCCCCCACCATCACCACCGGCTTGGTGCTGCGCAGGGTGAGGTCGAGGAAGTAGGCGGTCTGGTCGAGGGTGTCGGTGCCGTGCAGGACCACGGCGCCGACGATGTCGGGCCGGGCGAGCAGCTCGTCCACCTTGGCGGACAGTCCGGGCCAGAGCTCCGGGCCCATGTAGTCGCTCGGGACGTTGCTGAACTCGGTCACCTCGATCCGGGCGATCTCGCCGAGTTTCGGCACGGCGCCGACGAGGTCGGCTCCCGACAGGGCCGGCACCGGCGCCCCGGTCGCCGGATCGTTCTTCATCGCGATGGTGCCGCCGGTGGCGACGATGGCGACGAGGGGGCGCTCGGCGGCTGTGGCGGTCATGCTGGCGGTCAAGGTCCAGGCGAGGAGAGCCAGGACGGCGCGACGGAGGAAAGCAGGTTTCGTCATGGCACGCCCGGGCTTCGAGGAAGGGGAGGGGTCAGTCGGTCAGGGGCCGCGCCTCTTCGGGCAGCATGATCGGGATGCCGTCGCGGATCGGGTAGGCGAGCTTGGCCGATCGGCTGATCAGCTCCTGCCGGGCGAAGTCGTAATCCAGGGTGTCCTTGGTCAGGGGGCAGACCAGGAGTTCGAGGAGCTTCGGGTCGACGCGGGTCGCCTCGACCGGGCTCTGGGTGTCATCGGCCATGGGCGTTCATCCTCTATGGAAACGGTCACTGAAGGGTGGGCTCGGTGCCCGAGCCCCGCACCAACTCCATTTCGGTCACGGCGATCAAGACCTCGGCGCGTGTCTTGAGGTCGGGCGCTTCCAGCATCGCCTGCTTCTCGCGGGCGCCGAACGGGCTCATCATGCAGAGCGCGTTGACCAGCGCCTCGTTGGGCGCCTCCTCGATCCCAGCCCAATCGACCTTGAGGTCGTTGACCTCGACGAAATCCTTGAGGGCCTTGAGGACGCCCTCGCGGTCCACCGCGTCCTCACCGGCACGCGGCTCGAAATCGGCGGCGAAGTCGTCGTAGGACACCTGACAGCGGCGGTAGCGCGAAGCCACGGCCATCTCGCTCTCCACCCGGAACCGGGCGATGCCCGTGAGCGAGATGAGGTAGCGCCCGTCGCCCGTTTCGGCGAACTGGGTGATGCGCCCGGCGCAGCCGACCCGGAACAGCTTCGGCGTCATCGGCGATGTCCCGCTCTCGATGTCGGGCTGAATCATGCCGATGATCCGGTCCGTGCGCAGGGCGTCGTCCACCATCGCGAGGTAGCGCGGCTCGAAGATGTTGAGCGGCATCTGCCCGCGGGGCAGCAACAAGGCGCCCGGCAGGGGAAACACCGGGATCACCCCGGGGCAGTCGCCCGGTCCCTTATAGCCCGCATGCGTGCTCATCGCGTCGCCCCGTCGGTTCGTTGCCTTACGCGAAAATCCGGCCTCACGCGAAACCTTGGCTCGATGCCGAGTGTCGGCCTCACGCGAAGACCAGGGTCGACAACCGGCGCCGGCCCCGGATCGAGGCCTTGTCCATAAGGCCCCAGGCCTCGAAGAAGGTGAGCAGCTGCTTGCGCGCCGCGCCCTCGTTCCAGGTCCGGTCCCGCCGCTCGATCTCGATGAGCTGATCCACGGCCTCGTCGCGCTTGTTGAGGCCGTTGAGGCCGAGCGCGAGGTCGAACCGGGCTTGATGATCGTTGGGGTCGGCGTCGATGCGGCTCTGGAAGGCGCCGAGATCGCCGAGTTCGGCGGCCTTCTCGGCGAGTTCCACGGCCGCCCGAACCCCCACCAGCGCCGGGTCGGTCGCCTTGTCGGCCGGCGCCAGGGCGAGGACTTCCTTCGCCTTGTCGATGGCGCCGAGGTCGAGCTGGAGCTTGGCCAGGGCCGCGATGGCGGTGACGTTGCCGGGGTCCTCGGTGAGGATGGCGGCATAGAGCTGAGCGGCGCCGGCGGTGTCTCCGACACCCAGCATCGCGTCGGCCTCGGCCAGGGCCTCCTCGATGGGGGAGGGGCCTGCCGGGCCGGCCAGGCGCTCGATGAACTCCTTGATTTGGGCCTCGGGCACGGCGCCCATGAAGCCGTCCACCGGCTGGCCCTTGTCGAAGGCGATGACGGCGGGAATCGACTGGATGCCGAGCTGGCCGGCGATGGAGGGGTGCTCGTCGATGTTCATCTTGACGAGCTTCACGGCCCCGGCCGAGGCCTGGACCACCTTCTCCAGCACGGGGGCGAGCTGCTTGCAGGGGCCGCACCAGGGCGCCCAGAAATCCACCAGCACGGGCTGCTGCATGGATTCGGCGACGACATCCTGGCGGAAGCTCGCCGTGGTCACGTCCTTGGTCGGTTCGCCCGCCTGGGGCGCGTCGTTCAGCATCGGTTCCTCGAAACGTCGTCTGGGATGTTCGGTCGTGAGCCGGGTCTGTCCATCCGGACGCCCGTCCGTCAAGAGATGGTCGCGCACGGGTGCCGGAACCAGTCCCGAGCGCGTCCTACTGTGCCGGGGCGCCGGGGGGCGCTTTGGTGTCGGTGACGAAGGTGCCCGCGTAGGCGCCCTTGGCGGCGTTGGCCTCGCAGGTGATCGCGGTCTTGCCCGGCGTCGGCGTGCTGAACGAACAGGCGCCCACGGCCACGAGGGGCCCCTGGACCACACCGTCCTTCGTCGTCTCGCTCGGGATCACGAGGTTGATGGGCTGGAGCGGATCGGTCTCTTCCGTACGCTCCTGCTGGGCACCGTTGCCGCTGAAGCTGAGGGCGCGTCCCTCGGCCGCGAAGTCGAAGCTCGTGCGGCTGCGCGAGACCGTGTTCATCAGCGTGCCCTTGCACGTCGAGGTCAGGTCCTGCCCGGCGATCACGAGTTTCTCGCAGCGGCCTTCGAGCTTGACCGCCGTCTGCGCCAGGGCGGGGCCGGCGAGGAGGACGGGTGCGAGGACGAGGGCGAGTCGGAAGATCGGAAAGTGCGTCATGGGGCAGATGTATGGTGGCGTCCCGATCTGTCGAGGGGCGATGGGTCGAGAGGACCTCGCCACCACGAACGGTCCGTCAGGCGGCCTGCGGTGCCGCTTGCCCCGGCGGCGCCTCCTTCTGGAAGGCGCGGATGTCGAAGGCATCGTCCGGCACGCGGGTGAGGAAGCGCTCCGCCATCTCGAACAGCAGCAGGTCCGGTCGCACGGATTCGACGTAGCCCCAGTCGAGGCTCGACGACCATACGAAATGCACCTCGCGAAACGTCTCGGCGAGGAGGCCCGTCAGCATGATCGGCGCGAAATGGGCGTAGGAATCGCCGAACAGCACCACCGTGCGCGGGTCCGCGCCGGGGGTGTCGTTGCGATAGATCACGTGGGCGCCGACATGCAGATCGGGGGCGCGTCCCGCCGCCTCGTAGGCCTCCACCAGGGGACTGGCGTAGTGGCGCCGCGCGTCGCGGTCGATGACCCCGTGGCTCGCCGTCTCCTCGGGCAGGCTCGACAGCTTGTCGCCGAGATCGCGCACTCGGGTCGTCTCGAAGCGCGGCCGGTCGAAGAGATCGGGCGGCGGCACCGCACCGCAGGCGCGCAGCAGGGTGCGATAGGCGAAGAGGCAGCCGTCGTAGTTCCAGTGGGTGTCCGTGCGGTAGTAGAGCGGCACGGGGCCATCGCGGGCCGCCCGCATCGGCCCGAGCAGATCGACGAACGCCGCGTCGTTTCGCAGCCGCTCGGCCAGGCGCCGGGCCGGCGAGCGCTTCGGATCGAACCCGAGCCCGTCCGTGCGGTCGTCGTAGACGGACAGCTTCTCCGGCACGAGGGTGTGGACGTAGCGGATACCGAGGGAGCGCGCCCGGGCGGCGCGCGCTTCGATGAGCTTCGCCCAGGCGCGCAGGCGCCACCAGCGCGACGGGGTCGCGCGGTACTGCGCGAGCACGCCGTTGCTGCCCCCGATCAGGAAGAGCCAGCCGTCCCGGCCCACATGAACGATCTCCCGGTGTTTTCGCCGCATGCGCGGTCCTTAGACGCCGATGGGGCCGCTGAACAGGGAGGCCCTGGACCCGGGGCTAGGCCTGCGCCATCTGCCGTTTCCATGACGCGAACCCCCGCCACGTCCGATCCCCTGATCCTGACCCTGGAGATGGATGCGCAGACCTTCGCGCATTTCGACGGCCTGCGCCGACGGCATTTCCCCGCCGCCCTCAACCACATCCCGGCTCACGTCACCCTGTTCCATCACCTGCCCGGGCTCGACGAGGCGGGCATCACCGAGACGGTGGTGGCCCTCGCCCGGACGCAGGCGCCGCCGGAGGTGGCCGTGACGGGACTGCGCTTCCTCGGGCGCGGGGTCGCCTATGGGCTCGATGCGCCCGGCCTCTCCGCGTTCCGGGGACGCCTCGCCCATGAGTTCGCGTCCGTCCTCACCGCCCAGGATGCCCAGGGCTGGCGCCCGCACGTGACCATCCAGAACAAGGTGACGGCCGGTGTCGCCCGCGCGCTGCTGGCCGAGCGCGAGGCCGCCTTCGCGCCCTTCACCTTCACGGCGCCGGGCCTCGTGCTATGGCGCTATCTCGGCGGTCCGTGGGAACGCCGCGCCGCCTTCGCGTTTGGAGAGAACCGGTGAGCCAGCACAGGACGACGGCGCGATGAAATCCCTCACGGCCTTCGGGCGCATCGACCCGTTGATCGGCCGGGCCAACGCCTTGCGGCTGGCACTGCGCCTCAACGAGGTCGGGGCCGTCGTGGCGCTCCTGGCCGTGAGCCTGCTCGGCTACGGCTTCTTTGCTTTGGCGAGCGAAGTGGGCGAGGGCTCCACCGCGGCCCTCGACCGCAAGATCCTGCTGTCCCTGCGCAATCCGGCTGATCTCTCCGACCCCATCGGGCCGCGCTGGCTCGAGGAGACCATGCGGGACATCACGGGACTGGGCAGCATCTTCACCATCGTGTTCGTCACGGTGGCGGCCGTGGCCTACCTCGCCATGACCGGGCGGCGCCGGATCGCCGTCTTCGTGGTCGCCGCCATCGGCGGGGGCGAGCTCGCCTCCACGGTGCTGAAGCTGTTCTACCACCGGCCCCGGCCGGACCTCGTGCCCCACGGCATGGAGGTGTTCACCGCGAGTTTTCCGAGCGGCCACGCGATGATGTCGGCCATCGCCTACCTCACCCTCGCGGCCCTCGTCGCCCGGGTCGATCGCCAGCGCGGCGTCAAGGTGCTGGTGATGCTGGTCGGCGTGTCCATGACCCTGCTCGTCGGCTTCAGCCGGGTCTATCTCGGCGTCCACTGGCCGAGCGACGTGCTCGCCGGCTGGTGCGTCGGCGCGGCCTGGGCAGCCCTGTGCTGGTTCATCGCCCTGCAACTCCAGCGCCGCGGCGAGGTCGAGGCTCCGGGCACCGCGTCGGCACCCCGTTAACGCTGCGGACGGAACGGCGACGAGGGCACGCATCAATTGTGGCGCGGTTGTGGTTGTATGGTCGCGCAACCCATGGAGATCCGCTTGACCGAACCCCGAGAACGCCGACGGGACCCGCGCCAGCGAAGCCTCCTCGGTGCCAGCCTTCAGGTCGGCCCCGGTGAATCGATTACCACCTGCCTCGTGCGCAACGTCGGTCCGGAGGGAGCCAAGCTCATCGTGAGCGCGGCCGTGCCGGTGCCCGCCACCTTCCCGGTCACCATCGACGTCCGGCGCGAGACCCGGACGGCGCATCTCGTCTGGCGCGAGGGCGACGCCATGGGGATCAGCTTCGCGCCCGAGAAGTCCGCCGGCGTCACGGTTCCCCTTGATCTGGTGCGAGAGCTGCGTGCGGTCCGGGCGGAGAATTCCGGCCTGCGGGGACGCCTCGCCGCCGCCGGCCTGGACGACTGACCGCCGAAACATCCACACGCAGGAACACGCGCTGCCGCATGGCGTTCCCGGACAGTCATCGACCTGTCCGAGGCTTTCAGCGGCGTGAATTCATGAGCGACGACTTTCCCGTTTCCCGACGAAACCTTCTGCGCGCCGGCGGCCTGACGGTCACGGGGGCGGCCCTCGGCCTCGGCACCGGGGCTGCGGGCGCGCAAGGACTGCCCGGTCCATCCGTGCCAGCCGATACGGGCGCGGTGCAGGGCGGCAAGGTGATGTTTCCGAACTGGCGCGGCGCCGGCGATCGGGTGCCGCCACCGCCGCCCGCGCCCCTCCCCCCGGCTCAGCGGGTGGGCTTCGCCGTGGTCGGCCTCGGGCGCCTCAGCCTGGAGGAAATCCTGCCGGCCTTCGGGCAGACGAAGCGCGCGCGCCTCGCGGCCGTGATGTCGGGCACGCCAGCCAAGGCCCGCCTCGTCGCCGAACAGTACGGCGTACCGGCCGATGCGGTCTACGGCTACGACGGGTGGGAGCGCTTGGCGCAGAACCCGAACGTGAGGGCCGTCTACATCGTCACGCCCAACGGCCTGCACCGCGATCACGTCGTGGCCGCCGCGAAGGCGGGCAAGCACGTGCTGTGCGAGAAGCCCATGGCGAATTCCTCGGCCGAGGCACGTGAGATGATCGAGGCCTGCGCCAAGGCCAACCTCAAGCTCATGATCGCCTATCGCTGCCAGTACGAGCCCTACAACCGTGAGGTGACGCGCCTCGCCCGCTCCGGCGAGTTCGGCAAGCCGCGCCTGATCCAGGCCTTCAACGGGCAGACCACGGGACTGCCCGAGCAGTGGCGCCTGCGCAAAGCCCTGGCGGGTGGGGGGGCCTTGCCGGATATCGGTCTCTACTGCCTCAACGGCGTGCGGGCGCTGACCGGCGAGGAGCCGGTCTCGGTGGAGGCGAGCGTCTATTCCCCACCGGGCGATCCGAAGTTCGCCGAGGTGGAGGAGACCGTCTCGTTCACCTTGCGGTTTCCCTCCGGCCTCATCGCCCAATGCATGACCGGCTACGGCATCCACGAGTCGCGCCGGCTCCAGCTCCATACGGAACGGGCCGACATCGACCTGCGCAACGCCTTCGCGTATCGCGGCCAGCACCTCGTGGTGTCGCACCCGGACGGCGCCGTGGAATCGCAGGATTCGCGGATGCTGACGGCGAAGAACCAGTTCGCCCTCGAGATCGACCACATGGCCCGGTGCATCCTCGAGGACCGGCGCCCGCGTACCCCCGGCGAGGAGGGCCTTCAGGACCACGTCCTCATGGAGGCGATCTACGAAGCCGCGCGATCGGGTCGTCCCGTCACCGTCGGGCCTCCCCCGGGAAGCGCTGGCGGCCTCGATGTCACGCGTGGCCCGGAACTCGACGACGCCGGCTGAGGAGCCCTCCGGATCGTCATGAAAGCAGGGTAGGGTCGGTTTCGAACACCGACCCGAAAGATCGCCCATCTCCCGCCTTCGCCTCGCCCTCTGCCTGCTCGGTCTCGCGAGCCTTCGCGGCGCCCAGGCACAGAGCCCGGCCGAGGAGCTGGCGCGAATCGCGGCCGAACCCATCGCCATCGGGTCGTCCCGGGGGGCCGGCGGCGATCCGCAGACCTCGGTCGCGCAGTCGGTCACCTCGTCCCGGCCCTCGGCGAACCTCGACACGTCCATCGAGGATCAGCTCGGTCCCTCCGGCGATCCGTTCGGCCTGCGGGCCTTCCTCAAGACCCGCGGCATCACCTACAGCCTGACCTACATCGGCGAAGGCCTGGGCAATGCGACCGGGGGATTGCGGCGGCGCGCGATCCTCGAAGGCCTCCTCGACCTCGAGATCGATGTCGATCTCGGGCCCCTCGTCGGCTGGCAGGGGGCGCTCCTGCACACCAACCTGTTCCAGATCCACGGTGCGGGCCTGTCGCGCGGCACCCTCGACAACATCATCACGGTCAGCGGCATCGAGGCCCTGCCGTCCTCGCGCGTCTACGAACTCTCCTTCGAGCAGAAGCTGTTCGACGACCGGTTCTCGCTGCGGTTCGGGCAACTCGCCGCCGACACGGAATTCGCCGTGACCCAGACCGGCACCGTGTTCGTCAATTCCACCTTCGGCTGGCCCAACAACATGGCCGTGGTGATCCCGAGCGGCGGCCCGATCTATCCCCTGGCGGTCCCGGGCGTCCGGGCGAAAGTCGTGCCCAACGCCAATTTCTCGCTGCAGGTCGGCGTGTTCGACGGCGATCCGGCCGGTCCCGCCCGCTCCGGCGCCGATCCCGACCCGCAGCGGCGCAACCGCACCGGCACCAACTTTCGTACCAACGACCCCGCCCTCGTCATCGCCGAGGCCGCCTACGCCTACAACATCGAACCCGGCAGCACCGGCGAGGCCGGAACCGTGACGCTCGGCGGCTGGCACCATTTCGGGCGCTTCGACAGCCTGCGCTTCGACGGGAACCGCGTTCCCCTGGCCTCACCCGACAGCACCGGCATCGCCCGCCGGTTCCGGGGCGACAGCGGCCTCTACGGCATCATCGACCAGACGATCTACCGGGAACCCGACGACCCCAACGACGGCGCCAGCGTGTTCGTTCGCGTGGCCGGCGGGCCCTCGGACCGAAACCTCATCGACCTCTATGTCGATGCCGGTATCGCCTACAAGGGATTGGTGCCGGGACGCTCCGACGACACCGTCGGCATCGCCTTCGCGCTCTCACGGGTGTCGCGCACGGCACGGGCCTTCGACACCGATACGATCCTGGCCACCGGTGCCCCGGGTCCGCGCCGCAGCAGCGAGGCGGTGCTGGAGGCGACCTATCAGGCGGTCCTCGGCCCCGGCGTGACCGTGCAGCCGGATGTGCAGTACATCTTCCGGCCGAGCGGCGGCATCGCCAACCCGCGCGATCCCGATGCCGGGCGCATCCGCAACGCTGCGGTGTTCGGCCTGCGGACGACGATCCGATATTAGGGGTATCGGTCCTGAAGGGGGCGCCGGTTTTCGGAGCGAACCCGATGGCCGGTCGGATTTTCCGTTCGTCCGCGCCTGCGACGGATCAGTTGAGCCTGCGTTCCGCCTCGACCTTCTTGGCCAGGGCCCGCCCCACCTCGTACAGGGCCTCGCGCAGGCCCGGGAGGGCCGCCTTCGCGCCGTCGTTCTCGATGAGTGCGTTGGCGATGAGGAGATGGTCGGCGATGGTCTCGAGGTGGTCGCTCGCCGTGGTCATCGGGTGCGGCGGCGGGGGCACGAAACGGCCGATGTTGCCGAACGCCGCCGGTGTCTCCGCCCCGTCCAACGACAATTCGGTCATCGACCCGAGGTAGCCCAGAAACGTGCGGCCCGGCGGGCCGAACGAGGGAACACCGCCGGCGCCGATCCAGCGTGCGCCACCATCCGTGGAGCGCAGGCGGAACTGGATGCAGAACTCGGACGCCGTCTCGACCGCCTGCACCAGGACCCGCCTGACGATCGGACGGTCATGGTCGTGGAGGCACGACAGCCAGCCCTCGTTCAGGGCGGCGGCGATGGGCTGGCCCGTGAGTTTGGTCCATTCCGGGCTGACATGGCTCAATGCGCCAACCGGATCGATCGCGAAGATCACTGAGCGGCTCCTGCCTCAATTCAGCATCATCGCGGATGTATCGCGTATGCGATCGCGGGCCTGCGGCCCGCGCGGTTATGTCTTTTGATAGATGGCGTCGTCCATCACAATGGTTCCATGGTGCGACTTATGGTCGAGAAACAGCGCCGGGCGGATCGGGACGAGAGAATTCGTGCGCGAGTCGGGCAGATCGCTGACGCACTCAACGTCCCGACGGAGTATTTCTACGCGGATACCACGGCACAGAGCAGTGCCGCGGAGGCGAACGAATGCTTGCGGCTGTGGTTTCAGATCGAAACGCCGGAGCGCCGCCGCCGGGCCCTCGCCCTCCTGCGCGCCCTAGCGGAAGGCGAAGATCTGGCGGAAGGCGAAGATCTGGCGGAAAGCGGAGGCCCGTAGGGCCGTCCGTGCGGCGCTGCCGCGTCATCCTTCGAAAACGCTCGGCCGCAGACTTTGAGGCTGTGTCTACTCGGCCGCCGGGGTGTTGAGCGCCAGTAGGCGGGCCGTGCGGGTGCGGGCCGCCGTCCGCGCGGCGTCCGGCTCGCGCCCTTCCAGGGTCCGTCGCGCATCGTTGACCGCGGCATGGACGGCGTCGATGGCGAGGATCAGGGCGCTGATCGTCCGGGTGTCGATGTTGCGGGCCCGGGCGTGCTGGACCACGTCGGCCACCAGGCTGTCGGTCTCGAGCACGAGACCGTCGAGGTCTTCCCGCGTGCGCGCCGACCGCACCTCGCGCAGGAGATCGAGGAGCCGATCCAGCACCACATCGATGCGCTCGCGCTGCTCACGGGCGAGGCGCTGACCGAGCCAGGCGATACCCGAGCCGATGGTGCCGCCGAAGAAGGCGAGGAGGTAGATGTAATCCTCGTAGCGCTCGAACAGGGTCTGCTGCTCGCGCTCGAAATAGTCCACCGCGCCCGGATGGTTCGGCAGGCGCGCGCTGGTGGCGGCGACGCTCGAATCGAAATCCGGGGCCTTCATCAGCTTGGCGATGGGGGCTTGCGGGGCGAGCTTCGAGCGCCACTCGAACAGGTGCTGGGTGACGGAGGCGACGGTGATGCGGCTGATGCTACCCCGAGCCATCAACCGGTAGGACGCCCCGACGGTCTTCACGTCCTCCTCCGGGCGCTTCGGACGCCCGCCGAAGGTGCCGGCCGGGATCGTCACGGATTGCAGTTCGGGCATCCGTTGGATGATGGCCTCGCCGTCGGGCACCGAGACGAACGTCACCTGCTTGTCCGCCGCGGCCGCCTCGACCGCCCGTACGGTGGAGATGGCGGCCTTCGACGCTGGGGCGGCGATCACCGCGACGGCGTCGACGCGACCCTCCTGCAGGGCGCTCGTCACGTCCGCCGGCTTCAACGGCACCAGGGCGACGCGGGCGGGGCCCATGACCCTGTCCGGTCCGGCGTCGCCGATCGGCTCCGCGGTGAAGTCGTAGAAGCCGAGCAGATTGGTCACGAACGGCACGTCGGCCTGATGCCGTTCGACAATGCCGAGGCGCTTGCGCGACAAATCGGGAAAGCTCTCGATGGCCGCCGCCGCGGGGGCGACGATGAGCAGCGCCTCGTCGTGCAGGATCGCCAGGGTCAGGCCATTCTCGGGCAGCAGTACGTCCGGGCGCACCACTGCGAGGTCGGCCTCGCTGCGCTGGAGGGCTTCGGCGGAATCGCGCACGTCGTCATAGGGGATGACCTTGAGGCGGACATCCTCGTGGCCACGGGCCAGCGCACGGGCGTAGGTCTGGAGCAGGTTCGCCTCGGCACCGTCACGCGGACCGACGGCCACGGTGAGCGTCGTCGGACGCGACAGGTACACCACCGCTCCGGCCAGGGCCGCGAGGCCGAGGGCCAGCACGACGAGGAGCCATTCGCGTCTCAGGAGGAATGCCGGCATAGCATGCTCGAGCCCTCGTCCATCCTTGCGATCCGGGTCGGATCCTTATTGGGAGTCTGAACCGGAAACCTGTCCGAAGCGTAAAGAACCGATGAATGCCTCAAACGTTGCAAATCCCAAGCCGGGGAGGGGCAACCCCTTCCCTGGGAAGCGAGCCTTTTTTGAGAGCAGGCCCTTTTTGAGAGCAAACCTTCCATGACAAGCCTTCCATGAAAGGAACGTCGCCTTTCGACAGGTCGAGCCGGGACACGCCGGCGGTCGTCAAGCCGACCCGGCCCGTGAGCGCGGCCTATCTGGAACGGGCCGCCCTGCATTACCTCGAGCGCTACAGCGCTTCGGTGGCGATGCTGCGGCGGACTCTCCAGCGGCGGGTGGACAAGCGCTGCCGTCTGCGCGACGAGGACCCCTCCGTCCACGCCGAGACCATCGACGCCGTGGTCGCCCGGGCCGTCAGCGCCGGCCTCGTCGACGATGCTCGCTTCACCGCCGGCCGGATGGCGGCCCTGCGCCGACGCGGCACTTCGGCCCGAGCCCTCTCGGCCAAGCTCGCCGCCAAGGGGGTGCCGCGCGGCCTCGTCGACGAGGCCATGGCGGCGGAGCGCGACGAGGCCGAAGCCGAGGGGACCGACACCGAGGAGGCCGCCGCCAACGCCTATGCCAAGCGCCGGCGGCTCGGACCCTGGCGCCGGCCCGGCACCCGCGAGGCCCACCGCGACCGCGATCTCGCCGCCATGGCCCGGGCGGGCTTCCCCTACGGACTCGCTCGCCGCATCGTCGAGGCGGAGCTGGAGCCGGACGCGGATTCCTGAGGCTGCGACGATCCGGCAGCGCACACGATCGTGTTTCGTCGAAGAAAAAATTGAACGAACCGCGAACGGAGCGCATCTCTCTTCCATGGACGAAGCCCTCGCGAAGAAGCTGCGCATCCTCGCCGATGCCGCTAAGTACGACGCCTCGTGCTCCTCTTCCGGGGCGCCCAAGCGCACGGCCGGCAAGGGTGAGCTCGGTTCGACCACGGGGGCGGGCATCTGCCACGCCTACACGCCGGACGGGCGCTGCATCTCGCTCCTGAAAATCCTGCTGACGAACTACTGCCTGTTCGACTGCGCCTATTGCGTCAACCGGCGCTCGTCCAACGTCGCCCGGGCGAAGTTCACCGTCGAGGAGGTCGTGACCCTCACGGTGGAGTTCTACAAGCGCAACTACATCGAGGGCCTGTTCCTCTCGTCCGGCATCATCAAGTCGCCCGACCACACCATGGAATTGCTGACCCGGGTGGCGAAGTCGCTCCGGCGCGACCACGGCTTTCGCGGCTACATCCACCTGAAATCGATCCCGGAAGCGAGTCCCTGGCTGATCGAGGAAGCGGGCCTCTACGCCGACCGGCTTTCCATCAACGTCGAACTCCCGACCGAGGTGAGCCTGGAGCGGCTGGCGCCGGAGAAGAACGGTCTGGTCATCCAAAACGCCATTCAGCAGATCGGCGAGCGGATTGTCGAGGCGAAGGCCGAAAAGCGCCGGTTCTCGCCGGCCGGACAATCGACACAGGTCATCGTCGGCGCCGACGCCACTACCGACGAGGCGCTGATGCGCAAGAGCGCGCATCTGTACGGGTCGTTCAACCTGAAGCGGGTCTATTACTCGGCCTTCAGCCCGATTCCGGATGGCTCGACCATCCTGCCGTTGAAGTCGCCCCCGCTCCAGCGCGAGCACAGGCTCTACCAGGGCGATTGGCTGCTGCGGTATTACGGCTTCACCCCCGACGACGTCGCCGATGCCACCGAGGACGGCATGTTCGCCCTCGACGTCGATCCGAAACTCGCCTGGGCCCTCAAGCACCGCGCGCACTTCCCCCTCGACGTGAACCGGGCCGATCGGGAATGGCTCTTGCGGGTGCCGGGTCTCGGGGCGCGCGCCGTGGACAAGATCATTCGGGCGCGGCGCCACACGCGCCTGCGCCTGGAGGACGTCGCCCGCCTCACCTCCGGCCTCAAGCGCGCCCGGCCGTTCCTCATCACGGAGGATTATCGCCCAAGCGGTGGGCTCACCGATCGCCTCGACCTGCGCGCGCGGCTCGCGGACCCGCCGAAGCAGTTGAGCCTGTTCTGACGATGGATCCGGGCGACCTGTTCGGGGCCGGCCCACGGGCGGTGTCCCTCGCGGCCGGCGCGGATGTCACGGGATTCCGCAATGCCGTCCGGCGCCTCGTCGCCGGCGATGTCCCACCCGAACGCGTGGTCTGGTCCGTCGGGGAGGCGCCCGGCCTGTTCGGGGCAACGGACGAATCGGGCGAGACGCCGCCGCTGGCCCTGCCGCGCGGGGTCGCCGACCTCGTGACCCGGGTGGTGCCGCATCGCGACCCCGAGCGGTACGCCCTGCTCTACACCCTCGTCTGGCGTGTCCTCCACGGCGAGCGCCGCCTGCTCGAAGTGTCGAGCGACCCCCTGGTTCATCGCCTGGAGCGCATGGCCAAGGCCATCGCCCGCGACCTGCACAAGATGCACGCCTTCCTGCGCTTCCGCCTTGTGGAGGGTGAGGGGCCGGAGCGCTTCGTCGCCTGGTTCGAGCCCGATCACCATATCCTGCAGGCCGCAGCCCCGTTCTTCGTCGGCCGCTTCCGCAGTCTGCACTGGACGATTCTCACCCCCGAGGGGTCTGCCCTGTGGGACACCTCCGCGCTCACCTTCGGCCCACCGGGACGGCGGGAAGACGCGCCGACAAGCGACGGATTCGAAGCGGGCTGGCGCGATTACTATGAGAGCACCTTCAATCCCGCCCGCACCAACCTGGCCGCCATGCGGGCGGAGATGCCGAAGAAGTACTGGCGCAACATGCCGGAGACCGCCGCGATTCCGGGCCTCGTCCGAGCGGCGGCGTCGCGCACGGATTCGATGATCGAGCGCGCGCCCCAGAAGGCGATCAAGCGCGATCCCGTCCGGGCGGTGGCAGCCATGGCGGATCAGGCTCCGGAATCCCTCGACGCCCTGAACGCCATCATCCGGCGCTCCGAGCCCCTGGTGCCGGGGGCGACCCAAGCGGTTCTGGGCGAAGGACGGGTGGGCGCGGCCATCGCCTTCGTGGGCGAGCAGCCCGGCGATCACGAGGACCGACAGGGGCGCCCCTTCGTGGGACCCGCGGGCCAGCTCCTGTCGAAGGCCATGGCGGAAGCCGGCCTCGTGCGTGGGGACGCCTACCTCACCAATGCGGTCAAGCACTTCAAGTTCGAGGAGCGTGGAAAGCGGCGCATCCACCAGAACCCCACCGCCGGCGAGGTCAGCCACTACCGCTGGTGGCTGGAACGCGAGCTCGACTTCGTCGCGCCCCGCCTCGTCGTCGCCCTCGGCGCCACCGCCGTCCTGGCGCTCGCCGGTCGGGCGATCCCCGTCACCCGGGCGCGGGGCCCGGCGGAATTCGGCAAGGGCTACGCCGGGTTCATCACCGTCCACCCGTCCTACCTGTTGCGCCTGCCGGACGGGGCGAAGGACGAGGCCTATGCGGCCTTCGTCCAGGATCTGCGCCGCGTCGGCGAACTCGCGACGCGGCTGGCGGCCTGACGGGTCTTCAACGCCGTCGCGTCAATCCGAACAACGCGAACCCCGCGAGCGCCGCGAGGCCGAGGGCGAGACCCCGGTTGCCGTTGACCGCCGTCGCCACGGAATCGCCGGCGCGGCGCAGGTCGTCGGCGAGCGGCGAACCCGTGAGGATGCGCTCCGCCCGAGCCTTGTTCTCGGGCCGCGTGTTGATGGCGACGGAGAAGTCGTCGTCGTGGCGGATGATGTCGATGCTGTTGCGGGCGAACCCTGCCCGCGCGAGACGGTCGCGCGCCGAACGAGCCTGGTTCAGGGAAGGAAAGGCAACCGAGGCGAGCACGCTGTCCGACATGAAATCTCCATCTCCGCTTGGGTTTGAGCCAAACACGGCGGCGCGAGGGGGAGTTCCGTTTCGCCGCCTTAAGGCCTCCGCAACCCGGGGCGCTTAGGCCCGCGTCGACCCCCCAGGACGGCCCTGACAGGAGATGCCCGCTTGCGCGATCCCTTCGTTCCCGACGCGCTGGCCGAGCGCCTGCGGGCCAAGCGCCGCAACACCCGGCCGGTGGAAGCGCTCACCTGCGAGCCGGCCAAACCCGTCTTCGCCGAGCTGCTGGACGGGCGCGGCCACGGCACCGGGCAGTTCGTGCGCCTGTCGCAGGGCATGGTCGAGCGCATCACCCGGGTGGTGCGCGGCACCGATTAGCCGGCCCTTGCGCCCGCCCGGTGTTCCGCATCCGTGCGAACCGCCGTAGAGACCCGGCGATGGAGCTCAGACCCTACCAGCGCGCCAGCCTCGACGCCCTCTACGCGTCCTGGCGCACCGAGACCGGCGACGGCCTGATCGTCCTGCCCACGGGCGCCGGCAAGGCCTTCGTTATCGCGGCCCTGGTGCGGGAAACGATTGCCCGCGAGGCCGGCGCGCGGATCGCCGTCGTCACCCACACCCGCGAGCTCATCGCTCAGAACCACCGCGAACTCCTCGCGTACTGGCCCGAGGCCCCGGCCGGGATCTACTCGGCGGGGCTCGGCCGGCGCGAGACGGCGACGCAGATCCTGTTCTGCGGCATCCAGTCGGTCTGGAACCAGACCGATTCCATCGGCGCCTTCGACCTCGTGGTGGTGGACGAGGCCCACCTGATTCCGCGCGCCGCCGAGACCCGCTACGGCCGCTTCCTCGCCGCCCTGCGGGCCGCCCGGCCCGATCTGCGCGTCGTCGGCCTCACCGCCACGCCCTACCGCCTCGACAGCGGCCGCCTCGACGAGGGCGCCGGCCGCTTGTTCGAGCGCATCGTCTACGAGGCCAATGTCGGCGACCTCATCCACCAGGGTTACCTGTCGCCCCTGATCTGCAAGGCCACCGCCACAGCGCTCGATGTCTCCGGCGTGGGCAAGCGTGGCGGCGACTACATCCCGAGCGCCCTGGAGGCGGCGGTGAACCAGGACTGGATCACCCGCGCGGCCGTGGAGGAGATGGCCGGCTACGGCCGGGACAGGAAGGCCTGGCTCGCCTTCTGCGCCGGTGTGGCCCATGCCGAGGCCGTGCGCGACGCCGTGCGGGCGCAAGGGGTCTCCTGCGAGATGGTGACGGGCGAGACGGCCAAGCGCGAGCGCGACCGGATCGTGCGCGACTTCCGCGCGGGCCGCGTGCGCTGCCTGACCTCCGTCGGCGTGCTCGCGACGGGGTTCAACGTGCCGCGCGTCGACCTCATCGCCCTCCTGCGCCCGACCCAGAGCACCGGGCTCTACGTCCAGCAGGTCGGCCGGGCGCTGCGCACCGCGCCGGGCAAGACCGATGCCTTGATCCTCGACTATGCCGGGCTGGTGCGGATGCACGGCCCCGTCGACATCGTCACCGCCCGCAGCGCCGCGCTGATCAAGGGCCGCGAAGGGGAGGTGCGGGCGAAAGCCTGTCCGGGCTGCGGCGCGCTGATCCCCCTCAACGCCAGCACCTGCGAGGGATGCTGGGTCGAGCCGGAGGACGAGGCCGACGACGGGCCGAGCCATGAGGCGGCGGCCGAGGACGAGCACCCGATCCTATCGCGGGCCGTGCCGGTGTGGCGCGGCATCCGGGGCTGGCAGCTTGCCCGCCACATCGCGTCGGGCAGCCTCGACGTGGTGTTCCGCACGGAGGACGGGCTGACCCACCGGGTCCGGATCGGCCTCGAACAGACCGGCTATCCCCGCGAGAAGGCGGTGCAGTGGTGGCGCCAGTTCGGCGGCGGCCGCGATGTCCCCATGAGCGTCTCCGAAGCCCTCGACCGGGCCGACGACCTCACCCGCCCCGCCGCGATTCTCATTCGCACCAACGGCCGCCTGTCCGAGAGCGTGAGCTACCGCTTCGCCGATGGGCGCACCTTCGTCGATACGCGGCGCCTCGACGGAGCCGGCGCCTGATTGCCCGGGGTCGGCGATTTCGCGGAACACGCATGGCCCCGCCACGGTTGCACCGTTCGGCTCCCCGGGGAGTCTCAGCGAGGACCACTATGCGAGATCCGTCGGCGAAAGGTGTCGGCGCCCTGTTGAGCGACAGTGTGCGCCATGCGGCCGACCTCGTCGGCGGCGAGTTCGAGCTCCTGCGCCGGGAGACCGACGGCAACATCCGGGCGATCCTGGGCCTCATCGCCACGTTCGGCACGGCCTCGCTGCTCGTGCTCGCCGCCCTGATGCTCTTCGTCGTCTTCCTGGTGAAGGCGGCCGGCGCCCTGCTCGGCTCGGAGGTCGCCGGGGCCCTCGTCGTCGGGGGGCCCTTCGCCCTCGCCACCGTCGTCCTGACCGTGCTGGGAATCAGGCGCATGTCCCGCGACAACCTCGCGCCGCGCCGGTTCGAACGGCAGGTCGCCCGCGACGCCCGCATGGCGACGCGCCCGCGCGGCTGACACGCGCGCTGGGTACGTGAGCGCTCGCCTTGAATCACGGCGCCGGGGGCGGTACCGCTCCCGGCCGATGCACGGATTCGAGCGACAGGGTTGACCGCCATGACCGAGATTCGCCCCCGCCGCAGCGTCCTGTCCATGCCGGGCTCGAATGCGCGAGCCCTCGAGAAGGCGGCCCGGCTTCCCAGCGACGTGGTGATGATCGACCTCGAGGACGCGGTGGCGCCCGAGGCGAAGGAGGCGTCGCGCCAGGCCGTCGCCGAGGCGGTCGGGTCCGGGCGTTTCGGCCGGCGCGAGGTGGTGGTCCGAATCAATCCCCTCGACACCCCCTGGGGCGAGGCGGACCTCGCCGCCATCGCGCCCGCCGGCCCCGACGCGATCCTGGTGCCGAAGGTCACCCACTCCGATGCCCTCGTGGCCGTCGGCTCCCGCCTGCGCCGCCTCGGGGCGCCCGAGCGTACCCGCGTGTGGGCGATGATCGAGAGCCCCATGGCACTCCTGCACATCGGCGAGATCGCCAGTTCCGCCCGCGACGTCGACACCCGGCTCGCCTGCCTCATCGTCGGCCCCAACGACCTCGCCAAGGCGAGCCGTGTCCGCCTCGGCGTGCCGGGGCGTCCGGCCCTGCTGCCGTGGCTGATGACCGTGATCGCCGCCGCCCGCGCCTACGAGATCGACGTCATCGACGGCATCTACAATGCGTTTCGCGACGCCGACGGCTTTCTGGCCGAGTGCGAGCAGGGCCGCGATTGCGGCTTCGACGGCAAGATGCTGATCCATCCCGACCAGATCGCGCCCGCCAACGCGGTGTTCGGGCCGACGGATGCGGCCGTGACCGAGGCCCGCGCCATCATGGCGGTCTTCGCCGATCCGGCGAATGCCCGGCGCGGCGTGGTGGCGTTCGAGGGGCGGATGATCGAGCGCCTGCACGCCGTCGAGGCGGCGCGGGTCGTCGCCATGGCGGAGGCCATCGCGGCGCGGGCGGCGTGACGCCCGCGCCCGAACTCGCCGTCGATCTGCGTCTGCTCGACCCGCGCCTGACCGGCTGGGGGTTTCCCCATTGGGGATCCGCCGGGGCCGCCGGCCTCGACCTGCATGCCTGCCTCGACGCGCCCTTGACCCTGGCGCCGCAGGGGCCGGCCGTGCTGATCCCGGCGGGGTTCGCCGTGGCGATCCGCGACCCGTCCTGGTGCGCGCTGATCTATCCGCGCTCCGGTCTCGGCCACCGCGACGGGCTCGTGCTCGGCAACGGCGTCGGGGTGATCGACGCCGATTACACAGGCCCGCTGATGATCTCGGCCTGGAACCGCAACCCGGCACCGGGCCCGGCCCTGACCATCGCTCCCGGCGACCGCATCGCCCAACTCGTCTTCACCCGCATCGTCCGCCCGGCCTTCACCCTCGTGTCCGGCCCGGTGGAGACCGGGTCCGGGCGCGGCGCGGGCGGCTTCGGTTCGACGGGCGTGGGGGTCGGACGGACCCAAACGCCCTGAGCGGTGTTCACCCCTCGAACAAGCATCGAGCGAGGGACCCTCATGGCATTCGTATCGCAGACGGTGATGGAAGAGGGATTGGCCGCCAAGCGTGCCGGCCTGTCGGACGACGCCAACCCGTACCCGGCCGGTTCGCAGAACAGCGCCGACTGGCTCGAAGGCTATACCGCCGACGAAGCGGAGCAGAACGTCGACCGGATCGAGTCGGAGGCCTGACGCGCGCGACTCGGCGGCGAGCCCCCGGGCTTCCCTCACAGCCGCTGTTGGCCCGCGGGCAGGCCCGCCTGCGTGACTTCGATGCGGATCGTCGCCCGGCGGACTTCCCCCTCCGCGGTCTCGACTTCGATCTGGACCTCGTCGAACCCGGTGAACTGGGCGTTGGCTTGGTAGACCACGACCTGCCCGGACACCTTCTGGTCCGGGCAGCGGTTTTTCTTGCCCGTGGCGATGCTGGCCGTGGTGGCGATGACCCGGCCGTGCTTGGGCAGGCCCGGCACCCGCAGGGTCGGCGCGGCGCCCAGGCTGCAATCGCGCTTCAACGGATTGAGCACCGCAATCTGCACCGGCTTGCCGGCGGCGACGCTCACCTGGGGCTTCACGGAATCGGGATTGTCGGCGCCCTGGCCGAAGGCCGCCGGTGCGGCGAGGAGGGCGGCAGCGAGGACGAGGCGCTGGGTGCGACGGGCGGCGATGCCGGGCATTCGGGTCTCCGGTCGAGCCCCCCGGAGGCGGGGCGGCGGGAGCGGACCCTATCGCGGGCCGGGCTTCGATTGAACCCGCGCGGCGGCCCTCGCCCAAACAGAGGCGCTCAGCGCCGCAACATAGCGATCCAGGAGGAAACCGGATCGACCACATAGGCGGCCATGGAGGACGCCCATTCCCGTGCCCGTGCCACGATGGTCCGATTGCCGTCCCCGCCCGCGCGCTCGGCCATGAGGGCGGCGACGTAGGCGTCCTCCCGCTCCTTGCAGGCATCGAGGGCGTTGCGCTGTGCGCCGGCCTTGCCCTGGAGCGCAGGCTGCTCGGCGAAGGAGTCGCGCACGCAGGTCGTCCATGCCCGCTCCAGGGCCGCCACGTCGGGCGCGGCCAGAACCGTGCCGAGGGGCAGGACGAGGGGCGGGCCGAGGGCCAGACCGAGGACGAGTCGCGCGGGGATTCGCATGGGCCCGATATCGCCGATCCGACCGATCCTTGACAAGGGAAGCCCCGGCCCCGCAACCGTCACGCCGCGCGATACGTTGCGGTGCTGCGATACCCGAGCCGCGAAGCTTCATGGGAGCCGGACCCGAGGATGCACCTGCCAGCGATGCCCATCCGGCGCGAGCTGGTCTTCCTCGCCCTCACGGTGCTCCTCGTGCTCGCGGCGGCGGGCGCCTTCTACCTGTCGCGCGCCACCACGCTGACGGTGGCCGTGGCGCCGAGCGACGGCACTGAACCCGCGCTGATCCGGGCCTATGCGGACGCCCTGAAGGTGAGCCGCAAGGAGATCCGCCTGAAGGTCGTCCCCTTCGACGACGTGCGCGACTCCGCCGCCGCCCTGCAGACGGGGAAGGCGGATCTGGCCGTGGTGCGCCCCGACGTCGCCTTGCCGGAGAACGGCCTCACCCTGGCGATCCTGCGCGATCAGGCGATGATCATCGCCTCGCCCGAGCCCTCCGGCATCACGGCCTTCGACGACCTCGACCGCAAGCGCCTCGCCATCCTGGCCCACCGCGACGCCGACCACACCCTGATCAAGGCCCTGGTGGAGCATTACGGCCTCACCCTCCTCGACGGCGCCCCCGACGGCCCGGTGCCCGCCCGCCACGTCGCCCTGGTGCAGCTCGACGAGGCGGACCTGGCCCAGGCCTTCGCGAAGAAACGGATCGACGCCGTCGTCTCCGTCATCGCCCCGGCGGCACCGACGGCCTTGCGCATCGTCGGAATCGTCCAGGCCGCGAGCCGCACCCGCAAGGTCGCCTTCGTCGATGTCGCCGACGGCACCGCCATCATCGAGCGCATGCCCCGGCTCCAGGCGGTGACGATCCCGGCGGGGCTGTTCGGCGGCGCCCCGAAGGTGCCCGCCGACGATGTCCGCACCATCGGGGCGTCCTACCGCCTCATGGCCCGGGCCGGCCTGTCGCGCACGGTGGCGGCGGACGTGACCCAGCACCTGTTCGAGTTGCGCAGCGGCCTGTCCAACGCCACGGCGGCGGCCGATTACATGCTGGCGCCGAGCTACGAGACCACGGCCGCCGCCACCAGCGCCCGCCTGCCGATCCATCCCGGCGCCATCGATTTCTTCGAGCGCGAGCAGCAGGGCTTCATCGAGCGCTACGAGACCTGGATTTACCTCGTCGCCTTCCTGGGCGGCGGCTTCGGCTCGGCCCTGGCCTGGATCCGCCAGCGCCTGTCGCGGGTGCGCCGCGAGCGCGTCGAGGAGGCCACCGACCGGCTCCTGGCCATCCGGGCCGAGGCGCGGGAGACCACCGACCGCGCCGGCCTCGATGCCCTCGCGGCCGAGATCGACGATCTCGCCGGGGAAATCGCCCGGCACGCCCTCGAGCGCCCGACGGAGGCCCGCACCATGAGCGCCGCCGCCATCGCCATCGACGCCGCCCGCTCGACGGTGCGGCGCACGACCCTCAGGGGCGACGGCCGGTCCGGACGACCGGACGCATCGGAGCCGCCCGCCACTGCCCTGTCCGCCCCCGAAATCGCCTGATCGCGGCGGCGATCCGGCATCCCTCGCCGCGCGCCGCCGGCTTGGAGTGCCTCACAGAACTCGCGTTCATCGTCGGTTCGCACTCCGAGCACGACGGCGCAACGGGCGTTTTGTGAGAGATACTGAAGGCGCTCCGAATACTTGGACTTTCACGAGAAAGATCACGGTCCGGTCTCAGAAATCGCGCGGGATTCTATCTGGCACCATCGTGAACGCGCGCCACCCAGCCAGTCTGGAACGGGTCTCGACTGAGCCGGTTGTGCGCAGAGACCCTCCGGAGACCTTCGCATGCCCGACAGCCCCGTCCGTTACAGCGCCGATGTCGAGGACGTGAAACCCGATGAGGGGCAGACGATCGAGGGGTTGTGCCGGACCTTCGATACGATTCTGGAGCGGACCGCCGAGGATTACGGGCACGCCGTGCGGTCCGTGCACGCCAAGGCGCACGGCATCTTGGAGGGGACGATGACCATCGCGGCCGGGTTGCCCCCGGAACTGGCGCAGGGCCTGTTCGCGGTGCCGGGCGAGCACCGGGTCTACCTGCGCCTGTCCACGAATGCCGGCGATCTCCTGCCCGACGCCGTCTCGCTGCCGCGCGGCCTCGCCCTCAAGGTGCTGGATGCCCCCGGCGCGCGTCTGGAGGGGGCCGAGGGGACGAGCCAGGACTTCATCATGGTCAACGCCCCGAGCTTCCAGGCCAAGACCGCCGAGGCGTTCCATGGCAGCCTCAAGCTGCTGGCCAAGACGACGGACCGGGCGGAATCCCTGAAGGTCGCGGCCTCGACGGTGCTGCGCGGCGTCAACAAGGCGCTGCAGGCGGTGGGCGTGGAGAGCACGACCCTCGGGTCGCTGGGCGGTGCGCCGAACGTCGATCCCCTGGGCGAGACCTATTACAGCGTCACGCCGTTCCGGTACGGCGACCACATCGCCAAGTTCTCCCTGGGCCCCGTGGCCCCGGCGCTCCGGGCCCTGACCGGCCGGGAGATCGATGCCTCCGGCCGCCCCGACGCGATCCGCGAGACCGTCCGATCCGAGATGCGGGATATCGAGGCCGTGTGGGCGTTCCGCGTTCAGCTCTGCCGCGACTTGGAACGCCAGCCCGTCGAGGACCCGACCGTGGTCTGGAACGAGGAAGAGGCGCCGTTCCACACCGTCGCAACCATCACGGTCCGCCCGCAGGACAGCTGGGACGCGGGCCGTGTCGCGGCGGTCGACGAAGGCATGCGCTTCGGCGTCTGGACCGGACTCGCCGCGCATCGGCCGCTGGGCAACATCAACCGCGCGCGCAACGCGCCCTACCGGCACTCGGCCGATTTCCGCCAGCGTTTCAACGGATGCCCCATCCACGAACCGACCGGACAAGGGCCGATCGGACAAGTCCGGGACGGGGTGGTCTGACCCATGGCCGACGCTCAGCCAGCCGGAGCCGGCTTGCCGCCCCGCGTAAAGGTCGTCGCGTTCGACATCATCGGCACGGTGTTCAGCATGGCGCCGATGCGGACCGCGCTGACGGGACTCGGGCTTCCCGCCCTCGCCCTCGACTTCCTCTACACCGCCGCCTTGCGGGATACGTTCGCCTTGGGTGTGACGGGGGCCTTCGCACCCTTCCGGTCCGTCATGGCCGGCTGCCTCGACGAACTGCTCGCCATGAAGGGCGTGACGGCGTCGGTGGAGCAGAAGAAGGCGGTGCTCGGCCTGATGAAGACCCTGCCGCCGCACGACGACGCACGGGCGGCGTTCGAAGTGCTCGCCGGGGCCGGCCTGCGTATCGTCGCCCTCAGCAACGGGGCCGCCGAGACCACCCAGGGGCTCCTCGATGCGGCGGGCCTGGCCGGGCTCGTCGAACGGGTCCTGTCCGTCGAGGCGGTCGGTCTCGCGAAGCCCCGCCCGGAAGTATACCGCTATGCCGTCCGGGAGGCCGGTGTCGCCCCGGGTGAGATGGCCCTGGTGGCGACCCATCCCTGGGACATCCACGGTGCGAAGGCCGTCGGGCTCGTCGGCGGATACGTCGCGCGTGGGCGTCCGTTCTCGCCGGTGCTGCGGGCGCCGGACGTGACCGGCGAGACGCTGCTGGACGTCGCCCGACAGCTCGCCGCGCCGTAGACCGGCGCGGACATTGCGGCGCTCAGGCCGCGGCGTCGTGGGAAGCCCGCCGTGGGGGCCGGCTTCCCGTCATGAGGCGATCAGGCGCCGCCCCACTGCATGGTCAGTCCGCCATCGACCACGAGGGTGTGACCCGTGACGTAGTCGGAGTCGTGGGACGCCAGATAGAGGACAGCCTTTGCGATCTCGTCGGGTTGGCCGGCGCGGTGCCACGGAATCCGCTCCAGGGATGCCTCCAGCTTCTTCGGATCCTCGAACCGGTCGCTCGTCATCGGGGTCTCGATCAGGCCGGGCGCGACGTTGTTGACGTTGATCTTGTCCTCGGCGAGCTCCCGCGACAGGCTGCGGCAGAAGGAGCCGATGCCGGCCTTCGACATGCCGTAGGGCGCGCTCCCCGGCGTCGGCAGGTGCTGGGCCACGGACGAGACGGTCACGATCTTGCCCCGTCCGCCCTGGGCGCGGCGCACCGCGATGAAGGCCTTGGCGCAGAAGACCGGCCCCATCAGGTTGACCCGCAGGATCTGCTCCAGCTTCGCTTCCTCCATCTCCGCCACGGGCATGCCGCTCATGGCCTGACCGGCATTGTTGACGAGGATGTCGAGGACACCGAGTTCGCGTGCCACCTGCGCGAAGGTCGCCTCGACGGAGGCCGCGTTGCCGACATCGTCCTGAATGACGAGGCAGCGCCGCCCCTGCGCCTCCACGCGACGGGCGGTCTCCCGCGCGCCCTCCGCATCCGTGTTGTACGTGATGGCGACGTCCGCGCCTTCGCGGGCGAACAACTCCGCCGTCGCTTGGCCGATGCCCGAATCGGCCCCGGTGATGAGGGCGCGCTTGCCTTGCAGCTTCATGATGATCCCGTGTTTCGCTGATGCGGGATCAATCGGCGCTTCCGAATGTCGGTTCCTGCGACGGAGAGTCAGGCGCCATCCTCCGGACTCGCGAAGCCGTCGAGGAACGGCCGCGCTGCCGCCTCCGCCGCGTCCTCGACGGCCCGGTAGCGCGCGACCACATGGGCCCCGAGGTCGGAGAGATGCGCGCCGCCGCCCGCCCTGCCGCCCGCCTGTGTCGCGACGACGGGCCGCCCGAAGCCGTGGTTCATGGCCTCCACCAGCACCCACGCCCGTCGATACGACATGCCCAGCGCCCGGCCCGCCGCCGAGATCGACCCGTGCTCCGCGATCGCCTCGAGGAGCCGGACCTTGCCGGGCCCGATGCGGTGACCGTCTCCGAGATCGATGCGGATGCTCAGGCGCGCCATCGGGGTCTTTCTTTTTCCAAAAGCGTCGTCTTCCAAGAGCATCGTCGTCCGATCGGCTCCGACACGAAGCCCTTCGGAAGAAAGCCCCTCGCCTTCGTTATGTCCGTCTGTATATATCGGGGGGCGGCCACGCATGATATTCCCGGTGGCCCGTAGCCCGAACGTCTGTGCCTTCCCGAGGACCGAGCCCGCATGCGCGCCACCCTCCGTGCCCTCGTCTTCGCCGGCCTGATCGTGGCGGCCCCCGCCGCGCGGGCCGCCGAGACTGCCACAATCTTCGCGGCCGCGAGCCTGAAGAACGCCCTCGACGCGGCCGGCAAGGCGTTCACGGCGGAGAACGGCGTCGCCCTGAAGACGAGCTACGCCGCGTCGTCGGCCCTGGCCCGGCAGATCGAGCAGGGTGCGCCCGCAGACCTCTTCGCCTCGGCCGACCTCGAATGGATGGACCACCTCGAGAAGAAGTCGCTCGTGCGCCCCGGAACCCGGGTGAATCTGCTCGGCAACCGCATCGTGGTCATCGCGCCGAAGGACGCGACGATCACCGCCGTGCCGTTCACCCCGGCGGGCTTCGACGCGGCGCTGGGCCCCGACGGGCGGCTCGCCACGGGCGAGGTGACCTCCGTACCCATCGGCAAGTACGCCAAGGCGGCCTTCGAGACGCTCGGCCTCTGGAGCGCCGTGCAGCCGCGTCTGGCCCAGGCCGACAACGTGCGCGCCGCCCTCCTGCTCGTCTCGCGCGGCGAGGCTCCGTTGGGCGTCGTCTACGAAAGCGATGCGAGGTCCGATCCCGGCGTGAAGGTGGTGGGTGTGTTTCCGGCGGACTCGCACCCGCCGGTCGTGTATCCGTTCGCCGTCACCGCCGAGGCAAAGGGGGACGGCGCGGCCCGCTTCCTCACCTTCCTCCGAAGTGCGGCGGCTCGGCCCTATTTCGAGGCCCAGGGCTTCCAGATCCTCGGCCCCCCTCCACCCCGCCAATGAGACCAACGATGAAGATCAGCGCGCGCAACACCCTCAAGGGCAAGGTCGTTTCCGTCGAGAAGGGCGCCACCACCGCTCACGTGAAGATCGAGGTCGCCGACGGCACCGTGATCACGTCCTCGATCACCAACGAGGCCGTGGACTCCCTGGGCCTCACGGTCGGAGCCCAGGCCTACGCCGTGGTCAAGGCGTCGGACGTGATGATCGCCGTCGACTGAGCGAGCGTCCGGGGCGCGGCCCCTACTCGAAGTCGCCCGGCTGCGGCGGGGCGACGGGGGTGAACAGGCTGCGGTCCGGCTTGAGGTCGAGGAGCGGTGTGCCATCGAGGCAGTCGAGACCGCGCACGGTCAGCACCGGCCCCTCGACGGAGACGAGCCGCGCGATGGACGTCCCGATGGGGGTGGGGCGCACCGGCGAGCGCAGGGAGAAGGTGCCGCGCGCGATCCCGTCGCTCGCCGGGCACTGGCGGACGAGGTCGCGCCGGGACGCGTCGAGCCAGTACAGCACCTCGATCCGCGCGTAGGCCGACAGCCCGTCGAGGGCGGCGACCCAGGGCTCGAACACCTCGATCCGGCACAGGGGGCCGTCGGCCCGCCCCTGACGCGGGCAGGCGAGGCGGTCGGTCCAGGGCGTGGAGATCCGCCCGATATAGACGAGGCCCGCATCGGTGGCGGCGGGCGGGGCCACGGCGATTTCGTTGGGGCGGATCTCGTTCAGGCGCACCATCGGCAAGGCCTCTCGCAATCAGGATAGGATCGGGGCGCAGACGGAGCGGCCGTATCCGGGCAGCGGCACCACCGCGACGGCGACGCCGTAGAGGCGCTCCAGGCTCGCGGGCGTGATCGTCTCGGCCGGGCCCCCGAGGGCGGCGAGGCGCCCTTCGTGCAGAAGCGCGACGCGGTCGGCGCAGAGGAAGGCGTGGTCGGGGTCGTGGGTCGACAGGATCACGGAGATCCCGCCGCGTGCGAGCCGCCGGACCTGATCGAGGACGCGGGTCTGATTGCCGAAATCGAGGCTCGCGGTGGGCTCGTCCATGACGAGGAGGCGGGGCTCCCCGGCGAGCGCCCGGGCGATGAGTACCATCTGGCGCTCGCCGCCGCTGATCTCCGTGTAGATTCGGTCGGCAAGATGCGTGACGCCCAGCGTCGCCAGCGCCCGTTCGGCGTGCTCGCGGTCGACCCGGCCCGGGCCGGCGAAGGCGCCGAGCCGGCTGGCGCGCCCCATGAGGACGACGTCGCGGACCGAGAACGGGAACAGCGCGCCGTGCGCCTGGGGCACGTAGCCGAGGCTGCGGGCGAGCCGGGCCCGCGACCAGCCCGCCACGTCGGCGCCGTCGAGCAGGATTCGCCCGGCCTGCTTCGGCAGCAGCCCCAGGAGGGTCTTGAACAGGGTGGTCTTGCCGCCGCCGTTGGGGCCGAGCAGGCACAACACCTCGCCGGCCGCGAGGGTGAAGGTCACGCCGGACCCGATCCTCCGGGCTCCGTAGCCGAACGCGAGATTCTCGACGCCGAACATCGTCAGGCCCAGCCCCGCCGGCCGCTGGCGAGGAGCCAGAGGAAGAACGGCGCACCGATGAGCGCCGTGAGGATTCCGAGGGGCACTTCCACGGAGGCGAGGGTGCGGGCGACGCTGTCGACGGCGAGCAGATACCCGGCGCCGAGCATCAGGGAGGCCGGCAGCAGGCGCCGGAAATCCGGCCCCACCAGGAGACGGGCGACGTGGGGCACGAGGAGCCCGATCCAGCCGATGACCCCCGTCACCGAGACCGCCGCCGCCGTCACCAGGGTCGCGGCCATGATGAGGAGCGGGCGCAGGGCCCGGGTCTCGACGCCCAGCGCCCGGGCCTCCTCCTCGCCGAGACTCATCAGGTTCATGCGCCAGCGCAGGAGCACCAGGGGCACGAGGCCGAGGACGATGGCCGGCAGGATGGCGCCGACATCGCCGATCGTCACCGACGCGAGGCTGCCGAGCAGCCAGTAGGTGATGGCCGGCAGCTGGTTGTAGGGGTCGGCCAGGACCTTGATGAGGGAGATCGCCGCCCCCAGCACCGCCCCGATGGCGACGCCGGCGAGCACCAGGGTCAGCACCGGATCGTGCCGGCGCACCGCGGCGCCGACGGCATAGACGCAGGCCACGGCGCCGAGGCCGCCCGCGAAGGCGAGACCCTGGATCGCCGCCACGGGGAGCGACAGGAAGATGCCGAGCACCGCCCCGAGGCTGGCGCCGGCCGAGACCCCGAGGATGTCGGGCGACACCAGGGGATTGCGGAACAGACCCTGGTAGGTCGCCCCGGCCGCCGCGAGGGCCGCTCCGACCACCAGGGCGGCGGCGACACGCGGCAGGCGCACCCGCAGCACCACCGTCTCGACGGTCGCGTCGGCGCCGGACGGCCAGCCGAACAGCTTGGCGGCGAGCACGGCGAACACGTCGCCCGGCGGAACGGCGTAGCGGCCGAGCCCGAGCGCCACGATGGCGAGGGCGGATAGGGCGAGGACCGGCAGTGCCCATCCGGCGAGGACGAGGGCCCGCCGTCGTCGCGCCCCCCGCAGGGCCATGGCCTCCGCCGTCACGGCGCCGCGGCGCCGTCGAGGAGGGCATCGACCTGCGCGGGCGTGAGGTCGACATGATAGAACCGCCGGTAGAAGTCGCGCATGACCTCGGTCAGGGGCTCCGGGAATAGGTCGGGATAGAGCGCGCCCGCGAGCCAGCGCACGCCGATGAGGCGATTGGCCCCGGGCGGCGCGTCGAACCAGCCGAAGGGCAGGGTCGGCGTCTGAAGGACGCGGCCGTCGCGTACGGCCTTCACCCCGGACCAGAGCGGATCGGTGGCGATGGCCTTTCGGAAGGCCGGGTCCTGAGTCACGATCACGTCCGGGTTCCAGGCCAGGACCTGCTCCGGCGAGACGGTGGCGAGGCCGGTCTGTCCCGTCGCCACGGCGACGTTGCGGGCGCCGACGACGTCGAGCAGTTCGGCGTTGAGGGCCCCGGCCGGCGCCGTCTCGAGGCCCCTGGGACCGCGCGCGTAGTAGACGCGGGGGCGCCGGGCTTCGGGAAGCGTGGCGACCGTGTCGGCCACCGCCTTCAGGGTCGCGTCGGCAGAGGCGGCCAGACCTTCGGCCGCGGACGGGTCGCCGATGAGGTCGCCGAGTTGCCGATAGGTCGCGGCGGTCTTCGCGAAGGTGCCGTCGAGGATCACGTAGGGAATGCCGGTCTGCGCCTGCACCCGGTCAGCGAGGGAAGCGTAGGTCGGCCCCGTGCTGCCGACATCGACGATGAGATCGGGCTTCAACGCCAGCACGGCCTCGACGTTGGCGGTGCCGCCGCGCCCGGTGAGGCGCCCGGTGGCGGGCAGATCCCGCGTCTCGGGTGCCAGGAACGGACGCTCCGCCGGGGTCGGCGCGCGCACCCAGCCGACCATCCGGCCCGGCGCGAGGCTGTAGAGCATCACCGAGGCCGGCGGGCCGGCGGCGAGGATGCGGGCCACCCGTTCGGGAATCTCGACGACCCGTCCCGCCGCGTCGGTGAACGGGCGCGCCGAGGCGGGGAAAACCGCGAGGCCGCCCATGAGGAGGGCACCCGCGAGAACACGGACCCGCGTCCGCAAGTGTCTGACAACGTTCATCGGTTCAGTCGCTCTTCGCACGCCGGTAGCCGACCGTCCGATCCGCACCCTCCGCCACGGCCTCGGCGACCCGGTCGAGGAGGGCGTCGGGCAGCGAGGCGCTGCAGGCGAGGTAGTAGCATTCCCAGCCGAGGGAGAGGAACGCGAGGCCGAACCGCTCGGCCGCCGCTCGGGCCCCGAGGCCGGCATCGGCGGCCCCGGAGGCGATGACCGCGGCCACCGCCTGATGCGTGAACTCCTCCGTGGCGTAGCCCTGGATGTCCGATGGTTCGATCCCGTGCTCGGCGAGGAGGCGATCGAACCACACCCGCGTCCCCGACCCCCTCTGCCGGTTGATGGTCCGCGCCCGCAGGCGCGCGAGGTCGGCGAACCCCTGGATGCCGAGGGGATTGCCGGCGGCGAGCATCACGCCCTGCTCCCGCTCGAACAGGGGGCGGACGCGGATCCCGGGCGTGTCGCCGAGGTCGGCGAAGGCGGGGCCGGCGAGGGCGAGCCCGCCCGGACCGCAATGGAATCCGGCAGCGTCGGCGCGGCCCTCGGCGAGGCGGGCGACGGCATCCGCGCTGCCCGCGACGACGACGGCGATCCCCGGCCAATCGGCCAGCACAGTCATGAGCAGCAGGTCGTGGCTGGCGACGAGGGTGAGGGTGGGGGCCGCGTCGCCGAGGAGGCCGGCGAGGCGCGCCTGGACCGACCGGCCCTCGCGCGCCAACGGCCCCGCCAGGGCCGCGGCGGCCTCCGCGAGGGCATCGTGCAGCGCCACCCCCGTCTCCGTCAGGGTGCTGCCGTGCCCGCGCGTCTTCTGGACGATCTGGTGGCCGAGCGCGCTTTCGAGGGTGCGCAGGCGCTCCCAGGCGGCGCGATAGGACAAGCCGAGTTCCGTGGCGATGCCCTGGACCGAGCCGGTGCGCGCGATGGCCTCCACGATGGCGAGGGTTTCGGCGACGCCGAGATGCTGCTCGCCGATGCGGATCGTTCCGCCGATGCCGAGCGCGATGCTGAGCGGTTGTCCATCGGCGTCTTGCGTCATGGGAGACCGTCGCGAGTGCTGATCCGATGCCTCCGGTTTCGTGACCCGAGGCGACGGACGGATAGCACGCCGCGGGTGAAGCGGCCGAATGGACGATCGTACGTCCAGAGCCCGTTTCGTCCACCATCGCCCTCGATTCGACGGAGCGGTCGCCACCGGTCCGGACAGGGGATCCTGGATGAATGGTTCTCCATCGGGACGACGATCGCCTTCGGGTGGCTAGGCCGGCCGCGATTGCCGAATGATCCCGAACAAGATTGCCATTGTTGCCTCTAAGTCTCTGTCGAATAAGGGAAAAATGTGGCATGAACACCACTTGGTCCGCCATTCCGCTGCCAGGGAGCCCAGGATTCCCGATGATGATGCGGGATGGACTTGCCCTGTCCGCGCATCCTCGCCCATGAGTGAACAACACGTCGCCAGAAGGTGACGGTTACAAATACAATCCTGGGTCGGGAAAGAATCATGCGCTCGCTGCGGTACAGCCTATTTGCTTCAGTCGCGCTGCTGCCGTGCGTTGCTCAGGCACAGAGCACGGTTTCGCTCAGCGAGATCAGCGTTGTTGCAACCACACCGGTCGGTGTCGCCGCCGGAAATGGTGCGCCCAGTATTCCGGTACTGCAGGCCCCGGGCGGAACGGCTCTCCAGGTTCCGGATACCACGCGTCTGCGTGGCGGTGCTCTGCCGCTCAACAAGATTCCCAGCACAGTCGAGACGGTCACGGCCGCTGATCTGAATTTCGACCGCGCGACCTTCAACGCCGTCGAGACCCTGGCCCGCCGCGTGCCCGGTCTCAACCTGTCGGATAGCCAGGGCAACAACAACCGCGTCGACATCAACTACCGTGGCTTCCAGGCCTCGCCGGTGACGGGCGTGCCGCAGGGCCTCGCCGTCTACCAGAACGGCGTGCGCATCAACGAAGCCTTCGGCGATACGGTCAACCTCGATCTCATCCCGCAGGTCGCCATCAACCGCATCGACGTCGTCACCGGCAACCCGGTCTTCGGCCTCAACGCGCTGGGCGGCGCGATCAACATCCAGATGAAGAACGGCTTCAACTGGCAGGGCACCGAGATCACCGCGCTCGGCGGTTCGGACGCGCGCATCGCCGGCTCCCTGCAGCACGGCAAGATGATCGGCCCATGGAGCATCTACTTCGCGGGTGATGGCCTCAACGACCGCGGCTGGCGCTTCCAGAGCCCGAGCACCATCGGCCGGGTCTACGGCGACGTCGGCTACCGGACGCTGGATTCGGAGTTCCACCTCATCGGCCAGATGGCGCGGACCTATTTCGGCGCCGCCGCCGCGACACCCACGGACTTCACCCACATCGAGCCGCGGGCGATCTTCACCTATCCGCAGACCACCACCTCCGAAGTCGGCACCATCCAGCTCACCGGCCGCGTCGATCTCTCGCCGACCTGGGACATCTCCGGTGCCGCCTACTTCCGACGCTTCAGCCAGCGCTACATCGACGGCAACGACAGCGATTTCGAGAACTGCAGCACGCGCTCGAGCTTCCGCGGCCGGCTCTGCTACGAGGATGACGGCTTCAGCCCCTCGGCCGGCCAGTCGCAGCTCGCTTTCCGTAACCAGTTCCTGATGGTGGGCCGGGGCGCCCCGAACGGCATCCCGTTCACGGCGGGCGTTCCCTACGGCACCCTCGACGTCACCAAGACCGAGGCCACGGGCTACGGCGGCACGCTCCAGGCGGCCAACCGCGACCGGGTGTTCGGCTTCAACAACAGCTTCGTGGTCGGCGGCTCCATCGACGTCGCGGATTACGGCTACAAGTCGTCGAGCACGCTGGGCGTCATCAACCCCGACCTGTCGGTGACGACGAACCCGCTGACGCCCGCCTACGGCACCGTGCCGGGCCTCGGCACCGACTTCCTGCGCACGTCGGCTGCACTCGGCATCGCGCCGAGCTCGGTGACGGGCTCGAACCTCTACATGGGCCTCTACGCCACCGACACCATCGACATCACCGACGCCCTGTCGCTGACGGCCGGCGCGCGGCTCAACTTCGCCCGCATCTCGAGCCAGGACCAGACGGGCTTCTCCCCCGACGTGACGGGCACGCACTACTTCAACAAGATCAACCCGGTGGCGGGTCTGACCTACCGCTTCGCCCCGGGCCTCAACCTCTACGGCGGCTACTCCGAGTCGAACCGCGCGCCGACGCCCCTCGAACTCGCCTGCGCCAACCCGCTCCGCCCCTGCCTGCTGCCGAACTCCCTCGTGGCCGATCCGCCGCTCAAGCAGGTCGAGGGCCAGACCTACGAGGTCGGCTTCCGCGGCGCGCTGCCGAACTTCTACGATGGCGGCCTGGTCAACTATAAGGTCGGCGCCTTCCGCACCGATCTGACCAACGACATCCTGTCGCTCGCCACCCCGGGCAACGCGGCACGCGGTTACTTCGTCAACGTGCCGGCGACCCGTCGCCAGGGCGTCGAGGTCGGCCTCGAATACGTCGCCGACTGGCTCACCGTCTACGCGAACTACGCCCTGATCGACGCGACCTTCCGCTTCAACGGCACGCTGTCCTCGCCCAACAACCCCCTGTCGGTGGACGGCGCGATCGATGTGGTCCCGGGCAACAAGGTCCCGCTGATCCCCGACCACCAGTTCAAGGTCGGCTTCGACGTCGAGGTGCTGCCGCGCTGGCGCGTCGGCATGGCCATGCAGGCCTTCTCGTCCGCCTACTATCGCGGCGACGAGTCGAACCTGAACCGCAAGCTGCCCGCGTACTACGTGCTCAACCTCAACACGAGCTACCGGGTGAACCGGAACCTCGAGCTGTTCGGCTACGTCACCAACCTGACCAACAACCGCTACACGACGTTCGGCACCTTCTTCGAGCCGGGCCTCGTGGCCAACCGCTACCCCGTCAACGACGTGCGCACGACGACGCTCGCTCAGCCGCTCTCGGTCTACGGCGGCATCCGCTACACCTTCGGCGAGGCGCCCGCGCCGATGCCGGAGCCCATCGTGCGCAAGTACTGAGCCGTCGTCAGTCACCCACGCCCGGTCATCACCAAGCATCGGTGACGACCGGGTCTCCGTCCGAAGGGCCGGCCTCGAACAGGGGCCGGCCCTTTTCGCATTCATGGGCTCTCGACGCGAATTGCCAGTTTTTCCTGTCCGTTCTGCCTGTTTTAAATAGAAATCCTGCCTGAATACCGTGATGTTCGTGTCTAAAGTCCGCGTTCTAAGAAGAATGTGTGATTGATTTGCATCTCGTAAAATCAAATTCCGGACACCGGCCCTCGAACACAGAACTAATTTTTGACTCTGCTCGTGCTGTCCGTAATCGTCGCTCCATTGGCAGCGCATGCGAGCGGCCGACCAATCAAAATCATAAAATCCTGGGGGATACGATGTCGAGGCAAGGTCAAGTGCTGCGCCGCTCACTGATGGTGAGCGTTCCCGTGTGGAGCATGTTGATCGCCGAGGCCTCGGCGGCGTGCCAACCGGCTTCGCCCGCCAGCGGGCAGACCGTGACCTGCACCGATGCGCAGCCGACCGGCTACGTCGCGCCGGCCGCCGCCACCGGCCTCACGGTCAGCATCCAGCCGGGCGGCACCATCGGTTCGCAGCAGACGAGCGCCGGCACGAACCCGAGCTTCACCAATGTGCGGGTGAACGGCACGAGTATCGTCAACAATGCCGGCACCGTCGGCAACACCGCGCCGCTGAACCGCGACAATTTCGGCGTGAACCTGGCGGGTGACCGCTCGACCCTGAACAACACCGGCACGATCACCCTCACGGCGCCGGCCGGCAACACCACGACCCGGGTCTACGGCGCCTATTCGAGCGCGCCGGCGGGCTCGCAGTACGAGAGCACCACGGTGACCAATTCCGGCACCATCGCGGTGACGCAGAACGGCAACGGCATCGCCCGGGGCATCTATTCCGGCGAGAACACCACGCTGTTCACGCTCAACAACACCGGCCTGATCTCGGCGACGCGCGGCACCTCCGCCACGGCGACGACGGCCGTGGTGGCGGGAGTGGATTCCGACGACGATACCGACCGTCTCGTGGTCAACAACGCCGCCGGCGGCCGGATCACCGCTACGGGCACGAACACCCGCGCGATCTCGGGCCGCGCCGCCCAGTACGAGATCAACAACAGCGGCACCCTCACCAACACCACCGCCAATGAGGCCGCCATCGCAACCTTCGCGGTGAATGCCGGTAATGCCGGCGACGCCACCACTGTCCGCGCCTACAACACCGTCATCACCAACACGGCCACTGGCGTCATCAACGGCGATGTCCGCAACTTCGACCAGGATCTCCAGACCGCCACGACGGTGGTGAACCTGCGCCGCACCGGCACCCTCACCAACGCCGGCACCATCAACGGCAACGTCGCCTTCGGCGGCGGCAATCAGACCGTGAACAACACCGGCCGCATCACCGGCGGCCTGTCGTTCCTCGACGTCGCCGCCACCGTGAACACGGTGAACCTCGGCACCGGGTCCAGCATCGGCGGCAACATCACCGCGCGGGGCCTCGGCACGAACAATCTCAACCTGTCGGGCACCGGCACCCTCACGGGGACGATCTCGGGCTTCACCAGCCTCAACCAGACCGGCGCCGGCAGCGCCTGGACCACCGCGAGCGGCTCGGTGCAGAACCTGTCCGGCAACCTCACGGTGGCGGGTGGGAATCTGACGCTCGGTGCCGGCTCGACGCAGAACGTCGCCGGGCTGATTCAGGTGACGGGCTCGGGCGCGCAGCTCACCGTGAACAATACGCTCACCAACAAGACCGTGAACCTGTCGGGCTCGAACACGAGTCTGGTCAACAACGGCACCCTCGTGGGCACTGGTGCGGCGGGCCGCGCCAACACCGCCGCCACCCGCGTCTACGGCGTGCTGACGAACTCGACGGGCGCCGACTTCGCCAACGTGGCGGTCACCAACAACGGCACCATCGCGGTGACGGAGAATGGGATTGGGATCTCGCGTGGCATCTATGCGGGCGAGAACATCGCCTCCATGGCGATCACCAACGCGGGCACCATCTCGGCGACCCGCAACGGCACCGGCACGGCGGCCGTGGCGGCCATCGATTCCGACGACGACGTCGCGGCGCTGAGCGTCACCAACCGCGCCGGCGCCACGATCAGCGGCACCGGCACCGGGGTCCGCGCCATTCAGGGCCGGGCACAGACCTTCACCATCGCCAATGCCGGCACGATCACAGGCCCGGCGGGTGGTCAGGCCATCGTGGTCTACGGCGCCGGCAACGGCGTGCTCACCAACGCCGCCACGGGTGTCATCACCGGTGACGTGCGCTTCACCGACGCCGACCCACAGGTGGCCACCACGGCCAACCGCCGCAACAGCACCACGACGAATGCCGGCCGCATCGCCGGCAACGTCCAGTACGGCATGGGCAACCACACCCTGACCAACACCGGCACGATCACCGGCAACATCACCTATGCGGATGTCGCGGCGAGCCGGAACACCGTGAACCTCGGCACCGGTTCGACCATCGGCGGCAACATCACCGCGCAGGGGCTCGGCATCAACGCCCTGAACCTGTCGGGCACCGGCACGCTCGCCAGCAACGTCGCCGGGTTCACCACCCTGCGCCAGGCCGACAGCGCCTGGACCCTGGCCTTCGGCTCGACGCAGACCTTCTCGGGCGGCGCGACGGTGGCGGGCGGCGTCCTCACGGTGAACTCCACCCTCAACGCCAACACCGGCGTGGGTCCGGCCGGCACCCTCGCTGGCACCGGCCGCGTCGCCGGCACCCTGACGAACGCCGGCATCGTCGCCCCGGGCAGCACCGCCGCCCCCTTCGGCACCCTGACGGTGACGAACTTCGTCCAGCAGGCCGGCGGCACGCTCCAGACTAACCTCGGCGTCGACGGCCAGGCGTCCCGCCTCGTCGCCACCGGCACCGCGACCCTCGCCGGCACCGCCAGCGTCACGGCGGCGGGCACCTACCTGCCCAACGCCCGGTACACGCTGGTCAGCGCCGCCGGCGGCGTGCGGGGCAACTTCGCCAACGTCACCGACAACGGCTCGCTGCCCTTCCTGATCCGCGCGATCGCCTCCTCCGACGCCAACAACGCCTACGTGACCCTGGCCCAGCAGAGCTTCGGCCTCGTGGCGCAGACGGCGAACCAGGCCAACGTGGCGCGCGGCCTCGATGCGGCGCTCGCCAACAACCCGCAGGCGCTCCTCGTCATCGACAACCAGAGCAACGCCGGGATCGCCGCGACCCTCGACCGGGTCGCCGGCCAGGGCTACGCGTCGCTGGCCGATCCGCAGCTCCGCTCGGGTCGCGCCTTCGGCAGCCAACTCCTGTCGCGGGCCTACGCCGCCAGCACGGAAGCCGGCCCGACGGGCTTCACCCTGCCGCCGACGGTCTACGCCGCCGACATGCCGAACCGCGCCCCCGTGCCCGCCCCCCGCTTCGTCGAGACGAGCCGCGGCTACGGCCTCTGGGCCACGGGCTACGGCCAGTTCGGAAGCGTCGACTCCACCGCCAACGCGGCGGGCCGCTCCGAGACCGTCGCCGGCATGGCGGGCGGCATCGACTTCCACCCGCAGGTGGGCACGGTGCTGGGCATCGCGGCGGGCTACGGTTCCGTCGACGTCGGCCTGAACCGCACCGGCGAGCGGGCGCATACGGACAACGCTCAGGTCGGTATCTACGGCGGCGTCTCCAGCGGCGCCCTCTACGCCAACGCCACCGTGGGCTACGCCCATGCGGAGGGCCGCGTGAACCGGTCCCTCGGCTTGGCGCAGATCCAGGCCGGTGGCGCGCAGGGCAAGGTCAGCGGGGACCAGTTCATCTCCGCGGGTGAGCTCGGCTACCGCTTCGCGGTTGCGCCCACCACGGTGCTGTCGCCCTTCGTCGGGTTCCAGGTGAACACCTTCGATCAGGACCGGGTCCGCGAGGGCAGCGCCGGCCCCCTCAGCCTCACCATCGCCGCCAAGGACTTCCTCTCGGCCCGCACCCTGGTCGGCGGCCGCTTGGAGACGGCGACGACGGTGCTGAACGGGCGTCCGGTCTCGTTCTGGGTCAAGGCGGCCTACGTCCACGACTTCGCCGACATCAGCCGCACCATCGGGGCGTCCTTCACCCTGGTGCCGACGGTGCCGTTCGCGGTCTCCGGCCGTCGCCTCGCCCGCGACCGGGCTTTGGTCGGCCTCGGCGTGAGCACGGAACTGGCTCCGGGCCTGGCCGGCTTTCTCGGCTACGACGCCGAACTCGCCTCCTCCGATACGATCCAGGCGGTGCGCGGCGGGGTTCGCTACACGTTCTGATCCGAACGGACGGCACGACGGGGGCCGGCTCGGACACGAGCCGGCCCCTTTTTGCTTTTTTGGAACAGGATGACGCGATGCCGTGGAAGGCCGGATGGCGGTGGCTGCGGGGTGGCAAGCCTGCGCCAAACTCCCCCGACGTCACCGTCGTGCTCACCTCGTGCGGGCGCCACGACCTTCTCGAACGCACGCTGGCGAGCTTCCGGGCCTGGAACACCGATCAGGGCATCGCCGAGATCCTCGTGGTCGAGGACGGGACGGGCGACCCCTCCGCGATCTGCCGGCGCCACGGTGCGCGCCTGCTCCGCCTCGGCCGGTCCCGCGGGCAGATCGCCGCCATCGAGGCCGGCTACGCCGAGGTCCGCACGCCCTACATCTTCCACACCGAGGACGATTGGGAATTCTATCGCGGCGGTTTCATCGAGCGCAGCCGCAGCCTGCTCGCCGCCGATCCCTCGACGATCTGCGTGTGGCTGCGGGCCTGGGACGACACCAACGGGCATCCCCTGCACTTCGTCTCCCCGGCGGGGGATTTCGGCGTGCTTGCCTTCGGCTACCGGGGCAAGTGGCACGGGTTCACGTTCAACCCCGGCCTGCGCCGCCTGTCGGACTATGCCGCGATCGGCAGCTTCAGCCGCATCCTCGTGAGCCCGCTGAAGCACGAGGGCCAGATCTCGCAGCACTACCACGCGCTCGGCTTCCGGGCGGTGATTCTCGATCGGGGCGGCTATGTCCGCCACATCGGCTGGGATCGGCGCATCCCACAGGGACCGGTGGACCCCCAGCCCGCCTGATCCCGGGATACCGAAGGGCAAGCCCTTCGGTGGGTGTCGGGCAGAGCCCGACTGTCTTCCCTGGCCTCCCTCAGGACGGCGTCCCCCGAGCCATCAGGGCCAGCACCCGCGTTGCCGCCTCTTCCGGAGTTGTGAAGGTGGTGTCGAGGAGCGGCACGTCGAGCTCGGCCGCGAGGCGCCGGTAGGTGTCGATCCGGTCCTCCGGCATCTCCGCCGCGGCATCGATGCCGCGCGCGGCCAGCCGCGCCAGGGTGGCGGGGCGGTCGGTCCAGGTCATCACGCTGAACGGGCGCGGCTCCCACCCGGCGCGGTAGGCCTTCGACAGCAATTGCGACGCCGTGAACCAGTGCCGGTCGAACACCACCGGCCCCGGGGGCGCCTCCGCCAGCGCCAGGGCGACGGCGTCGTGCGCCACGGCGTCGGCGCGGTCGTGCTGGCCGAGGCGGGCGAGATGCACCATCAGGGCGCCGACCCGGCCAGCAAACGGGTCGAGCACCGTGGCGCCCAGAGCCGCCGCCACGTGGCGCGCCACCGCCGACTTGCCCGAGCCGTCGAGCCCGTCGACGGCGAGGGCGATGCGTCCGGCCTGGTCCGCCTTCTCCTGCGCCCGCGTACGCGCCGAGGGGTAGATCCGGCCCTCGCGCCGGCCGTGTTCGAGGTAGTGCAGCGCGCCCTGCCAGGGCAGGGTGAACAGATCGGCGAGGTCGGGATGCAGGCGCAGGTAGCCGCCCGCGTCGAAATCCCCGGGCAGGGGACCATCGAGGGAGACGAGGTCGGCCATGCGCCGGGCTTCCTCCGGGGGCGCGGCGTCGGCCCGACTCCGGACCCGACTCCGGAAATGACGCGCCAGGGTATCGTCGTCTCCGAGAATGCCCTCGGCCACGGCCGCCGCGCGGGCCGCAGGATCGAGCACGATGGCGTCGTACGCGGTCCGCAGGCCGCCCGCTTCCCAGGTCGCGTACCACCGCCGCCAATGGCCGCCGACGCTTCGGTCGAACTCGGTGTTGCGGGCATAGGCCGCCCCGCCCTGGATCACCTTCGCCTCGAACTGGGCGTAGGTCCGGATCGGATAGTGGTAGATGGTGAGGCGCGGTTCGGCCGCCTGCGTCACCGGGCGGTCGTAGGTCGCTTCGTGGTTGCCCTGGCCGATGGAGACGAATCCGTCCGCCCGGCACACCGCCTTGGCGCTGACGGTGCGGATGAGCTTGGAGCGGCTTCGATCCGCCACCGGCGCCAGCACGGCGAGGGTCCCGTCGGCGAGCACGTCGCGACCGCTGCCTTCCTCTGGCGGGATCATGTTGCGGCGGCGGACCATGAGCACATCGGCGGAGGCCTGCGCCAGTACCTGTTTCAGGCTGCCGCCCGCGGCGTGCCAGAATTCGTCGGCGTCGCTGTTGATGATCCAGTCGGCCTTCAGGAGATCGCGGGCGAGGCGCGCCATCCGGGTGACCCAGGCGTATTGCCGGTAATCCTGATCCTCCTCGACGAGGAGGCAGACCCGCCCCGTCGGCACGAACCGCGCGACCACGTCGAGGGTGCCGTCGGTGGATCCGTTGTCGGTGATGACGATGAAATCCACCCCTTGGGCGAGGTGGTAGGTGAGGAAGTCCGCGATGATGTCGATCTCGTTGCGGATCAGCAGCGTCATCACCAGGCGCATCGTCGCCGCCTCCTTTTTCACGTGAAATGGTTAGCGATTTCGTCACGCATGAGGGCGCCGTAGGAGGCGTTGGCGTGGGTGACGTCGTGCGCCCAGTAATCCGGGTGGAGACAGCCGTCGGCGTCGGCGCAGGCCGCGGGTGCCGGTACGAAAGCGATGCCGAACCGGTCCGCCACCGCCCGCTGCACGTTTTGCTCCACCTGCCAGAGCTTGAGCCGCACCGTGGCGGGCGTCAGAGCGAGGTCGTGCGGATCGAGGCTGTGAGCCGCGGCGAGCTTGGCGCCGTAGGCCCCGATGCCGATGAGTTCGGCGAGGCGCGCGGCATCGGCTTTCGGCGGTGGCGCGCCGACGAGAACGACGCGGGCGGGGCCATGGGCCGCGAGCCGCTCCACGAACGCCGCGAGTCCCGCCCCGGTCTCGGCGAAGCGCGCACGCACGGCCCGCTCGGGGACGACGACGGCGTTGTCGCGCAACGGCAGGTGGGCGAGTTCGGCGACGACGAGGTCGAAGGCGGGGCTGCCCTGGAGAAGGAAGGCATCGTTGTAGCGGTTGCCCTCCCAGGCCAGCGCGATGCGCCGCCCCGATGCGTGCGTGCAGAGACGGTCCCAGTACACGGCCTGCTTCGGCCCCCCGGAGAGCCCGACGAAGCGCCGGTCCTCGGGGTCGAGGGGTAGGAGGGCGGGCGCCTCGGCTCGGTCGCCCCTCACCACGCCGAGTGCCTTGCGGTGCGAGTGGCCGGCGATGACGATGGCGCTCACGACGTGCCCCGCCACGGCAGGATGCCGCGCTCGGTCATCAGGGCCAGGGCCCGTTCCGCCGCCGCCTCGGGCGTGGTGCGCGAGGTGTCGAGGAGCGGCACGTCGAGTTCGGCGGCCAGCCGCCGGTAGGTCTCGACCCGGTCCTGCGTCATCTCCAGGGCGTCGCGGTCCTCGCCGCGCGCGATCATGCGGGCGACGGTGGTCTCGCGGTCGGCCCAGCACAGGAGGGTGAAGGGCCGGGGCTCCCAGCCGGGGCGGTAGAGCGAGGAGAGCAACTGCGAGGCGGTGAACCAGTGCCGGTCGAACACGATGGGCACGCCCTCGGGCACCCGGTCCATGGCCATGGCGACGGCGGCGTGAGCGACGGCATCGGCGAGCGCGTGCTGCCCCGTGCGCGCGAGCCAGACCAGGAGCGGCCCGTTGCCGTCGTAGGGATGGAGCACGCAGCCGCCGATGGCCTCGGCGACGAGGCGGGCGACCGTCGACTTGCCGGCCCCGTCGAGCCCGTCGAGCACGAGGGCGATGCGCTGGGCCTGTGCCACCTTGGTCTCGGCGCGCGTCACGTTCGAGGGATAGAGCCGGCCCTCGCGGCGTCCGTGTTCGAGGTAGTGCAGGTCGCCCTGCCACGGATGGGCGAACAGGGCCGCGAGGTCCGGGTGAAGTCCTATATAGCCCGCGCCCTCGAAATCCGGCGGCAGGGGGCCGTGCTCCGCCGCGAGCGTGGCGATCCTTGCGGCTGTCTCGGGATCGGGGGCATCGTCGGGCATGGCGGCGGTCTCGGGGCTCTGTGACCCGTGAGTGGGGGCGGGTGGTCCGGTGGGGCCGGGATGCCCGGCCATCTCCTCCTCGCATTCGGTCTCGGCGATGGCGCCGGAGAGGACGGCGCTCACGGGCGTCGCCGATGGGGCTGGGTCGGTCTCGCCCGGCGGGTCGCGGCCGCACGCGGCGAGGAACGCCCGCATCACCGCCGCGATCCCCTCCCGGCTGACGTTGCGGCGGTCGGGGGCGAAGAAGGTGTCCGGCGCCTGAGGCCCGGTGACGATCTCGTAGGCCGGAAAGTAGATCACGTCGGTCGCGCCGCGGGCGACGCTCTCGGCGGCCACGCGCAGCACCGCCTTGGCGTGGGTGGAGGCTTCCAGCACGTGGCGCCCGCCCGCCGTGGCGACGAGGGGCACCGGCGAGATCGTGAGGATGATCCTGACCGCCGGGTTGAAGGCGCGCAGGTCCGCGACGAAGGCGGCGAGGTCCTCCGTCACCTCCGCGCAGGAAAACTCGACGAACCGGTGCCGGGCCGGATCGAACCGCCCCGCCACGGTGCCGGGGCAGGCGGGAAACACCGCCCCGTCCCGGGCCGTCCAGGCCTCCGTGAGTCCGAGGGTGACGATGAGCACGCCGGCGCGCGCGAAGGCATCCCGCGTCAGCCGCAGGTGCTGGGCGGTCAAGGCTTCGAACTCGGCTTCGGTTCGGGCGGCGTAGCGCAGGCCGGGCCGGTAGGGATCGACGATCCGGTCGGGTTCGCACCAGCGATCCTCTTGCGGCGCGAACGTGCCACAGGCTCGCCGCAGGAGCTGCAGCAGTTGCCGAGCGGTGTAGACGTTGCCGTAGGCGGCGCTGTAGCGGCCGTAGCCCATGGCTTCGGGGGGAATCCGCAGCCAGTCGGCCAAGGGCTCGGTGCGGAGGTAGTGCAGGCCGGCCCGTTCCAGGAACGGAACCAGGTTGGCGGCAAAGCAGCTGCCCACGGACATGATGGCGGCGTCGTGCGGAATCAGCGGGTCGGTGGCCGGATTGACGAGGGCGTGGGGGGAGCGCTCCGCGAAGGCACGGCCCCAGAACGCCCGGTCGGGCAGCCCGCGATAGGGATGCGTCATCGCCGGGCGTCGCTCCTGCGGAATGCGAGGCGGCCGAGGCCCGTCGCCAGCACCGTCCACACCACGGCGGCAAGGGCCGGCCTGCCGCGTCGATGGAAGGCACCGCGCCGTGCTCCCGCTTCCTCCGGTGACGGGCTTTGCCCTTGCATTGCGCTTTGCGCAGCGGCAAGGGCGTGCGCCAGCCGCCCGCGCTCGCGGTCGAGCTCCGCCGCGTAGCGGACCACCCGGTCGGTCCGGCGGCGGGATTCCTCCAAGTCCTCGGTCACCGCGGCGACCCGGCGGTCACCGTCCGCGCGGAGCGCCGCAACCTCGCCATGCAGGTGGGCGAGGGCACGGTCTCGTTCGGCGAAGGGGTCGGGCGAGCCCGTGCGCAACGGCAGCGACGTCCCCCCGAGCCACGCCCGGTTCCGGCGCGTTTCGATCCCGCTCACCGCCGTCTGGAACCGATTTTCCCGGGCGAGCGCCTCGTCCAGGGCCGCCGCGTCGAGGGTGATGCCGAGGCCCTCGGCGACGGCGAGCACGAGCGGCAGCAAGGTCGGGGCGATTCCGGGGGCGGGCGACCCGCAGACCTCGACATCCGTGAATGCGTTGATCAGCCCCCGCACGAGGAGATGACCGAAGCAGAGGGCCTCGACCTCCCACTCGGCGTCGATGAAGACCGGGACGCCGCCCCGGTGCAGGAGATTGCGCGGGATCGCATCGACGGCTTCGCCCGGAAGCGGCGTTCCCAGGGTGAGGTCCGCGCCGTCGGCATAGTGCGCCCGCACGGCATCCCGCCAGACCGAGGCCCAGGCCACGATCCCGGCCACGGTCCAGCCGTCGTGGGCGAGCAAGGCCTGCAGACCCGCCTGCCACGGCACGCCGGGCACGAAGGGCTCGTCGGGGAACCGGTTGGTCACCCCATCCACCGTTCGCGGCAGATCCGCGTGGAGCGGCGCACGGGTCACGCGGATCGCATCGCCCACGCGCACGAAGCCGACCACCTTGTCGAAGGCGGGTCGGCGGCGATGGCCGAAATGCAGGGCGAGCCGCGGGTCTTCCGGAAGGGCCGACACCGACGCCGCGACCGCGAAGGCGGGGGCGAGATCGCCGAGGAGTTCGGCGCGGGCCACGGCCGCCCAGGCACGCTGGAGCGAGCGCCCGCCCGGTCCGGGGCCGTCCGGATCGAACGGCGCAGCGGCAGCGGCGAGGAGACCGGGCTCGAACGGTCCACCCGCGTCGAGACCGCGTTCGCCGACGAGGCTGAGGGCGAGGCGGTGATCGGGAAAGGGAAACCACCATGCCTGCTGCGTGAGGCCGAGTCGGGCGAGCCGGGCCCGCAGGCCGCGCCGCGTCGGCAGCGCCGAGCCGTCGGGATGCGCGCGATCCGCGAAGCCGACCGGGTCGAGGGTGGCATCCGCCTCCGAATGGCCGGTGAGGTGGCGCAGGCTCGACGCGTTCGCCACCACCACGACGAGCCGTCCACCGGGTCGCAGGAGCCCGGCCGCTCGGTCGAGGGCCTGGGTGAGACGGTCGACCCCGGTTCTCGAATCCGGCGGACACCGACGCGCCGAATCGGCTTCCCCTTCGCCGGGGGGGACGCCGAGGCCGTCCAAGGCCGAGGTCGTTGGATGGAGCAACACCACGGCATCGTAGCGAGACTGGTCCGCTCGCGCCTTCAGGATCGTCACCGACCGTGCGGTCTCACGGAGGGCCGCCACGAGATCGGCGGTCGCGCCCCCGGCGACGAGGACCGAACCGGTGAGGAGCGACCGAAAGGGATGGAGCACGCGCGGATCCGTGCCGGACATGTCCGTGCGCGCCGACTGCGTCGCCTCGCGAAGATCTGCCGGAACATCCCAACTCATTTGCCGATCAGAAGCATAGTCTATTGCCACTTTTACCCAATAGGCAGTTTTTTTGCGATTGCATGGACAATCGAAGGACCCGGACTTATTGTTCTAGCGTTCACAAAGTCAAACCGACAGGCCCCGTTGTTCAGCCCGAGTCGCAGGATGAATTTTTACAACGGCCGGAGTTTTGGCCGGCCGAAAGTGCTCGTGACGAGTACGTTCAACGATGCACTGAACACGAATACTTCGATTCGCCCCTGCCTGGCAGAAGGGTTTGCTGAGGTTCTTGGATCCGATCGCGTGATGGCGGTCCCCCTCGACCTCGCGCCGGCAGCGATCCGTGTATTCTGCCCCGATCTCGTGGTTGCGGTCGGCAGTATCGTGCCGGATTCTTCGGATTTGCGCGGTCTTCGCCGTGCCGCCGACAGTATAGGCGCCGAACTGGCTTACTGGCTTCACGACGACCCGTACGAGTTCGATTACGCGTTCAAGGCCGAACTCACCGCGGACATCATCTTCTCGAACGATTCCTGGGCGGTGCACCATTACCGGCATGGCGACGTCCACCACCTGCCCCTGGCCGCCTCGCGGACGCGGCACCTCCGTGATCTCACGCCGCTGCCCGAGCGCGAGACCATGGTGTTCTTCTGCGGTGTCGCCTACCCGAACCGCGTCGCCCTGATCCGCCGTGCGGATGCGGTGCTGTCGCGTCATCCCGTGGCGATCCTCGGGACCGGCTGGCCCTCCGACATCCGCTGCGCCACCAACCGGCGCCTCACCGCGGCCGAGATGGCGGATCACGCCGCCGACGCCCGCCTGACCCTCAACATCGGCCGCGATCTCGATATCGCCAACCGGCGCTTCGCCCTGCCGCCAGCGACGCCGGGGCCGCGCACCTTCGAGGTCGCGCTCGCCGGTTCGGCGCAGCTGTTCTTCGCCACCGGCCTGGAGATCTGCGACGCCTTCGAGCCGGGCCGGGAAATCCTCCTCGTGGACGGGGTCGCCGACATCGCCCGCGCCATCGAGCAGGCCCTGGACGACCCCGATGCGATCCAGGCCATCGCGATGCGGGCGCAGATCCGCGCCTTGCGCGACCACACCTACACGCAGCGTGCCGCCCGGATGCTCGCCCTCTGCCGCAACACGGCGGGCCTCGGCCTGTCCGGCGGATCGGAGCGGCCGCGCCTGGCCCTGGCCCGGCGCTGACGAAACACGCACACCCCATGGCGGATTTCTCGATCCTGCTCCTCGACACGGAGCCAGGCACACACAATCATTACATCGTGGTCGCAATCGCCGACGCCCTGCGGCGCCATCCGCGGGTGGCGCGCGTGCATCTGGCGGGGCACGCCGACGCCCTGGCCACCCTCACGGACGAGAGGCTCGACACGGTGCTCGCTTTCGGCGGCGCGCGTAAGCACGCGCCCGTTCTCGGTCGCCTCGCCGCTCGGGCGCAGCTCAGCATCCTGTGGACCACGGAAGATCCCTACGAGCTCGCCGACAACGTACGCTGCTCCACGGGGTTCGACCTCGTCTTCACCAACGACAAGGCCAGCGTCGCGGCCTATGGCGGGCGCGCCCGGCACCTGCCGCTGGCGGCAGCGAGCCTGTTCCAGGACCTGCCCGTCCTCGGCGACGACCGGGACTACCTCTACGATCTGCTGTTCATCGGCACCGCCTGGCCGAACCGGGTCGCGAGCCTCAACGCGATCCTGGCGACCCTGTCGCGCGATCTCAAGGTCAAGCTCGCCCTCCCGTGGAACACCTATATCGGTCCGCCCGCCCTCGACGATCCGGGCCTCGTCACCGACTGGCGCTGCGGCAACCGCGACTTCGCGCGGTTGGCCAATCGCAGCCGCGTCGTCCTCACCCTGCCACGGGTGTTCTCCGCCTCCGACCCGAACCAGGCGCAGGGCTCGACACCTCCGCCCCGACTGTTCGAGACGGCGCTCGCCGGCGGGTTCCAGGTGGTGATCTCGCCGGAACCCGAGATCCGCGACTATTACGAGCCCGATGCCGAGATCGCCCTCTGCGCCGACGACGCGGCGGGCGCGCGGATCATCGCCGAGATGCTGGACCGGCCTGCGGCGCGGATCGCGGCGGCACGCGCCGCCCGCGCCCGAACCCTGGCCGAACATCTCTACGATCACCGCGTCGCCGAGATCCTCGAAACGGCGGGCGGCCCGCACCGGCGGGCCCGGCCTGCCAAGCGGCCGGCTGTGCGCACCGTGCTGATGGTCAGCCACAACCGCACGGGCTATCGCGACGGCGGCGGCGTTGAGATCTACCAGGACGCCCTCGCGGGTCTCGCGCCGGATTACGCGATCCTGTTCCTGTTTCCCGTGCTCCACGATGGACGCTGGTCCCTGCGCCTCGAAGGGCGTGGTCTCGGCCAGACCATCGAATGCGGCGAGATCGGTCTGCCCAAGCTCACCGACCCCCATGTCGAGGGCGTGTTCGAACGCATCCTGTTCGAGCAGCGCGTGGACCTCGTCCACATCCACCACCTGCTCCACCTGCCGCTCAGCCTGCCCCTGGTGGCGCGGGCCTGCGGCGTGCCGGTGATCTACCACCTCCACGACCACCACCTCATCTGCGAGCGCTGGCTCCTGCTCGATCATGCCGGCCGCTTCTGCGACGTGGTGAACCGCGGGCGCGACCAGTGCGATGCCTGCCTCATCGCATCCAGCAACTACCCGCCGGGCGCCAAGGCGCGCCGCGACGGGTTCGTCTCGCTCCTCGTACGCGCCGTCGACCGGTTCATCACCAGCACTCCGGCGACGGGGGCCTACCTACGGGCGTTCTACCCGGAGATCGAGGCCGACCGCGTCGTCGAGATCGCGATGCTGGCCCCCGTCGAGCCCACCCCCATCGTGCCCATGCTCCGGCCCGAGCGCGACGACGGTCCCCGGCTCACCGTCGCGGTGGTCGGCAACTTCGCCGCGCACAAGGGCGGCGACGAGATCGTCGAGCTCATGCGGATCTGCGAGGAGTACCGTATCCATTTCAAGGTGTTCGGCCGGGTCGACGCGCACCACGCCGGGCGCCTGTGCGGAATCGCGCCGGACCGGATCACCCTCTCGGGTCCCTACGAGCCGCACGCCATCCACGGCCTGCTGAGCGGTTGCGATGTCTCGCTCCATCTTTCGACGTGGCCCGAGACCTACGTCATCGCCCTGACGGAGGCGTGGCAGGCCGGTCTCGTCCCCGTCGCGACCGCCCTGGGCGCGCTCGCCGAGCGGGTGACGGACGGGGTCGACGGCTTCCTCGTCCCGCCCCACGATCCGGGGGCGGTGCGGGCAAGGCTCCTCGATCTCTACTACGACCCGGCCCGTCTCGCGCGGATGCGGAACGCGGTTCAGGCCAAGCGCTTTCCGACCGTGGCCGCGCATCTCGACGCCGTACGCCGCGTCTACGACGGGCTCGTGGCCGCGCGTCCATGCCCGCACGACCGGGTGCCGGACCGTCTGCGCGTCACCTTCGACCTGTCGCTCGCCGAGATGGGCCTGCGGGTGAACGCCCCGTCCTGGGTGTCGCGCGACATCCACTGGGACGGCACCTATGCCGCCGCCCTCGGTGCCACCGGGCGTGCGCGGCCCGCGACGCCCCTCCTCGACGATCTACCCGCATCGGACCGGGCCCTGCCGGCCGTCGTGCTCCCCCTGACCCACGCGACCCTGGCCTTCGCCCGCGACGGCCTGCGCCTCGACGACAGGGAGATCGCGAACCCGGGCGGCCACGACCTCGTGCTGCGCCACCTCGCGGTGAAGGGCTGGCTGCACAGGCTCGACGCCGCGCCCGCCGCGCGGACCTACCTGCGGTTCACCGGACCATCGCGCACCGCCTACGCAGTCCTTCAGCCCGACGACCGCCCCGACGTGGTCGACAGCCTCGGCGATCCCGGCGCCGCGCGCTCCGGCTTCACCGGGACCATCGACGTCGCCGGCCTCGCGTTCGGGCCGCACACCCTCGACCTCGTCCAGGCCGGGCGCGACGGGCTGCTCGTGGCGCAGGGCTTCGGCCAGGTCTTCGCGGGGGGCGCGACGGAGGGGGCGCTGGTGCGGTTCGCCCGCGAGGCCACGCCGCCCGGTGCCGTCCCCGGCCCCGCCCTCCTCGACCTGCGTCAGAACCTGCCCGAGGCGGGGGGCGTCCTCTTGGCGGCGCCGGGCGACCTCTGGGGCATCGCGGGCCGGATCGAGGGTGCGGCGTCCGATCTCCCGTTGAGCCTCTGGTTGCGCGGAGAGGACGGCACCGCATGGCGCGCACGGATCGCCCCCGGGGCGGCGGGCGACGGCACGTTCCGCCTCGTCGCGGCCCTGACCGGCCTGGAGCCCGGCCGCTACGACATCACCCTGCACGGCGGCGACGGCGTGCATCCCGGTGCCGTGCCCCGCCGTCTCGAGATCGTCGCGGGGCCGGGCCGCTACCGCCTCGACCGGACGATGCCGCCCGCCTTCCGCCGCCATTTCATCAAGCGGCTGAAGCGTGCGCCGGCCATCGAGCGGGCCGAGCGGGTAAACCTCACCGGCCTCGGCGGGAGCATCGCGTGCCGGGGTTGGGCCTTCGCACGGGGCCTCGGCGACGTGCTGTGCACCCTCGCCGTCTGGAACGACGCGGCAGGCCGCCCGCAGGTCTGCGTCTCGGCGCGCCTCGCCCGGCCTGAGGTCGCCGCGCATCTCGGCACGGCCCAGGCGCTCGGCAGCGGCTTCGAACTCGCGGTTCCGCGCGCCGCGCTTCAGGCCGGCGGCGTGCGGGTCTTCCAGTGCTACCGGCGCCGGACAGTGGAGTTCACCGGCTTCGCCGCCGCCCTGCAACGGGCCGTCGGGTGACGCGTGTGTCGGCATTCACTCATGTCGGACACCCATGTCGGAGGCGGACCGGTGACCTAGATGGGAGTGCACGCCCGTCCCCGTGAGGAGCCCGCATGCACCCATCCCGACGCGCTTTCCTGGCCGGCACAGGCCTGCTTCCCTTGGCGGTGCCGCTTCTCGGATCCGCCGCGTCACCCGCGCAGGCGGAAGCGGCCGGGCTCCTGAGCCGGCCGATCCCGTCCACGGGCGAGCGGATTCCCGTCCTCGGGATCGGCACCTCGCGCCGCTACGAGGTCGAGCCGACGCCCGACAAGGTCGCGCCCTTGCGCGAGGCGGTCCGGCGGTTCGTGGCGCTCGGCGGCTCCGTCATCGACACGGCCCCGAGCTACGGCACGGCCGAGGACGTGCTCGGCCTCATCCTCCCGCAGGATGGTTTGCGCGAGAAGGTGTTCCTGTGCAGCAAGGTCGGCACGCCGGGGCGTGAGGCCGGGCTCGCCGAGATCGAGCGTTCGTTCAAGCGCCTGAACACGCAGACCATCGACCTCGTCGCCGTCCACAACCTCATCGACACCGCCGCCAACCTCGCCACCCTGCGCGACCTCAAGGCGGCCAAGCGCATCCGCTATGCGGGCGTCACCGTGTGGCGCGACAGCCAGTTCGCCGATCTCGAAGCCGTCATGAAGCGCGAGACCCTGGATTTCATCCAGGTGAACTACGCCCTCGACGATCGGCTGGCCGCACAGCGCATCCTGCCGCTCGCCGCAGAGCGCGGCATGGCCGTGATGGTCAACGTGCCGTTCGGGCGCGACCGCCTGTTCAAGGCGGTCCAGGGCCGCGAACTGCCGCCCTGGACCGCCGAGTTCGACTGCGCGAGCTGGCCGCAGTTCTTCCTGAAATACGTCCTCGGACACGAGGCCGTGACCTGCCCGATCCCCGGCATGGCCAAGGTGGCCTATGTCGAGGACAACCTCGGGGCCGCCCGGGGCCGGATGCCCGATGCGGCCCAGCGTGCCCGGATGGAGGCCTTTGTCGATGCGCTCTAAACTCGTATCCCGCCGCGCGGCCCTCGCGCTCGCCGCCTTCGTCGCCAGCGGGAGCGCCTGGGCCCAGTCCGCCGCGCAGCCCGCACGCATCGGCATCGTCGGTGCCGGCAACATCGGCGGCACCATCGGCGGCCTATGGGCGAAGGCCGGGCACGAGGTGATGGTCTCCTCCCGCCACCCCGAGGAGCTGAAGGGCCTCGTCGAGAGCCTCGGTCCGAAGGCCCGTGCCGGGACTCCGGCCGAGGCCATCGCCTTCGGCGACGTCGTGCTGATCGCGGTGCCCTACAAGGCCTATCCGCAACTGAGCGCCGACCACGGCGCCGCTCTTCAGGGCAAGACCGTGATCGATGCCGGCAACGCGACCCAGGCCCGCGACGGCGAGGTCTACGCCGAGGTGAAGGAGAGCGGCATCGCCGCCGTCTCGGCCAAGTACCTGCGCGGTGCCCGGATCGTGCGGGCCTTCAACGCGGCGAACTACAAGGTCTTTGCCAAGAACGCGCATCGCGACGGCGCCCGCATGGCGATCCCCCTCGCGGGCGACGATGCCGGAGCCGTGGCGACCGTCGCCAAGCTGGTGACCGAGGCCGGCTTCGATCCGGTGATCGTCGGGCCCCTTTCCAAGGCGGACAGCTTCGCCATGGGGTCGCCGGGCTTCGGGCACGACCTCACCGCCGCTGAATCGGGCGCGCGCCTCGGGGTGGCGCGTTGAGCGGCCTCGGCGGGGCGGCGGAGCCCGTCCCCGCCGAGGGCCGGTCGCGTTCGTGGCTAGGGCGCCTCGTCGATGTCCGGCCGGGCGAAGTTCCGGCGCTCGCGTGGTCCTGGGCCTACATCTTCTCGATTCTTGCCGCCTACTACGTCCTGCGCCCGATTCGCGACCAGATGGGCATCGCCGGCGGGATCGAGAACCTGCCCTGGCTGTTCACCGGCACGCTCATCGGCATGCTGGCCCTGAACGTGCCCTTCGCCTGGCTGGTGAAGACCCTGCCGCGCGCCCGGTTCGTGCCCCTGACCTACCGCTTCTTCGCCGCCAACATCCTCGTCTTCGCTGTGTCGCTCTACCTCGCCGGTCCTGAAGGCGACGTCTGGATCGGCCGGGCGTTCTTCATCTGGCTGTCGATCTTCAACCTGTTCGTGGTGTCGGTGTTCTGGGCCACCGTCGTCGATGTCTTCTCGACAGAGCAGGGCAAGCGCCTGTTCGGCTTCATCGCCGCCGGTGCCACCCTCGGGGCCATCGCGGGCTCGGCCACCACCGCGATCCTCGCCCGCGACGTGCCGACCTGGGCGCTCCTCATCGGAGCGGCTGTTCTGCTGGAGGTGGCGGTGTTCAGCATGCGCGGCCTCGCACGCCTGTCGGACCGTCTGCACCAGCGCCCCGTGGCCGGTGACGTGGCCCCGGCCGACGCCATCGGCGGCAGCGCGTTCGCGGGCATCACCCGCACGTTCCGCTCGCCCTACCTCCTCAACATCGGCCTGTTCCTGCTGCTGTTCTCGGTGACCTCGACGTTCCTGTATTTCGAGCAGGCCAAGATCGCGAAGGAGAGCTTCGCGAACCGCGGGGCGCAGACGGCGTTCTTCGCCAGCGTCGACCTCCTGGTGAACGCGCTGACGCTCGGGGTGCAGTTCTTCCTCACCGGCCGGATCGTCCGGCGCATCGGCGTCGGGCCGAGCCTCGCCCTCCTGCCGGCGGCCAGCGTCCTGGGTTTTGCCGCCCTTGCCGTATCGCCGACCATCTCCGCCATCGTGGTGTTCCAGGTCCTGCGGCGGGCCGGCAATTTCGCCATCGCCCGGCCGATCCGCGAGGTTCTGTTCACCGTCGTGCCGCGCGAAGATCGCTACAAGGCGAAGAACTTCCTCGACACCGTGGTCTACCGCACCGGCGACCAGATCGGAGCGTGGTCCTTCGCCGGGATCGGGGCGCTCGGCCTCGGCTCCACGGCGGTGGCCGTGACCGCGGTACCGCTCTCGATCGCATGGTTGCTCAACAGTCTCTGGCTCGGCCGCAGGCAGGAGGAGCGCCAGCGGAGGGGGGAAGATCCATCGGGTGGGGAACGTCCCTGAGGCGATCGCCCGAGCTACGAAGACGGTGGAATCGACGGTTGCGGTCGTCCGAAACCGTTTCGACGCCCAGTGCGTTGCTGGCAGAACGGGAGAGCGACGCATGTCCGATCTGACCGCCTCGAACCAGAACCTGCCCGAATCGACCTACGATCAGGAACGCGGCGCGCGCGAGCGGCACTCCAAACCCGACATGGGCGGAGCGGCGGTCTCCCCGCGCGACGCAGACCATGACACCGTACGGGCGACCCCCGAGGGGCCGAGCGATCGACCCGGTACGGAAGCCGAGGACGTGTCCCGCCCGCGCGAGTAGGCTGGACACCAGGGCCCCGGTTCCGAGGTCGGGCCAGGTCCGGTGACATCGCCGAAGGGGTGGGTGTCGGGACGGCCTGCAGCACTCGGCCCCAGCGCAGGCCGTAGGCCGTCCACGATGTTGGACTGTACTCAGCCGAAGGAACTGAATCCCTCGAAGCTTTCGGTATGGGCGGCCGACAGGTCCGAATCCTCCGCGGGGGCCGGCGACAGGTCTTCGGCCGGAAGGTCCGGCCTGCTTTTCAAGGGGGTTGGATAGATCTCGTCAGAGACGGATGCGAGCGTCGAGGCAGAGCGATCGGGCTGCACGTCTTTGGTCATCCAGGCTCCTGGGGTGCTGCGCCGCGCTTACGGCGAAGCTTTCGATACTCCGTTCCGTCCTGATTCGGGAACCGCCCACAGGTTGCAGGTGCCATGAACGGCGGTTCTGCGTCGGAGCCGTTCGGCCAGATCCCACCCGATGCGACTCTGGAAATGGGCGCTCATACCGGTTGATCGCTTCGTGATGCGGATTTCGGCTTCGCTCAGGCGCCGCGCGGGCTGCCTGAGACTGTTCTCCGAACGGATGATCCGGAGACGGTCTCAGTCCTGCTTGGCCTTCGCGATCGCCTTCGAGACGGCCTTGAGCAGATCGCCACCGGCGGCCTTCACCATCTCTTCCTCGGAGATGCCTTCGTCGTCGGCATCCTGCAGCAGCTCGTCTAGGTGGGTTTGGGGGGGCTTGTCGGGGTCGAGGTTGTCCGCAACCCAATCACGGAAGAATTCCTTGGCGATCTGACTCATCGTGCCGCTCCGTTGCGGCGGGCTGAATAGATCACCGGCCGATTCGGCGCGAGGCCTGTCGTGCGGAGGGTGAGCCTCGCGGCATGTGCAATCTGGTCGCAAACCTGCGTGTGCCGGGGAAGAAGGACAACCACAAGCCGGAAACGGTCCTGTTCGGTCCGGAGCCTGGACAACCCCGATCGTCCAAATCGAACCGCATCAGCCAACATCGCTCCCGGCGGTTTCGTGCCCGATCTCACCATCGGGAACCGTCCAGCCCCGTGCCCAGGTCTCATGCTCCTCGGAGCCCTCGGGATACGGGTTGGCGGTGAGCGGATCGCCCCGGTCGCGCGCGTGTCGACCTTCCTGGCTCACGGCGGCGGGGGAGCGTTGGGGAAAGGCCATGGTTCGCATCCCCGAAAGAGGCGCTCAGGAATTTGCGGCATCGTTGGGGACCGGCCTGTCCGGCTGCGCGTCGGTCTCGGCCGGCTTCGGATGATGGCCCGGCTCGGGCGGCTGCGGCGCCGGCGAGCCGGCATCCGGCGTCGCGTCCACTTGAGACGGTTTCGGCTGATCGTCTGCCATCGTCTGCTCCTGAATCGGAAGGCCTTGCCGTGCGGCAAGTCATCGTTCTCGATCTCGCTATGCTCGGTGACGGCGAGGCGGTATTCGCTTCGCCGACGCCAAGCATATTCTAAGGTTAAACCTGCATCGACTACCTTCGATCCCCCGGGGCCGCAGCCATTTTTCGGTTTCGCCCTCTGCCTCGCATCACCTGCGTTCCGGCAGAGATCGCGAACGTCGGGCGAAAAGGCCGGCAAAGCCGGCGTCTCGCCGTAGAGAAAGAGAGCGAAGAACAGCCCCGTCATCATCACCGGGCCACGGCCCGATCCGCTCCGGTCATCCGCCCGACCGTCGCAGGGCCGTTCGTCGCTCGTCCCCTGCCCGGCGCAGCCGTGGATCGGCTGTCCCGAGGCTCGAGACGCGGCTACCCTGCCGGAGCGGTCAGGACCAGCTTGCCTTCGAAGGGAGCCTTCTGGTTGCTCGTGGTGGTGCAGGCGTAGGTTTCCGTTCCAGCCTCCATGGTCCGGATCTTCAGGACGCCTTGGCCATTCGCCTTCACGAGGTACCCCTTCTCGCTCGACACGTGGACGAGCGAGCCGTCCGCGTGGAGAACGTGACCTTTCTCGAACTGGCCGGGTGCCGTGATGGTGACGGGCACGTTCGCCGTGCTGACGATGTGGAGCTCGACGTTCGTGTTTGCCGGAAGCTTGAGCTCGGCCGGGGCACAGACGGGCTTGTCGCCATCCATCGTGATGGTCAGCTCCCCCTGGACCGTGGTGCTGCTCGATGGGGCCGGGAGCGGCTTACCCTGGGCGAGGACCGGCCCCGCCGAGACCACGGCGGCAAGCGCACCAAATCCGATCACTGCATGACGCATGAAGCAACTCTCTATCCGTTCCTGGACTGTGACGGGGAAAGAGGGCCGAGGATCGGCGAGTTCCTGTTTGCGGCAGCGCGCCGCGGCAACCCGACGGCCCATCACCGACCTTGCGGCGGCGTTCCCTCACCGCAGATGCCCGGCCTCCCGCAGCGCCTTTTCCACTTCCTCGCAGACCCTCCGCATCCCCTCGTCGTTCCGGGGCGACGGCGGTCTCGCGGGTGCCTTCGTCGCCTTCGTTTGAGGTTGCGCGGGCCGGGTGCTCTCGCCCGCCCGATCCGCGCCAGTACCCGCGATGGCGCTCAACAATCTCGCAAGCATTCGCGCGCACTCCATCTGTGCCCGTGAAAGTATTCGGATGGGATCGGATTCGTTCCACGACCCGGAGGCCGGTCCGACCATGGGCGCCTTTCGACCGATCCATTCGAAGCCCAGCACCGGTTCCGTGAAGAGACGAATGCGGCGAGGACCGTCGGCGCGTCGAATAGCGGACCAATCCGGCCGCCGGGGGCTTGGCGTCTGGCATACCAGATGCGATAGTCCCTTGCCCTTCCCAGGGCATCCTCATATGTGACCACCTTCACCCGCCCGGTTCCCAGCCCGGCGGGTTCTTCTTTTGGAGTGCCCCGTCTCGCGGGTGCCAATGTTGGAGGAACGCTTTTGCTGAACCAATTCGGCCGCATCGTCGCGGGCCTCGCCCTGTGCACGTCCCTCGCGAACGGGGCGTACGCACAGGCGGCCCCGTCCCCGGACAAGCCATCGGCCTCGGCGACGCAGGATCCGGCGACTCTGAAGGTGGCGCGCGAGGTCGTTGCCCAGATGCAGGGCGACCGTGTCACCACCCTGAACGCGATGGCCGCTCCCATGGCCGGCATGATGCAGCAGATGGGCGTGCGCGAGCCGGAGCGCGCGCAGGTGATCGTCCGCGAAGCCGTGCTTCCGATGCTGACCGCGCACTACGACGAACTCCTCGATCTCCAGGCCCGCAGCTTCGCGACGGTCCTCTCCAAGGATGATCTCCAAGCGGTGGGAGCGTTCTACGCCTCTCCGGCGGGCCGGCGCCTGGCGGCTGCCCAGCCGCAGCTCGCTCAGGCGCAAATGACCGGGACGACGCAGTGGATGCAAGCGCTGATGCCGGAGATGCAGACCAAGATCATGCAAGTCATCAAGGCGCATGGTTGGGGTCCGGGCGATAAGCCGAAATGATCCCCACGCCCGCCAAGCCCGCCCAGGCGGGTTTTCGGGTCAGATCGCCTCCGGGTGTGACACAGCGGTCAGGAAACTTCGGGGCGTTCCGGAGTTTGTTTCGAGCTGAGCCGGCGAAGATTGTCCCGCCGTCGGCCCAATCGAAAGTTCGCCATGAGAACATTCATCCTCGCCACCGCCCTGTTCGCCGCCACCCCCGCACTCGCCCAGGTCGGCCCTCCGGGTCAGCCGGGCTCTCCCGGTGTCGTCGTGCAGAGCGAGCCGAACAGCACTGGCAACGACGCCAACATCGCCATCTCGCGCGGTGCGACCGGTGCCGACACGGCGACGACCGATTCCGCCGCCGGTGGGAACGCCTCGCGGCCCGAACAGGCGATCCCCAACGGCAGCGCCAACGGCGGCGGTCGCTAACCCGTCCATCGGTTCGGATCATCATCACCCGCCCGGCTCACGCCGCGGCGGGTTTTTTTGGCTCATCGCTTCGAAGGTCGGACTGACCGGATCTGGGGTGAAGGACTGATCGGAGAAAAAGTCCGAGCCTGGAAACGATCGGGGTACGGTCACGGGCGCGGTGCGGGCGACGACACGGAACCGCCGGCCCTACCGTTCTCCTTTCCGAGGGTGTTCGCCGTGCCGTTCTGATCGGAGGGACGTCCGCCGGGGTTGTCGCTCCCGCCCCTAGAGGACCCGATCGTGCGGTTGTCCGCCTTGTCGCCGTTGCTCCTGAGATCGGCGGCGGTGTTCCCGTCGCTGGTCGCCGGGGCGCTACCTGGGGTCTGCGCGTCGGCGGGCCCCGTCAGCGAGAGAATCAACGAAGTCGCGAGGGCAAGGGCCGTCCATTGGAGGGCAAGGGTCGTCCTGTGCATGAAGCGTTCCGTCGTGTGGAGAGGTTCAGGCGTGAAACGCCGTCGGGCGCGCCTTTGTTCGCGGCCCGGGCGAACCGTCGCGGCTACTTCGTGGTCTCCTTCACCCCCGCTTCCGGCGCCGGAACGGTGTTCTTGGTGGCACCGCTGCCGAGAAACAGGAGGGCGATCACCACGGCCAGGGTGGCGATCGCGGCAACGAAAGCGAGGAACCAGCGGGGCATGACGATGTCCGTGGGGGAAGGGTCGGAAGGCTCACGTCCGCTTCTACAGGATCGCCGAAGGCACCGCTGCTCGTTTCGAGACCGTGATCGTCGGTTTGAGCGCGACCGCGACGGGTTCGTCCATGAGCCCGATGGGCTGGACGGATCGGGGGGGCGTGGCCGTGCGGCGAAGGCGGCGGTTCGGTCTCCGGCCCCCGGTTCGTGTCGGAACCCGCTCGGCCATCGGAACGTGATGACGCTTCGCGTCGTTGGGAACTTTGGGAAACGCCTTCGGAGAAACCAATGAAGAATTTTTGCATGATTGCCATCGCGGCGGCCGCTGTGATCGCCACGGGATCGGCATCCATGGCTGCGCCCTGCGCCGTCGGAACGACGACGAACGCCCAGGGCCAGAACGCGTCCACCGACAAGACCTCCAAGGCGGATGGTCCTTCGGATGCGAAGGTGACTCCCGGCGCCAAGGCCGAGTCGCCCGGCACGGTCGGCGCCATGTCCAACGTCGGCGGCAACACCCAGCCCGGCGCGGGCGAGAAGAAGCCGGCCGAAGGCCAGGTCGTCAAGCCGGGCAGCAACGACTGCTGATTTCACCGGACACGTGAAGGAGCATTCCTTCATTGCTATTCAAGAACCCGCTCGGCTTCGGTCAGGGCGGGTTTTTTCTGCGTGATTGCTTCTGTTGGCTCAGGTGTACTGTCCGACGCCGATCGGCTTCGGATGAAGGATCGAGGCTCGCAGGAGCGGGTTCGACGCGCGCCGGCCCGGCTGAGCCACCTGCTCGATGTGGGCGCGGTCGATGCCGGGGGCCGGAGGCGGACCACGGATTATCGCGTCCCCTGAATCCGTCTACCCCATAGATCCCTCGAACCCGAGATGATCTTCCCACCTTGCCCGCCCGGAGCGATCCGAGGCGGGTCTTTCGTGGTGCGGACGGATCAGGGGCGACCCGCGACGTCCGATCAGGACCGAAGCCTCAGGGTTCGTCGGGCCTCCTCTCGGAACGGTGCCGTCCGAGGCCCGGACATGGGTCAATACAGTTGGTTCGCCCAGCGCTGGAAAACCTCAAGGGGCGATCCGCCGCCGGCCTCGCCCTGGCGCGCCTGTCGGATGCCGGCGCGGTAGCGGCCCGGAGGCTTCCGAACGCGGCTCGGAAGGCTTGGCTGCAGTGGCTCTCGCTGACGAAGCCGCAGGCGAATGCGAGCGCTGCGACCGACCGCCCTTCATGGGGCCGACGCAGGGCCTTGCGAAGGGTCTCCAGCCGGCGTGGCTGAACAAAGCGTGCGATTCCGCCCTCGTCGGCGAAGGCCTGATGCAGCGCACTGAGCGACAGGAGACGGCCAAATATGTTCCACGCCGGAGGGTTGAGCTCCGGGTCGGGAAGGGCTCAAGTTCCCCCGCGCTCACCCCTCGCCGATGTCGCGGGCCGGGCACACGTCACCGTGCCTGCCGGAACGCTTGGCCAGTCCGCGGTGTGGGGGTTGAGTGATTGATTGTGATGGTGCTGCTGGACAGGATTGAACTGTCGACCTCCTCATTACCAATGAGGTGCTCTACCACTGAGCTACAGCAGCGGGGTGTCCGGGGTTCGCCGCGGCGTCTCCGTCTGGACGAGCGGGGGATTAGCCCATCGTTTCCGGCTTGGCAATCGCCTGGGCGGACTCAATCGCACCGCCGGTGAACTTTCGTGTCGGCTTCCGATTTCAGCGCAACACATCCGCGTCGCGCTTGCACGCGGCACGGATGATCGCGGCGAGGCCCGGTTCGGCCACGGCATCGGCGGCCTCGGCGGGCGAGAACCAGTGATCCTCCCGCTCGTCCTTCTCGGGCCACGATTTCAGCTGCTTGCGCACTTCGAGCGGGAAGACCTTGACCTGACACAGGACGGAATCACGGCTCTTCAGGCGCTTCTCGTAGAGATAGAAGCCGAGCGGACGCTTGCCGATGGAACCGATGAGCCCGGCCTCCTCGTAGGCCTCGCGGGCGGCCGCCTCGAAAGGCTTGCGCCCTTTCATCGGCCAGCCCTTCGGAATCACCCAGCGTCGGCTCTCCCGCGAGGTGATGAGCAGGATGGTGTAGGTTCCGTCACGCATCCGCCGGTATGGCAGTGCGCCCACCTGCCGCCGAGGCTCGCGGTCCGTGTCGGCCAAGGTCGCGTTCATCGGGGACAAACGCCCGGGAGCCTTGCGGGTTCGCCGGATGGGCGCTTTCCCGTGCTCGTCCGCCGGGCAGGAGGCGCCGGTGCTCTGGCCATGAGACCGACGAGACGGCCGACTTCGTTCGCGTTCGGTGTCCGCACCGCTGGTCCTCGAAGATCGATGATCGAACGAGGGCATAGCCGCCGTCCGCTCCCGGTTCCATGGAGATACTTACCCGGCTAAAATAGGGCGGTCCGAGACACACCGATGCCGCTGTCGCGAACGGCGCGCGGATGAGGGGAGAGACCGCAACGCCGAAGGATTCCTGGCGTGCCGCAGCCGAATGCCCGGCTTCCGCCGCATCTCCTGAGCCCGAAGACCCGGCGGAACCCCTGCGAGGGGCGTTTACCCGGCGGCGCTCAGATTCTCGATGAGGGCATTGAGGTCGGCCCGCATGGCCTGGACTTCGGGTTCGGACATGTTGAGCTGGCACATCACCGATTCCCGCACGGTCGTGGCCTCGCCCCGCAACGCCCGGCCTTGCGGGGTGAGGGCGATCTCGACCTCGCGCTCGTCCGTGCGTCGCCGGCTGCGCAGGAGGAACCCCGCCGTTTCGAGGCGCTTCAGGACTGGCGTCAGGGTCCCGGAATCGAGGCGCAACCGTCGGCCGATCTCCGAGACCGTGATGCCGTCCGTCTCCCACAGAACGAGGAGGACGAGATATTGCGGGTAGGTCAGGCCCAGGCGCTCGAGCATCGGACGATAGGATTTCGTCATGCGATGGGCCGCGGCGTAGAGGGCGTAGCAGAGCTGATTGTCGAGGAGCAGGGGATCGATCTGCGGAGGCGTTTCTGGAGCAGGAGCGTCGACCATGCCAAACCATGCCATCTGTTCCCGGGCCGTGAATGGAGCGGCTGGGACCCTGCCGAAAAACCGGGCCGGGAAACCTGTGACGAAAAATCTGTCCGGGAGAACAGGATAGCCGACCTGGGACGTTCCGGTATATGGCCGATCCACCCCCATCCGCGGTGAATACACGCATATCCCGGACCGGCCGGCGCTTTTTGCTTGTGAGGCCGCTCCCGTCACGCTTCGGCGGGCGCGGACATGCGAGCGGCCGCATCCGGCATCACCGTCGCGAGAGGACCGGAGGCCACGAGGCGCCCGCCATCGAGGACGTGGACCGTATCGGTGCCCAAGAGGCTCGTGAGGCGGTGGGCGATGAGAATGATGGTGCGGGTGCCGTTCAGGGACGCGAGGGCACCCATCACCGCCGCCTCGGTCTCGCCGTCGAGGGCGCTGGTGGCTTCGTCGAACACGATCACGTCGGGGTCGTGGTACAGGGCCCGGGCGATGCCGAGGCGCTGGCGCTGACCGCCGCTGAGGCGGATGCCGCGTTCGCCGACACCCGCATCGTAGCCCCCGTCGAGGCCCAGCGCGACCTCGTGGAAGCCGGCGAGCCGCGCGGCCCGCTCCACGGCGGCCTCGTCCACGGCTTCGGGCGAAACGCCGAGGGCGATGTTCTCGCGCACGGAGGCATCGATGAGGAACACGTCCTGGGGCACGTATCCGATGCGGTTCTGCCAGGCCGGCAGGGTCTCGGCGTCGAGGGGGACGCCGTCCACGGTGACGGACCCGGTGGTGGGCGTGAGGAGGCCGAGGATGAGCCCGACCAGGGTCGACTTGCCCGATCCCGTGCGGCCGACGAGACCGACCGTGGTGTTGACGGGGATCGTGAGATCGATGTCCCGCAGGGTCGGACGCTCGGGCGTGTAGTCGAAGCCGATGCCGGTAAGGCGGATGTCCCTCCGAAACGGCAGGCGCGTCGCCGGGCGCGGGCGCGGCGTCCGCTCGCCGGCGAGTTCGTCCACCACCATCCTGACGGCCGGGAGGTAGAACCGCAGGAGGGCAAGCGACGTGAAGATGTTCTGGAAGGCCGGCAGCATCCTGTAACCGGCGAAGGCGAACAGGCCGAGCAGCGGGAGCAGCCCGGCGGTGTCGAGTCCCTGGGAGAGGGCGAACAGCACGACCACGATGACCCCGCCGAAGGCCAGGGATTCGATGACGAAGCGTGGCAACTGGCCCGTGAGCAGGCTCGCTGCGGTGGCCTTCGCGTAGGCCCGGGCGGGCCCGTCGAACCCGGCGGCGAAGGCTTCGGCCCGGCCGTAGAGCTTGAGCTCGGTCAGCGCCCCGAAGGTCTCCTGCACCACGCGGTAGCGCCGCTCGTTGTCCGCCACGGCCCTGGCCCCGAGGCGGGCGAGGCGCACCCGCATGACGAGGTAGAGCAGCACGTAGAGGCCGCCGAAGCCGCCGCCGAGGATCAGGGCGAGGCGGGGTGCGTAGAAGATCAGGAAGGTGACGACGGCGAGCGCCGAGACGCTGCGCGAGGCGATGACCGTGGTGGGGGTGAGGACGCCGACCACGAGGCGGTCGGTTTCGCTCAGCACGTTCTTGGCGAGTTCGGCGCTGTTGGCATGGGCGAAGAACAGGCGCTCGCGGTCGACGTAGCGGGCGAGCAGGCGCCGGGCGAGGCCGTAGCCCGTGAGGTTGGTGAACAGGAGCTGCGCGAAGGTGAGGCCGGCATTCACCACGCTGGTGGTGAGGATGGCGGCCAACGCCGCCCCGCCCGTCACCATGAGGAAGGTGCGGTCGTCGGTCAGGCCGAGGCCGTCGCGCAGGGTCGCGAGATAGGGGATGCGGCTGGCGGCGGACGGGTCGCCCACGAGGGTCAGGAACGGCACCACGGAGGCGACGCCCACCACCTCGAACAGGGCGGCGCAGGCGAGGCCGAGGGCGATGAGGGCGAGCCGGCGCCGGTCGCGCGGCCGCAGGACGCGCACGAGGTCGATCAGGGCGCGCATGGCGGGGCTCCTCGGGTGAAGGCTCCGGCGGCCCTGCGGACGAGACCGTCACGATCGGGGGCGGAGCCACTCGGCCCTGCCCCTTAGAGGATTTTGACGCCCATTGAAGCCGGCCGACCGCGAATCGCAGCCGGCCGGCCCGGTCAAGGGCCCGAGCCGGCGGCCGCGCGGGTGAAGGCGTCGGCGCCGATGTCGTCGGTGCCCGTCATTCCCAAGGTCTCGATGAGACGGCCCCGGGCGCGGCTGACCCGGCTCTTCATGGTGCCCACGGCGACACCGCAGATGGCGGCGGCCTCCTCGTAGGTGAAGCTCTGGGCGCCGACCAGCACCAGGGCCTCGCGCTGGCTCAGGGGAAGGCCGTCGAGGGCGGCCTGGAACTCGCGCATCTCCACCCGGATCTCCTGCTCGGGCAGGCTGGTGAGGCGAGCCGCATGGACACCGTCGCCATCCTCCACCTCGCGCTTGCGCTTGCGCTGTTCCGAATAGAACAGGTTGCGCAGGATGGTGAACAGCCACGCGGTGAGGTTGGTGCCGCGCTGGAAGCTGTCGGCCTTGGTCCAGGCCCGCACGAGGGTGTCCTGGACGAGGTCGTCGCTGCGGTCGAGGTTGTAGGTCAGCGAGTACGCGAACGCCCGCAGGGCCGGGATGGCGCCGAGGAGGAGATCGCGCATCTCGGCGTCGGCTCCGCCCTGGGGGGCAGCCGGCCGGATCGATGGGCACGTCATTGGGACCCCTGCGAATCGGATTGCGACGACAGGCTGTCGAGGAGCGCCGTGAAGCGATCCGGCAGCGGCTGATGGAGGACGTCCCCGTAGAGCAGGCGCAGGTTGCGCCCGATCCGGCGCCGCGCTTCGCGTCCCAACGGCGGTGCCGGTTCTCGGACCGTGGGCGGCAGAGCTGGAATGATCCCCGACCCGTCATGCGGAGCTGCCGTTGCGGGAACGGCGTCGAGGCCTGAATCGCTCGCGTGTCTGGTCATCGCTGCCCATTGTCCGAGGGCGGATGCGCGGCGCTGTGCTTTCGTAAGGCATGCACCGCCGGCCCTGCGTATCGGGGCCGTATCCGAAATCCTATCGACGGCGGTGCTAACGAAGAGCGATTTAACGTGTACTGAAAAATGCATTCATCGGATCTTAAGCCCCTGAATCCGGAGGCTTGTTTCCGAACTGTTGCTGATCGAAAACACAGGCCGATCAAGCTCGGCCATAAGGAAGGCTTAAGCGGAGCGATCTGTCTGTTCGCTGAACGCGGGTCCTGCCGGCGCGACCCCGCGGTGTACGGGCAGGGAGAGGCCGGGGCTTGCGCAGGGCGGAGCGCGCTGGTAGCGCAACCTTCAGCGCCGGTTTAGCTCAGCTGGTAGAGCAACCGCCTTGTAAGCGGTAGGTCGCGAGTTCAAGTCCCGCAACCGGCACCACTTTTCCGATCCAGATTCGACCGCCCGACACTGGGTCGTCATTCCGGCGCACCGCATGCATTGCCGTGGCCGGCCGTTCCGGCCTATCCCACCCCATGACCGAAAAGCTGACGATCCTCGCCCTGTGCGATCTCGGACTCATCGCGGAGGCCGAGGTGGAGGCCGCCATCGCGGCCTTCATGGCCGATCCGATGGCGCTGCCCTACACGTTCAAGGAGGGCTACCGGCTCAATCTCGGCAAGGCGATACGCCGACACCCGGGTGCCAACGACTTCGTCAACCGCTCCGACGCCGGCCCGCAGCTCAAGCGCCCGTTCGTGCGCGCCGCCATCCTGCAGGCCCGGCCCGAGCGGGAATAGGTCTACGCCTCGGCCTCGCGGGTGTCCTGCCAGGCCCGGAGGCCCGCGAGGGTGACGACGTGACCGGGCCAGGCGGTGCCGGACAGCAGCGTATGCGGCGCGTCCGGTTCGCCGAGGTCCGAAACGGCCGAGAACGCGCCGTCGAGGCGGTGGGTCCCGGTGTAGCGGCTGCGGGTGGCGATGACCGGCAGCCCGGCATCGAGGGCCGAGCGGATGCCGGCCACGGAATCCTCGAACGCGATGGCCTCGGAGGCATCGACGCCGAGGCGCGCCAGGGCGAGTTCGAACACGTCGGGCGCGGGCTTCTTGCGGGCGGCCTCGTCGCCGCAGGCGATCACGTCGAACGGGACGTCGCCCCGGGGGAAGTTCATCCGCAGCAGGGCCTCGACGTTGGGCCGGCTCGTGGTGGAGGCGACGGCGAGACGCAGGCCGGCGGCCCGGGCTTCCGCGACGAGTCGGGCGATGCCGGGGCGCAGGCCGAGGCGCCCGTCCTCCACCAGTTCGCCGTAGATCCGGGTCTTCCGATCGTGGATCTCGGCCAGGCGTGGACGAAGGGCGGGCAGATCCCCGGCATGCCGGGTCTCGACGTAATGGGCGAGGCGCTCCTTGCCGCCCATCACCGCGAGCAGGTCGGCGTAGAAGGCCGAGTCCCAGGACCAGGGCAGGTCCATCTCGGCGAAGGCCTGGTTGAATGCCTGCCGGTGGAGGTCTTCCGTTTCGGCCAGCGTCCCATCGACGTCGAAGATCAGCGCCCTCAGCATGACACCGGATCGCCGCCGGCATTGGCGCGGATCGCCGCGATCCGGTCGGCGTAGCCGGCCGGGCCACCCTTGAACACGGCGTTGCCGGCCACGAACGCGTTCGCGCCGGCCCGCGCCGCGAGCCCCACGGTCTCGGGGGTGATGCCGCCATCGACCTCGATGTCGAGGGGACGGCCGGCCGCCATGGCGCGGATGCGGGCAATGGTCTCCAGGGTCGAGGGGATGAAGCTCTGGCCGCCGAAGCCCGGATTGACCGTCATCACCAGCACGAGGTCGACCATGTCGAGGAGGGGTTCCACGGCGGAAGCCGGCGTGCCGGGGTTGAGGGCGATGCCGGCGCGCTTGCCGAGGTCGCGGATGGTTTGGAGCGAACGGTGGATGTGGGGACCGGCCTCGACATGGACCGAGATGGTGTCGGCCCCGGCCTCGGCGAACGCCGCGAGGTAGGGATCGGCCGGGGCGATCATGAGGTGCACATCGAAGGGTTTCGTGCTGTGGGGCCTGAGCGCCTTCACCACGGCGGGCCCGAAGGTGAGGTTGGGCACGAAATGCCCGTCCATCACGTCGAGGTGGATCCAGTCGGCCCCGGCTTCCGAGACGGCGCGCACCTCGGCGCCGAGCTGGGCGAAATCCGCCGAGAGGATCGAGGGCGAGATGATCGGGCTGGTCACGGTTCTGTCCTCTCGGGCGCGCGGCGCCCTTCAACGCGTGCGGCGTGCGCCTCACGCCAGGCGGCGCGGTTCCTACGCCATACGGCGCTTGCGCTCGACGAGTTGCATGATGATCGGGGTCAGGATGAGCTGCATGGCGAGGTCGAGCTTGCCCCCCGGGATCACGATGGAATTCGCCCGGCTCATGAACGAGCCCTGGATCATCGAGATGAGGTAGGAGAAGTCGATCCCCTTGGGGTCCTTGAACCGGATCACCACCAGGGATTCGTCGGCGGTGGGAATCCACCGGGCGATGAACGGGTTCGAGGTGTCCACCGTTGGCACCCGCTGGAAGTTGATGTCCGTCCAGGTGAATTGCGGGCAGATGGTCTGCACATAGTCGGGCATCCGCCGCAGGATCACGTCGGTGACGGCCTCCGTCGAGTAGCCCCGGGTCGAGCGGTCCCGGTGCAGCTTCTGGATCCATTCGAGGTTGATCACCGGCACGACGCCGATCTTGAGGTCGGCGTAGCGGGCGAGATCGACGTTGTCGTCGACGACGCAGCCGTGCAGGCCTTCGTAGAACAGGAGGTCCGAGCCCGGCGCGAAGCTCTCCCACGGGGTGAAGGTGCCGGGCCGCGTGCCGTAGAGCTCGGCGGCGGCCGCGTCGTGGACGTAATGCCGGGTGCGGCCCGTGCCCGATTCGGCGTAGGTGCGGAACACCTCCTCGAGCTCGGGCAGGAGGTTGGCGCGCGGCGCGAAGTGGCTGAGGGTCGGTTCGGCCGCCATGGCCTTGCGCATGGCGATGCGGTCCAGGGCGTGGAACGCGTCGCCCTCGATATAGACGGCGCTCACGTCCTCGCGGCGGAAGATCTGCTCGAAGGTGTTGCGCACCGAGGTGGTGCCCGACCCCGACGAGCCCGTGACCGAGATGATGGGATGACGCGACGACATGCGTTCTGGCCCAGGCGACCCCTACCGCTAGCCGCGCATCAGGCCGCGCTGCCCGAACAGGGGCGAGCGCCCGGCCGCCGGGTTCCGGCCGCCATAGTACTTGGCCACGCACGCCACCTCGTCGGCCGAGCCGAAGATCAGCGGCACGCGCTCGTGGATGGCGCTCGCGCAGATGTCGAGGATGCGGCGCTCGCCGTCGATGGCGCCGGCGCCCGCCTGTTCCATGAGGAAGGCGATGGGAGCGGCCTCGTAGAGGAGGCGCAGGCGCCCCTGCGCGTAGCCCTTGCGATTGTCGCCCGGGTACAGGAACACGCCGCCGCGCAGGAGCACGCGCTGGGCGTCGGACACGAGGGAGCCGAGCCAGCGCATGTTGAAGTCCTTGTCGAGGGGGCCTTCCGCGCCGCGCAGGCAATCCTCGATATAGGCCTTCACGGGGGTGTCCCAGTGGCGGGCGTTGGAGGCGTTGATGGCGTATTCCTTGGCCGCAGCCACCACCTCCATGCGCGGGTGGGTCAGGCGGAAGGCGCCCTCCGCCCGGTCGAGGGTGTAGGTCTGCGTGCCGTGGCCGAGGGTCAGCACCAGGGAGGTGGCCGGGCCGTAGGTGACGAAGCCGGCGGCGCGCTGGAGGGTGCCGGGCCCCGTGAACGAGCCGAGGGGGTTCTCGGGCGTCGAAGCCGTCGGCCAGATGCCGAAGATCGAGCCGACCGCCATGTTGACGCCGATGTTCGACGAGCCGTCGAGGGGATCGATGGCCACCGCCAGCGGTGCGCCGGGGTTGAGAAGCATCACCCCTTCGGATTCCTCCGAGGCGACTTCGGAAACGGGCGCCCCGCGCAAGGCCTCGGTGAAGCGCTCGTGGGCCAGCACGTCGAGGAATTTCTGAACGTCGCCGTCGCTGTTCTGCGCGCCCTGGGCGGCGAGGTCGCCGGCGAGGGCACCGCGCCCGATCACCGTGCTGACCTCGATGGCCGCCGTGGCGCAGGCCGCGATCACCTCGGCGACATCGGACAGCGTCGGGTCGGCGGCGACGGCCGCGGCGAGGCACGCATCGAGGCGAGACCCGATCTCCAGAGATCCCATCGACATCGGCTCACCTTCTCTCAGGATTCATCGTCCGCACGTAGGCCACCGCCCACGCCGCGTTTTCATCTCCTTGCCACGAGTGGGCCCGTGACAACCAGAGCGCCGGAGGGCGCGTCCTCATCAAAACAAGGAATTTGAAAAAACTTGCGGGCGGTTCCAAAAAAACTAAAACCGGCCCATGCGCAACCTTTCCCTGAAGCAGCTCCAGGCCGTCGCGGCCGTCGCCCGACTGGGCACGATGACCCGGGCGGCCCAGGAACTCAACGTCACCTCCGCCGCCCTCTACGCGCGCATCCGCCAGTTGGAGGAGGAGGCGGGCCTGCTGCTGTTCGACCGGACCCCCACGGGCCTCAGGCCCACGGATGCGGGCCGGGAGATGCTTTGGGCCATCGACAGCATCAACACCGTGCTGGAGACCTGTGCCGACCGGCTGGAGACCCTCAAGGGCGGCGCGGGCGGGCGGGTCGCCATGGGCGTGGTCTCCACGGCGAAGTACTTCGCCCCCGGCATCATCTCGGGCTTCGTCGGCACGCATCCGGCCGTCGAGATCAACCTCGCGGTGGGCAACCGCGGCAACATGGTCGAGGCCCTGCGCAACTACGAGATCGATTTCGCCATCATGGGCCGGCCACCGCGGGATTTCGCCATCGAAGCGGAGACTTTCGGTGTCCACCCCATCGTGGTCGTCGCGGCGCCGAGCCACCCTTTCGCCGGCCGCACCGGACTGACCCGGGAGGATCTGGCCCAGGAATCCTTCCTCGTGCGCGAGGAGGGGTCGGGCACCCGCACGGTGTTCGAGGAGTTCATGAACGGCATCATGATCAAGCGGGCGCGCCTCGGCATCGATTCGGGCTCCAACGAGACCATCAAGCAGGCGGTGATGGCGGGCTTGGGCATCGCCCTCATCTCGGCCCACACGGTGGCGGCCGAACTCGGAAGCGGCCGCCTCGTCCTCCTGGACGTTCAGGGATTGCCGATCCGGCGCGACTGGTATGCCGTGCGCCGGGCCGACAAGGTGCTCGGCCCGGCCGCCGCCGCGTGCTGGGATTACGTGGTCAAGGATGGCGGCCGCTGGCTGCCGCAACTCGCCCTGGTGCCGCGGGTCTCGGCGGTCACCGCGGAGTTCGAGGCGTGAGCGCGGGCGTGGTGGTGGTGGGTGCCGGGCAGGCCGGCTTCCAGCTCGCCGCGTCCCTGCGCGAGGCGGGCTACGCCGATCCCATCACGCTGCTGGGCGACGAACCGGATCTGCCGTATCAGCGGCCACCCCTGTCGAAGGCCTATCTCGCAGGCAAGACCGACGCGTCCGGCCTCGAGCTGCGCCCGGCGGCGTATTTTTCGGATCATCGCATCCACCACCGCCCCTCCGTGCGGATCGACGCCATCGACCGGGCGGCGCGGCGCGTGCTGTGCGCCGACGGGACGGCCGTGGCCTACGATCACCTCGTCCTCGCCACGGGCGCGCGCAACCGGGCGCTGCCGGTCCCGGGCGCCGACCTGGCCGGCGTGTTCCAGCTGCGCGGACGTGCCGACGCCGACGGTCTGAAAGCGGCCCTCGCCAATGCCCGTTCGGTCGCCGTCGTCGGAGCGGGATTCATCGGGCTCGAATTCGCGGGCATCTGCGCCGCGCGCGGCCTGTCCGTCACCGTTCTCGAATCGGCGGAGCGGCCGATGGCCCGGGCCGTCTCGTCCGAGACGGCGTCGTTCTTCACCCGCGCCCACGGGAATGCCGGCATCCGCTTCCTGTTCGGGGCGGGCGTCACCGCCATCGAGGGGGAGAAGGGTGCCGAGACCGTGCGCCTGCGCGACGGCTCATCCCTCGCGGCCGATCTCGTTCTCGTCGGCATCGGCGTGATCCCGAACCAGGCGTTGGCCGAGGCGGCCGGACTCGCCGTCGGGGACGGCGTCCACGTCGATGCGTTCCTCGCCACCGACGATCCCGCCGTCTCCGCCATCGGCGATTGCGCCCGCGCTCCGAGCCGCTTCGCCGATGGCGCGTCCGTCCGGATCGAATCGGTGCAGAACGCCCTCGATCAGGGTCGGTGCCTCGCCGCGCGCCTCGTCGGCCGGCCCGCCGCCTACGACGCAGTGCCGTGGTTCTGGAGCGACCAGGGTCCGCACAAGCTGCAGATCGCGGGCCTGTCCGCTCCGTCCGACGCGGCCGTGGCGCGGCCCGTGGCGTCGGGGCTCTGCGTGTTCCGCTTTCGCGAAGGCCGGTTGTCCGCCGTCGAGACCGTGGATCGCCCCGGCGACCACATGGCCGCGCGGCGCATCCTTGCGCAGGGTCGGACCTTGAGCCCCACCGCAGCCGCCGATCCCGCCCACGATCTCAAGGCGCTGGCGACGGGGCGGTGACGTCCTAAGCAGGGTCTCGTTGGCAAGCCAACGCGAACCTGCTTAGCTTATTGATCTGTCGCAGGTTTTCGACGCGAAACCGGTGACCACTTTTGCGAAACCTGCTTAGCGGTCGTTCTCGGTGGTGAGCGCACCGAGGCGGGTGCCCTCGTCGCCGCCCCGGTCGCTCAGGCGCACGCCGGCCGAGCCGTCCTCCGTGAACACGACGCCCGCCGCCATCAGGGCGCTGCGCAGGGCCTCGATCTGTCCCGAGGCGAGGTCGCTCCCGCCCGATTCGAAGGATTCGACGGTCTCCTCGCCGAACCCGACTTTCCCGGCGAGATCGCCCCGAGACCAGTCGAGCAGCGCACGGGCCGCGCGCGACTGCGCCGCGCTCATGGTGTTCGGGTTCATGCCGCTCGCTCCGCCCTCGTCCGATCCCGCCACCGTGCATCCCTCGTTCGCCGTCAGGCCGTCTCGCCTGACCCGACAACGGAGGATGAGCGCCTTCGTTCAACGCAAACCGCTGCGATGGTCCGTGGACGGCTGGAAATCACCCTTCACGGGGTCTTGACCATATTTGTGCTGGAATCTTATCCGATTGGCCCTGGCGCAGGCTCGCTCCGTCGACGGTCCCGCGCGCTCCGCCGCTGCGAATCGTCCCGCGTGAACGAGTGAATTTTCGTCCACCGACGCGACGCGTGCGCGCTTGAACTGAGAAAGGGCCGAGGATGAGAGCGATCCTGATCGCCGCGATGGCCGGTGCCATTGCGGCCAGCGCGGTGACCACCGCCACGCAGGTGCGGGCCCAGATGGGCGGCAACGTCACCGGCTTCGGCAAGGACGCGCGCGAGAAGCCTGAGAAGAAGCAGTATGTGCCCGCCGCCAAGGCGCAGGAGAAGATCTTCCCCCTCGACGCGACCTGGACGGCCGTGAGCCTCAACGGCAAGGCGTTCAGCGGCAACGACCGGCCGAGCTTCATCGTCGACAAGCAGTACCGTGCCCGCGGCTACGGCGGCTGCAACACCTTCGCGGCGACCGCCTTCCCGCTGAAGGAGCAGCACCTCGCCGTCGGCCCCCTCGCGCTGACGAAAAAGCCCTGCGACAAGGGCCTGGGCGCCAGCGAGCAGGATTTCTTCATCGCCCTGCGGACGGCGGCACAGTGGGACCTCGTCGGGTCGCAACTCGTGATCAAGAGTCAGAAAGGCGAGCTGCGCTTCGACCGCGCGCTCTGATCGACGCCGGTTCCTCTGTTCTCGTGGCGTTAAGCCTGCGTTGAGGACGATCCCGACTCTGCGGCTCGAGTTTACCCCGCGTTCAACGCCCCCGGCGCCTGCTGATCCCCATGGCAGGCACGGGGAATTCGATGGGAACGCGGCTGGAATGGACGACGGGAAGCCGCGGATTGCGGGCCGGTGCGCGTGAGGACACGCGCTACACCTTCCTGTCCGGGCCGCATCCCAGTGCCCTCGTCATCGCTTCCGCGAGCGGAGCCTTCGCCACCCTTGCCGTTCTGTGCGTCGCCCTCCTGCGGGCCTGATGCGGGGACGACCATGATGCCGGGCGCCTGATCCCTTGCGCCCCGCGTGTCACGTTATCTCCGGCCTGCGCACGGGCGGGGCCGAGACCATGCTGGTCGCCCTGTGCGGGGGCCTCTTGGCCCGGGGCATGCCTCAGCACGTGGTGAGCCTGACCGGCGACGGCCCCAACGCCGCCGCCCTGGAGCGCCTCGGTGTGACCGTCCATCGCCTCGCCCCGCGCGGGGCCGCCGGCTCCGCCGTCGCGCTGCTGCGCCTCGCGCGGCTGATCCGGTCCCTGCGTCCCGCGGTGGTGCAGGGCTGGCTCTATCACGGCGACCTGTTCGCCGCCGGCGCACACCGCCTCGCCGGGGCGCCGCGGGACTCGCTCCTCGCCTGGGGCCTGCGCAATTCCGACATCGACCATGCCCGCTACGGCCGCCTGCTCGCCATCGGCCGGCGCCTATCGGGTTGGCCCGGCCTCGTCGTGTCGAACAGCCAGGCGGGGGTGGATTTCCATCTGGCCGAAGGCTACCGCCCGCGCCGCCTCGCCGTCATTCCCAACGGCATCGACACCGTGCGCTTCCGGCCCGATCCCGCCGCACGGGCCGCCCTGCGCCGCGAACTCGGCTTGTCCGACGAGGCGGTGGTGGCGATTCACGCGGCCCGCCTCGATCCGATGAAGGACCACGCCACCCTCCTGGCCGCCGCGGCGTGCCGGCCGGAGGTCCACTTTCTCCTGGCCGGGGAGGGGACGCTCGGCCTCGACCTGCCGGCCAATGCCCGCGCCCTCGGCCGGCGTGACGACCTCTGGCGAATTCAGGCGGCGGGCGACATCGCCGTGTCGTCCTCGGCTTTCGGTGAGGGCTTCTCCAACGCCGTGGCCGAGGGCATGGCCGCCGGGCTGGTACCGGTCGCCACTTCCGTCGGGGATGCCGGCGCGATCCTGGGTGGCCTCGGGTGCCTCGTGCCGCCGCGTGATCCGGCCGCCCTGGCGGAAGCCCTCCGGGCGATGGCGACCCTGCTCGCACCCGCCCGCCGGGCCGCAGGCCTCGCCGCGCGGGCGCGGATCGAGACGGCCTACGGGGTGGGCGCGATGGCGGAGCGCTTCCTCGCCGCCTGGATCGCAGCGGGCGCGGTGATCGGTGGAGGTGGTCCTCGAACGGGTGGCGGGGAATGAAATTCCAACTTTGTCGGAATGGGCAGCACAAAGATTCTAAGTCGCCCACGGAAGCCCGTTGACAGAGAAGATTTCCCTTTGCCCGCAGGCTGTTGGCGATTGCCTCGCCCCCGCCGACGCGATATCCCCCGGCGCGAGACCGAAACGCCCGCGACAGGAGATCACCATGGCCGAGTCCGTCCACGCCGCCACCCGCACGCCCGGCCACGGCCATATCTTCGGATCCATCACCGAAACCATCGGCAACACGCCCCTGGTGCGCCTCAACCGCATCACCAAGGAGCGCGGCATCGATGCCGAGATCCTGCTCAAGCTCGAGTTCTTCAACCCCATCGCCAGCGTCAAGGATCGCATCGGCGTCAACATGATCGACGCCCTGGAGGCGTCCGGCAAGCTCAAGCCCGGCGGCACCCTGGTCGAGCCGACCTCCGGCAACACCGGCATCGCGCTGGCGTTCGTGGCGGCGGCGCGCGGCTACCGCCTCATCCTCGTCATGCCCGAGACCATGTCCCTGGAGCGCCGCAAGATGCTGGCGTTCCTCGGTGCGGAACTCGCCCTCACCCCCGGCCCGCAGGGCATGAAGGGCGCGATCGCGAAGGCCGAGGAACTCATCAACGAGATCCCGGGCGCGATCATGCCGCAGCAATTCTCGAACCCGGCCAATCCGGAGATCCACCGCAAGACCACGGCCGAGGAGATCTGGAACGACACCCAGGGCCAGCTCGATGCCTTCGTGGCGGGTGTCGGCACCGGCGGCACCATCACGGGCGTCGGCTCGGTCCTCAAGCCCCGTCTGCCCGGCCTCAAGGTCGTGGCGGTGGAGCCGACGGATTCGCCGGTGATCTCCGGCGGCCAGCCCGGCCCCCACAAGATCCAGGGCATCGGCGCCGGCTTCATCCCGGACAACCTCGACCGCTCCGTCGTCGACGAGGTGATCACCGTCTCGAACCAGACCGCCTTCGATACGGCGCGGCTGCTGGCCAAGCTCGAAGGGATCCCCGGCGGCATTTCCACCGGCGGCAACGTCGCCGCGGCCCTCGAACTCGCCGCCCGCCCGGAGTTCAAGGGCAAGCGCATCGTCACCGTCGCATGCTCGTTTGCCGAGCGCTACATCTCCTCGGCCCTGTTCGAGGGCATCTGAGACCGCCCGTGGGACACGGCCTTTCCCGTGTCCCACCCGCCGGTTTCGGCGAAGCCGTGAGTCCAGGCCACCGACCCCTCGACCAGAACGGTGTGATTCCTTGGCCTCCACGGTGCTCTATCATCTTCGGCGCGGTGCCCGCCGACCGTGGGTGCGGGTCGCCCTGTTCAGCGTGGCGGGCGTGGGCGCGGCCCTCGCCTCGGCCCTGCTCGCCCCCCTGATCCCGCCCGATCTCGGGAACTCCATCGGCGCCAACGCCGTCGACCAGATCCTGTCGCTGCTCGCCACCAGCATGCTGCCGGTGGCGACGTTCTCCCTGGCCACCATGGTCCAGGCCTATGGCGGCGCCACCAATACGGCGACTCCGCGGGCCGTGACGTTGCTCATGGAGGACACCCGCGCCCAGACGGCGGTGGGCAGCTTCATCGGCGCGTTCGTCTACGGCGTCGTCGGTCTCATCGCCCTCAAGGCCCATATCTACGGCGAGCAGGGCCGCGTGATCCTGTTCGGCCTCACCCTCGTCGTCCTCGTACTGGTGGTGGTGACGCTGGTGCGCTGGATCGACACCCTGTCGCATCTCGGCCGCGTCGGGGAGACCATCGACGCCATCGAGGTCGCCGCGAGCGGCGCCATCCGGCGGCGGGCGGACGCGCCCTATCTCGGCGGCCTGCCCTGGTGTCCGGCGCCCGCAGGCGCGACCCGGATCGTGGCGGCGCGCGCGGGCTACGTCCAGCATGTCGACGCCGCCGGCCTTCAGGCCGCCGCCGAGGCGAAGGGCCTCGTTGTTCACGTCGCGGCTTTGCCGGGCCGTTTCGTTCATGCCGGACGCCTGCTGGCAGAGATCGCCGCCCCGACCCATGGACCCGTCGACGACGCGACGCAGGCGCGTCTCGTCGCTGCTTTCGTCATAGGGGCACGCCGCACCTTCGACGACGATCCCCGCTTCGGCGTCATCGTCCTCACGGAGGTGGCCTCTCGGGGCCTGTCGAGCGCCATCAACGATCCCGGCACCGTCGTGGACGTGCTCGGGGCCCTGGTGCGCGTGCTCGCCCTCTGGAGCGAGCGGAGGGCCATGGCCCCGGCCGCGCCCCTCCATCCGCGCCTGCGCGTGCCCGGCATCACCACGGACGAGTTGTTCGAGGACGCGTTCGCCCCCATCGCCCGCGATGGGGCCGGTACGGTGACGGTCGGCCTGCGCCTGCAGAAGGCGCTGTCCGCCCTGTACGCGGTGGGTGACGCGGAGTTCGCCCGCGCGGCGCGGCATCACGCCGACCTCGCCCTCGTGCGGGCGGAAGCGGTTCTGTCCATCCCGGCCGATCTGGCGGTCCTGCGGGCGGCCCGCGACGATCTCGGTCGTCCGGATTGAAGCAACCGGGCGCCCCCAGGCGCCGTTGTTCCCGTAACCACGGAGGACACCCATGACCGACGAGCCACGCGAGCGCCCCTCGCTGAAGGATTTCGACGCTTACGCCGATCGCAACGGCCAGGATCTCGGCCAGGACGACGCCCGCGACATCGGCCTTCCCTCCCGGACGCAGGCGGACTTGAGGGGCGATCCGTCCGGCGAGGCGGAGACCGCGCGTATCGCCTCGGGCACGCCCGGCTCCGATGCCACCGACGAGACTGAGGCCGAGACGCCCCCGGAAAATCTGCGCCGCCTCGGCGATGCCGCGCAGAAGTCCGGTGGCCCCGAGGGTGCCGCCGCCGAGGCCATCGATCGGGCGACCGCCCCGGTCGGCACCGACGCGAAGGCCTAGAATCATGGTGGAGAAGTCCAATCCCACCGACGCCGCCACCCGCAAGCCGGACGACGACGTCGGCACCCCCGGCGAGCCGGCCGTAGGCGGTGGCGGTCACACCGCCGATCAATCCGCCATCACCGACCAGACCCCCGGCGGCCTCGCGGACGGGCAACGCAAGGATGACTGGGACCAGGGGGGTGCCCCGGGCCGCAATACGACCTCTGTCGGCGGATCCTCGGACGGACAATCCGACCGCAGGCGCTCCTGAACCACACGGGTTCCCGCCGAGCATCGAGCGTGTCCGCCTGTGGTGGGCCCGTTCGATGGACCGGCGTGGACCCGACTCGCCGGATATGCCAAACGAGCGCCCGGGCGAAACTCATTCGCACGGCTCGAGCAGGACTTCATGCGGCGCTTCTCCAGGACGATCGCGGATTTCTCCAAGTCCCGTGCGGCGCGACCTTCGCCCAAGACGATCCGTCTCTTCGACAAGCTCTTGGATCGGACGTTCTACCTCGCCGACAATCCGGACGTCGCGGCGCAGGGCACCGATCCCATGCGCCACTTCATCGAGCACGGCGAGGCCGAGGGGCGAAGCCTTCATCCGCTGTTCGATCCGGTCTGGTACCGGGAGACCAACCCGACGGCCGGTCCGCTTCCCCTGCGGCACTTCCTGTCCGGCCAGGGGGGCGATCCGCATCCGCTCTTCGACGGCCGGTGGTACCGCCAGACCTATCCGGACGTGGTCGGCTCGAACCTCGATGCCTTCCTCCACTACATCGCGCACGGTGCCCGCGAGGGCCGCGATCCGCATCCGCTGTTCGATACCGCCTGGTATGTCGCACGCCATCCCGAGGCCCGCCGCGCGCCCCTCGTCCATTACCTCTCCGGGCAGGGGACCTGGCCGCATCCGCTGTTCGACGACGTCTGGTACCGACAGGCGCATGCGAAGTCCCTCGCCAGCGGTCTGAACCCCCTTGTCCAGTACGTCGCCGGAGGATGGCGCGAGCACAATCCGAACCCGTTCTTCCACCTCTACTGGTATTCCGATCAGGTGCCCGAACTGGCCGGGCGTGCGAGCAATCCGCTGATCCACTATGTGCGGACCGGTGAAGCCGCCGGCCTCCAGCCGCATCCGCTGTTCGATCCCGAGTGGTACCGCGCGCAATGCGCCGGAGCCGCCCTGCCCGGCGAGCCCCTGGCCTCGCCCCTGGCCGATTTTCTCCACCGGGGTGGTCCCGCCGGCTTGAGTTCGCACCGGCTCATCGATCCGGCCTGGTATTATTCCGTCAATTCCGACGTGGCGGAACAGAACGTTCCGGCGGCGCGCCACTACCTCGCCTATGGCTGGGTCGAGGGCCGCAATCCGCATCCGCTGTTCGACATCCATTACTATCGGCGCACGAACCAGGACGTCGCCGATGCCGGCCTGGAACCCCTGACGCACTACGTCGCCAATGGATTTCGCGAGGGCCGCAGCCCGCATCCGCTGTTCGATACCCGCTTCTACGGGCGGCACAGCCCCGACGTGATCGAGGCCGGACGCGATCCCCTGACCCATTACCTCACCTACGGCGCCGCCGAGGGACGCGACCCGAACGGGTTTTTCGATTCCCTCTGGTACACGCGCCAGCACGAGAGCCGGCTCGAGAACGGCAGCCTCAACCCTCTGATCCACTACCTCTCGGCCGGCGCCCGCGAGAACCGCGATCCCGGCCCGCTCTTCGACCGCGAATTCTACCTCGCGCATAACCAGGACGTCCTGCACGCCGGCATCGATCCGCTGCTGCACTACATGACCGGTGGTCATGTCGAAGGCCGTCAGACCCGGCCGCCCGACCGCTGGAGCGAGATCTGCTCGGTCACGGACATTCCGAGCGAGATCCGTCGCGACCCGCCGCCCCTGGCCGACCGCGATGTCTGCTTCTTCGTGACCTACACCCCCGACGGACGGGTCCACGACCACACCCTGACGTATCTCTCCGCCCTCAAGGCCGAGGGGCTGACGGTGGTGGTGATCGTGGCGACGGACGGCCTGTCGCGCGCCCTGCCGCCGGACCTCGACGCCATGGACGGTCTGCTCGTCCGGATCAATCACGGCTGGGATTTCGCCGCCTGGGCGGCAGCCATCGCGACCTTCCCCGATGTGTGGAAGGCCCGTTCCCTCATCCTGACCAACGACAGCATCTACGGGCCGGTCGATCGCGGCGATTTCGCCCGGGTGATCGCCCGCGTGCGCACCAGCGAGGCCGATCTCGTCGGCCTCACCGACAGCTACCAGGCCCGCCCGCACCTGATGAGCTACTTCATCGGGCTCACCCGCACCGGCCTCGCCGCACCCGGCATCCGGCGCCACTGGGCGAACGTGAAGAGCATCCGCGACAAGCTCGAGGTCATCAAGGCCTACGAGATGACGCCGCTGGCCCATTGGGACGAGGAAGAGGTCGCCGTCGAAATCCTGTTCCCGACGGACGACGACGAGGACCTTCCCGTCAACCCGACCCTCGTGCGCTGGCGCGAACTCCTCGCGCGCGGCTTTCCGTTCCTGAAGGTCCAGCTCCTGCGGGACACCCTCGAACAGGCCGACCCCACGGGTTGGGAAACCACCCTCGACGGCAACCCGACCCTGCGCGGAGCCATCGAGCGGCACCTCGCCGTCGTCGCCCCGACGGCCATGATCCCCCCGAAGGGTGTCGCTGTCCCCGGACCGGATGTCGACGCCGGCAGCATCCTCGAGGACGAGCCCGAAGCGGTGGCCGCGCCCGAGGCGAAGCCCGGGCCGACCCTGCGCCCGGTGCCGGCGCCGCGTCGGCGCTTCAAGCGCAACGTCGCGGGCCAGACCTTCTACGGCGCCACGCAGAGCATGCGGCCGCGCGAGGCCACGGATCTGGCCCTCGAAGTCCCGTTCGCCTACGGCCCCGCGGCGGCGGCCGGCCCCGTGGCGGTGATCCTCCACGTCTTCTATCCGGAGATGATGCCCGAGCTGCTCGGGCGGATCGCCAACATTCCCGTGCGGGCCGACCTCTACGTCTCGACGGACACCCCCGAGAAGCAGGCCGCCATCGAGGCATCGTCCGCCGCCTACGCGAATGGGTCCGTCGAGGTCCGGGTGTTCCCCAACATCGGCCGCGACATCGCCCCGACGCTCATCGGATTTCGCGACGTCTTCACGCGCTACGACACCTTCCTCCACATCCATTCGAAGAAGTCGCCCCACGATCCGCGCTTCGCCGAGTGGCGGGACTACCTCCTCGACAACCTGCTCGGCTCGCCCGAAGTCGTCGCCTCGGTCCTGCGCCTGCTGGCCGAGGGTGATGTCGGCGTAGTGTTCTCGCAGCATTTCGGCGAGGTGCGCCCCCTCCTGAACTGGGGTTACGATTTCGACTTGGCAAAGGACCTCCTGGCCAGGGCCGGCGTGACCCTGCGCAAGGACTACGTCCTCGATTTTCCGTCGAGCTCGTTCTTCTGGGGCCGCACCGCCGCCCTGAAGCCCCTCCTCGATATCGGGCTCGACTGGTCGGACTTCCCGGCGGAAGCCGGGCAGATCGACGGAACCCTGGCGCATGCCATCGAGCGCTCGCTCCTGTACTTCGCCGAGGCCGCCGGCTTCCGCTGGACCAAGGTGGCACGCGCCGGCACCGGCACGGACGAGACCCTGGTTCCCGTGCCCACGGAGGCCGACGTGGCGACGGGCCTGACCCGGGTCTATCGTCCCCTGCTCGGCAATCCCCTGCGGCCGAGCCAGCAGCGGCACCTGTTTCCCGACGTGACGCCCGTGGCGACCCGGTCCGATCCGAGCTCTCGCCCGCGCCTCAACCTCGTGCTGCCGACCCTGCACCCGAAGCACATCTTCGGAGGCATCACCACGGCCCTGCGCACCTTCGAGGGGCTGGCGGCCGCACTCGGCGACGGCTTCGACCGCCGGATCATCTGCGGCTACGTCCCCATCGACCTCGAAACCATGGCGGGCATGCCCGATTACCGCCTCGTCTCCCTCGGCTCGCCCTACGACGCGTTCCCGCGCACCGTCGTCGACGTCAACGATGTCGACAGCGGCGAATTGCCGATCCGGGCCGGCGACATCTTCATGCCCACCGCCTGGTGGACCGCCACCAGCAGTTATCTGTTCCAGGAAGCACAGGGCCGCTACCACGGCCGCGAACTGCCGGTGCTGTACCTGATCCAGGACCACGAGCCGGGCTTCTACGGCTGGTCGTCGAACTACTCGATGTCGCGCGCCACCTACGCCAACCCCGACAAGACCATCGCGCTCATCAATTCGGAAGAGCTGGCGAACTACATGCTGCGGCACTACGCACTGACCGATGCCAGCATCGTGCGCTACGCCGCCAATGCGAAGATCCGCGGCGCCTTGAGCGTGAAGAAGCGCGAGCGCATCATCCTCGTCTACGGGCGTCCCTCGACCCCGCGCAACTGCTTCGAGACCCTGTGCGCCGGCCTCTCGCTCTGGCAGCAGGCCGAACCGACGTTGGCGGCGAAATGGCGGATCGTCTCGGCGGGCGAGGATTACGATCCCGCACGGGCCGGCGGCGTCTACAACCTCGAGGTCTGCGGCAAGCTCTCCCTGGAGGATTACGCCGACATCCTCAGCCGCGCCTCCGTCGGCGTGTCCCTGATGGTGTCGCCGCATCCGAGCTATCCGCCCCTGGAGATGGCCCATGCGGGCCTGCGCACGATCACCAACGCGTACGAGTGCAAGAATCTGAGTGAGCGCAGTCCCAATCTCACGTCCCTCGATTCGCTCACGCCCGACACCCTGGCGCAAGCGCTCACCGCCCTGACGCGGGAAGCCGAGGCGGAGATCGGCCGTGTCCGGCCGTTCTGCGAAATCGCTGCCCTGCCCTGCCCCCTGCCGGATTACGACCCGGCGGTCCTGGCAGAACGCCTGCAGGGTCTCGTCGGGGCGCCGGCGGAGGCGTGACGGCTTTCGGCTGACCGTCGAACCCCGGAAGATCGGGGGCCCCGCCCAGGGTGGCCCTGCGCAACGGTTCGTCGGCGCTCGCGATGCCTTCGAACCGGAGGCGAATGGCGGAGGCGCCGATCGCGGCACCCTCGCGGCCGTCATCCGGGGACCGGGGAGGGGACCCCAGCCCGGATGGGAGGCCGCTTGGCAGCCCTGTCATTCTATGACCATGTGCGCGGGGTCGGGGGACGGGTCTCCCCGCACAGGGGAGGCGGCTTGAATGGCGATCGACGGGATCCAGGTTCTGGTCCGGACCGTGACCGGCGATGAGGCCGCGATCCTCGAATCCTGGCTCGGTCTCCTGAAATCGGGCGGCTCCCTCCAGACAGGGCGCATCCGCGAGGTCGAACTCCAGGCCCAGGCCCGTACCGTGTTCGGGCAGTTGCGCGACGCCCTGGCGTCCGGAGAGGGCGATGGGCACGCGGCCCCCTACGAGACCCTGCGGGAGACCCTCGCGGACATCTCGCGCTCCCGGGCGATCCAGGGCTTCACGCCCACCGACACGGCCAATTTCGTGCTCTCCCTGAAGGAGCCGATCCTCATCGCCCTGGATGCGGCCAACGCCGGCGACCTGGCATCGCTCGTCGCCGGCACGCGGGCGGCCAACCGGCTCCTCGACGGCCTCGGCCTCTACACCATGGAAGTGTTCCAGACCGGTCGCGAGGAGGTCATCGGCCGACAGAGCCAGGAGATCGCCGAGCTCTCGACGCCCGTGGTCCAACTCTGGGACGGCATCCTCGCCCTGCCGCTCATCGGCACCCTCGACAGCGCCCGCACGGGCGTCGTCATGGAGAACCTGCTGCAGGCCATCGTCGACGAGGAGGCGGAGATCGCCATCATCGACATCACCGGCGTGCCCACCGTCGACACCCTGGTGGCCCAGCACCTCCTCAAGGCCATCGCGGCCGCCCGCCTCATGGGTGCCGACTGCATCATCTCGGGCATCCGCCCGCAGATCGCCCAGACCATGGTGCATCTCGGCGTCGAGCTGAACGTCGTCTCGAAGGCGACCCTCGCCGACGCCTTCGCCCTCGCACTCCGGCGCACCGGCCGCACCGTGGTGCGCCGCGCCGCGCCCGCGCCCGTCGCGGCCGACGACCGGCGCTGACGGTCCATGGACCGGATTCCGATCCTCAAGCTCGGTGGCGCCCTCATCGTCACCATCCAGGTCGACATGCACGACCGTCTCGCCATGGCCCTCGAGGAGGACCTGACGAGCCGGATCGCGGCCACGGGCGCGCGCGGCGTGCTCATCGAGATCTCGGCCCTCGAGATCGTCGATTCGTTCATCGGGCGCATGCTCGACAACATCGCCGCCATCTCCCGGGTGCTCGATGCCGAGACCGTGGTGGTGGGCATGCGTCCGGCCGTCGCCATCACCCTGGTCGAGCTCGGATTGACCCTGACGGGGATCAAGACGGCCCTGAACGTCGAGCGCGGCATGGCCCTGATCCAGGCCCGCCTCGACGAGGACGGCGACCTGGGGAACGCGCGTGCCTCCCGCGAAGATTGAACTCCTCCCCATCCGCTCCGGCGACGACGTGGTCCGGGTCCGTCAGGCGACGCGCGCCCGCGCCATCGAGATCGGCCTCAGCCTCGTCGATCAGACCAAGATCATCACCGCCGCGAGCGAACTCGCCCGCAACACCCTCGATTACGGCGGCGGCGGCGAGGTTACCGTCGAAGTGGTGCAGGCGGGCGCGCGTCGGGGCGTGCGCCTGACCTTCGAGGACAGGGGGCCGGGCATTCCCGACATCGCCCGGGCGCTCACCGACCACTACACCACCGGCGGCGGCCTCGGCCTCGGCCTCGGTGGAGCCAAACGCCTGTCCAACGAGTTCCATATCGAATCGACGCCCGGCGTCGGCACCCGCGTGGTGATCGCGCGCTGGAAATGAGCATGATCTCCGTTGCCGTCACCGAGTCGAGCCAGGTGGCCGACGCGCGCCGCCGTGCCGTGGCCTGCGCGCACGACCTCGGCTTCGACGAGACGGCGAGCGGACGCGTGGCCATCGTCGTCACCGAACTCGCCACCAACCTCGTCAAGTACGGCAGCGCCGGCGAGATGCTGCTCGGCCCGTTCCAGGACGAGAGCGGGACCGGTGTCGAAGTCATCGCCCTCGACAAGGGGCCGGGCTTCGCCAACCTCGACGAGGCCCTGCGCGACGGGCATTCCACCGGTGGCAGCCCCGGCACGGGTCTCGGCGCCGTACGCCGCCAGTCGCAATCCTTCGACATCGCCGCTTGGCCGGGGCGGGGCACCGGCCTCGTCGCGCGAATCCAGGCGGATGCCCGTGCGACCCCTGCCCAGCCGTCCCACGGCGCCGTGGCCGTGCCCCTGCGCGGCGAGGAGGTGAACGGCGACGCCCATTGCTTCCTCGGCGCGGGGGTGGGCGAGGAGCTGGGCTGGACCCTCCTCGTCGCCGATGGCCTCGGGCACGGGCCGCAGGCGGCACAGGCCTCCACGGAGGCGGTACGCCTGTTCCGCAAGAATCCCGAGGCCGCGCCGGGCGAAATCCTGACCATCGTCCATGCGGGCCTGCGCCACACGCGCGGCGGGGCGGTGACAATCGCCCGCTACGAGCCCAACCGGGGTGTGGTGACGGTCGCCGGCATCGGCAACGTCACCGGCGCGGTGGTGAGCGGCGCAACCGTCCGGCGCACGGTGTCGCTCGCCGGCACCGCCGGGCACGTCGCCCGCCGCATCCAGGAATTCGAGTATCCGTTCCAGGCCGACGACCTCTTCGTGCTGTGCTCGGACGGCCTCGTGACGGGCTGGTCCCTCGACGGCTATCCGGGGCTCAACGGCGCCCATCCGAGCCTCATCGCCGGCATCCTCTATCGCGATTTCGCGAGGGGGCGGGACGACGCCACCGTCGTGGTGGTCCGGGGCATCACGCCATGACGCTCGCCCTCGTCTCGATGCGGATCGAGGGCGAGGACGATGTGACGGCCGTACGTCAACGGGCCCGCCACCTCGCGGAGCATCTCGGCTTCGGCGTGCAGGACCAGACCCGCATCGCCACGGCCGTGTCGGAGATCGCCCGCAACGCCTACGGCTACGCGAAGGGTGGCCGGGTCGAGTTCCGCCTGGACCTCATCGGGGGAAGCCAGGCCTTCGTCATCCGCATCGCCGACCAGGGGCCGGGAATCGCCGATCCCGCCGCCATCCTGGAGGGGCGCTATCGGTCGCGTACCGGGCTCGGCCTCGGCCTGATGGGCGCGCGCCGCCTCATGGACCTGTTCGACCTCGAAACCGAACCGGGCCGGGGCACCCGCGTCACCCTGGGCAAACGCCTGCCGGCGGGCCTGCCCGCCCTGACCGCACCGCAGGCGGCGGCCATGGTCGACGCCGTCGCCCGGGCCCAGCCCGACGATCCCCATGCGGCCATCCGCGAGCAGAATCAGGCCCTCCTGCGCAGCCTCGCCGAGATCGCCGAGCGCGAGGAGGAGGCCCAGCGCCTCAACGCCGAACTCGCCGAGACCAACCGCGGCGTCGTCGCCCTCTACGCCGAACTCGAAACCCAGGCCGGTCAGCTGCGCGAGGCGGGCGCCACCCTGGAGGCGCAGGTCGCCGCCCGCACGGCGGAACTGGCCGAGGCCAATGCACGCCTGCGCGCGGAAGCCGCCGAGCGCGAGCGGATGGAGGAGGATCTTCGCCAGTCGCAGAAGATGGAGGCGGTCGGCCAACTCACGGGCGGCATCGCCCACGATTTCAACAACCTGCTCACCGGCATCGTCGGCTCCCTCGACCTGATGCAGAGCCGGATGGCCCAGGGACGCCACGAGAACCTGCAGCGCTACATCGAAGCCGCCATGTCCTCGGCCAACCGGGCGGCGGCCCTCACCCACCGCCTCCTCGCCTTTGCCCGGCGCCAGCCCCTCGACCCGCGCGCGACCGACGCGAACGCCCTCATCGTCGGCATGTCCGACCTGCTGCGCCGGACCATCAGCGAGTCCATCGACCTGCGGATCGAGACCGATCCCGGTCTCTGGCCGACCCTGTGCGATCCGAACCAGCTCGAGAACGCGATCCTCAACCTCGCCATCAATGCCCGCGACGCCATGCCGAATGGCGGCACCCTGTCGATCCGCACGAGCAATGCGCGTTGGGACGAGGCCGAATCCGGCAAGCCCGGCGATCGCTCCGAGTATGTCCGCATCCGCGTCGCCGATACCGGGACCGGCATGACGCCGGAGGTGATCGCCCGGGCCTTCGACCCATTCTTCACGACGAAGCCCCTCGGGCAGGGCACGGGCCTCGGCCTGTCGATGATCTACGGCTTCGCCCGCCAGTCCGATGGCCATACCCGCATCGAGAGCGTGGTCGGGCAGGGGACGGCCATCACCCTCTATCTGCCGCGCCACCGGGGCGAACTCGACGAGACCGTCCCGGACGCGACGGTGACGACGCGCCCGCGCGGCGACGGACAGACCGTGATGGTGGTCGAGGACGAGCCCGTGGTGCGCGACGTCATCATGGAGGTGCTCCACGACCTCGGCTACCGGGCGATCCAGGCCGTGGACGGACCCTCGGGCCTGCGCGCCCTGTCCGTGGCGGGCCGCGTCGACCTCCTCGTCACCGATGTCGGCCTGCCGGGCCTCAACGGGCGCCAGCTCGCCGATCAGGCCCGCCTGGCCCGTCCCGATCTCAAGGTCCTGTTCATCACCGGCTACGCCGAGAGCGCGGCCGTCTCGGCGGGCTTCCTCGAACCCGGCATGGCGATGATCACCAAGCCGTTCTCGGTGGACACCCTGATGACCCGCATCCAGGCGATGATCCGCGATCCCGTGGTGTGACGTGCGGGCTCCCTGCGATGGAAGGCGTCATCCCTCCGTCGCATCCTCCTTGTGCGGCCGCAGTTCCGGCACGCCGTGGTCGATCCCGGCCTCGACGGGGGCCGAACGGCTCTCGACGCGGGTGCTGTCCACGAAGATGCGGGCTTCGCCCTCCTTCAGGCCGAGGCTGCGCAGGGCGTAGAGGGTCATGCCGAAGGCGAGTTCGCGTTCGGCCATGAGCACGAGGCCCACCCCCCGCTCCTCGAAATGGCGCCGCTCCGTGTCGCTGTGGGTGCGCACCAAGGTATCGATCCCCGGGCTCATCTCGCGGGCGAGTTCCACGAGGCGCCGCGCCGTGTGCGGCTCGGGCGTCGCGATGACGATGATCCGCGCCGCCTCGATATCGGCCGCGTGCAGGATCCCGGGCGCCGTGGCGTCGCCGAACACCGCCTCGATGCCGTCCTTGCGCAGGTCGAGGACCCGGCGGCGGTCGCGGTCGACGACGATGTAGGGCAAATCCCAGGCCTTGAGCGCCTTGCCGATGGTGCTGCCGACGCGGCCGTAGCCGACGACGATGGCGTGACCGCGCCGGGAAGCGGTCTCGAGGGAGACGGCCAACGCGTCCACGCCGCGCCGCTCGAAGCGCGCGGCCAGCTTCGGCCGGGCGGCGACGGACCGTCCGACCCAGTCCGTCAGGGCGAAGAACAGCGGGTTCAGGGTGATGGACAGGATCGCGCCGCCGAGAATGAGATCGCGTCCCTCCGTCGGCAGGAGTTTCAGCGACAGGCCGAGGCTGACGAGGATGAACGAGAACTCGCCGATCTGGGCGAGACTCGCCGCGATGGTGAGCGCCGTACCGAGGGGATGCTTGAAGGCCAGTACGATGGCCACCGCCGCCGCGGACTTGCCCACCAGGATCACGCCGAGCACCGCCAGCACCGACAGGGGCTCGCGGATGAGGATGCCGGGATCGAACAGCATGCCGACGGACACGAAGAACAGCACCGCGAAGGCATCCTGCAGGGGCAGGGAATCGGCCGCCGCCTGATGGCTCAGATCGGATTCGGCGAGCACCATGCCGGCGAAGAAGGCGCCCAGCGCGAACGAGACGCCGAACAGCTCCGCCGAACCGAAGGCGATGCCGAGCGCCAGCGCCAGGACCGCGAGGGTGAACAGTTCGCGCGAGCCCGTGCGCGCCGCCTGATCGAGGAGCCAGGGCACCACCCGGCGGCCTCCCACCAGCATCACCACCGCGAACACCGCGACCTTGGCGAGGGTCAGACCCAGGGTGAGCCAGATGTTGCCGTCGCCGACGTGGTGCGCGCCGCCCGCGCCCTCGCCGCCAAGGGACGGCGCCAGCGCCGGCAGCAGCACGAGGGCCAGCACCATCGCCAGATCTTCGACGATGAGCCAGCCCACGGCGATGCGGCCCTTGTCGCTGTCGAGGAGGCGTCGTTCCTCCAGGGCACGCAGGAGCACCACGGTGCTGGCGACCGACAGGGCGAGGCCGAAGACGAGGCCGGCCCCGACGCCCCATCCCCAGGCCCAAGCCAAGCCTCCGCCCATGGCGGTCGCCGCCGCGATCTGCACGATGGCGCCCGGCAGGGCGATGGTGCGGACCGCCATCAGGTCCTTGATCGAGAAATGCAGGCCGACGCCGAACATCAGCAGGATCACGCCGATCTCGGCGAGTTGGCCGGCAAGCGCGCTGTTGCCGACGAAACCCGGCGTGTAGGGGCCGACGAGGACACCGGCCAGCAGGTAGCCGACGAGGGGCGGCAGCCGAAGGCGCTGCGCCAGCATCCCGCACACGAAGGCGAGCACGAGGCCTAGGGCAATGATGGCGATCAGCTCGGTCGCATGCGGCACGGGGCGTCGGTCTCCAGTCGAGGTTGCGCGGGATCGGGCTACCGGTCGCCCCTTCGCCCGTGTCGCGGGCAGGGGCAAGCATCGTTCCAGCCTCCTAACGACGCGGATCGTTAAAATCCGTGCCGTGAGTCACCCTGGAAGGAGGATCGGGCATCCTGGATGCGCCGATGGATATTGAATTCACGTTCGCGTGAAACTTCGGTGACTCCTGGCCGGTTGTCGAGGGGGTAGCGTGCCGAGTCGCGGGCCAGCGCCTGGAAGGACGAAGGTATGGCAGAGCGCAACGACGCCGAGATTTCCGACGGTACGGCCCCGAACGGTCCGACGATGGTCTGGACCCTGGCCCTGGCGACGGCGCTTCTCGGCTTGGTGGCGCTTCCGCGTCGGACCGGACGGGAGGCCCGAACGGAGCGTCCGGAGCCCACCCGCGAGCCTTCGCCGTCCCATGCGGGGGCCGACGCCAAATCCGTCGCCCGGGCCGAGCCGGAGCGGGGACGCGGGGCCTCGAAACCGTCCGAGATTCCCGCCAAGGGTTGGAAGGACATCGCCCTGCGGGTCTTCCACGACATCTCCGAGAACGCCATCGTGTCGGTGGCGGCGGGCGTGACGTTCTACGTCCTCTTGGCGATCTTCCCGGCGGTGGCGGCCCTCGTGTCCTGCTACGGCCTCGTCGCCGATGTCGCGACCATCAACGATCATCTCCAGAACCTGCAGGGCATCGTGCCGTCCGGCGCCCTCGACATCGTCGGCGACCAGGTCAAGCGCATCGCAGAGAAGGGCGACACCACCCTCGGAATCACGTTCTTCACCGGCATCGCCCTCTCGCTGTGGAGCGCCAATGGCGGGATGAAGGCGGTCTTCGCCGCCCTCAACGTCGTCTACGAGGAGCGTGAGACCCGCAACTTCGTCTGGCTCAACCTGCGCTCCCTCGCCTTCACCGCCGGCGCCCTGCTGTTCGTGGTCCTGGCGCTGGTGGGCATCGTCGTGGTGCCGGCGGTGATCGGCATCGTCGGCCTCAGCACCGAGGCCTGGTACATCGCCCTCCTGCGCTGGCCGGTGCTGCTGCTCGCCGTGCTGGGTGGCCTGGCGCTGCTCTATCGCTACGGCCCGAGCCGGGATGCGCCGCGCTGGCGCTGGGTGACCTGGGGCAGCGCCCTCGCGGGGGTCGCGTGGCTCGTCACGTCCCTCGGTTTCTCCTGGTACGTCGCCAACTTCGGCAAGTACAACGAGACCTACGGCTCGCTCGGGGCCGCCATCGGCTTCATGACCTGGATCTGGATCTCCACCACCATCGTGCTCGTGGGCGCCGAGATCAACGCCGAGATGGAGCACCAGACGGAAGTGGACACCACGGTGGGGGCGGAGCAGCCGCTCGGCACCCGCGACGCGCGGATGGCCGATACGGTGGGCGCAGCGCGCTGAGGGGCTTCGAGGTGCTTCAGCCGATCCTGGATTTCAGCTAAGGTCCTTTTCATGGACCGTGCAGCCGCCATTGATATTCTACGAAGCCACGAGGGCAAGCTGCGGAAACGCGGTGTTCGGCACGCTGCTTTGTTTGGCTCAGTCGCACGGGGCGATGCCACGGCAACGAGCGACGTCGATGTCGTGATCGTGCTCGACCGTGAGACCGTGCGTGATGTGTACGACTATGTCGGCGTCGTCCATTTCATCGAAGACATGTTCCCCGTCACCGTCGATGTCGCCAATCGCGAGACTTTCGAGGAGCGTGTGCGCCAAAACGCTGAACGCGACGCAATCGATGCTTTCTGAGCGCGAGCATTCTGCGTGCAGCGATATTATCGCGAATGTCGAGAAAGGTCGCCGCTTCACTCGCGGGATGACATACGAGACGTTCGCTGCCGATGAGCGCACGGTCTACGCAGGGGTGCGTTGTCTCGAAATCAACTCTGAAGCGAGCCGGCGCCTCACGGCGGAAACCAAAGAGCGGCACCCGCATGTTCCTTGGCGTGTGGTCGCCAATGCGGGAAACGCCTATCGACACGGCTACCATCGCGTCGAACTCGACATGATGTGGTTCACGCTCACGGAGCGCCTGGACGAACTCGTCGCAGTCTGCCGTATCGAAGTCGCGTCGACACCTCCTTAGGGTCGGCAAACTCACGAATCCCTCTCTCGAACCTGCGTGGCCGATGACCGCTGTCTCCTCCGAAAAGCCCGTCGGCCCCGGCGATCAGATCATCCTCGTCGATGGCTCGTCGTTCATCTTCCGCGCCTACTTCCAGTCGATCAACCAGGACCAGAAGTACAACACCCGCCCCTCCGACGGCCTGCCCACGGGCGCGGTGCGATTGTTCTGCACCAAGATCGCCCAGTTCGTGCAGGAAGGGGCGGCGGGCGTGATGCCGACCCACCTCGCCATCGTGTTCGACAAGTCGGAAGGCTCGTTCCGCAAGGAACTCTATCCCGACTACAAGGGCCACCGGCCGGACGCGCCTGACGACCTCAAGCGCCAGATGCCGCTCATGCGCGATGCCGTGCGGGCCTTCGGCCTCCAGCCCATCGAGCTCATCCGCTACGAGGCCGACGACCTCATCGCCACCTATTCGCGTCAGGCCGAGGCGCGGGGGGCCGGCGTCATCATCGTCTCGTCCGACAAGGACCTGATGCAGCTCGTGGGCCCCCTGGTGCGGTTCTACGATTTCGAGTCGGGCACCAAGGGCAAGGCCGGGCACCGCCCCGAGCGCAACCTCGACCGCGACGCCATCATCGCCAAGTGGGAGGGGCTGACCCCCGAGCAGATCGGCGACGCCCTGGCGCTCATCGGCGACACCTCGGACAACGTGCCGGGCGTGCCTGGCATCGGCCTGAAGACGGCCGCCGCGCTGATCAAGGAATACGGGAGCCTCGACGCGCTGCTGGAGCGGGCGGGCGAGATCAAGCAGCCCAAGCGCCGCGAGACCCTGCTGGCCAGCATCGATCAGGCCCGGCTCTCGCGAAGGCTCGTGGCCCTCGAAGAGAACGTGCCGGTTCCGATCCCGTTGGACGACCTGCGCCTGCCGAAGCCCGATCCGCAGAAGCTCGTCGGCTTCCTGAAGGCCATGGAGTTCAACACCCTGACGCGGCGCATCGCCCAGATGCTCCATGTCGACCCGGAGGCGGTGCAGCCCGATCCGGCCCTGCTGCCCCAGCGGGCCGAGGCCGAGGACGCGCCCTTCGCGGCGCAGGCCCTCGGCGACCCGGTGCCCCTGGCCCCCGGGGAGGGGCCTGAGATCGATCCCTTCGCCGATCTCGGTCTGCCCGATGTCGCGCCGAAAGCCCGCCGATCCTCCGAGGCGACGCCCGCCGACCTCGTGGCGGCGCGCGCGGCGGAGTCCGTCAAGCCGTTCGACACCGCCGCCTACGAGACCATCGGCCTCGTCGAGCAGCTCGACGCCTGGATCGCCGAGGCCGAGGAGGCGGGAATCGTCGCCGTCGACACGGAGACCGACGCCCTCGACGCCATCAATTCCAATCTCGTCGGCATCTCGCTCTGCGTCGCGCCGGGGCGCGCGGCCTACATCCCCCTGCGCCACCTCGATCCCGTCACGGCGAGCGAGGGCGACCTGTTCGGCGACGCCAAGGCCGCCACCGACGTGTTCCAGCCCGCCGCCGGGCAGATCGATCTCAAGGTGGTGATCGCCCGCCTGAAGCCGCTCCTCGAGAATCCGGGCGTGCTCAAGGTCGGCCAGAACCTCAAATACGATCTGTCCGTGCTCACCCGCTACGGCATCGACGTGGCGCCGTTCGACGACACCATGCTGATCTCCTACGTGCTCGATGCCGGCAAGGGCGGCCACGGCATGGACGAGCTCGCCCGCCGGCATCTCGGCCACCAGCCGATCACCTTCACGGACGTGGCCGGGACCGGCAGGGCGAAGATCACCTTCGACCGGGTGCCCCTCGACAAGGCCACCGCCTATGCGGCCGAGGACGCCGACGTGACCTTGCGCCTGTGGCGGATGATGAAGCCGCGCCTCGTCGCCGAGAAGCGCGTCACCGTCTACGAGACCCTGGAGCGCCCCCTGGTGTCGGTGGTCGCCCGCATGGAAGCGCAGGGCATCCGGGTCGACCGCAACATGCTGAGCCGCCTGTCGGGCGACTTCTCTCAGATCCTCGTGCGCCTCGAGGAGGAGATTCAGGAGGATGCGGGCGAGAAATTCCAGGTGTCGTCGCCGAAGCAGATCGGCGACATCCTGTTCGGCAAGATGGGCCTGCCCGGAGCCAAGAAGACGCCGAACGGCCAATGGGCGACGCCCGCGACCCTGCTCGAGGAACTGGCCCAGGCCGGCCACGAGTTGCCCAAGAAGATCCTGGAATGGCGCCAGCTCGCCAAGCTGAAATCCACCTACACGGATTCGCTTCAGCAGCATGCGGACCGCGAGACCGACCGGGTCCACACCTCGTTCTCGCTCGCCGCCACCACCACGGGCCGGCTGTCGTCGTCGGACCCGAACCTGCAGAACATCCCGATCCGCACGGAGGAGGGCCGTCGCATCCGCCGCGCCTTCGTGGCGGCGGAGGGCAATCGGCTGATCTCGGCCGATTACAGCCAGATCGAACTGCGCCTCCTCGCGCACATCGCCGATATCCCGCAACTGCGCCAGGCGTTCGCGGACGGCATCGACATCCACGCGGCCACCGCCAGCGCCATGTTCGGCGTGCCGCTGTCCGAGATGACGCCGGACCTGCGACGCCGCGCCAAGACCATCAACTTCGGCATCATCTACGGCATCTCGGCCTTCGGGCTCGCCGACCGCCTCGGCATCGGCCGCGAGGAGGCCGGCGCCTTCATCAAGCAGTATTTCGAGCGCTTCCCCGGCATCCGCGACTACATCGACACCACCAAGCGCCTGTGCCGGGATCTGGGCTACGTCACCACCCTGTTCGGCCGGGTGTGCCACTATCCGCAGATCCGTTCCAACAACCCCAACGAGCGGGCGAGCGTCGAGCGCCAGGCCATCAACGCCCCGATTCAGGGCTCGGCCGCCGACATCATCCGCCGGGCGATGATCCGCATGGAGGACGCGCTCAAGGCGGAGAAGCTCAACGTGCGCATGCTGCTGCAGGTGCACGACGAACTCGTGTTCGAGGCGCCGGAGGACGAAGTCGAGAGGGCCTTGCCGGTCATCTCTCGGATCATGGTCGAGGCACCGGCGCCCGCTTTGACGTTGAAGGTGCCTTTGGTGGTGGAGGCGCGGGCGGCGTTGAACTGGGAGGAGGCGCACTGAGCTACCGCAAAAGGTCCTCAGCCTTCGAAGGTTATGTCCGAACCGATCAGCAGGTGGCGGGCATTCTTCGGAACCGGGAAACCGTAGCCATCGCCGGCCTGCTCCCATACGAGATGGCCGGCGCGATCGCGATGATGAGGGCTCCGATAGGGATCGAAGCCGATCCGTTGCAGGGCCAAGTGCAGGGCCTGAACTTCGTCGACCCCCGTGGCGAAGCTGCTCACTCGGCCGTCAGGCCAGTGGATGTCGTAATGGCAGGTCCAGGCGCCTTCGTCGGGTTCGGGGCCGCCGAGTTCAATCACGACATCGGTCGTAATGTTATCCTTGATCAGTCTCAGCGTTCTCGACGCAACGATCATCGGCGACTCCCGAGTTTCAGAACGGCCATCCGCCCTGTCCATCGGCCGAGGATACGAGGAAAGGCCCGGACATGTCCGCTTCGACGCCCGGATCTCGCAGCCCTCTCGCTCTGGGGCATGCACGCATAACGTGAAGCTTGGTGCGCTGCAGCACAGCCATGCACTCCAAGCGGGAACACCCCCCTTAAGAAAGCGTTGCCGGCGGACGACACGTTGCATCACCACAAGCGCCATCAAGGCGCGTGAGGACATTCTCCGCCATGATCAACACCAAGCTTCTCGCCGCCCTCGGCGTCTCCTTTGCCGCCCTCGCCACCCCGGCGCTGGCCCAGGAGCCCCTGTCGTTCCGCGTGGCGCCGCAATACGACGCCAACTCCGTCGAGGCCCGTGACACCTCGGCCTTCCGCTCCGCCGCTCTGAAGTCGGATGCGGTCAGCATCGAGTCGAGCCGCATCGCCCTGGAGCGCTCGCGCAACCCGAACGTACGCAACTACGCCAAGAACGTGCTGGTCGAGCGCGAGGCCACCACCAAGGCGCTGCTGCCCGAGGGTACCTCGCTGACTGCCGGCGGCACCGTCGTCTCCGACAGCCAGCCCTTCGAGACCCGCCTCGACAACCCCGTCGGCGTGGTGCTCGCCCCGGTGACCATCTCGGCCTCCATCGCCCAGAAGATCGTCGGCGGCGTGCTTGGTGGCGTCGGCCTCGTCGACAACAGCCCCGGCGAGCCCGGCCGCCGCGTCGCCATCGGCCCGGAGGGTCAGGCCCGCATCGACAGCCTGAAGAACGCCCGCAGCGCCCGCGAGTTCGACCGCACCTACGCCCGTCAGCAGGCCCGTTCGGACGCCCGGACGCTGGGCCTGTACGAGGCCTATTCGCGCAACGGCGACAACGCCCAGGGCCGCGAGTTCGCCAATCAGGCGCTTCCCTACATCGCCAACCAGCACGGCCACTCGGCGATCTTGGCCGATCGCATCGGCGGCTGATCCGCACCGCGTCTCCTAACGAAAGGGCCGCCCCGATGGGGCGGCCCTTTCTCGTTTCAGATGGCGGCGGCCGGGTCTCCGCCGAGGGGATTGCCCTCGTCCTCATTGCGAGGGTCGGCCCTGCGGCGGGACCCGCGATCGAGGAGCGAGCGGCCGAGCGCCCGGAACGGCGCGGTCAGCCGCCGCGCATCGTCGGCGCGCTCCATGAAGCGCTCACCGTTGCGGATCTCCTTGTCGAGCTTCGCCATGGTGCGGGCCAGCGCCGGGTCGTCGTCGTCGAGCCAGACGTCCACCGTCCGGGCGAAGGCGATGACCACGCCCTGAAGCTTGAGGCGCCCGAGCGGCCCCTCGGTGTTGATGCCGGCCGCCGCCAGCATGAAGCGGTGCGAGTTCAGCGCGACCCCATTGAGGGCCAGCATCGAGAGCGGATCGCCGCGCAGGGACTGGGAGATGCGCCGAAGGGCGTCCTTGTAGGGCGTCATCGCATCGAGGCGGCGCATGAGCACGTCGAACAGCCGCTCGCGGGTCGGCTCCTCGGCGAGATCGGTGCTGTCGCCCTCCAGAACCTTGCGGTCGATGATCCTGGCGAGTCCACCCAGGACTGCCCCCTTCGACGGAAACAGGTCGCGGAACTCGGCGAGACTCAAGCCCGCCTCGCGGGCGATGTCGCCGACCTCGATGTCGTTCCAGGGCTGCTCGGCGGCGAGCCGCATCAGGGCTTCGACGGCCGCCTCGCGGGGCGAGGATTTCGGCGCGGCCGGGGCCGTGTCGGCAGCGTCGCTCTCGGCGGCATGACGCGGGGAAGATTTGGGCATGGATGGTCCTCGGGGAGTGCGATCCTCGTTCGTGTCCCGGTCCATGTAGGGTGACGGCAGCGGCCTCGTTAGGGCAAAGAACCTACCCGGACAATTCGCCCGCGCGGTGCCGCCCCGCCGCCACCGCCTCGCGCAGGAGGTCGGACACGCCGCCGTCCCGCATGAGCACCGCCAGGGCGGCGGCCGTGGTGCCGCCCGGCGAGGTCACGTCCTGGCGCAGGAGCCCGGCGTCGCGGTCCGTGGCGTCGAGCAGCGCGCCGGCCCCCGCGACCGTGGCGCGGGCAAGGCGCGCCGCCATGTCGGCTGGCAAACCGGCGGCGACGCCCGCCTGCGCCATCGCCTCGGCCAGCAGGAACACGTAGGCCGGGCCCGAGCCCGAAACGGCGGTGAGCGCGTCGAGGAGGCCCTCGTCGTCGAGCCATTCCACCGAACCGACGCTGGCCAGCAGGGCCTCGGCCTCGACGCGCCGGGACGGCTCCGTGCCGGCACTCGCCACGGCGCCGGTGGCCCCCCGGCCGATGCTGGCCGGCAGGTTCGGCATGGCCCGCACGATGGCCCGCACCCGCGGCAAGCGTGCCTGCAGGTCGGCGATGGTCTTGCCCGCGAGGATCGAGACCACGAGGGTGCGCGCATCGGCGAGCCCCGCCAGCATCGGTGCGGCGGTGTCCAGGCCCTGCGGTTTCATCGCCAGTACCAGGGCGTCCGAGGCCGGCACGGTGGCGGGGTTGAGGGCGAGCCCCCGCGTCGCGCACAGGGCCTCGACCTCGGGGGAGGGATGGGGATCGAGAACCGTGGTGCGCGCTGCATCGAGTCCGCCGGCGAGCCAGCCGGCGAGCATCGCGCCACCCATCTTGCCGGCGCCGACCAGGGTGAGGGAGGCGGGAAGCCGGTTCACGCCTCGCCTTCGGTCTCGAACAGCACGGCGTCGAGGGATTCCCGCGCGGACTTGCCGGCCCAGATCACGAACTGGAACGCCTGATAATAGCGCTCGCACGCATCCACGGCCGATTTCAGCATCATGGTGCATTGGTTCTGGGTCGGGGTGGAGCCGCCGGTGAGCAGGAGCGAGTGGCGGAACATCACCACGCTGTCCGTGGACCACAGGTCGAAATGCCCGACCCAGAGCTGCTCGTTGATGAGCGACACCAGCCGGAGCACCTCCGTGCGGCGGCGCTCGGGCACCTTGAGGTCGAAGGCGCAGGCCACGTGCAGGGCCTCCACGTCCTCGATCCAGGTGAAGGCGACGTGATAGTCGGCCCAGCGCCCGGCGACCGACACCGACATCTCGTCGGTCTCGGCCCGGTCGAAGATCCAGTCGCGCAGCGACGCGAGGCGCTCGACGATGTCGAGGGGGTGCTCGTGCCGGTCGTGATCTTCGATGTGGAGTTGGGTCATGGCGGTCCAGTTTGGCGATCCGGCACGGATCGTCGGCGTGTTGTGAAGCGGTCTGACGCCCCCGCATCGCCGTCTTCCGCGATCGGCCAAGCTCATCCCGCGGCGGATGCGTTCGGCGTCAGTCGAGAACGGAACAGGGTGGTTCGAAGCAGGGGCGAATCAGGTCATAGGTCACTATAGACCGTGCCGGACTCGGCTTTCAAAGCGCGCCCGGAAGCCGGTGAACAGGAAAGCGACTGTCCACCGTTCCTTCCTGTGCACAAGCGCCGCGCCCTCCGCAGGAGGGGACGCCGGGTTTTCCGGGTCGACCTCAGAGGATCTCAGTCGCGCCCGCCGCCGGCTCGGAGCCGCGTTCGGCTTCCAGGGCGGCGACGCGATGGGCGAGGGCATCGTTCTGGCTGCGCAGGGCGGCGACCATGTCGCGCAGGACGTCGAGTTCCTCCCGGGAGGCGATGTCCATGTCGCGGATCAGGCGTTCGAACTGCGCCTTGACCACCGTCTCGGCTTCGCGGCGCACCCCTTGGGCGGCACCGGCGGCGTCGGTCATCAGGCGGGCGAAATCGTCGAACAGGCGGTTGGTGCCGGGCCGGTCGGAGCTTTGCATCGGTCGTCTCCCAAAGGGGGCCGCGCTCCGCATCCACGAGCGTCACGAAACCGGCGTCCTATCGCAACGACATAAGAATCGGCACGGTGTCCGGCAATCCGTCGCCGGCAATCCGTCACCGCGATGCGCTGGCCGCGAAACAGCCGGTTACAAATCCGTGGGCGCCCGGCCCTTCGCCATGCGGGTGCGAGCCGCCATAATCGATGCAGTACACTCCGAGGCTCAACGACCCGCGTCATGACCCAGCCGGCGACCCCTCACATCCTCGTGGTCGAGGACGACCGCGAGATCAGCGCCCTGGTGGCACGCTATCTCCGGGCCAACGCGTGCCGTGTCACGATCGCGGGAGACGGTCCCGCCATGGACCGGGCGCTGGCGGAGGCCCGCGTCGATCTCGTGGTCCTCGACCTGATGCTGCCCGGCGAGGACGGTCTGAGCCTGTGCCGCCGCCTGCGCACCACCTCGAACGTCCCGATCCTGATGCTCACCGCCAAGGCCGAGGAGATCGACAGGATCGTCGGCCTCGAGATCGGTGCCGACGACTACCTTGGCAAGCCGTTCAACCCCCGCGAACTCCTGGCCCGCATCCGTGCCATCCTGCGGCGGGGCTCGGCGGGGGAGGGCGAGGACGAGGGCGGTGTGCGCCGCCTGCACTTTCTCGACTGGACCCTCGACGTGTCGTTGCGCCAGTTGCACAGTCCCGAGGGCGCCCGCATCGCCGTCACGGGCGCGGAATTCGATCTTCTCCACGCCCTGTGCCTGCGGCCGGGCCGCGTGCTCTCGCGCGACCAGCTCCTCGACCTGACGCAGGGACGCGCCGCCGGCCCGTTCGAACGCAGCATCGACGTCCTCATCAGCCGCATCCGCCAGAAGATCGAGCGCGATCCGCGCAGCCCCGAGATCATCCGCACCATCCGCTCGGGGGGCTACCTGTTCACGCCGGAGGTCACGCGCACATGAGGGCTTTCGCCAGACGCCACCTCGCCGCCCTGTGGCCCGGCAGCGTCGCCGGTCAGATCGCGCTCCTCATCGTCGCCGCCATGGTGGTGACCCACGCGGTGGCGACCCTCGCGTTCTTCACCCTGCGCGAGCCGTGGCGGCCCGACGATCACCCCGGCGTCGCCGCCACCCGGATCGCGACCCTGGCGCGCCTCCTCGACGCCACGGCGCCGAACGCGCGCGACGCCCTCCTGCGCGGTGCCGCCAGGACCCTGCCGACCCTGCGCATCGCCCCGTGGCCGGCTTCGGCGCCCGAGGGGACGGCGAGCGAGGCCCTGGCGTCGCACACGGTGGTGCAGCGGGTGCGCGACGGGTTCGGACGGCCGCTGGCCATCGCCGATCTCGACGCCGCCGACACCCCGCCCGGCATCCGGGTCGGGATCACGACGCCGGAGGGGGCGCGCTTCTCTGCCCTCGTGCCCGACGACGACCGGCCGCCGATCCGGCAGGGGGCCATCGTGGTCACTTTCCTGTTCCTCGCCGTGGTGCTGTCGCTGATCACCATATGGGCGGCGCGCGCGCTGACCCGGCCGCTCGCCCGCCTCGCCCAGGCCGCGGAGGCGTTCGGCACGCGCATGAACGTGGTGGCCTTGCCGGAGAACGGCCCCCAGGAGGTCATCGCCGTCGCCCAGGCCCTCGACCGTATGCGCGCCCGGGTGCGCCGCCTCGTCGACGACCGCACCCAGATGCTGGCGGCCATCAGCCACGACCTGCGCACGCCGATCACGCGCCTGCGCCTGCGCGCCGAATTCATCGAGGACGACCACGCCCGGACCATGACCCTGCGCGACCTCGACCAGATGAACGGCCTGGTCGAGGCGGCCTTGTCCTTCGTGCGTGACGGCCAGACCGGCGAGGGGCGCGCCGTGACGCTCATCGACGTCGCCTCCCTGGTCCAGACCGTCAGCGACGCATTCGCCGATATCGGCGCCGATGTCCGCGTCGCGGCCAGCCGCCACGTTCTCGTGCGGGGCCGGCCGGAGGAACTGCAGCGCGCGGTGACGAACCTCGTCGACAACGCGGTGAAGTACGGCGGCGGCGCGCGTCTGGGCATCGTCCAGACCGAGCATCGGGTGCGGGTGGACGTCAGCGACGACGGTCCCGGCATCCCCGACGCCGAGCGCGAGGCGATGCTGCAGCCCTTCGTGCGCGGGGACCGGGCACGCAACCTCGACACGGCGAGCGGGTTCGGCCTCGGCCTGTCCATCGTGGTCGCCATCGCGGAGGCCCATGACGGGCGCCTGACCCTGATCAACCGCAGCCCGCGCGGTCTCACCGCCCGCCTCGAACTGCCCCTCGCAGCCGGGGCGGTCCGGCCCGGCTCCGACCGGATCGCGGCAGAATAGGCAGCAACAAAATGGCGGTGCGGCCCGGGAACAGTGGCAGCCTTAAAGATTCTAGGTGTTCAGTCCCGCGGTGCGACGGCCCCAGTTTAGCTGATCTGGCTGCATACGGGGAGGCGTCAGGGGACGGGTTCTTCACGGCTGCGCCACGACCACGCACGCGGTCAGAACAGCGCTACGGCGATCGAAAGCTTCGCTTGAAGATCCTGCCGCACAGCGTGGACTGAACTCCAAGTCGGTCGCGAAGTGGCGCAAACGTACCTTCGTGCATGACGCTGCGATGGGACCGAAGACGCCGCGCTCGACCGTGCTCACGACCGGAGAGGAGGCGATCACCTTTGCCTTCCGCCGGTACACCATCCTGGCCGACAACCTGCCGAGCCTGGGCAGACGATCCAAGCCGCATCGTTCAGGGCCCGTGCGATCACCCGGCGCCGCGGGACGGTCCTATCCCGATCCTGGAACGCCCGCGTCGGCCGCCATGGAACAGGAGAGATCGCTCGACGAGAGGGCCTCGGCCACGAACCGGTCGAACGAGGCCACGCAGCGCGGCGTCAGGTGATGGCACACGCCGGCTGTCCCCGAGCGCTCCACCAGGCCCGCGCCCTCGGCATCGCGCAGGACGTTGCGGATATGGGAACGGGACATGCCGAACCGCGCCCCGAGGTCGGAGAACGAGAGTTCGCGCACCGGCCTGTCCGGCCCCGTGGCGCTGAGCTCGACGAACTTCATCAGGATGTGGATCGCGCATTCGACAACACCGGCGCCCTCAAGGCGTCGTCGAACGCCATCGGCGGCAGCGCGACGGTCAGCCTGACGGGCGTGAACAACACGGCCAAGCTCGGCCTCGGCAGTACCACGCCGGCGAACGGCACCTTCACGGCCGGCCTCGGCGCGCCGGCCGATGCGGTGGTCTCGTCCGGTACGGATGCCACGGACGGTTCGTCGGTGGCCTCGGTCAAGGCCAACACCGCCGTCTCGTCGGGTGTCGCCCTCGCCGCCAACGCCAACGCCTCCTTCGAGCTCACCCTCGGCAGCGGCAGCACCACGACGATCAACCTCATCGGCAGCGCCAAGACGGCCACCGCCGCCGGCCTCGTCGGCGAGATCCAGAAGGCCATCGACAACGACACCGGCCTCAACGGAAAGGTGAAGGTCAGCCTGGGGAGCGACAACAAGCTCGCCTTCTCGACGGTGGCCTCCGGTGCGGACCAGAAGCTGACGATCAAGGCCGCCGGGACCGCCGATATCGGCCTGGGGCTCAACACGGCCGGCGCCCTCAAGGGCAGCGGCACCGACAAGGGCGGAAGCCTGGGCGCCAGCTCGCTGCGCTCGACCCTTGCGACGCAGTTCAACAACCTGCTGACCCAAATCACCCAGCAGGCCAAGGATTCGAGCTACCACGGCGTCAACCTGCTGTTCCGCAACGGTAGCAACGCCTCCGAGAATACCCTTCACGTCAGCTTCAACGAGAAGAACACCTCGGCCCTCGACATCCAGGGCGTGAAGTTCGACGCGGAGGGCCTCGGCCTCACGGCGACGACGGGCAACTTCCAGACGGACGAGGAGATCAACGCCGTCATCGAAAAGCTCACGAGCGCCACCACCACCCTGCGGACCCGGTCCTCCACGTTCGGCGCCAACCTCTCGGTGGTGCAGAACCGGCAGGACTTCACCAAGAACCTGACCAACATCCTCGACACGGGGGCGGCCAACCTCACCAACGCCGATCTCGACGAGGAGGCGGCCAACTCGCAGGCGCTCTCGACCCGCAACTCCCTGGCGGTCTCGGCCCTGTCGCTCGCCAATCAGGCGCAGCAGGGCATCCTTCAGCTCCTGCGGTAAGCCACGGCGATCCCGAAAGCGAGGAACCGCCCGTCTCCCGGAGAGGCGGGCGGAAGGCGGTCGAGGCCGGCGCGGCGAGGGGCTGGATGCCGCGGGTCCTCGAACCCGACCGGCTCCAGCGACGACAGACCCCAGGGCAGCTGCAACCCCCGGGAGGGACGTCGGGACCGGGCCGGTCCCGACGTACGACTGCACACACGTGGCGGCGGGCGCCGCGTTACGAATCCTTCAGTCATGCACGGCTTATGGAGAGGGGCGAGCGCGCCGACGCGCCGTGCTCGGCTCAGACGAGGAACGACATGGCGGCCGAACTCGCGATCGCGGAGATTGCGGACGATGCGGATTGGGATCGGCGGGTCTGGGCTCGGCCGAGGGCAAACATCTACTGCGCCACACCTTGGGGATCCTACAAGGCGCGGCGCGGCCTGACGGTCCGGCGCGCGGTCGTGACCGCCGATGGCGAGGAACTCGCGTTCGTGCAATGGCAGGAGCGTCGCAAGGGACCGGTCCGTTTCGTCCATGTCCAGGGTGGACCGTTGCTGACCGGTGCGGGCGAACGCCGTGCGGAAGCGGTGTTTCGGAGCTTCGTCGCGCATCTCGATCTCGGGCGGCTCGATCTCCTCGCCATCGACTACGAGGGGTTCGAGAGCCAGGATGCGACGCTCGCGCTCCTGATGCTCGGTTTCGCCCCCGTCGTCCAAGCGCGCGACCACACGTTCGAACTCGACTTGGACCAGGACCTCGAAACGATCCGGGCGGCGATGGACCCGCGCTGGCGGGGGCATCTGCGCAAGGCCGAGCGGAACGCCGACCTGACGACGCACTTCCTCGAGGAGCGCACGGAACGGCTGGCGGCGTTCGACGACTTCACGGCGATGTACGCGCGCCTGCGGCAGCGCAAGGGGTTCGCGACCACCCTCCAGCCCGACGCCTATCGCGAAGTCGCAGCCAGCGACCCGCGCGTCCTCATTCTCGATGTGCGTGAGAAGGGGGAGCGCGTCCTCGTACGGATCGCCCACCTCTCGGCCGAGCGCTGCACCGACTTCTACGCGGCCTCGAACGATCGTGCCCGCGCCACGAGCGCTGCCAGTCTCGCGGTCTGGCGCCTCGTCGAGCGGGCCAAGGCGGAGACGTGCCACGTGTTCGATTTCGGCGGGATCGATCCGGCTTCGAACCGGGCCGTCTTCGACTTCAAGCGCGGTCTCGGGGCGACGGTCGTGCAGCACGATCCGCTCTGGATCCACGCGAAATCGCCGGCGGTCCAGAAGGCGGCCGGCCTCCTGCTGTCGCTGCGCTGAACGCCGCGTGCCGCATGGCCGTCGGGGGCGCGGCCGCATGGTCCTCGGAGCCGCACCTTCGCCGAATGCCCGGAACGACGCATCTTACCGCGGTTCAGGACATCCGGGCGGCGGTTTGGCTCAGCGCGGAGTGGCGATAGTCGCGCGGGCTCAAACCGTATCGATCGCGAAAGCGGCGCGAGAAATGGGCTTGGCTCGCGAAGCCGCATCCATGGGCCAACTCGCCCAGTTGCACGTGAAGGCAGGCCGGATCGGACAGGCGCTGCGCCGCCCGCTCCAGCCGCTGGTGCCAGATCCAGGCCGTGACGTTGTGCCCGTGCTCGCGGAACAGCGCCTGGAGTTGACGCAACGAAATACCCACCGCCAAGGCGACCTGCGACACGTCGAGGCCCGGGTCGCCGAGATGGGTCGCCACATAGGCCTTGGCCCGTTGGACCGTCAGCGTCCCGTGCAGGGCCTTGGGCGTCTCCAGCGCCATGCGCTCGGCGAGGCTCGCGGCCACGAGGTCGATGCCGATGGACGTCATGCGTTCGGCCGCATGCGGCGTCAGCCGATGCCCCACGCTCATGAGATTGCGAAAGTAGGACCGGGCGAGAATCGTGACCGGCCGGCTGCCATCCATCGTCAGACCCGCGAAATGGCGCGCCGCGCCCAGCTGGTTCTCCAGGCGGTCCCGGGGGATCTCGATGGCCAGCACGTCCGAACGATTTCCGTGCTCGATCCTCCAGGGCGAGTTCGTGTCGCGTATGGAGAGATCGCCGGGTCTGTCGGTCGTGGAATGCCCATTCTGTTCCGAACTGACGGTGCCGGACAGCACCAGGCTCAGGAATAGCTTGTCGGTCCTGTTGTTCTGGTGCCGGATCGTTCGTGAGTTCGTCGCGCACTTGAGGTTGCTCAAGCCGAACTGCGTGAAGGACATTCCGCCGACGCTGGTGCCTTCGATCACCGCATCGAACGCCTGGTCGTTCAGACGACTCTGGTCCATGGGAACGAGACGATCTTCGCAGATCTCCCGCCAGAGGCCGAAGCGGTCCTGAGACTTCACGTCGTTTGTCGAGAATATCCTCTCCAAATTCATGATCCTGCTGCACGCGTGCGGGGAACCCGCCGAGGACTGTCATGCCCTCCCCGATCGGAATGGCGCTTCGCCCCCGGGACGGCACACCCGATCGTGTGTTCGCATCGGCGACTGCGGGCAATGCGAACCCGTCCGGTGGCAACAATCTTAACATGGATCAGCATCGAACGGGAAGGCGAGCCCCTCGGCTGCGTTCGCCGGGATCCTCGCGACCCGGTCCGCGGGATCGCGGCGATCGATGGGTTTCGGACCAGGTGCGAGACTTCGGACCGGGACGCCGAACGCGGGATTCGGTTAACCCCGCGGCCAAGCTGTCGGGTTTCGATTCAAACGAACGGTTCTTCGCGGCGTTGTTCGTCTGCGCTGTCCCGAAATCGATGCCGGTTGCGCAGCGGCTCATGAGTGAAATTCCGCGATGATCCATCAGCTTGTCTATTACAGCCGTAACGCCGTTCTTGGTAACGATCGTGCCATGCTGACGAACCTGCGAGAGATCGTGTCGGCCTCCCAGCGAAACAACAGCCGCGATGGGATCACCGGATTCCTGATTTTCGACAAGACATGGTTCATCCAGGTCCTCGAAGGGGAACAGGCGCAGGTGAGTGCGACCTACACCCGCATTGCCCGCGACCCGCGGCATATGACGGCCACGATCATGGATGCCCGCAATGTTCAGGGCCGGTCCTTCCCGAACTGGACCATGGGCGGCGCCATGCGGACGCCCGAAGTGGAAGAAGTCTATCTCGGGCACGGCATCGGCAGTGCCATTGATCCGACCCGCCTGAAGAGTGCGACGATCATCGGGCTGGCCCTCGATCTCCAGGCCTTCGACGCCGCGAAACGTCAGAACCAGCGCCTCGCGAGCTGACGATCCGCCTGCGAGCGGCCCGTGCCGTAATCGGGTGCCGCCTTTTCTCGGGTCATGTCGGTCGCGGCGTACAGTGCACCGATCGCTACCACCGACACAGAAATCTCCCCTCGTTTCAGGGCGAACCCCACCGCATGCGGCCGAGCCTGCGTCTGGGTGGGGTGCGCTCGGCGACGATCGCTCATCGTTCGGATGATGCATCGTACCGGCAATCGGTGGCACCGGATCCCGGGGGAGGGAAATATAGTAATAATAACATAAATTGGTGATTTGATGATCTTTCGAGTGGGAGGTTTATAGGTTGGATCTTGAGCGATAAGCGAAGGTCCGTGATTTTAAGGACGGCAATTCAAATGTAGCGCTCGAGTTTTTCAGGAATGCGTCTTGGCGTATCGGGACGCGCGACCGCTATGATCCTTGTGCTCGTCTTTGCCGGTTTCGCCGCCTGTTCCGCGTACATCTACCGCTCGCAATCCGCGGCTTTGCGCGCCGATGTGCAGACCAACATGTCCGCCTTGAGCACGACCGCTGCACGTGCTGTCGGCAACTGGCTTAGCGGCAAGCTCGACCTGACCCGGCTGATGGCCCAGCAGGTGACCATCGCGGGCACTGGTTCGAATACGGACGATATCCTGAATGCGCCGATCGCCCGCGAAGCTTTCGTGCTGAACTTCTTCGGGCGCGCCGACGGCTACTACACGTAGATGCCGAAGAGTGAGATCGCAGCCGGCTACGATCCCCGCCAGCGCCCCTGGTACAAGGGCGTGGTCGAGGCCAACGGTCCCGCGCTGACGGAGCCTTACGTCTCTTCGACCTCGAAGCAGCTCACGATCACGGCTTCGGCGCCGGCCGCCAGTGGAACGGGCGGCCTCATCGGCGTGGCCGGCAGCGATTTCGACCTCGGGGCCCTCTCCAAGATGATCAACGAGGTCGAGACCGACGGGCATGGCTACGCCTACCTCGTCTCCGGCGCCGGCAAGATCCTGATCCACCCGCGCGCCGAACTGATCGGCAAGCCGCTGTCCGAGCTGATCGGCGGTTCCCCGCCGAAGATCGGCGGGTCGCCCGTCGAGACGCGCGAGGGCGAGCGGGCGACGCTCACGGTGTTCGCGCGCGTGCCGAACCTGCCCGCCGCCCTCGATTGGTACGTGGCCCTGTCCGTGGACAGCGCCAAGGCCTTCGCGCCGGTGATGCACCTGTTCGAGATCATGGTCGTCGCGACCCTGGCCGTGCTGCTCGTCCTCGCCATCGTCGTCAGCCGGATGATGGCCGTCACCGTCGCACGTCCGCTGAAGCGCCTGGTGGCCGCCCTGGAGCAGATGGCCCAGGGAGCCGTGGACGCCAAGATCGCCGAAGCCGGCCGGCATGACGAGATCGGTGCCGTCGGGCGCGCGGTCGAGGGGATCCGCGGGATGGTGGCGCGCAAGGCACTCGAAGAGGCCGAGCGGAAGCAGCTCACCGAGGAGGTCGCCGCGGCCGAGCGCAAGCGCACGATGATCGCCCTGGCGGATGGCTTCGAGGCGGCGGTCGGCGGGATCGTCGGTCTGGTGTCCTCCTCGGCCACCGAACTCCAGGCGACGGCACAGAGCATGACGGCGACGGCGTCGGAGACGGCCGTGAGATCGACGGGCGTCGCGGCCGCCGCCGAGGAGACCGCCACCAACGTCAACACGGTCGCGGTTGCGGCCGAGGAGCTCGGCGCATCGGTGCAGGAGATCGCGCGGCAGGTGGCGGGTTCGGCGAATCTCGCCCAGACGGCGGTTCTCGAAGCCGAACAGAGCGCGCATCTGGTCCAGGAACTGCACGAGGCGGTGTCGCAGATCGATGCCGTGGTCGGGTTGATCTCGACGATCGCAGGCCAGACCAACCTTCTCGCCCTCAACGCCACCATCGAAGCGGCGCGGGCCGGCGCCGCGGGCAAAGGATTCTCCGTGGTCGCCGCCGAGGTGAAGGCCCTGGCCGACCAGACCGCCCGGGCGACCGGGGAGATCACGGGCCACATTCGGCGTATCCAGAGCTCGACCGGTCAGGCCGCCTCGGCGATCGACGGCATCGGCACGCGCATCCGCGAGATCGACGGCCTGGCGACATCCATCGCGTCGGCGGTCGAGGAGCAGGAGGCGGCGACGCAGGAGATCGCCCACAACGTCGTGCAGGTCGCCAGGGGTACGAGCGAGGTGACGGACAACTTCGCCAGTGTGGCGCGCGCATCGGAGGATACCGGGGCCGCCGCGAGCCAGGTGCTCGCATCGGCGTCCGAGCTGTCGCGGCAGTCGGAACACCTGGCCGCGGAGGTCGGCCGGTTCGTCGCACGGGTGCGCGCCGCCTGAGATCGGGGCGAGGGACCCGGGGCCGCGAGCAGACCCCCGGACACGGGCGAGCGCCGGCGGGATCGGGGCTTTCCGCATCGGCCCTTCACCGTGATCCGCGCAGGCGCTCAGGGCTGCCGCTCGGTCGTTCGCCGCCAGCGGCCCGGGCTCATGGCCTCCTCACGGGCGAAGACCCGGGTGAAATGGCTCTGATCGGCAAAGCCGCAGGCGAGGGCGATCTCCGCCAGGGACCGGTCCTGCGCGCGCATCATCACCTTTGCGCGGGCGACGCGCTGGCGCACCAGCCATGCATGCGGAGATGTCCCTACGGACTGCCGGAAGGCGCGCGTGAAGTGACTCACCGACAGGCCGCACGCCGCCGCCACTGCTCGCAGGCACGGAGCAGCGCCGAGTTCGGCGCGAATGCGCTCCTGCGCGAGCCGAACCTGCCAGGGCGCCAGGCCGCCTCGGGTGCGTGTGGGGACGTGTCCGGCCTCCGCATGGACACCGAGCAGGTGAGCCGCCAGGGCGCGGGCGAGCTGGATGCGGAAGATGGCGGCGCCGCGGTCCGGGCGATCGAGGGTCGCCACGGCGCTCGCCGCGAGGTCGTGAATGGTGGGGTCCACCAGGGTCCGGCCATGTACCGGTTTCAGGGCCTCCATGGGGTCGAGATCGCGGAGGCCCATGCTGTCGGCCACGTCCGCCAGAACCCTGCTCGACAGCCAGACCTGGACGGTTCCGGCGCGATCCCGGCAGACGGACCGGGCGCGGATGTCGAGGAGGATCACGGCGCTCGGACAGATCCGCTCGGGTGCCCCTTGATCGCCGCCGCCCCCGTACGGGCTGCCCGGATGGTCCGCCAGCGGCACCTGGAGCACCAGCCCGTCGCGCGGTAGGGTTGGACGACGGTGCGCTCCCGTCGGCGCCTTCGTTCGCCAATCGACGAAGGCGATGCCGTCGGTCCCCCTGTCCGGCCGTCCGCCCTGCCGGATCCGGGACCGGTCCCCGCTCCGGGGCGGTGCGTCCAGGACAATCGGAGTGCCGCGCGAGCGTCGGCCGGGGGTTGGGTCCGTCGGGGCGATGGTCGCACTCCGCATGCTGCCGGAATCTCCTCACGAGCCTCTGGTCGAACTCGTTCTGCGTGGGGAAAGCGTACCTTGTCTCTCGGCATCCTGCTCGGCCATGTCCTCCGGGCCGGTTGCATCCGACAGCCGAGATGATGAGCCTGGCAGGGGCACGCGCGATGCCGCATTCCTTCAAGTCGCGCGCCGATTCGGCAAGCCGTTTCACCCCCGAGCCCCCATAGCTCCGGTCGGCGGTCGCGAGGGATCGCGTCGGTTTCGCCGTCGCCCGGCGGAGCCGAACGGAGGGACACCGAGCCATGCCGATCGGAGGCACACCCATCCCCGGAAAACGCCTCGCCGCCGCCCGGCTCCGGACCTTCAGGTCTATCGTCGCGCAGGTCCCCGCGAGCCTCGACCGGGTGTCGAGCCATGCCTTTGTCTGCAACGTCGTCGCGATGACGGCCGCGCTTCGGCACCCGCCCGCATTCCGGCTCGAACGGATGCACACCGGGACCCGCGTGACGACCATCGAGATCGCCGAGGATTACGGCGACGCGTCTAGCCTGGGAATCGATGACGCCGAAACGATGTTCGGGGCTTCCGAAGATCACCGAGATGGTCTCAACTGCATCACGCGTGCCCGTAACGGCCACGACGTTCGCTTCCTCTAGGACAGGACACTCTCCATGGCCTATGTCACCACTGCCGACGGTGTCGAGATCTTCTATAAGGATTGGGGCCCCAAGAGCGCCCAGCCGATCGTGTTCCACCACGGCTGGCCGCTCTCGTCGGACGACTGGGACACGCAGATGCTGTTCTTCCTCCAACGGGGCTACCGCGTCGTCGCCCATGACCGGCGCGGCCATGGCCGCTCGGCGCAGGTCGATGGCGGCCACGACATGGATCACTACGCCGCCGATGCCTTCGCGGTGGTCGAGGCACTGGATCTGCGAAACGCCGTGCATATCGGCCATTCCACCGGCGGCGGCGAGGTGGCCCGCTACGTGGCACGGCACGGAGAGCCCGCCGGCCGCGTCGCTAAGGCGGTGCTGGTCTCCGCCGTACCGCCGCTCATGCTGAAGACGGACGCCAACCCCGAAGGCCTGCCGATCTCGGTGTTCGACGGTTTTCGCGAGGCCACCGCCGCGAACCGCGCGCAGTTCTTCCTCGACGTTCCGACCGGACCTTTCTACGGCTTCAACCGCGCGGGCGCGACCGCACAGCCGGGCGTGATCCAGAATTGGTGGCGCCAGGGCATGATGGGCAGCGCCAAGGCCCATTACGAGGGCATCAAGGCGTTCTCCGAGACCGACCAGACCGCGGACCTTCAGGCGATCTCCGTCCCGACCCTGGTGCTGCACGGCGAGGACGATCAGATCGTCCCGATCGCCGACGCGGCGCTGAAGTCGATCGGGCTGCTGAAGCACGGCACCCTGAAGACCTACCCGGGGTTCTCGCACGGGATGCTCACGGTGAACCACGACGTCGTCAATCCCGATCTCCTGGCCTTCGTGAAGGGCTGAGCGCGATCGTCGCGGGGGTCGTCTCACGCGCCCCTGAACCGTCCTCGGCGCGGGCGCGCCGGTCCGCATCCTCGTCGGGACGCCGGAGCAAGCGAGCCGGTCTTGACCGAACATCACAGACAGGAGATCACCCCATGAGCTGGCACGGTGCCGACGATCCGATCCCGGGCGATCATTTCACCTGCGACGCGATCAAGACCCTGATCGTCCCGCGCTCACGCGACCTCGGTTCGTTCGCCGTGCGCAGGGCCCTGCCGTCCACCGAGTGTCGGATGGTCGGGCCGTTCATCTTCTTCGACCAGATGGGGCCGTCCGAGTTCCTGCTCGGCCAGGGCATGGACGTGCGGCCCCATCCCCATATCGGCCTGTCCACCGTGACCTACCTGTTCGAGGGCGAGATCATGCACCGGGACAGCCTCGGGACCGAACTGCCCATCCGCCCGGGCGAATTGAACTGGATGACGGCGGGCCGGGGCATCACCCATTCGGAGCGGACGGGACGTGACCTCCGGAAGACCGGTTCGACGCTGTTCGGGCTCCAGAGCTGGGTCGCCCTCAGCGGCCGGGACGAGGAGACCGCCCCCGCGTTCGAGCATTACGAGGCCGGGGCGCTGCCGGTCCTGACCGGAGAGGGCAAGACCGTCCGGCTCATCGCCGGCGAGGCCTTCGGTGCGAGATCCCCGGTACGGACCTCGAGCCCCATGGTCTACGCAGACGTGGCCCTGGAGGCCGGCGCGGTCCTGCCCCTCGACCCGACCTACGACGAGCGGGCGATCTACACGGTCTCGGGCGCCATCGAGATCGCCGGCGACGGCTTCGGGCCGGGCCAGCTTCTCGTCTTTCGACCCGGCGACCGCATCAGCGTGCGGGCGACCGAGGCCGCCCGTTTCATGGTGCTGGGCGGCGAACCCATGGATGGGCCGCGCCACCTCTGGTGGAACTTCGTCTCGTCGCGTCCCGAGCGAATCGAGCAGGCCAAGGAGGATTGGCGCCAGGCCCGCTTCGACACGGTTCCGGGTGAATCCGAGTTCATCCCCCTGCCTGAAACCCCCGCGCCCGTCCGCTACCCTTGAGCGTGCCTGCGCGGCCGGCCATGCCCGGTCCGAATCCCCCGTCACCGAGATCGAGACTTCATGGCTGCTGAAGCATCCGGCGCTGCCGGCGAACTCGTCCAGGTCGTCGCGCTCCTGGCGGCGGGCGTGATCGCCGTCCCGCTGTTCAAGCGCATCGGTCTCGGCTCCGTCCTCGGTTACCTCGTGGCGGGGTTGTGCATCGGCCCGTTCGGCCTCGGCCTGTTCACGGACGCGCACGCGATCCTGCACGTGGCCGAACTCGGCGTGGTGATGTTCCTGTTCCTCATCGGCCTGGAGATGGAGCCGTCGCGGCTCTGGGGCATGCGGCGCGAGATCTTCGGCCTCGGGCTGGCGCAGGTCGGAGCCTGCATCGCAGCCCTGACCCTGGTCGGCCTCGCCCTGGGCTTGTCCCCGGCCGTGGCGTTCGTGGCCGGGACCGGCTTCGTGCTGACCTCGACGGCCATCGTCATGCAACTCCTCGAAGAGCGCGGGTCCCTCTCGACCCCGAAGGGACAGCGCATCGTCGCGATCCTGCTGCTGGAGGATCTCGCCATCGTGCCCCTCCTCGCCATCGTCGCGTTCCTCGCGCCGGGCGGTGCAGCGGCGAGCACGGCCGATCGGGCCTACGCCATCGGCCTCGCGCTCCTGTCCGTGGCCGCCCTGGTCGCGGCGGGACGCTGGCTGCTCAATCCGATGTTCCGCCTGCTGGCGGCGTCGAAGGCGCGGGAGGTGATGACCGCGGCGGCGCTGCTCGTCGTGCTCGGCTCGGCGCTGGCCATGCAGTTCGGCGGACTGTCCATGGCCATGGGCGCGTTCCTGGCCGGGGTGCTGCTCTCGGAATCGAGTTTCCGGCATCAGCTGGAGGCCGATGTCGAGCCGTTCCGCGGCATCCTGCTCGGCCTGTTCTTCCTCGGCGTCGGCATGTCCCTCGATCTCACCGTGATCGGGGCGAACTGGGCGCTCATCCTGACGGGCGTCGCCGCCTACATGGTGGTGAAGAGCGTCGTCATCTACGGGATCGCGCGTCTCCTGCGGGCGTCCCACGCCGAGGGCGTCGAGCGGGCGGCCCTGATGGCGCAGGGCGGCGAGTTCGCCTTCGTGCTGTACGCCGCCGCCGCGGGCGTCGGGATCATCGACGGCACCACCAACGCGATCCTGACCGCGACCGTCATCCTCTCCATGGCGCTCACCCCCCTGATGGTGATCGCCTACGACCGCCTCGGACCGAAAGCGTCCGTATCGACGGACGGCGTCGAGGTTCCGGAGAACCTCGTCGGCAGCGCCCTGATCATCGGGTTCGGGCGCTTCGGGCAGGTCGTCAGCCAGCCGTTGATCTCGCGGGGGTGCTCCGTCTCCATCATCGACACCGATCCCGCGCAGATCCGCGTGGCCGAGGCGTTCGGGTTCAAGGTCTATTACGGCGATGGGACACGCCTCGACATCCTGCATGCGGCGGGCGCCGCGACCGCGCGGACGATCCTGATCTGCATCGACGACCGCGACGCCGCCAAGCGGATCGCCGCGATCGCGCGAGCCGAATTCCCCCTGGTTCCGGTCCTCGCCCGGGCCCGGGATCGCGAGCACGCCATCGCGCTCATCCAGGCGGGCGTCGCGTATCAGCTCCGGGAGACGTTCGAATCGGCCCTGGCTTTCGGCGAGCAGGCCCTGCTCACCATCGGCGACGATCCGGACGCCGCGCACGCGGTCATGGCCGAAGTCCGCCGCCGGGACGTGGAGCGCCTCGACCTGGAAACGGCGGGCGGCCTCTACGCCGGACGCGACCTGATCCAGGGGAACTCGCACCACGCGCCGACGGCCCCCGGCGATTCTCCGTAAGGGATGCGCGCGAGGAACAGGGCTCGTTCGCCGCGTCGGCATACCTCCTCGCTGGGACGAGGCGCCGTCGCATGGCCGGCGCAACGTGCCGAGATCCGCCGCCGCCGTCACCGGGCGCTTTGCCCGGGAAGCCGACGAACACGCCCGCGGGAAGCCGAGGGGCGGAATCGTCAGGGCCGCCCGCCGAGACTCCCGGCGCGCGCCGAGACCCGGGTCAGCGCCATCGCCATCGCCACGCCGAACCCCCCTCCGGCGCCCTTCACGAGGAAATCGCCCATCCGGCCATGCCGTGTCGCCTCGATCATCTGGAGAGCCTCCAGCCCGGCTCCCGCCAGGGTGACCAGAGCCAGGACCTCCCAGCGTCGCTGCGGGTATCCGTAGGCGAACAGGAAGCCGAGGGCGGCGAACGCGCCGAACCGCTCCAGGCCGACGGGCGCGCCGCTCACCGGCCGCAGCCCGATGGGGGCCAGGGTCGCGAAGATCAGAGCGGCCAGGAGAAGCCATGCGAGGGGCCGGGCGAGGTTCGTCATGGCAGCCGGTGTGCAGGGCCAGCTTGGCGGCACTGAGGCGGATATGACGGTTCGGTGAAGGGCACGGGTTCGCGACGCCGGAGCAAGGGGTTGAAGGTCTTGGTGGAGGGAATGCCGGTCGGTCCGAGACGGAGACCGGACGATGCGGGAAAGCCTCGTTGCCGTTTCCGGGAAGCTCACTTCGGTGCAGGGATGCGGAAGAGGCGTTTGGTCGTAGCCCATCGAAACGCACGGATCGTGAATTTTCCCTATGGAACTGCGTCATCTGCGCTACTTCGTGGCCGTGGCCGAACATCTCAGCTTCACGGCGGCTGCCGAGAGTCTCGGCGTCGCGCAGCCGCCGTTGAGCCAGCAGATCAAGGATCTCGAGGCCGAGATCGGGACCGAGCTGTTCGAGCGCACGACGCGCCGCGTCTCCTTGACGCCCGCCGGCCAGGACTTCCGAATCGAAGCCCTCGCCATTCTGGAGAAGGCCGGCGAGGCCATGGGCCGGGCGCGGGCCATCGGCGCCGGCACGGCCGGCATCATCAACGTGGGGCTGACGGGCTCGATGCTGGCCGGGCCCCTGGGCGCCTCGATCCGCGTGTTCGCGGAACGCTATCCCGACGTCGATCTGCGGATCCACGAGATGTCGCCCGACCGGCAGATCGCGGCCCTGAGGACCGGGCAGACCGATGTCAGCTTCCTGCGGTGCCCGCCGCGGGACCTGGATCTCGTCAGCGAACTGGCCTGGGAGGAGACCGTCCGCCTCGTCCTGCCGAGGGGGCATCGGCTCGCGACGGAGACGATCGCCCTGGCGGACCTCGCGGCGGAGAACTTCGTCTTCCTGCGGCTCCACGATTCGCTGTTCGCCAAGTACCTCTGGACCTGCTGCGTTGAGGCGGGCTTCACGCCCCGGATCTCGCATCAGGTGGTCGAGGCCGCGTCCCTGACCAGTCTCGTGGCGGCGGGGCTGGGCCTCGCCATCATTCCGGAATTCGTCGCGCGGCTGGCGCACCGGGACGTCGTCTATCGACCGATCGCCGGACGGCCGATCCGGGCCGACGTGCACGCTCTGTGGACGAAGGCACGGGCGCCCCTGATCGAGAACTTCATCGCCCTGGTGCGTCTCGGCAGCGTGCGGTTCGCGGAGGAGATCCGGACCGGCGCGCGGTGAGTGCGGTCACCCCTGCGCCCACCGGTGACGTTCGCCCGTGCGCCGGGAATCCTATCGGGCGGGTGAAGCGGCGAAGGGGATCGATCCGGGCGGGATCGGGCCCGGTGGAACGGGACCGGTGGGCAGAGCGGGCGCGACCTTCGGCGGCGCAACCTTGGGCGTCGCCGTCCTCACCGGTCCCGCCTGGGGCGACACGATTCCGGCGGCGGCCGGCTTGGTGGTTCGGCCCGTCGGGCGCGGCGTGATCGAGCCCGTGGTCGCCACCTCAGGCATCGGTACCGCCGGGCTGTCGATGCCGTAGATGTCGTCGCGGAAATGCGCGCGGCCGTCCGGCGTCGCGTAGCCCGTGAGGTACACGAAGGTCACGGGGATCTGTTTCGGCAGCTTGATGTCGAGGCGCTCGTTGGTGGCGATGTGGCTCTCGATCTCCATGGGGCCCCAGGTCGAGGTGCCGCCATTCGGGCCGGGGGTGCCCTCGAGCAGCCAGCCGGCCAGTTCCTTCACCTGCGCCACCCGCACGCAGCCGTGGGAGTGGAACCGCACCTCGCGGGCGAACAGGGATTTCGAGGGCGTGTCGTGCATGTAGACCGCCTGTTTGTTCGGCATGTCGATGCGGACCTGGCCGAGGGAATTGTCGAGGCCGGAATCCTGCCGCAGGGTGTAGTTCGCCGCCTTCTCGCTGGCCCAGTCGAGGGTGGTCGGATCGACCTCCACGCCGCCGGGGCCGAGGATGCGGATGCGCTCGCGGGCGAGGTAGCCCGGGTCTTTCCGCATCTTCGGGATGATCTCCTTCTTGATGATCGAGACCGGCAGGGTCCAGGTCGGGTTGAGGTTCACGTCGGTGATGCGGGCCTCGATGCGCGGCGTCGCCTTGTCGGGCTTGCCGACCACGGCGACGTACCGGCGCACTACGACGCCGCGCTCTACAGCCTCGACGGTGGCGGAGGGGATGTTCACCACCACGTAGCGGTCGCCGAAGGCGAACGTCGACCCGATCTGCCGGGCGGCCGACGCGGCGAGCTGGCGCTGGCGGGTGGCCGCCGGCACGTTGAGCGCCGCCACGGTCTGGCGGCCGATGAGGCCGGTCTCGGGCAGGCCGTGCCGGGCCTGGAAGCTCTTCACCGCCACTACCAGGGGCGCATCGAGGAGGTCCGAGGCCGGCGCGTCGGCGGGCAGGTCGCCGACCAGCGCGAGGTGCTTCCGGAGGGCGGGAATCGCCGGATCGCGGGCCCCGGCCTTGACCACGAGGCCCGGCGGCAGGCTCGCCCACCCGCCGGCATCCGCCATGGCCTGATAGCGATCGGCCATCTTCAGGGTGTCGAGGAAGGTGGCGGGGCTGAGCGTGGGCACCGGATCGGCGGAGACGCGGGCGACCACGAGGGGTGGCAGCTCGCGCGACTTCTTGGGCGCCGCCTCCTTCGAAGCCGCCTCCTTGGCCAGAGTCCCGGCATCCGGCGTGCCCACCGGTACGATGGCCTGCACGGCCGGCGTGGCCGGGGCCGAAGCCGCCAGGGGATCGAGGCGCGGGGCCTCGTTCGTCGAGGCTTCGCTCTTGGGAGTCTCGCTTCTGGCCGGCTCGGCCTTGATCCTGGGCTTCGCGAGCGGCTTCGACGGAACGGGTTTCGGCGGCACGGGCGCGTCCTGCGCCATCGCCCCCGTGGCGACGGCGAGGGCCGACAGGCTCGCGCACAGGGCGGTAACGAAGAGAACGTGGCGCGAAAGCATCGCGGATCCCCGAAGCGACTATCGTCCACGACCATGCGGCGCGAGGGTTACCAATCCCCTGCCGTGCCGGCCGCGCCCGTGACGCCTCTGCCCACCCGCCCTACCTCATGGGCGAAACCGCACATGGGGAGACGGGCATGCAGGCGAGCGACGCTCGGGTCGGCCGGGGTTCAGGGGAGCATCCGGCCCTTCGCGCGGGCGGCACCGCCGTCGTCACCGGAGCGGCGAGCGGGATCGGCCTCGCCGCCGCCACGCGCTTCGCCGCCGCCGGCATGGCCGTGTGGCTCGCGGATCTGCCCGGTGACGCCCTCGAGGGCGCGCGCGCCACGGTGGCGGCGGCCGCCCCGGGGAGCGCCCCGATCCGGGCGCTCGCGACGGATGTGGGCGACCGGCACGCCGTGGAGGCCCTGCGGGACGTGGCCTCGGCCGAGGGGCCGCCGGCCCTCGTCCTGCTCAACGCGGGCATCGAGGCGGGCGGCACCCTGTTCTCGGACGCCGACACCTGGCGGCGCATCCTCGACACCAACCTGTGGGGCGTGATCAACGGCCTCCACGCCTTCGCGCCGGCGATGATCGACGGGCCCGAGCCCGGCGCCATCGTGGTCACCGGCTCGAAGCAGGGCATCACCACGCCGCCCGGCAACACGCCCTACAACGTGTCGAAGGCGGGCGTGAAGGCGGTGACGGAGGCCCTCGCGCACGACCTGCGGAACCGCACGGGCGCGCAGGTCAGCGCCCATCTGCTCATCCCGGGCTTCGTCTATACGGGCCTGACCCGGGCCCGCGGCGTGGCCGAGAAGCCGGCGGGCGCCTGGACGCCGGAGGAGACCGTGGATTTCCTCCTCGCCGGGATGGCGCGCGGCGACTTCTACATCCTGTGTCCGGACAACGAGACCACCCGCGCGCAGGACGAGAAGCGCATCGCCTGGGCCGCTGGCGACCTCATCGAGAACCGCCCGGCCCTGTCGCGCTGGCACCCGGATTTCTCGGAGGCGTTCACACGATACATGAAGAATAAGGATCTATATGGTCATTATTTTCTTAAAGAAGAATAATTCCATCCCATTTAGCCTTGTTCGTCCGTGATTCCAAACTTACTTTTCGGGGCAGTCGCGCCATCCAGGCGGGGCGAGCCGGCGACGGAGGGGGAATGCGTCGGAATGCGGAGGCGTCGGCGGAGTGGTTCCGCCGTGCGAGTATGGTTCCCGTCCTCAGGGTGGTTGGGAGCGTCGGTTTCGCCGGGCTTCTACTCGCGGTCGTCCTGTTCTCTGGTCGTCCGAGCCCGGCTGCACAAATCCTTGCCGCTTTGTCGATCGCCATCCTCGTTATCCATGCCGTTCTCGCCTACGGATTGGTCGACGCCGGCATCTTCTTAGGCCTATGCCTCGCTGTCACCTTTGGAATTGAGAATCTTGGTGTCGCCACAGGCTTCCCGTTCGGCCATTACGAATTCCTTGTTGCGCCCGATCTGCCGCATGTTGGTGCAATCCCAATCATCGTCGGACCACTCTACTTTGGCATCGGCTATCCGGGATGGGTAATGGCCTGTCTAATTCTCGGCCGCACGAGCATGCGACCGCGCGATCGCTTCAGCCTCTTTGCACTTCCAATCATTGCCGCCTTTGCCACGGTGCAGTGGGACATCGTGATGGATCCACCGAACTCAACGATCTGGCGGGCATGGGTCTGGTACCGGGGCGGCGGCTTCTTCGGTGTGCCGCTGTCGAACTTCCTCGGATGGTTCCTGACAGCGTGGACGTTCTTCCAACTGATCGCCCTGGCCCTATTCTTCCGCCCGACGAAGCTGAAATCTTCGCGTTCGCGCAATTTTTGGCTCCCGCCGATCTTGCTCTATCTGGCAGCTGGATTCTCCCAGATCCCGCCCTGGCTTATCGATGGCGGTGGGCGTGTGACCGATCCGGGCGGAGGCATTTGGTCGGCTGCCGATCTGCGTGAGACCGCCGTCATCGTGATGCTCTTCAGCATGCTGCCGACCGCGACGTTCGCCCTCCTCCGCCTATTCGATATCTCCCACACGTTCGGCGATCTCGATGTGGACACCGCCCCCACGACGGATGCCGACGGGTTCGCATGAGGCCCGCGCGTTATCCCTTTGACGGTAAGCAATCGTCGGTCCGTGGCCACCTCGTTCCCTGCCTATGGCATTCTCCGGCAAAAGTGTGCTCGGTGAATGGTGGCGGGCGTAGCGCGGCTCCGCTGGCGAAGCTCTTGCTTGCGGTCTAAGCCTTGCGCCACGCTCCGTGGGTGGCCGGGCAGGCCCGGCCCCGCGGACCCCGTGCGAACCGAACCCGGGAGCCGCCCTTGGCCACCATCATCCCCGTCGCCTCCTTCGATTGCGTCGTGTTCGGCGCCACCGGCGACCTGACCACGCGCAAGCTCCTGCCGGCGCTCTACTATCGGTTCAAGGACGGGCAGATCCCCGGCACCAGCCGGATCATCGGCGCCTCGCGCTCGGAGATGAGCGCCGAGGCGTTCCGCGAGCGGGCGCGCGACGCCATCAAGCGCTTCGTGCCGGCCGCCGATGTGGCCGAGGACAGGCTGTCCGCCTTCCTCGACCACCTCGACTACGTCGCCGTGGACGGGGCCGGCGACGACGGCTGGGAGGATCTCGCCGCCAAGCTCGCCGAGCGGCCCGATCAGGTGCGGCCCTACTACCTCGCCACCTCGCCCGACCTCTACGGCTCCATCTGCCGGAACCTCGCCGCCCATGGGCTCATCGGCGAGAAGTCGCGGGTGGTGCTGGAAAAGCCCATCGGCAAGGACCTCAAATCGGCCCGCGCCATCAACGACGCCGTCGGCGAGGTGTTTCCCGAGGAGCAGATCTTCCGCATCGACCACTACCTCGGCAAGGAGACGGTCCAGAACCTGCTGGCCCTGCGCTTCGCCAACACCATCTTCGAGCGCCTGTGGACGGCCGACGTCATCGATCACGTCCAGATCACGGTGGGCGAGACCGTCGGCGTCGAGGGGCGGGCCGGGTACTACGACACCTCGGGCGCCCTGCGCGACATGGTGCAGAACCACATGCTCCAGCTCCTCTGCCTCATGGCGATGGAGAGCCCGCTGTCGCTCGACGCCAACTCCGTGCGCGACGAGAAGCTCAAGGTGCTGCGCGCCCTCAAACCCATCACCCCCCACGACGTGCAGACCGTGACCGTGCGCGGGCAGTACGGGGCCGGCGCCGTCGCGGGCCAGCCGGTGGAGAGCTACCGCACGGATCTCGGCGGCGACGCCCAGAGCCGGACGGAGACCTTCGTCGCCCTGAAGCTCGAGGTGCAGTCCTGGCGCTGGGCCGGGGTGCCGTTCTACCTCCGCACCGGCAAGCGGCTGCCCCAGAAGCTGTCCGAGATCGTGGTGCAGTTCCGCGCCTCGCCGTTCTCGATCTTCCCCACGGAGGCGTTCGGGCGCGAGCCCAACCGCCTCGTCATCCGGCTCCAGCCGGAGGAGGGGATCAAGCTCGAGGTGATGACGAAGGATCCCGGTCCCGGCGGCATGCGCCTCAGGCCCACCAACCTCGACATCTCCTTCGAAGAAACCTTCAAGCAGCGCTACCCGGATGCCTACGAGCGCCTGCTCATGGACGTGGTGCGCGGCAACGCCACCCTGTTCATGCGCCGCGACGAGGTCGAGGTCGCCTGGGCCTGGGCCGATTCCCTGCTCAAGGCCTGGGCCGACCGGCCCGAGCCGCCCCGTCCCTATCCGGCCGGAAGCTGGGGGCCGACGGCCGCCATCGCCCTGATCGAGCGAGACGGGCGCACGTGGCACGAAGAAGTGCGATGAAGAGATAGGAGAGCACCCCTATTTGAACCGCCTGTCCCTCGACACTTGGACAGGCGGCTCCTAAAATGGGAAGTATAGGCCTTTCGACTTTTAGAATTGCTGACTGATGAACAAGATCGAGCCGGGCATCGGCATCAACCGGCGTTATCTGCACGACGAGGTCGTCGATCGGATGCGCGATCTCATCCGCTCCGGTGAACTCGAGCCGCGCGCTCGTATCAACGAGAGCGAATTGACCGAGCGCTTCGGCATCTCGCGCACCCCCTTGCGCGAGGCCATCAAGATCCTGGCGACGGAAGGTCTGCTCGAACTCCTCCCCAATCGCGGTGCGCGGGTGGCGAGCCTGTCGCAGTCCGAGATCGAGGAGATGATCGAGGTCATCGCCGGCCTGGAGGCCACGGCCGCCGATCTCGCCTGCCGCACCATCACCGACGAGGAGATCGCCGGCATCGAGGGCGATCACCGCGCCATGGTGGCCGCCTGGAAGGCCGGGGAGGAGGGGGCGTATTTCGGTCTCAACCGCGCGATCCACGAGGCGATCATGGCGGCGAGCCGCAACGCGATCCTGGGTGGCCTCTACGCCAGCCTGTCGGGGCGTATCCAGCGCTCGCGCTACGCCGTGCACCAGACGGCGGAGCAATGGGCGCGGGCGGTGTCCGAGCACGAGCGGATGATCGAACTCCTGCATGCCCGCGACGGCGAGGCCCTGGCCCGGCTCGTGCGGGCCCATATCCGCGCCAAGACCCCGGTCATCGCCGAGAATTTCGGCGCGACCTGAGCCCCCCTGCGCCGATCACGCCGCGTCGTTGATCGCCCGCAGACTCGCCACCAGATCCGAGAATCGGTCGCCCTGCACGATCACGTGGGCGCGCAGCCGCTCCGCCGCGCCCGTCTCGTCGCCCGCCACGATGGCGGCCACGATGGCTTCGTGTTCGGCGAGCGACTGCCCGAGGCGGTGACGCGCCCGAAGCTGCATCCGACGGAACGGCGCGAGGCGCCGATGCAGCAGCCGGGCCTGCTCGGCGAGGAACCCGTTGCGGCAGGCCTGATAGACCACCGTGTGGAACACGTAGTTCTCGTCGTAATAGCGCTCCGGATCCTGGGCCTCGGCCGCCGCCGCGCAGGCCGCGAGGGCCGCTTTGAGGGCCGCCTCGTCGGCCGGGATCAGCCGGCGCGCGGCGAGGCGCCCGCACGCCGCCTCGATCTCCGCCATGGTCTCGAACATGGCGATGAGAAGCTGCGGATCGGGCGCGCTGACCAGCGCGCCGCGGCGCGGCTTGATCTCCACGAGCCCGGTCATCGCCAGCTGCAGCAGGGCCTCGCGGATCGGCGTGCGCGACACGCCGAAGCGTTCCGCCAGTTCCGTCTCGTCGAGGCGGGCGCCGATGGCGAGGCGGCCGTCGACGATCTCCGTCTCGATGGTCTGGCGCAGGCGAAGGGACTGGTTCATGCGCTCGGGTTCCATCGGTCCGGTTCCTTCGCCGTGGGCCTGCCCTTCGCCGGGACGGTTACTGCTGTCTACCTTATGCAACCCGGTTGACAAAATATACAAGGCGTCGTTCTCTGGTATAAAGAATGGGCAGTGCAGTATAAATGCTGCACTGCAAAATGGGCGGGCGGCCAGCTTGCCGAAGGAGGAAGACGCCATGACGTTGACACGCCGCACCCTCGTCGCCGCCGGTCTCGCCGCGCCCGCCATCCTGTCCCTCGGCTCGCGGGCCCGGGCGGCGACCACCCTGAAGATCTCGCACCAGTTCCCCGGCGGCACCATCGACGAGGGCGACTTTCGCGACCGCGCGTGCCGCAAGTTCGCCGCGGCCCTGGCCGAGCGCTCGAAGGGCGCCCTGGAGCTCCAGGTCTATCCGGGCTCGTCCCTGATGAAGACGAACGCCCAGTTCGGCGCCATCCGCAAGGGCGCCCTCGACATGACCCTTTACCCGAGCCCCTACGCCGGCGGCGAGGTGCCAGAGATGAACATCGGCCTGATGCCGGGCCTCGTCACCTCCTACGCGCAGGCCACGGCCTGGAAGACCGCCCCCGTCGGCCGCAAGCTGACCGAGATCCTCGAATCCAAGGGCGTCGTGGTGGTCTCCTGGGTGTGGCAGGCCGGCGGCGTCGCCAGCCGCGACCGGCCGCTCTTCACGCCCAGCGACGCCAAGGGCCTCAAGGTCCGGGGCGGCTCGCGCGAGATGGACCTGATGATGAAGGCGGCGGGCGCCGCCACACTCTCGATCCCGTCGAACGAATCCTACGCCGCCATGCAGACCGGCGCGTGCGATGCCGTCATCACCTCCTCCACCAGCTTGATCTCGTTCCGCCTGGAGGAACTCTCGAAATCCCTCACCTCGGGGGCTCAGCACACCTATTGGCTCATGTGGGAGCCGATCATGATGTCCAAGATCGTGTTCGACCGCCTGCCGAAGGACCAGCAGGACCTCATCATGACCATCGGCGCCGAGCTGGAGGCCTTCGGCCAGAAGGGCGCCAAGGACGACGACACCCGAGTCGAGCAGGTGTTCGCCAAGGCCGGCGCCAAGGTGCAGCAGCTCGACGAGAAGACCCTCGGCCAGTGGCGCGACATCGCCAAGGACACCGCGTGGAAGGACTTCGCGGGCAAATCCGCGAGCTGCGCCGAGCTCCTCAAGCTGGCGGAGCAGGTGTCGTGAGCCACGCCTTCGACGCGGCCTCCGCCGCCTCCGAATCCGTACGGGCCGCGCCCGAACCTCGCGTCCCCGGGCTGCTCGGGGCCATCGACCGCGGGATGAAAGCGATCAACGGCGTGGTGATGATCTTCGGCGGGCTCGCCCTCGTCGGGGCCTGTCTCGTCCTCAGCTACAGCGTGTTCGTGCGCTACTGGCTGAAGGAGCCCACCGACTGGCAGGACGAGATGGCGGTGTTCCTCATCGTCGGCGCGACCTTCTTCTCGGCGGCGGCCGTCCAGGCCAAGCGCGGCCACGTCGCCATCGAGGCGCTGAGCGGCCTGCTCTCGCCGCGGGTCAACCGCGCCCGCCTGCTCATGGCCGATCTCGTCAGCATCGTGTTCGTGACGTTCTTCGCCTGGAAGAGCTGGAGCCTGTTCCACGAAGCCTGGGTCGACGGGCAGGTCTCCCAATCGACCTGGGGGCCGCCGCTCTGGATTCCCTACGCCCTCATGGCTTTGGGCATGAGCTTCCTGTCCCTGCAGTTCCTCCTGCAGATCGCCGAGGCCCTGAACTACGGCCCCCGTTCCGCCGGCTGGGCGAACCCGAAGGTCGGCCTCGGGGCCGACCTGAACGCCGATCCCCTCAAGACGAGCCCCCACCCATGAGCGTCGCGGCCATCGGCTTCCTCTACGCGGGTGCCACCCTCAGCGCGATGCTGGCCGGCATCCCCATCGCCTTCGCGCTGGGCTTCGTGGCGCTCGCGTTCATGTACTTCTTCATGCCGGGCGCCTCCCTCGATACGGTGGCGCAGAACGTCTACGAGGAGATGGCCTCCATCACCCTCTTGTCGATCCCGCTCTTCATCCTAAAGGGCGCGGCCATCGGCCGTTCACGAGCCGGCCAGGACCTCTACTCGGCCATGCACGCCTGGATGCACCGCATCCCCGGGGGGCTGGGCATCGCCAACGTCTTCGCCTGCGCGCTGTTCGCCGCCATGGCGGGGTCCTCGCCCGCCACCTGCTCGGCCATCGGCTCGGCGGGCATCCCGGAGATGAGGAAGCGCGGCTACTCGCCGGGCTTCGCCGCCGGCATCATCGCCGCCGGCGGCACCCTCGGCATCCTGCTGCCGCCCTCCATCACCATGATCCTCTATGCGGTGGCGGCCGAACAGTCGCTCGGGCGCCTGTTCCTCGCCGGCATCGGGCCGGGCCTGCTGCTGGTGGGCCTGTTCGCCGCCTGGTCGGTCTATCGCTTCCGGGCCGAATACGCGGCCGCGAAGGACGCCTTCGAGCGCAACGGCACCGCCTCGCCGATCCTCGCCGAGGACACCTACAGCATGCGCGAGCGCTTCTCGACGCTGCCGCGGGTGCTGCCCTTCGTGGTGCTCCTCACCGGCGTCATGGTCGCCCTCTACGGCGGCTACTCCACGCCCTCCGAGACGGCGGGCCTCGGCGGTCTCCTGGCGCTCGGCCTCATCGCGGTCATCTACGGCGTCTGGCGCCCGAAGGACGTGAACCCGATCCTCGCCGCCACCTTGCGGGAATCGACCATGCTGATGCTCATCATCGGCATGTCGCTCCTCTACGCCTACGTGATGAGCTACCTCCACATCTCGCAATCGGCGGCCAACGCCATCGTGGCGCTGCAGCTCTCGCCCTGGGTGCTGCTGGTGACGATCCTCGGCCTCGTGATCCTGCTCGGCTTCTTCCTGCCGCCGGTCTCGATCATCCTGATGACGGCGCCGATCATCCTGCCGCCCCTGAAGGCCGCCGGGTTCGACCTCGTCTGGTTCGGCGTCGTCATGACCATCACCATGGAGATGGGCCTGATCCACCCGCCGGTGGGCCTTAACATCTTCGTCATCAAGAACATCGCCCCCGACATCCCGCTGAAGGACATCATCTGGGGCACGCTGCCCTTCGTGATGCTGATGGCGGTGGCGATCCTGATCCTCTGCTTCGTCCCCGGCATCGCCCTGTGGCTGCCGAACTGGCTGCTGCCCTCCACGCGATAGGGCGAACCAGCCTCGAAACGGCTGGGCGGCCCGGACCTCTGGTTCGGGCCGTTCGCTTGCGTATGATCACAGATCGACCCCATTATATCACGACAAAATTGTCGTTACATTTTTGCAAGTCGATTCGCTTCGCATGGGACGCGGCCAAGGCCGAAAGCAATCTGCGTAAGCATCGCATCAGCTTCGAGGTTGCGTCCCGCGTCTTTGCCGATCCTTACGCATCGAGTTCGCAGGATCGGATCGAGGACGGTGAGTATCGCTGACAGACGATCGGCCTCGTGGATGGCGTCATGATGGTGCTGGTCGCTCACACGATCTTCGACGCTGACGATGGAACGGAGATCGTTCGCATCATTTCGGCTAGACATGCCGACCGGCAGGAGCGCAAGCGCTATGAACGAGACCGATCCCGTCATCTTTGAACTCGACCTGCACCGGCCCGCCGCCCTCACGCCGGAACAACGCGCGGAGTTGGAGGCGCTCGCCGCGACGCCGGATTCCGAGATCGACTACAGCGATATCCCGCCGCTGACGGAGGCGTTCTTCGCCAACGCCCAGCGCAATCCGTTCTACCGTCCGATCAAGGCTCAGGTCACCGTTCGCCTCGACGCGGACGTGCTCGCTTGGCTCAAGACCGGCGGGCGCGGCTACCAGACGAAGCTGAACGCGATTCTTCGGCGTGCCATGCTCCAGGACGCTCCGCCGAAGTGACCGGTTCTCACCGCCCCCGCCAATCCGGCGCCCGCTTGCCCAGGAACGCTTCCATTCCCTCGCGAAAATCGGCGCTCGTGTAGCAGAGGCGGATGAGGTCGTCGCCGGGGCGCTCGCCGGCCGTGTCGTCGGCGTCCTGAAGCCGGCGCAGGCCCTCCTTGGTGGCGTGGAGGGTGAGGGGCGCGTGGCCGGCGACGAGGGTGGCGAGTTCGGTGGCGCGGACCGCGAGGGCATCTGCATCCGCCACCACCTCGCCGACGAGGCCGATGGCCAGCGCCTCCTCGGCCCCGACGAGGCGGGCGGTGAAGATCATGTCCTTGACCCGGGCCGGGCCGACGAGCCCGGAGAGGCGCTTCAGGTTGGCGAGCGACAGGCAGTTGCCCAGCGTCCGCGCGATGGGAAAGCCGAAGCGCGCGTCGCGGGTGGCGACCCGCAGGTCGCAGGCCGCCGCGATGGCCGCCCCGCCGCCCGTGCAGGCCCCCGCGATGGCCGCGATGACGGGCACCCGCAGGCGCTCGAGGGCACCCATCACCCGATCCATGAACCGCTCGTAGTCCAGGGCGTCCTGGGCCGAGGCGAAGCCGCGGAACTGGGCGATGTCGGTACCGGCCGCGAACGCCTTCTCGCCCGCGCCCGTGATCACCAGCACCCGCACGGACGGGTCGGCCTCGATCCGCGCGCAGCGGTCGATGATCCCCTGATACATCGCGAAGGTGAGGGCGTTGCGGGCCTGGGGCCGGTTGAGGACGAGGCGGGCGATGCCGGCCCCGTCCTGCGTGAACAGGAGCTCGTCGGTGTCGCGCGCAGGGCTGGTCATGGCGGGTCCGGGGTCGCGTGGAATTCCAGCCCCGGGTCTGCCCATCCCGGCGGCCCGGATCAACCCGGGGGCGGTCGTCTCAGAACAGGCTCGGCACGAACATCTCCGGCGGGACCGGCTGGCGGGCGTAGTCGTCGTGGCGCTCGCGCTCGGGCAGCTGGACGGCCGGGTGCGCCACCGCGCCGTAGGGGATCTGCGACAGGAGGTGGGCGATGCAGTTGAGCCGGGCCTTCTTCTTGTCCACGGCCTCGACCACCCACCACGGCGCCTCGGGGATGTGGGTGCGGGCGAGCATCACTTCCTTGGCCTTGGTGTAATCCTCCCACAGGCGGCGCGACTGCACATCCATCGGCGAGAGCTTCCACTGCTTCAGCGGATCGTGGATCCGCATGGTGAAGCGCAGCTCCTGCTCCTCGTCGGTGATCGAGAACCAGTATTTCAGCACGATGATCCCTGAGCGCACCAGCATGCGCTCGAATTCCGGCACGGAGCGGAAGAACTCCTCCACCTCGTCGGGCGTGCAGAAGCCCATCACGCGCTCGACGCCGGCGCGATTGTACCAGGAGCGGTCGAACAGCACGATCTCGCCGCCGGCGGGCAAGTGGGTCACGTAGCGCTGGAAGTACCATTGCGTGCGCTCGCGCTCGCTCGGGGCCGGCAGGGCGGCGACGCGGCAGACGCGGGGGTTGAGGCGTTGGGTGATGCGCTTGATCGCCCCGCCCTTGCCGGCGGAATCCCGGCCCTCGAAGATCACGACGACGCGCAGCTTCTGAGCCTGCACCCAATCCTGCAGGCGCACCAGCTCGTGTTGGAGCCGGAACAGCTCGCGGAAATAGCGTCGGCGGTCCATCTGCGGCGCGCGTGGACCGTCCCCGACGGCATCGGCGAGGCGTTCGAGACGCTCCTCCTCCATCTCCATTTCGAGTTCTTCGTCGAAATCGTCGGCGACTTCGCGGCGGATCGCCTCGATGTCGAAGGTGCCTGCCCGTTGCCCCTGATCCATTGCCGCCGTCCCGCCCGTCGCTCGAATCCCGATCGCTGGCGTTAGAGCAGGCGCGTGTGACAGTGCTGCTACGGGCGATCGGTGCGCCATCGGTCTATGGGTGATGCCGCCGGCCGCCGGCGCCGAACCCGGCCGTGTCGCCCTCGAAAAGCCGCCGCCCCTCCGCAACTGTCATCGAAGCGTCACGTCCCGTCGCGAACGGTGCGCGCCAAACACCACGGAGCCTTTTCCCGCATGGACTTCTTCCGCCGCTTCACCGTGCTGATGTGCGCGCCGAACTTCGATCCGGACGATCTCGAGGGCGTGCGCGTCCAGCAAATCCTCACCTCCATTGAGAAGCTCGGCTTCGAGGTGGTGCGGGCGCGGCGCGTCGAAGATGCGGCCATCGCGGTCCAGACCGACGCCGCCATCGGCTGCATGGTGGTGGATTGGGGCAAGCGCGGGCTGGACGGCAAGGCGGCGGCGCTCATCAACCTGATGCGGAAACGCGGGCTGGAAATGCCCATCGTGATCATGGTCCGCCGCAAGCGTCTGGAAGACATCCCCGTCGAGGTGCTGGACTTCATCGACGGCTACATCTTCCTTGCCGAAGAAACCCCCGAATACATCGCCCGCGGCCTCGTCAGCCGGGTGAAGCAATACGCCGAGACCCTGAAGACGCCGTTCTTCGGCGCCCTGGTCGACTACGCCGAGCAGGGAAATCAGCTCTGGACCTGTCCCGGCCACAACGGCGGGATCTTCTACAACCGCTCGCCCATCGGCCGCATCTTCGTCGAGCACCTCGGCGAGGCGATCTTTCGCGACGACCTCGACAATTCCGTCCTCGATCTCGGCGACCTCCTCGTCCACGAGGGGCCCGCCCTGAAGGCGCAGAAGGAAGCCGCCGTCATCTTCGGGGCGGAGAAGACCTACTTCGTCCTCAATGGCACCTCGGCCTCGAACAAGATCGTGCTGTCGGCCCTGGTGGCGGAGGGCGACCTCGTGCTGTTCGACCGCAACAACCACAAGGCCGCGCATCACGGCGCCCTGTTCCTCGGCGGCGCCGTGCCGGTGTTCATCGAGACCGATCGCAACTGCTTCGGGTTGATCGGCCCCATGTACGCCGAGGCCCTGGACGAGACGGCGATCCGCGAAAAGATCCGCACCAATCCCCTGGTGAAGGACCCCGACGCGTGGAAGCGCGAGCGCCCGTTCCGCGTGGCGGTGGTCGAGCAATGCACCTACGACGGCACGATCTACAATGCGCAGATGATCCTCGATCGGATCGGGCACCTCTGCGACTACATCCTGTTCGACGAGGCCTGGGCGGGCTTCATGAAGTTCCACCCGCTCTTCGCCGGGCGCTTCGCCATGGGCCTGAAGGGGCTGGACGAGACCTCACCGGGCATCATCGCCACGCAATCGACCCACAAGCAGCTGGCGAGCTTCTCCCAGGCCTCGCAGATCCACACCAAAGACAGCCACATCCGCGGCCAGACCCGCCGCATCGAGCACCGGCGCTTCAACGAGACCTTCCTCGTCCACGCCTCGACCTCGCCGTTCTATCCCCTGTTCGCCTCCCTCGATGTGGGCGCGCAGATGATGAAGGGCCGCTCCGGCGTCGTCCTCTGGGACGACACCATTCGGCTCGGCATCGAGTGGCGCAAGAAGGTCCGGGCCATCCGCCGCGAGTTCGAGGAGAAGGAGGGCGATCCCCTCCGCCGCTGGTTCTTCGACCCCTTCGTGCCCGACACCGTGAAGGGCCCGGATGGCAAGGTGCCGTGGGAGAGCATCTCCACGGACGAACTCGCCAGCAACGCCAAGTACTGGGAATTGACTCCGGGCGCGGCCTGGCACGGCTTCACGCACGTGGTGCCCGATTATGCCATGACCGACCCGAACAAGCTCACGGTGCTCACCCCGGGCTTCGACCGGCGTACAGGTGAATACGCCGAGCACGGCGTGCCCGCGCCCATCGTCGCCCAGTACCTGCGTGAGAACCGCATCGTGCCGGAGAAGAACGACCTCAACTCGCTGCTCTTCCTGCTGACGCCGGGCGTCGAATCCTCCAAGGCCGGCACGCTGATCTCGGGCCTGGTCGCCTTCAAGCGCCTGCACGACGACAACGTGCCGCTCGAAGAGGCGATGCCCGAGTTCGTCCGGCGCCGGCCCAACCGCTACAAGGGCGTGCGCCTGCGCGATCTCTGCGCCGATTTCCACGCCTTCCACCGTGAGGCCGGCACCAGCGCCCTCCAGCGCAAGCAGTTCGAGCCGGGGCACCTGCCCGAGATGGTGATGACGCCCAAGGAAGCGGTGCAGCAGCTCACCCGCAACAACGTCGATTACGTGCCCATCGCGGAGGCGGAAGGGCGCGTGGCGACGACCTTGCTTCTGGTCTACCCGCCGGGCATCGGCACGGTGCTGCCGGGCGAGCGATTGGACGAGCGGGCGAAACCCATGCTGGACTATTTCAAGATGTTCGAGCGCTCCGCGAACCTGTTCCCCGGGTTCGAGGCCGAGATCCAGGGCGTGTTCCGCAACGTGGATCCGGACGGCACCATCCGGTTCCACACGTATGTCATGCGCGAGACCCGCTGATGCCGGCGCTGGCCGGCGACCCCGACCTCGTCATCCGACCCTCGTCGGATGCCGACGTGGCGGACATGGTGGACATCTACGCCCACCACATCCGGCGCGGGGTCGGCGATGTCGGCGATTTCGAGGAGGATCCGCTCCATCCGGACGACCTCAAGAAGCGCCGCAAGGCCATGCGCAAGAAGCGCCTGCCGCACCTCGTCGCCGACCGCGACGGGGTGGTGGCCGGCTACGCCTACGCGGTGCCGTTCCGCAAGCGGCCGGCCTACCGCTACACCCTCAAGCACTCGATCTACGTCCACCACGAGCACCTGCACGCCGGCATCGGCCGGCGCCTGCTGCCGGCCCTCATCGAGGCCTGCGCGGCCGGCGGCTACCGCCAGATGATCGGCTACATCGACGCGAAGAACGAGGCCTCGTTGCGCCTGCACGAGGCCTGCGGGTTCGTGCGCGTCGGGCTGCTGCCGGCGGTGGGCTACAAGTACGGCCGCTGGAGCGACAGCGTCATGGTACAGTGCGCCCTGGGCTCCGGCGCCACCGACCAGCCCGGCACCTGGACGCGTCCCGTCGAGGTGGTGGTGGCCGGCCACGACTGGATCGGCAAATAGCCGGTCACCGAGGAGCCTACTCGGCGTCCCGCCAACCGCTGCCATGCCACAGCCGCACGGTCACGGTGGCGGCGCCGTCCGCGATGACGATGCGGTTGTAGGCGTTGGGTTCGGAGCCGCGCAGGCGGGTCGAGGTGGCCGAACCCGCTTGGACCGCGAGCAGATGCCCGCGTCGGCCCCGCATGACGCCCCGGTCCACCGTGTCGTTCGCAGCACCCGAGGCGTCGGCTTCGGCGAACCGGGCGTAGTGCCGGTGGAGGTGGCCGGCGAGGGTCAGTCCGACGCCCTGGCGCCGGAACGCGGCGAGCGCCAGGTCGGCGCGGCCGACGAGGCGGGCTTCCTCGTCCCAGGGCGGCGGCATGAACGGGTGATGTCCCACCACAATCCGGAACACGTGCGCCGGCATGGCGGCGAGCCGCGCCTCGGCCTGCACGATCTGGCGCCGCCGGATCTTGCCCTGCGACCAGTCGGCCTCGGGCGCCCAGGTCCGCACTGTGTTGAGGCAGACGATGCCGATCTCGTCGTCGAGATGGGTCGGCTCCGTGCTGGGCGCGATGTAGCGGCGGTAGCGCGCGAACGGCCGGAGGAAGCGCTGCACGAGGTGGAACGGCGAGATGTCGTGGTTGCCCGGCACGGCGATCCACGGCGCGTCGAGGCGTGCCAGGAAGGCCCGGGCCGCCGCGTACTCCACCTTGCGCGCACGCATGGTGAAATCCCCCGACGCGATGACGAGGTCGGGACGATCGCGGTTGAGTTCTGTGATGAGCCCCTCGACCACGGCCGGGTTCGTTCGGCCGAAATGCAGGTCCGAGATGTGGGCGAGGCGCCGCAACGCCGGTTTATTGCTGGGCGCGGTTGATGATCGCCTGGAGCGCGCGAGCCACGGGCTCGGTGACGGTCTTGCGGTACTTGCGGTGAACCAGCTGGCCGTTGTGGTAGATGTCGTGCTCCACGTAGAGCTTCTCGCCGTCCCAGCGGACGATGTTGTCCGTCTCGGTGGTCTCCTCGACGCCGAGATCCTCGCGGAAGGTCACGCCACCGGCTTGCGCAAACATGGTCGGTCCTGGGCTCGATACGGCTGGCGTCGCCGCGGTGTCAGTGTAGGCACCCGCCGCGCCCGACGCTACCCGTCCCGCATCCTCAACGCACCGTGACCTGATCCTTGATCCGCTCGTAGGTCGCCCGGCTCAGGACGCGCTTCGACAGGAGCTGATCGACGGACGCGTAGGGCCGCTTCTGCACGATGGAGCGGCCGATCATGCCCCCGCCCTTGAGGCCGTTGAGCTCGGCGACGCTCGCGGTGTTGAGATCGGCGATGGCCATGGCGCGCGGGCCGGCATTGTCGGACGCGCTGGCGACCTCCCCTTCGCCCGCGGCGATCGAGGGCTCGAACGTCAGGGGGGCGGATGGGGCGGATCTGGCGGGCACGGGCGGCGTCGGGGGCGTGGGCGTCGGTGCGAGGGGAGGGGGCATCGGAGCGGCGGATGCGACAGGGGCCTGCGGTATCGGCTGGACGGGCGCCGGGGGGGCTGCCGGAACGGGCGCAGGGTCGGCACGGCGCACGGTGCGCGGTGGATCCACCGGCACGGCCGCGGGCCCCGGATCGGAGTCGACGGTCGCGGGCGACCAGTAGCGCTGGACGATTCCAGCCAGCCCGGCCGCCACGATCAGGAGGACCACGACCCGCAGGAAGGCTGAACCGCTGAGCATTCGGTGGCGGCCTCGGATACGAGAAACGATCCCACGTTTATCATGGGTTACAGGTCGATGCCCCGGCGCGGACGCGACGGGCGGCAATCTCCTGTCGATAAAAGCTCCTTTTGCCACCCGTCCGATCGCACGGGGATCGTCCGATCTCTCAAGGCACCGGCGCCACGGCCTGCGACAGCCCGGCACCGCCGGCCGGGATCGACGCATGGGCCCGGCCCCGCCATGGTCCGCGCCGATGCCAGCACCCCGTCCCGACCCCGCTCCCTCCACCGCGCCGCCGGACGGTGCCCTCGCCGAGCGCTTCGGCGCCCTGCGCCATCTGCCGGCCCTCGCCCGCCTCGTCTACGCCGCGAGCCCGCGCCTGCTGCCGGCGAGCCTCGCCCTGCGGCTCGCCCGGGCGAGCCTGCCCGTGTCGATGCTCTACGTGGCGAAACTCATCCTCGACGCCATCGTGGCCGAACATGCCCGACCGCACCCCATCGGCCTCGGCATCGACGCCTGGATGGCCGATCCGGCCTTGAGGCACCTCGCCGGACTCGTCGTCCTCGAATTCGGACTGGCGATCCTGTCCGATCTTCTGGGCCGTGCCAGCACCCTCGTCGACGGCCTTGTCGCCGATCGCTACGGCAACGCCGCCAGCCTCCGGCTCATGCGCCACGCCGCCGACCTCGATCTCGCCCAGTTCGAGGATGCGGCCCAGCAGGACCGCCTGGAGCGGGCGCGCCGGCAGGTCACCGGCCGCTCGAACCTGCTGTTCCAGCTCTTCGGCCAGGGGCAGGACCTCATCACCCTCGCGGCCTTCGCCATCGGGTTGGCGGCCTATGCGCCCTGGCTCATCCTCCTCGTGGCCCTGGCCCTGGTGCCGGCCTTCCTCAACGAGACGTACTTCAACCGCCAGGGCTACCGCCTCGCCTGGACACGCACGCCGGAGCGGCGACAGATCGATTACCTGCGGACGCTGGGTGCCAGTGTCGAGTCGGCCAAGGAAGTGAAGCTGTTCGGCCTCAACGGCTACATCGCCGAGCGTTACGGTGCCCTCGCGGAAAAGCTCATCGCCGACAACCGGGACCTGGCCCTGCGCCGCGCCGCCTGGGGCGGCGGCTTCGCGGCCCTCGGCAGTCTCGCCTATTACGCAGCCTATGCCACCCTGGTCTGGCGTACGGCGGCCGGACAGTTCTCCATCGGGGATCTCGCGTTCCTGGCCGGATCGTTCCAGCGCCTGCGCTCCCTCATCGAGGGCCTGCTGCAGGGGGTCTCGCAGATCGCTTCCGGGGCACAGTACCTCGACGACCTGTTCGCGTTCTTCGCCCTCGTGCCGTCCGTCCGCTCGCCGGCCTCGCCGATTCCACTCCCGAACCGTATGGTCGAGGGAATCGTCTTCGAGGATGTGGGCTTCCGCTATCCGGGCACGGATCTCTGGGCGGTGCGCCACCTCGGGTTCCATCTTCGCGCCGGCGAGGTCCTGGCGCTCGTCGGCGAGAACGGCGCCGGCAAGACGACCATCGTCAAGCTGCTGACCCGGCTCTACGACCCGACCGAGGGCCGGGTTCTCCTCGATGGACGCCCTCTCCCGGACTACGATCTCGACGCGCTGCGCGCCCGCATCGGCGTGATCTTCCAGGATTTCGTGCGCTTCAACCTCACCGCCGGCCAGAACGTCGCGGTGGGCCGGATCGAGGCACGCGCCGACGAGGCGCGCATCGCCCGTGCGGCGCGGCGCAGTCTGGCCGACGCCGTGATCGCACGCCTGCCGCTGGCCTACGACCAGCCGCTCGGCAAGCTGTTCGCCGAAGGCGTCGATCTCTCCGGCGGCCAGTGGCAGAAGATCGCGCTCAGCCGCGCCTACATGCGCGAGGCCGAGATCCTCATCCTCGACGAGCCCACGGCAGCCCTCGACGCACGGGCCGAGTTCGAGGTGTTCCAGCGTTTTCGCGACCTCAGCCACGGGCGCACGGCGGTGATCATTTCCCACCGCTTCTCCACGGTCCGCATGGCCGACCGCATCCTGGTTCTGGATGGTGGCCGGGTCCTCGAAGCCGGCACCCATGCCGAGCTGCAGGCCACGGGCGGCCGATACGCCGAACTGTTCGAGCTGCAGGCAGCCGGCTATCGCTGACGCCGTCCCGCGCCCGCGTCAGTCCCGCAGGCTGTCCATCTGCGCCCGGTAGTCCGGGGCCAGGTTCAGGCCCAGGGGCGCGTCCATGGTGGGTGGCGGATTGCGCACGCAGGCCTCCAGATACGCGATGGTATCGAGGATCACCGCTTCGCTGAAGGGTTTGGCGATCACACCGACCGCTCCCTCGAAATCCTCGGAGAAGCGCCGGGCGTTGGCGGTGACGAACACGAGCATGGCATCGGATTCGTCCCGCAGGGTCCGGACGATATCGAGGCCGGACGAGCCCCCGCGCAATTGCAGATCGACGAACACGATGTCGGGCTGGGTTTCGCGCGCCAGGCGGATCGCGCCCTGTGCCGTGTCGGCGGTCCCGACGACCGCGTGACCGCAATCCTCGAGGAGAAATTCGAGCTGCATCGCGACGAGGGCTTCGTCTTCCGCGATCAGGACCCGAAGGGGTTCGCTCACGCTGTCTCCCTGCTGGTGGCGGTCTCGAGCGGCAGGCGGATGTCGATCCAAGTTCCGGGCCGCGCTCCGGTATTGGCAGGCTGCCAAGCGATACTCGCGTTCAACTGACGTGCCAAGCTTTCGATGAGGCGTTTGCCGAAGGAACGATTGCCCAGGACTTCGCGCGGCATCCCGACCCCGTCGTCGGAGATCCCGACGATGAAATGATCGCCGTCGGGTTTCACCACGATGGACAGCAAGCCCTGCGCTTCGCCCGGAAAAGCGTGCTTCAGGGCGTTGGTGATGAGCTCGTTCATGATCAGGGCGATGGGGGGCGCCTTCTCGACCGGGACCTCAACCGCTTCGAGGTCGAAATGCAGGCCGATGCCGGCCCGGCCCGAACCGCGGACGAGATCGGAGGCGAGTTCGCGGGCGAATTCGGCCACATCGAAGCGACGCACGTCCTGTGATTGGTACAGCCGCTTGTGTACCGTCCCGAGGGCTTCGATCCGGGTCAGCATCGTCTTCATCGCCTCGCGCGCCGCCGGATCGACGATGGCACGGGTTTGCATGGTCAGGAGCGAGGCGATCATCTGAAGATTGTTCTTCACGCGGTGGTCGACCTCGTGGACCAGCATGGTCTTCGCCGCCAGCGCCTCGGTCAGATCCTGTGTCCGCTTGCCGACCTCGCGCTCGAAATGTTCCTTCTCGTGCTGGATGCGCTTCTGGGCATCGACGCGTTCGGTGATGTCGAGCTGCGAGGCGAAGAAGTAGAGCAGTTCGCCCGCCTCGTTGATGACCGGGCTCATGTAGAGGGCGTTCCAGAACGTCGTCCCGTCCTTGCGGTAGTTCAGGATGTCGATGGAGATGTCGCGCCGCGCATCGACGGCCTCGCGGATCTGGCGAACGGCGTTGGGATCGGTGTCGGCGCCCTGCAGGAATCGGCAGTTGGTGCCCATGATTTCGTCTCGGCGATAACCCGAGAGCCTGAGGAAGGCGTCGTTGACGAACACGATGGGATTGTCGCCCCGGCGCGGATCGGTGACGATCATCGCCATGCGCGTCGCGCGAATGGCGGCGGCGAAGGGATCGCCCTTGCCGTGCTCGACCATCAGGTCGTCCGTGAGGTGCCAGGCGTCGTCCCGTTCCATCGTCCTGCCTTCTGCTGGAGGCCCGGGACCCCCGGGCGATCCTGTTCGTGCCGCTCGTTCTCGCTGTGCACCCGCTTGGTGTCCCCGCTTGCCGAAAGTCCCGGCGCGCGGAGCCGCAGGGTTTGCGCCTCGGGCGATGGCGCCGAACGGGTTTTCGTGACGGGTTTTCGTGGAGGCGCCAGTCCGATCCGGTTCGTAACCGTGACCGTGCACCGCTTTAAATTCGGGACGCGGGTGAAAGTTCAATCCGTCCAGTAACCTGAAGCGGCGACCACGCCTCAGGCCGCCGGCGACCGGATGTGTCCCCGATACCACGCCTCGACGGAGAAGCGAGACGGGCCGGAACACCCCAACGGCCAAGCTGGTTCTCGTGCTACGTAGATCCGGTGGGATCGGGCGGTTAGGAAATATCGATGTCTCGTCGTCTCGGGTGGTCGCGCGGCGTCCTCGCCCTTCTCCTGGCCGGTCAGCTCGGCGCCTGCGGCTCCACGCCCCGCGTTTCCTACACGGCGAGCGAGGCCGCCGCCGCCACGGTGCCGGGCATGGACCTGTCCGTGCGCGCCTACGCGGACGCGTCCGAGACGACCTTCACGGAGATGGCCGCCCGGCCCGAGAACAAGAAGGTGCCGTTCGCCTATCTCGCCCTGTCGGGCGGCGGTGGCGACGGGGCCTACGGCGCCGGAATTCTCAACGGCTGGACGGAATCCGGCAAGCGCCCGGAATTCTCCCTCGTCTCGGGTGTCTCCACCGGAGCGCTCATCGCACCCTTCGCCTTCGTCGGCCCCGAATACGACGCGGTCCTCAAGGATATCTACACGAGCGGCGTCGCCTCCACCCTGGTTCAGTCGCCGAGCGTCGCCAACGTTCTGTTCGGCTCCGGCCTGTTCGGCGACGGGCGACTGCGCGACCTCGTCCGCCGTTACGTGACGCCGGACCTCCTCGCCGCCATCGCCACCCAGCACGCCAAGGGCCGCCGCCTCCTCGTGGTGACCACCAACCTTGATTCCCAGCGCGCCGTGATCTGGAACATGGGCGCCATCGCGACCAATGGCGGACCCACCGCCCTCGACCTGTTCTCGGACGTGCTCACGGCCTCCGCCAGCATCCCGGCGGTGTTCCCGCCCCAGCTCCTCGACGTGCAGGCCGAAGGCCGTGCGTTCCAGGAAATGCATGTGGACGGCTCGGTGGTGACGCCGGTGTTCACCCTGCCGCAATCGTTCCTGCTGCGCGACGGGCGCTTCAAGGCCGGCGCGAAATCCGACATCTACGTGATCATCAACGGTCGTCTGGAGCCGGAATTCGACCTCGCGCAGAACAACACCCTGTCCATCGTCGAACGCTCGTTCACCACGGCGAGCCGTGCCCGCAGCCGGGCCACCATGGCCACGACCTACGCCTTCACCAGGTCCAACGGCATCGGCTTCAACCTCACCTACATCGACGAATCGGCGCCCAACACCACCGCGGCCCGGGGCTTCGACACGGGCTACATGCGCAGCCTCTACGAGAGCGGCTTCCAGGCCGGGCGCACCGGCACGTTCTGGCGCAAGAACGTGCCGACCGCGCCCCTGCTGAAGACCGTCGCGGAAGCCCGCTGAGGCGGCACCACGCATCACGAGGGCCACCCCTGTTGGGGTCGGCCCGGGTCTCCGGAGCCGAGAACGAGGGCCACCCCTGCGGGGGTGGGTCTCGTGTCTCATGCTGCAATGCGATAGGAAGCCGGTTCCCCGTGGGTCGCTCGTGAGCCCGCGCCCCTTCGGCGAACCGTGGCTGCATGATCCAGATCGAAGACCTCACCTTCAGCGCCTGGGGCCGGCGCTTCTTCGACCGCGCGAGCGTCGCCATCCCACCGGGCTCCAAGGTCGGGCTGGTGGGACGCAACGGGGTCGGCAAATCGACCCTGTTCAAGATCATCCTCGGCGAGTTCCAGCCCGACGGCGGCGCGATCCTGCTGCCGAAGACCGCCCGTGTGGCGAGCGTCGACCAGGAGCACCCGGCGACGCCCATCAGCCTCATCGACACGATCCTCGCCGCTGACACGGAGCGCGAGGCCCTGAACGCCGAGCTCGAGACCGCCGAGCCCGAGCGCATGGGCGAGATCTACGGCCGCCTCATCGAGATCGACGCCGACCGGGCGCCCGCGCGCGCCGGTGAGATCCTGGCCGGCCTCGGCTTCTCCGTGGCCGACCTCGAACGCCCTATGGCCGAGTTCTCCGGCGGCTGGCGCATGCGGGTGGCCCTCGCCGCCGCACTGTTCGCCGAGCCGGACATGCTGCTCCTCGATGAGCCGACCAACTACCTCGATCTCGAAGGTGCCCTGTGGCTGGAGGCGCGGCTGAAGCGCTATCCGCACTCGGCGCTCATCATCAGCCACGACCGCGAACTCTTGAACAATTCCGTCGACGCCATCCTGCACGTGGCCGGCGAGAAGCTCGAGCTCTACACGGGCGGCTACGACGACTTCGAGAAGCGCCGGGCGGAGAAGGCCCGCCTCCAGGCCTCGACCAAGGTGAAGCAGGAGGCCGAGCGCGCCCACCTGCAGAGCTTCGTCGATCGCTTCAAGGCCTCGGCCTCCAAGGCCGCACAGGCGCAGTCGCGGATGAAGCGTCTGGCCAAGATGGAGCCCATCGCCACCACCATCGAGGAGCACGTGGCCCCGTTCCACCTGCCGTCGCCGAAGCGGCCCCTGGCGCCGCCCCTCATGCACCTCACCGGCGCCAGCATCGGCTACGGCGACGACGCGCCGATCCTGCGCGACCTCAACCTAACCCTCGACGTCGACGACCGCATCGGGCTGCTCGGCGTCAACGGGGCGGGCAAATCCACCTTCGCCAAGATGGCGGCCGGTGCCTTGTCCGTCCGCGACGGCCGGATGGTGCGCGAGGGGCGCGTGCAGGTCGGCTGGTTCCATCAGCACCAGATCGAGGCCCTCGATCCGAAGGACACGCCGCTCGCCATCATCCGCCGCGAGCGACCCGACGACAGTGAATCCGCCCGCCGCGCCAAGCTGGCGAGCTTCGGGCTTCCCTTCGACAAGCAGGAGACCACCGTGGACGCCCTGTCGGGCGGCGAGCGGGCGCGCCTGCTCCTGAACCTCGTGGCCATGCAGGCGCCGCACCTGCTCATCCTCGACGAGCCGACCAACCACCTCGACATCGACAGCCGCCGGGCGCTCCTCGATGCGCTCAACGATTACGGCGGGGCGGTGATCCTCATCACCCACGATCGCTCGCTGATGGAGCTCGTGGCGGACCGCCTGTGGCTGGCGGCGGACAACACCGTAACGCCGTTCGCCGGGGATATGGACGATTACGCGAAGTTCGTTCTCGACCGCACCCGCGCGGGCCAGCGCGCGCCGGGGCAGGGGCGGGAGAAGAAGGGCAAGCGCCGGGCGGCGTGAAACGGACGCTTCTTCGACCGCGAACTTCATCCTGAGGTGCCGCGAAGCGGCCTCGAAGGAGGGCTGTAGGGAACGCGGCGCCTTCTGGAACCCTTCTTCGAGGCCTCCGCTTTGCTCCAACGCCTCAGGATGAGGAGGCGGGAGGGGAACACTGAAACGCCGCCATCCCGAGGGACGGCGGCGCTTTAAAATTCCTACTTGCGCAGCAGCTTGGTGACGAGGCGTCCGATCGGGCTGCTCGACTCGTAGTTGCGCTCGTCGCGCACCACGGGGCGGTCCTCGTTGCCGAGGATCTTGGTGACGAGGCGTCCGATGAGGCTCATGGCTGGCTCCGGGTGTCGAGGGGAGCGCCGGCGATAACGGCGCAGCTTGACCCATCAACACGCAGGTCCCGATACCTGTTCCCATGGGACGCGCGCCGTGACGGCATCGGCCTTGCTGGCGAAGGCCGAAACACGCGAGGCCGGATGACCGACAAGCTGCTCCACGCCGGCGCGAGCCTGGCCTTTCTCCTCGTCGTCGGGATCCTGTTCTCGACCGACCGCCGGGCGATCCGCCCCCGGGTGGTGCTCTCGGCCCTCGCCCTTCAGGTGACGCTCGGGGCCCTCGTGCTGTTCGTGCCCTGGGGACGGGCCGGGCTCGCGGCGGCGGCCGGCTTCGTCCAGACCGTGCTCGGCTATGGCGACCGCGGCACCGCGTTCCTGTTCGGCGGCCTCGTCGAACCCAGGATGTTCGAACTGTTCGGCGGCAGCGGCTTCATCCTCGCCTTACGCATCCTGCCGCAGATCCTCTACGTCTCCGCCCTCATCGCGGTCCTGTACCATTTCGGCGTTATGCAGGCGGCGGCCCGTGCCGTCGGGTCGGTGCTGCGGCGCGTGCTCGGCACCTCGCCCATCGAGACGTTCTCTGCCGTCATCACCATCGCCATCGGCCAGAGCGAGATCGCCATCGCGCTGCGGCCCTTCCTCATGGCGCTGACCTCGGCCGAACTCTTCGCCGTGATGTCGAGCGGGGCGGCCTCGACCGCCGGTACCATCCTGGCCGGCTACGCGGCGCTCGGCGTACCCATGGAGTACCTCTTGGCGGCGAGCGTCATGGCGATTCCGGGCGGCCTGCTCTACGCCAAGATCCTGGTGCCGACGACGGAGCCGACCCGCATCGTCTCCACCCACGTCACCTTCGGCGAGACCCGGGCCGTCAACGTCATCGAGGCGGCGGCCGACGGCACCCAGAAGGGGCTGGGGGTGGCGGTGTCCGTGGGGGCGATGCTCATCGCGTTCACGGGCCTCATCGCCCTGCTGAACGGCTTCGCCGGCTGGGCCGGCGGCGTGTTCGGATGGCCCGGCCTCAGCCTGGAAGGCGTGCTCGGCGCCGCCTTCGCGCCCCTGGCCTGGCTTCTGGGGGTGCCCTGGAGCGAGGCCGGTTTCGTCGGAGGTGCGCTCGGCCAGAAGATCGCCTTCAACGAGTTCCTGGCTTACGCCCGGATCTCGCCCGTCCTCAAGGACGGCAGCCTCGATCCCCGCACGGGCGCGATCCTGTGCTTTGCCCTGTGCGGGTTCGCCAACCTCACCTCGGTGGCGATCCAACTCGCGAGCCTGTCGAGCCTGGCGCCCGAGCGTCGTCCCGAGATCGCCCGGTTCGGCCTGCGGGCGATCCTGGCCGGGACCCTGTCCAACCTCACGAGCGCGGCCCTGGCGGGCCTGTTCATCGGAGGGTGAAACGCGAAATTTCCGTCTGAAATGCGAAGCGCGCGCGGAGGGCTGCACCCCGCGCGCGCTTCGAATTGTCGAGCCTGGCTCAAGCCGCCTTGCGGGCCACCAGGGGGACGGGCAGTTCGATGTCGACGCCGAGGGTCGAGACGTCCTTGCCCCGGTCCAGGCGGATCTGGACCTTGTCCTGTTCGACGATGACGTGCTTGGCGATCACCGCGAGGATTTCCTCGCGAAGAATCATCACGAGGTCGGAGCCGCCGGCATTCCCGCGCTCATGCGCGAGGATGAGCTGCAGGCGGTCCCGCGCCACCGGCGCGGACCCCCGCCGGTTGAACATCTTGCGAAGGCTCATGCCGCCCTCCGGGTGAACAGCTTGTTGAGAAGGGACTTCTTGTCCGACGGAATCGCCATCGGCACCGTATCGCCCTTGAGGCGGCGGACCGCGTCGATGTAGGCCCGCGACGGGGCGCAGAGCGGGTTGTTGAGGGTCACCGGGCAGCCGACGTTGGAGGCGCGCAGGACTTCCATGCTCTCGGGGATGATGGCCAGCAGCGGGATCGAGAGGATCTCGAGCACGTCGTCGATCTTGAGCATGTCGCCCCGGTCGGCCCGGGCGGCGTCGTAGCGGGTGAGGATGAGGTGCTTCTCCATGGTCTCGCCGCGCTCGGCCTTGAGGGTCTTCGAATCGAGGAGCCCGATGATCCGATCCGAATCGCGCACCGAGGAGACTTCCGGATTGGTCACCACCACGGCGAGATCGGCGTGGCGCATGGCCAGCGTCGCGCCGCGCTCGATGCCGGCAGGCGAATCGCAGATCACCCAGTCGAACTTTTCGCGCAGCTCGTTCATGACGCGGGCGACGCCCTCGTCCGTGAGCGCGTCCTTGTCGCGGGTCTGCGAGGCGGGCAGCAGGGAGAGGTTCTCCAGGCGCTTGTCGCGGATGAGGGCCTGGTTGAGCTTGGCGTCGCCGTTGACCACGTTGATGAGGTCGTAGACCACGCGGCGCTCGGCGCCCATCACGAGGTCGAGGTTGCGCAGGCCGACGTCGAAATCGACCACCGCCACGCTCTGGCCCGCCTGCGCGAGCGCCGCACCGAGGGCCGCCGTCGTCGTCGTCTTGCCGACGCCGCCCTTGCCTGATGTCACGACCAGAATCTTGGCCATACGAGCTGTCTCCCTCAATCCAAGGATGCGAATTTGATGGCGCCGCCATCGAGCCAGATCTGCACGGCCTGGCCGCGCAGGTGGGTGCCCATGTCCTCAGCCGTGCGGACGAGGCGGTCGATGCCGAGGAGTTCGGGCTCGAACTTGCGGCAGCAGATGCGGGCGCGGGGGTTGCGGGCGGCGCCGGCGATGGCGCGCCCCCGCAGGGCGCCGTAGACGTGGATGGACCCGCCGGCGAGGATCTCGGCCCCCGAGGAGACCGAGCCCATCACGGTGACGTCACCGGTGGGGTGGACGATGGACTGGCCCGACCGCACGGACCCTTCGATGGTCAGCGAAGTCGTGGCCGGCTCCGGAGGCGCCGGCGGCTCCTCCGGCACGGTCGGGATCTCGACGGTCGAGACCCCGCGGCCCGCGCCGAGCCAGGGCGGGCGCCCCGGACCGACTAGGGGAAGTTCCGAGCCCTCGATGCCGAGGATGCGGATGCGGCGGCTGCCGAGATCGGCAAGCAGCCGGTCGAGGCCGGGGGCGTCCGGCGCGAGTGCCGCGACGTCGAGGATCAGGGCGCGCCCGTCGAACAGCGTCGGCGAGCGCTTCAGGGCCTCGTCCAGATCGGCGAACCAATCGGGAAGCGGCAGCTCCGGGGCCAGGACGAGCGCCTTGAAGGCACGGCCACGAAGCTCAACGGATCGGCGGGGAGTGGGGGCGCTGGTCACGGCGTCTCGCGATTCCTTACCAGACCATTGATGCCCGGTATGGTTACCGCTTCGTTAACGAGCCGTGTTCAAAGGATTAAAGATTGCCCCTGTCCCGGGATACCGTGATCCCCGGAGCACAGGACGGGCCCGGTGAAGGAAACAGGCTGGGCCGAAGCGGGGCGCCGGGCCGAGGCTCGCTCAGTCGAGAGCCGCCACCTTGATGGTGTCGCCCTCGAGCCGCACCTGCGCAGGCAGGCCGCGCTGGACGGGCCCGAGGTCGTCGGCCGTGCGGTAGAGGCCGTCGATGGCGATGAGTTCGGGCTCGAACTTGCGGCAGGTGATGCGCGCCTCCGGGTTCCCCGCCGCCCCCGCGATGGCCCGCCCCCGCAGGGCGCCGTAGACGTGAAGCGAGCCGCCCGCGATGATCTCGGCGCCGGACGCCACGGAGCCCATCACGGTGATGTCGCCGTCGAGATGCAGCACCGTCTGGCCGGAGCGCACGGGCGCGTCGAGGATCAGGGAGCGGGCCGGCGCCGGTGACGAGGCCACCGACATCCGGGCCTCGGGCGCCTCGGCCTCCGGAGCCGCAACCTCCTCCACGGGGCGTCCGCCGGCCAGGGGCGGCGGCAGGCCGTCGCCGAGGAGACCGTGCGCCGCGCCCTCGATGCCCATCACGGTGACGTTGCGGCCGGAGAGGTCCGCCACGAGGGCCCGCAATCCCTCCCGGTCGAGGCCGGCGCCCGAAATTTCGAGGATCACCGGCCGCCCGACGAAGAAGGCCGGCGAGCGCCGGGCGAGGGCGTCGAGTTCCTCCAGCCATTCGGCCACCGGCGGCACCGGCGCGAGGACGAGGGCCATGAACGAACGGCCGCGAAAGCGGATCGGGGGGCGGGCGGGGTTCGACGGACTGACGGCGGAACTTGCGGACACGACATCTCTCTTCCGAGGGGAGGGGCCGCGGCCCGTTGTGAACGGAAGCCCCGAAATGGTTCTTGGCCGGCGAAGTGGTTCTCGGCCGACATGTTAACCCGGAGCGAGTCTCCGAGTGGACCTCCATTCGGACCGTCAACACGATTTGAAACGGCTTATTCCACGGCTGCGCTCTCGGTCAGAAGGAGGGCTGCGGGAGGTTTCGGCAAGGACACCGATATTCAGCAAAGCAACTTTGGAATGGTTCCATAACATACCGATTGCCCGCGTAAGTGGGAGATCGGTATAGCGGAGCGCATCCAATCTGAGACGGCGGTGCGTAGCCTCGGGGCGATGGTCCCGGCCTTGCCGTCCGTGCGACCGCCGATCGAAAGTGCCGCCGATGCCGGACGAAACCGCCCTGCGAAACCCCGGTCGAGGCCTTGGCTGGCGTGTGCGTGCCGCCGTCGCCGGCCGCGTCGTGCTCGCCACCTTCGGCGGTTACGCCATTGCGGCGCTGTCCACCGCGTTCCTGTCCCTCGTGCTCCCCATGGTCCGCTCCGAGGCCGTGGCGACGGCGACCCTGCTCAGCTTCGCCGTCATGGTCGGCGCCGTGGTCTGGGTGTTCGCCGCCCGGACCCTCGTCCGGGCCGCCCTCGGCCTCGCCATTCCGGGCATCCTGCTGGGCGGCGGCCTGTGGCTCGCCCTCGCCCTCGTGGATACGGCGTCGCCGGCATGAAGCAGGGGTTCCGCCAATCCATGGCGTGGCTGCACACCTGGGCCGGTCTCGTGACCGGCTGGGTGATGTTCGCCGTCTTCGTGACCGGCACGGCGACCTACTACCGGACCGACATCTCCCTGTGGATGCGCCCCGAGCTGCGGGCCGCCGCCGTCGAGCCGGGAATCGCGGCCGAGCGCGGCGCAGCCTACCTCAAGGTCCACGCGCCGAAGGCCTTGTCGTGGTTCGTGTCCGTGCCGCAGGAGGATCGGCCCCTCATCGGGGTGTACTGGCTCGACAGCTTCGAGGCGCCGATCCAGCAGGCGACCCTGGACGCCGAGACCGGCGCGCCGACCACGGCGCGGGCGACGCAGGCCGGCGATTTTCTCTACCGCTTCCACTACGAACTGCAGATGATGCCCGAGATCGGGCGCTGGATCGTCGGGGCCAGCGCCATGGTGCTGCTCGTCGCCCTGGTCTCCGGCATCGTCACCCACCGGCGGATCTTCGCGGACTTCTTCACCTTCCGGCGGGACCGATCGGCCCAGCGCGGCTGGCTCGACGCCCACAACGTCACGGGTGTGCTCGCCCTGCCGTTCCACCTCATGATCACCTACACGGGCATCGTCACCCTGGCGTTCACCCTCATGCCCTGGGGCGTCGCCTCCGCCTACAAGGGCGACGCCATGCGGTTCTTCGTGGAGACCGGGCAGACCCCGGCCTGGCGCGCCGCCGCCGGGCGCCCCGCCGAGGCCCTGCCCCTGGCACCCCTCATGGCGCGGGCGCAGGCGGAGGTGTCCGAACCCCTCGAAATGGTCATCGTCAACAATCCGGGCGACGCCGCCTCTACGGTGGCGGCTGTCTTCGAAGAGCCCAAGGGCCTCGCTCACCGCCACCCGCAGGTAGTGTTCGAGGCGGTCTCGGGCGCGGTGATCGCGCGCCTCGGGACCTTGAAGCCCGTCGCCCACGTCTTCACGAGTTTCCTCGGCCTGCACGAGGCGCATTTCGCCGGGCCCGCCCTGCGGGTGCTGTTCTTCCTGTGCGGCCTCATGGGTTCGGCCACCATCGCCACGGGCCTCGTCCTGTGGGCGGTGGCGCGAGCGCCGAAACCCGGCACCGCGCCGGACTTCGGCCTGCGCTTCGTGCGCGGCCTCAACCTCGGTACCATCCTGGGCCTACCCATCGGAATCGCGGCGTTCTTCCTCGCCAACCGGCTCCTGCCCGTGGCCCTGGAGGCGCGCGCTACCTGGGAGGGCGGGGTGTTTTTCGGTGCCTGGGGGCTCGCTGCCGTCGTCGGTCTCCTGCGCCCCCACGACCGGACCTGGCGTGAGATGGGCACGGCCGCCGCCCTCCTGTTCCTCGCGATCCCCCTCGTGAGCGCCCTCACCACGGACCGAGGCTTCGACTTCATCGGGTTCGACGCCGCGATGATCGCCATCGGCCTCGCCCTGGCCTGGGGCGCCCGCAAGGTCTCGCGGTATCGCGGTCCGGCCCGCACCCGCCCGGCCACCGCCCCCGAATCCCTGGCTCGCGCATGACCCCGTCCTCCGTCGCCCTCAATCTCGCCCTCAGCTTCGCGGGGCTCGCCGCCCTCTGCCTCGCCATGGACCGCCACCACCGGGCGATCTTCCACGGCGCCCCTTCGCGGGCACGGGCGCGGGCCCTGCGCTGGACCGGCTGGTGCGGGATCGCCGCCTCCTTCGCCGCCGCCGTGATCACGGCGGACTGGAATTTCGGACCGGTGCAGTGGATCGGGTCGCTCACGGGGGCGGCGCTGATCCTCGTCGGCCTGGTCTCGTACCGGCCGCGCTGGATCCGCCCGGCGGCCCTGGCCGCCCTGCCGCTCGCCGCCGCCGCGGCTTTCCTTACCTGAAGTGTCCTGCCTCACCTGAAGCGTCCTGCCTCGCCCGAGGCGCCGGGGCGTCCTATCGTCGGCCGATCCGACAGGAGTGCCGATGCCCCTCGACCCCGCCCTCACCGCGCGCATCGCCGCCTCCGTCGCGGCGGGATTCCCCGAGCAGGTCGCCCACACCCAGGCCCTGGTCAGGTTCGGGTCCGTCCGGGGCCATGAGGGCGCGATCCAGGATTTCGTGTTCGATGCCTATGCGGCGCGCGGCTACGCGCCGGAGCGCGTCGCCCTCGACGGACCGGCGCTGGCGGCCCATCCGGGCGCCGGACGGGTGACGGAGGCGCAGTCGCGCGCGCCCCTGGTGATCGCGACGCATCGGCCCCGCGACCCCGTCGGCCGCTCCCTCATCCTCCAGGCCCATGTCGACGTGGTGCCGACCGGCCCCGCCGATCTGTGGACTCACGCGCCGTTCGATCCGGTCATCGACGGCGACTGGCTGTACGGGCGCGGCGCCGCCGACATGAAGGCCGGTCACGCCGCCAACCTGTTCGCCCTCGATGCCCTGCGCCGCATCGGCCTCCAGCCCGCCGCACCGGTCATCCTGCAATCCGTGGTCGAGGAGGAATCCACCGGCAACGGCGCCCTGATGACCCACTTGGCGGGATACCGCGCCGACGCCGTGCTGATTCCCGAACCCGAGGACGAGAAGCTCGTGCGCGCCAATATCGGCGTGCTGTGGTTCACCGTGGCGGTGCAGGGCCGCCCGACCCACGTGCGCGCGATGGGCGCCGGCGCCAACGCCATCGATGCCGCCTACCGGGTCGTCGGAGCCCTGCGCGCCCTGGAGGCACGCTGGAACGCCGACAAGGCTGGCCGGCCCCATTTCGACGGCGCGGCGGACGCCATCAACCTCAATGTCGGGCGGATCGAGGGCGGCGACTGGGCTTCCTCGGTGCCGGCCTGGTGCCGGATCGCCTGCCGCATCGGCCTGTATCCGGGCGTGGCGGCGGCGGACGCCGCCCGTGCCGTCGCGGACGCGGTGGCGGCGTTCGCCCGCACCGACTCGTTCCTCGCCGCCGCCCCGCCCGTCGTCACCTTCGACGGCTTCTTCGCCGAAGGCTACGTCCTCGAACCGGGCTCGGAGGCCGAGGCGGTGCTGGCCGCAGCGCACGCGGGTGCCACGGGCGAGCCGCTCCAAAGCTTCATGTCCCCGAGCTACCTCGATACCCGGGTCCACGCCCTCTACGACCGGGTGCCGGCCCTGTGCTACGGCCCCATCAGCCACGATATTCACGGCTGCGACGAGCGCGTGAGCCTCGCCTCCGTCCGGCGCGTCACCACGGCGATCGCGCTGTTCGTCGCCGAATGGTGCGGCGTCGAGGCGATTGCGGCGGACTGATCCGGCCGACCGCCGCCGGGTGACGGCCCCGTCCGCGACGCCATGTGGACGGGTGGGTCTGCGTCCGATCGGACCCCTTTTGCCGGTCCCGCGCGCACGCTACCACTCTCGCCCGTGACACAGTTCCGCTTCATCCCCCGTCTGGTACGCCGCGCGACGCGCTTGTTCCCTCTCGCCATCGGGCTCCTGCCCCTAGCGACGCCGGGTGCGGCCCAGGCCCCCGACCCGGCCTGCTTCCCCACCGCCGGGGGCGCCCTGGAGATCTGCCGGGGCGGCGAGGCCGAGGGCGTGTTCTTCGCGCCCCGGGCCTGCGAATCGGCCTCGAACGTGCAGATCGTCCGCACCGCCGGACGCACCGGGCGGCTTCAAGCCATCTACCAGGCCGAGGCGCCCATGGGTGGACGGCGCGGGGGCGAAACCTGCCCGGCGCGCCGCGTCGTCAGCCCCCTCGATGGCGGAGCCGTCCGGTCGGGCGCGATGCCCGAGCAACTCGCCACGGTCATGCCGCCGACGGAGGCGCGCCTGTGGGAGCTGGCCCGCGTGGTTCACCGCGAGCAGCGGAGCCGCCGGCGCGCACGCGAGCAGGCTCCGGCCATCGTCGAGGCGGCGCCCGAGGGGATCGCCGCGCGCCATCCCATGGTGGTGGCCGGACGCGATTGGAGCGGGGACGACTACTCCTACGTCTTCCTCCTCACCACCGTCCCGAGTCCGAGCGGAAATCGCCATGCCCTGATGCAGGCCCGCACCGCGGATTTCGAGCGCTTCGACATCCGTGGGCGAGCCGAGGACGGGGTCGCCTGGGTGCCGTTCACCCCGGAGGGCGGCAAGCGGCGCCGATCCCGGCGCGGCGGCGCCGCGCCCGCCCCCAGCGCCGTGCTCGACGAGACCGGCGCGCCCGTCGTCGGCCATTGCCCGGGCGAGGGCTTCGACCGGAACGACCTCGTCGGCTCCATCAGCGTGGTCGATCGGGTCTACCACTACTTCTACACCGACGTGCTGCCCTCCGATTGCGACGCTCCCATCGCCCGGCGCCGCCTCGGCCTCTACCTGCGCACGAGCCGGGACCTGACGGTCGACCGGCCGTGGTCGTCGGCCCGCCTCGTCGCCGAGCCCCTGCCGGGCCCGGCCCTGGTGCGCGTGGCCAAGGCCAAGGGCATGGACCGATGGGCCGTGGCCTACAGCTGCAACCGGCCGGCCAACACCATGGACGGCCCGGTGGCGGACCTCTGCGTCCAGTACACGGCCGACCTCGCCATCGGATCGCTCGCCGGCCTGACGTGGTATTCCGAGCCCGTGGCGATCATGCGCTCCCCGGCCTATCTCGGCCTGCGTTCGGGCGGCGACGGCAGCGGCCGCTACGGACGAGCGCAGCATTTCTGGATGACCGACCGCTACGGCAACCTCGACACCCCGGGGAGCTATCCGGCGAAGGCCGGCTTCATCACTTGGCTCGACCGTCTCGCCCCGGGCTACGACGAACCGGGTCCGTCCTCGGTCTTCGGCCGGCCGGTCTACTGGGGCACGTGGTCCGTGCGGCCGGTGGAGGCGCGGTGAGCCTGCCCCGAGCCCGGCTCCGCGTCCGGCGGGGAGCCACCATGCCCAGGCTCGGAGCTCCGCCCCCTTGCCGGAACGCCCGACACCTTCTATTGCGACGCGATAGCTCGATCCCGTGACCCGGCGCAGCCGGCCGCATTCCTGCGGCCCGTCGCGTGACGGGCTCTTCTCGCTTCCGGATACCCTATGAAGCTTCGCAACATCGCCATCATCGCCCACGTCGACCACGGCAAGACGACGCTCGTCGACAAGCTGCTGTCGCAGTCGGGCTCGTTCCGCGAGAACCAGCGCGTCGAAGAGCGCGCCATGGATTCCAACGACCTCGAGAAGGAGCGCGGCATCACGATCCTGGCCAAGGCGACCTCGGTCGTCTGGAAGGACACCCGCGTCAACGTCGTCGACACCCCCGGCCACGCTGACTTCGGCGGTGAGGTCGAGCGCATCCTCTCCATGGTCGACGGCGTGATCGTGCTGGTGGATGCCGCCGAAGGCCCGATGCCCCAGACCAAGTTCGTGGTCGGCAAGGCCCTCAAGATCGGCCTGAAGCCGATCGTGGCGATCAACAAGGTCGACCGCCCCGACGCCCGCATCACAGAGGTGGTGAACGAGGTGTTCGACCTCTTCGCGGCCCTCGATGCCACCGACGACCAGCTCGACTTCCCGATCCTGTACGGCTCGGGCCGCGCCGGCTGGATGGCGACCTCGCCCGACGGTTCGCAGGAGGACGGCCTCGCGCCCCTGTTCGACCTCGTGCTCGCCCACGTGCCCCAGGCCAAGGTCGAGGAAGGCGCGTTCCGGATGCTCGGCACCCTGCTCGAGGCCAACCCGTTCCTCGGCCGCATCATCACCGGCCGCATCGCGTCCGGCACGGTCAAGCCGAACCAGGCCATCAAGGTCATGGACCGCACGGGCAAGCTCGTGGAGACCGGCCGCGTCTCGAAGATCCTGGCGTTTCGCGGCCTCGAGCGTTCGCCCATCGAGATCGGTGAGGCGGGCGACATCGTCTCCATCGCGGGCCTCGTGAAGGGCACCGTCGCCGACACGTTCTGCGATCCGCAGGTCGAGACCCCGATCCAGGCCCAGCCGATCGATCCGCCCACCGTCACCATGTCCTTCATCGTCAACGATTCGCCCCTCGCCGGCACCGAGGGCGACAAGGTCACGAGCCGCATGATCCGCGACCGCCTGTTCAAGGAGGCCGAGGGCAACGTCACGCTCAAGATCGAGGAGGCCGAGGACAAGGATTCGTTCTACGTCTCGGGTCGCGGCGAATTGCAGCTCGCCATCCTCATCGAGACCATGCGCCGCGAGGGCTTCGAGATCGCCGTGTCGCGTCCCCGCGTGGTGCTGTCGAAGGACGAGGACGGCGGCGTGCTGGAGCCCGTCGAGGAGGTCGTGATCGACGTCGACGAGGAGTATTCCGGCGTCGTCGTGCAGAAGATGTCCGAGCGCAAGGCCGAGATGATCGAGATGCGGCCGTCGGGTGGTTCCCGCCTGCGCCTCGTGTTCCACGCGCCCACCCGTGGCCTCATCGGCTACCAGGGCGAGCTCATGACCGACACGCGCGGCACCGCGATCATGAACCGCCTGTTCAAGGCCTACGAGCCTTACAAGGGCGAGATGATGGGCCGCCGCAACGGCGTGCTGATCTCCAACGACAAGGGCGAGGCCGTGGCCTACGCCATGTGGAACCTGGAGGATCGCGGCCCGATGATGATCGAGCCCGGCGCCAAGGTCTATCAGGGCATGATCATCGGCGAGCACAACCGCGAGAACGACCTCGAGGTGAACGTGCTCAAGGGCAAGAAGCTCACCAACATCCGCACCACCTCGAAGGACGAGGCCGTGCGCCTGACCCCGCCGATCCGCATGACCCTGGAGCGCTCGCTCGCCTGGATTCAGGACGACGAGTTGATGGAAGTCACGCCGAAGTCGATCCGCCTGCGCAAGACCTACCTCGACCCCAACGAGCGCAAGCGCTTCGAGCGCTCGGGTGGCGCCGCGTAACGCGCCGCACCATTGGACTGGGAAAAGGCCGGGCATTTGCCCGGCCTTTTCTTTTTTGCGAAACTCGCGCGCGGACCACATCGGGTGTGCCGATGTCCGGGCGACATCGAAACGCCGCAGCGGAGGTTTCGAAGTGAACCACCCCAAGCTGTCGGCGCTGCTCGTCGGCGCCCTGACCGCGATCGGTACCTTCGCCGCTGGCCTCCTGGCGTTCAGTCTCGGCATTCGCTGGCTTGCGACGGGCGACGGGGAGAAGGCCGCGTTCATGATCTGGATCTTTTCGCCCGTTCTGATCCTAGCCCTTCTAGGGAGTGCTGGGCTGGGCCTCTGGCAATCGCATCACCGTTATCGCCGCAGTCTGAATGGGCGCCATTGCGGATCGAAAAGTCCGGCGGGGTCGTGATGAGATCGACTTCAGATCGCGCGAGCGCGACCGGCTCCCCCGCCTGGAAGGTGTGGGGACACCCGTTTCACCACGTCACCGAACTCATCCGGCGGCGACCATGTCATTCGGCCTTCGCCCGCTCCCGCAAAAGATACTTCTGCACCTTGCCCGTCGCGGTCTTGGGCAAGTCCCCGAACACGATGTGGCGCGGCAGCTTGTAGCCGGCCAGCCGCTCGCGGCACCAGGCGATGAGGGCGTCGGCCTCGAGGGTAGCGCCGGGTTTGAGTTCGACGAAGGCCATGGGGGTCTCGCCCCATTTCGGGTCCGGCCGGGCGACCACGGCGGCGGAGGCGATCGCCGGGTGGCGGAACAGGGCGTCCTCGATCTCGATGGAGGAGATGTTCTCGCCGCCCGAGATGATGATGTCCTTCGCGCGGTCCTTGAGCTGGATGTAGCCGTCGGGGTGCTTCACCCCGAGGTCGCCCGAGCGGAACCAGCCGCCCTTGAAAGCGGCCTCGGTGGCGGACGGGTTCTTGAGGTAGCCGCGCATCACCACGTTGCCGCGGAACATCGCCTCGCCCATGGTCGTCCCGTCGGCCGGTACGGACTCGCAGGTTTCGGGATCGCGGATGTCGAACCCTTCGAGCACGGGGTAGCGCACGCCCTGGCGCGCCATCTTCTCGGCCCGCGCATCGGCATCGAGGGCGTCCCAGTCCCGGTGCCAGGCGTTCACCACCGCCGGTCCGTAGGTCTCCGTCAGCCCGTAGAGGTGGGTCACGTCGAAGCCGGCCGCCCCCATGGCGGCCAGCACCGCCTGGGGCGGGGGCGCGGCGGCGGTGAGGAAGGCGACCCGGTGGGGGAGGGGGCGGCGCTCGCCGTCGGAGGCTCCGAGGAGGAGCTGCATGACGATGGGCGCGCCGCACAGATGGGTGACGCCGTGCTCGGCGATCGCCGCGTAGAGCGCCCCGGCCCGCACCTGCCTGAGGCAGACATGGGTGCCGGCCACCACCGAGAGGGTCCAGGGGAAGCACCAGCCGTTGCAGTGAAACATCGGCAGGGTCCAGAGATAGACCGGATGCTGCCCGAGGTTGCCGGTGATGACGTTGCCGAGCGACAGCAGGGCCGCGCCGCGATGGTGATAGACCACCCCCTTGGGGTCGCCCGTGGTGCCGGAAGTGTAGTTCAGCGCGATCGCGTCCCACTCGTCCGCCGGCATCGCCCAATCCGCCGCCGGATCGCCCTCGGCCAGAAGCGCCTCGTAACCGAGGCTGCCGACGGCCGAGCCGTTGCCGGTGAACACCGGATCGTCGACATCGATGACGAGGGGTTTCACCGTCGCCTGCGCCAGGGCGCACGCGACCACCGTGGAGAACTCCCGGTCGATGACGAGGATCTTCGCTTCGCCGTGATCGAGGCAGAAGGCGAGGCCGGCGGCGTCGAGGCGGGTGTTCAGGGTGTTGAGCACGGCGCCGGTCATCGGCACCCCGTAATGGCACTCGATCATCTCGGGCGTGTTGGCGAGCAGCACCGCCACGGTGTCGCCCCGGCCGATGCCGCGTGCGGCCAGGGCCGCGGCGAGGCGTCGGCTGCGCGCGTAGAGGTCGGCGTAGGTCCGGCGCAGGGGCCCATGGATCACCGCGACGTGGTCGGGAAACACCCGCGCCGCGCGATCGAGGTAGCTCAGGGGCGTGAGCGGCTGATGGTTGGCCGGGTTCTTGTACAGATCCCGGTCATAGATCGAGGGTCCGGCGGCCGGGGCCGAATCGGAGGCGTTCATGGCGTGTCTCCCTTTCGGGATACCGTACCGGTCGGCCTTCGGCCGACAAGTGGCCCCCGGCCGGCAAAGGTCCTTCGGTCGACAGGGGGCCCCGGCCGGCAAGGGACGCCCCGCAAAGGGCGCGTCAGCCGCCGCCGGGATCGGTCTCGTCGTCCGGCGTGCCGCCGCCCTGGGGACCCGCGCCGGGCTTGCCGTCGGTCTTCTCGTTGGGGTCCATCACGGCGTCCGGGGCCGCGTTGGCGGGCTTACCCTGAGGGCCCTTCCGGGTGTCTTTCGCGGCATCCTGAGACGTGTCGTCGTGATCGTCGGCCATGGGCGTCCTCCTCGGTGTTCGCTCCTAACGCGCCGCACCGAAGGCGGTGCCCGGCGCCTCGGCCTCGGCGAGGCGAAGGATGGTGGCGCGCAGCCAGCGATGGGCCGGGTCGTCGTCGTAGGAGGCGTGCCACAGCATCGAGATCGCCACATCCTCCAGCTCCACGGGGGCCGGGCTGACGCTGAGCCCGAGTGCCCCGGCGAAGAAGGTGGCGAGGCGCGCGTGCATGGTGGTGATCACCGGGGCGCTGCGCACGAGGAACGGCACGGCGAGGAAGCGCGGCGTCGTCACCGCCAGGGTCCGGCTCATCCCGAGTTTCGCCAGGGCGTCGTCCACCACCCCGTGGGCGGTCTCCTTGAGGCTGGTGAGGACGTGGGGGAAGCGGACGTAATCGGCGAGCGAGATCGGGGGCGTGATGCCGACGAGGTCGGCGTTGAACATGCAGAGGTAGTTGTCGCGGTAGAGCAGGCGGCGCTTGTGATGCGTCTGTCCCTCCGTGAAGAAGCCGATGCCGAGGTCGACCCGGTCGGCGTCGAGCTCCTGCAGGATGCGGATGCGGTCGATGGAGCGCAGCAGCAGGCTGATCCCGGGCGCCTCCGCCCTCAGGTAGGCGAGCAGCCGCGGCCCGAGCAGCACCTCCGCGCTGTCGGGCAGGCCGATGGTGAAGGTGCGCGTGACCGTGCGCGGGTCGAACACCGCGTCGCGCCGGACCAGGGACTGCACCTGCCGCAGCAGGGTGCGGACGGGCTCGGCGAGCGCCAGGGCGCGCGGCGTCGGGCGCATCCCCTCGGGCGCCCGGGTCAGGAGTTCGTCACCGAACAGCACCCTTAGGCGCGCCAGCGAAGAGCTCATGGCGGATTGGCCGATGCCGATGCGTGCGGCCGCACGGGTGACGCCGCGCTCGGACAGGAGGGCGTCGAGGGCCACCAGGAGGTTGAGGTCGATCCGTGATAGATCGACATGGTCAATAGTCATTATCGATGCGTTCTGTTTGATCCATGGTGCACCGCACTGCATATCGGGTCCAGACGCAACGGCACACCGCTCCTTGCCCACACCGCGAGACCCGACACCATGACGTACCGGATCTTCACCGCCGCCGCCGCCCTCGCCGCCGCCCTCGCGGGCACCGCTTCGGCCGAGACCATCAAGCCGCTCGATGGCGGCAGCATCAACCTCGGCGAACTCGCCGGCGTGGCCTATTACACCGCCGAGCCCAAGGGCTACCGGGTCGTCGTGACCCTGGCCCGCACGGATGCCGCCCGCGCCGTCCGCTTCGAGACCGTCCTGGCCTCCGGCCAGAGCGTGACCCTCTCGACGCCGCAGGAACGCGGCGCGGCCGCCGAGGCCGTCGAGATCAGCCGCACCGGCGACACCGTCGCCGTGTCCCGGCCGCGCCCGGCTCCGACCCGGGAAGCGGCGGCCCTCGACTGAAGGGTCTCGCCGTTGCCGCCCTTCGCTCTCCCGGCCCGTCCCGGCCGGGAGAGTTTTTCGTCGATCCGGTGACAAGTCGGGCGTGCTGCACCTCGAATGGTGCCCATCGCTGTCTTTTTCACCTGGGCGCGGGTGGTTGCACGGGCCACAATAGCGGGAACACCGTCACCGACCCAGGACCGATTCATGCGACGCACCGCACCGGCCACCCTTCTGGCGCTCCTCATGGCGGGAAGCCTGCCCGTCGCCGCCCTGGAAGGCCCGGCTCCGGCCGCGCCCGGCACCACCGCCCCGGCGGCTGTGACGGCAAAACCACGCGTCGTCATCGTCGCCACCGGCGGGACCATCGCGGGGGCGGGGGCGGATGCGGCCAACAGCGCCACCTACCAGGCCGCCAAGGTGCCGGTGGACAAGCTCATCGCCGCCGTGCCGGCCATCGCGGGCGTGGCCGACGTGCGCGGCGAGCAGGCGTTCCAGATCGCTTCCGAGAGCTTCACCAACGCCCAACTCATCCAGCTCGCCAAGCAGATCTCGGCCCTGGTCAAGCGCGACGACGTCGACGGGGTGGTCGTCACCCACGGCACCGACACGGTGGAGGAGACGGCCTACTTCCTCGACCTCGTGGTGAAGACCGACAAGCCCATCGTGATGGTGGCTTCCATGCGCCCCTCCACGGCGATCTCGGCGGACGGGGCCCTCAACCTCCTCGACGCCGTCGTGGTGGCGAGCGCCAAGGAGGCGCGCGCCAAGGGCGTGCTGCTGACCATGAACGACGAGATCCAGGCCGGCCGCGACAGCACCAAGCGTGTCAACATCAAGCCCTCCGCCTTCTTCAGCCAATGGGGACCGCTGGGCATGGTGGTCGAGGGCAAGACCTACTGGTTCCGCGCCCCGGTGAAGCGGCACGGCACCACCTCCGAGTTCAACATCGACGGCATCGACAGCCTGCCGGAAGTCGCCATCGTGTACGGCTCCGGCAACATGCACCCGGAGCCCTACACCTCGGCGGTCGCGGGCGGCGCCAAGGCGCTCATCCACGCCGGCACCGGCAACGGCTCGGTCGCCGGGTACCTCGTCGACACCCTGAAGGACCTCCGCGCGAAGGGCGTGCAGATCATCCGCTCGTCGCGCGTCGGCGACGGCTTCGTCCTGCGCAACGCCGAGCAGCCCGACGACAAGTACGACTGGGTGGTGGCCCACGACCTCAACCCGCAGAAGGCCAAGATCCTGGCCGCGGTGGCGCTGACGAAAACGCAGGACACGAAGGAGCTGCAGCGGATCTTCTGGGAGTACTGAGTGGCGGATGACCGGCGGTCGAGGGACGGCGGCGGACGTGCCGCTCGACACCCGTCCCCCCGATCCCGGAAGATCTCGGAGGCGGATATGGGTCTTCCGTCTCACGACGCCTGTTTTAAGATGCCAACCGGATGAGGCTTGGCGCTATCGACCTTGCGGTTTGCAACCCGCCCCACGGGCCGCTCCGTCCGCGATCCGAATGCACCAACTCGACGTCTTCTGCCATGCTTCAGCTAGGGTTCGGGCGATGCTCGGTTCGCAAGTCCGAAGCGCTCCGTCCTGTTCCAGCTAGTTCCAGGGCACGCGCTTCGTTCATCACGAGCAGTGCTGCGAACCGACTCCACAGGTGCGAACCGGCCGGATTGAGTGGTCGACCCGAAGCCGCATCGGGCTTTCGCGGATTCCGATCGGCGTCCAGCAGGCCGTCGACCCGGATTGCCCTTGCTAGGCGACGGCTCGGGAGAAGCCACGTCGCGCCCTCACGCCCTGACGCGTCAGGCAGCCTTCACAATCAGGCAGCCTTGACGGTTTGGAGGAACCGGTTGACCTCGCCTCCGAGTTGATTGGCTTCCTGCGCCAGTTCCGAGGCCGAGGCGAGGGCCCGGGCCGCCGCCTCGCCGGTCTCGCCGGCCGAGTGGGCGACGCCGCCGATGACGGCCGTGATTGCCCCGGTACCGGTGGCTGCCTCAGCCACATTGCGAATGATCTCCTGGGTCGCCGATCCCTGCTGGTCTACCGCCGAAGCGATGGCGTCCGCCGTCCGGCTCATCGTGCGGATCTGCGCAACGATCGCCTCGATGGCCGTCACCGCCTCACCGGTCGTGCCTTGAATCGCGTTGATCTGCTGCGTGATGTCCTCGGTCGCCCGGGCGGTCTGGTTGGCGAGCTCCTTGACCTCTGCCGCCACGACCGCAAAGCCCCGTCCGGCTTCCCCGGCGCGCGCCGCTTCGATGGTTGCGTTGAGGGCCAGGAGGTTTGTTTGGCCGGCAATGCCGGAAATCATTCCGACGACGTCTCCGATCCGGGCTGCGCCCGTACTCAAAGCATGAACCAGGTGACCGGTGGCGTTGGCTTGACCCACCGCGCCCTGTGCCACCCGCGCCGATTCCGCCACCTGGCGACCGATCTCCTGAACGGAAGCGCCGAGTTCCTCGGCGGCACCGGCCACTTGGCTGACGTTGTGCGCGGCCCTCTCGGCGGCGCCGACCACGGACATGGCCCGGTCCGTCGTGCCCTCCGCCGTCCCCCGCATGACTCGGGCGGTGTCCTGCATCGCCGCCGCCGCTTGCGTGACCCGGCCCAGGATGCCGCTCACCGTGGATTCAAAGTAGTGGGCGGTCTGCTGCATGGCGGCCCGGCGCTGCGTATCCGCTCCGGCCCGCATCAGGACGGTCTCCGATTCCAGTGCCCGCATCCGCTCCATTTGCTCCCGGATCGCGCCCTCGGCGGCAGCTTGTGCGGCGAACACCGTCGCGATGGTGCGCGCGATCCAGGCCAGCACGCACGTCTCGAAGATTAGCATGACAGCATGGAGTACCACGCGTGCCGTGTCCGAGTTCTTGGCTCCACCGGGAAAGATCAGCGCCGGCATCGCGATGTTCACCGCGAGATGGTGACCGGCGATGGCGGCGGCGCAAACGACAAGAACGGTCCAGTCGCACCACGCGACCAGCACTGCCAGGCAGACGAAGAAGTACATGTGCAGGTCGATCTGCCAGAGATGCCCCGTCAGCGCAGAGATCAGGATCGCGGCCATTTGAACGAGCGATAGGCTGCAGACCAGGCGGGTGGCCAAGCCTGTCGGCGAGTTCCACCACACCAAGGTGCTGAGTCCAGCCAGGAGGCCGGCGACCACGAGGGGTACCGTCGGCGCATTTCCAGCGACCCAGGCGCTGAATGCGATGACCGGGAGATGCATCCAGAGGAGGGTGATGAGATATCGGCCGAAAATTTGCCGGAGAGAATCCAGGTTCGTCATCGCGGGCCGGGGTCCATTGCGCTGGTCAGATTCGGGAGGATGGCGTGCAGGCTGTGGCAAACTGGGCGTCTATGACGAGCCAAGCTCCGGAGGCGTAGAGGCGAGCGACAAAATCGGTCGACCCGGCCCGCACCACGAGGACATTGTCCCAGCCGCCGAGACGCAGAATGGTGCCTCCAGCCCGTGCCACGATGGCTGCTGTGTCGCGCCCAGGCGGACCAATCACAGCCACGGTGTCCGAGGTCGGGACCGCCATGACGCTGACCGGGAGAACCAGGATCGCGAGCGCCGTGCCCCAGAGGAGGAGCAACCCTGCGCGATTGGATGATGTGACTTGTGTCACTGGCGAAACCGGATCGATTGAATATGATCTGTGTTAGTAGGGACTACGTTCTAAAAAACCGTTACGGATTGTTTTTATTTTCGAATTGTATTTGTTTATATCTCTAGTAAATACGAATATATGCAAGACTAAGTCATTGCATTTGATGTCTTGTTTTTGCGGCGATCGATTCCACCGGAGGTTATCCTACAGGTGCCCTCGAAATAAATAACAACCGAAATTTATCGAGCCTTGATCGTATTGCGGTACCTGTTGCGAGACTTGGAATCTGACGATATCGAATTATGGCCGGACCAGGCGCGAGGCCGCGGTATTTGCCGCCTAGCATCATGCGCACTGCGTGCCGTCTCCCATTTCGCGAGTTTCTCATCGTGCTTTCCGCCATCGCGCGTCGGTTTCCGCAGCGCGATAGAAACGTCTGGCTGATACGAAGAAGCGGGACTCGTCGTACCGTTCGTCCCTGGATACCTGCACGACCCGCTGAACTATCTCGCAATCGACGACCTGCACGGACGAGCGAGGCGTCGCATTCGATCGCCGCACTGTGAACCGCTTGGTTGTGGTCGTCGCCCCGTCGACCAATGCGCCACGACGGCAAATCTGCGGCCTCAGTCCTGCATCGGCGGTGCGGCTGCCGAATGGGGACGGGCGGAATGCTATTCCTGGCTGGCGATCGAAGGGGCAGCCTGCCTCTGCCGACGACGGCGACGTCGGTCTCTCATGTCAGCCAATACCGCTCCGGCTTGAGCGCCGGAGGGGCCGGCTCGCCGAGCGCGTCGAGGACGACGCCGTCGAGGGTGTGGAGGAGCGCGTCCAACGGCAGATCGTTGGGCTCCGTGCCGAACGGCTCCTCGAGTTCGTCGCCGAGGGCATCGAGGCCGAAGAACGTGTAGGCGACGAGGGCCACGGCGAGCGGCGTCGCCCAGCCGAGGGAGGCCGCGAGGCCGAACGGCAGCAGCAGGCAATAGAGCCACGCCGTGCGGTACAGGAGCAGGGTGTAGGCGAACGGCAACGGCGTACCGTGGATGCGCTCGCACACGACCTGCGCCTGGGAGAGGGCGGCGATCCGCTGTTCGAGGAGGCCGAACAGCACATCCGTGAGGGCGCCGGTTCGATAGGCGTCGGCCAGATCGGCGGTGAGGCGCACCAGCACAGCATCGGCCGCGCTCGGCCCCCGGACGAGGGTGTCGGCCTCGCCGGGCGGAAGCCAGGGGCTCGCGGCCGCGACCTCGTTTCCGCCCCGCACCTGGGCATGGAGGGCATGGGCGAACCCCGAGATCCGCCGCAGGACCCGTCGCCGCAGGTCCTGATGCTCCGGCTCGGGCAGGAGTGCGGCCAGCTGGCGGGCGATCCCCCGCGTCTCGACGATGAGCGAGCCCCAGGCCCGGCGCGCCTCCCACCAGCGATCGTAGCAGGCGCCGTTGCGAAAGCTCAGGAAGATCGAGAGGGCCAACCCGATGAGAGTGAACGGCCCGACCCCGGCGGTGATGGGGAAGGCTGCGGGCCACCGCATCTCCGCCGCCACCACGGCGAGCGCCACGGCGGTGATGCCCAGAACCTTCGGTGCCACCTGCGGCAGGATCGAGCCGCGCAGGGTGAACAGGATCGTCAGAAGACCCGGACGCGAGCGGACGATCATTCTTTTGGATGCTTCGGTGTTCGAGCGCGAGAACCCTCCCCCCCGCTGCGGGGGAGGGTGGCCCGCGTGAGCGGGTCGGGAGAGGGGAGCGCTGGCCTCTGCGAAAAGGTCGCGCCGCCCCTCTTGCGGGACTTCGTCCCGGCCCGCCCGCTCCGCAGGCACCCTCTCCCGCAGGCGGGAGGAGGTTTTTTACGCCGCCGACGCGATGGCGGTGGAGGCGCGGCGGACCTTCTTGTCGAGGCCGTCCACGAAGGCGTGGGCGTCCTCCTTGCGCTCGAACACGTGCGGGGCGAGCCCGCGCCGGTTGAGGGCTTCTTCCATCTTGAGGCGCAGGAAGGCGCTCGTGGCGTAGCGGGTGGTGGTCGCGTAGTAGTTCGCCGCCAAGTATTGGATCATGCTCGCGTAGTCGTCGTAGAGGTTCTCGTTGATGCGGAATCCGTCGTGGTTGACCACGGAGTTGACCCGCTGGCCGGCCTTCTTGCAGGCGCCGACCAGAACCTTGCGCAGATCGTCGATGTCGCTCTTCACGCGGGCATGCCAGCCCTCGAGGTTGACGAATAGGATGTTGCGCTCGGAATCGTAGCTGACGCGCTCCGACAAGTTGAGGTTCAGGAGATCGGCGAGGAGCTCCATCGGCTCGTCGCGGAACAGGCGCGCATCCATGAGCGCCGGCTGCTTGATGATGGGCGTGAAGCCCATATGGGGCAGGATGTCCCGCTCGATGTCGATGCCCGGCGCCACCTCGATGAGTTCCAGGCCTTCGTCGGTGAGCTGGAACACGCAGCGCTCGGTCACGTAGATCACCGGCTGCGAACGCATCTGCGCGTAGGAGCCGCTGAAGGTGATCTGCTCCACCTGGGGCAGGAACTTCTGCGCGCGCCCCTCGGTGACGATGCGCAGCTTGCCGTCCTCGATCACCGTCTCCAGGCCGCCCACCGTGAACGTGCCGGCGAAGACGACGCAGCGGGCGTTCTGCGAGATGTTGATGAAGCCGCCGCAGCCGTTGAGGCGGCCGCCGAACATGCTCGTGTTGACGTTGCCGTGCTGGTCGCACTCGGCCAGCCCGAGGCAGGTCATGTCGAGGCCGCCGCCGTCGTAGAAGTCGAACATCTGGTTCTGGTCGATGACGCAGTCGGCATTCGTCGCCGCGCCGAAGCTCGACCCGCTGGCCAGCACGCCGCCCACCGCCCCGGCTTCCGTGGTGAGGGTGATGTAGGGCGTCACCTTTTCCTCGTTGGCCACCGCCGAGATGCCCTCCGGCGCGCCGACGCCGAGATTGACCACACCGTTGGGCGGCAGCTCGAAGGCGGCGCGCCGGGCGATGATCTTGCGGGCATCGAGCGCCATCTTCTTCATGCCGGTCACCGGCACGCGGATCTGGCCGGCGAGCGCCGCATCGTGCTGCACGCCGTAGTTCATCCGGTGCATCTCGGGCTCGGCCAACACCACGCAGTCGACGAGGATGCCGGGTACCCGCACGTCCTTCGGCAGCAGGAAGCCGTCGTCGACGATGCGCTCGACCTGGGCGATGACGATGCCGCCGTTGTTGCGCGCCGCCATGGCCTGGGCGAGGCAGTCGAGGGTGAGCGCCTCCTTCTCGAAGGAGATGTTGCCGGCGGGATCGGCCGAGGTGCCGCGGATGAAGGCGACGTCGATCTTGGTGGCGGTGTAGAACAGCCACTCCTCGCCATCGACGTCCACCACCTTAACGATCTCGTCCTGCGTCAGGGTGTTGACGCGGCCGCCACCGTGCCGCGGATCGACGTAGGTGTGGAGGCCGACCTTGGAGAACAGTCCCGGCTGGCCGGCGGCGCAGGCGCGGTAGAGCTGCGAGATCACGCCCTGGGGCAGGTTGTAGCCGGTGATCTTGTTCTCCTGGGCCGCCTTGGCGACCTTCGGCATCCGGCCGAAATTCGCCGCGATGACGCGTTTGAGCAGGCCCTCGTGGTGGAGACGCCCGGTCCCGAGGCCTTTGCTGTCGCCGGCACCAGCGGTCATGATCAGGGTGAGGTCGCGCGGGGCGCCGGTCTCGACGAAGCGCTTCTCCAGGGCGGCGTGCAGCGCCTCCGGAATGCAGCTCTGAACGAAGCCCGTTGTGGTCACGACATCGTTCTGCCGGATGAGCGCGATGGCCTCTTCCGCCGAGATGACCTTATTTTTCTTCATTGCCCCGTTCTCCTCCCCGTGCCTCCACTGTCGATGTCAGGCGGCAGGATCTATTGTGCCGGTTTCGGTGTCGTGGAAGTCTTGTTGGCTGAGCCGAGCGTAGAGGCCGCCCCTCGACTTCGCAAGAGTGTCACGGATCGTGGTGCGGTGCGTTTAAGCGCTGTTGCGCTGCACATATGCATTGTGCCCGAACTATCCCCGGGACCTGTTTCCAGGCCCTGGAGGGGCTCGGGACGGGTATCGCGGCTGGCCATGACTGGCGAAGTCGCTGGTCGTCCCAAGATTATACATTATTACGCGCCGGATTGGCCTCCGAGAAGCCGGTCCTTGTCCACGCTCAGGGCCGCGGCGATCTCGGCCAGGGCTCGATGCTCGACGGCGCTGATGCCGGCCTGATCGGCGACATCGGCGGCAATGAGGAACACCGCCTCGCGCTGGCCCGCCTCGCGCCCGACGAGCCCCGCGACGTGCTGGAGGTTCTCCGCGCGGCCCGCCCGGGTGCGCGCTCGCTCCAGGGCCTCGAACAGTTCGGCTTCGAGCTTCAGCGTGTCGTAGCCCTTCTCGAGGATCGGGTTGGCCCGCATGCCCGCGAGTGCCGTCTCGACCTCCTCTTCGTCGATCTCGCTGTCGGCCAGGATGACGTTGGCGGCGGCCGAGACCGCCGCCTCCATCAGCACTCGGTCGCCGACATAGGCGGCGACGTTCTGCGTCAAGCGTCCGACGAGGTCCTGGATCAGTCCCATGATGCTCCCTGTTTCGGTTTGGCGTTTCGACTTGGTTTCGACTTGGCGTCACGCCTTGGCGGTACCGGGTGCGGCGCGACCGCAACAGACGACCGGACGGTGACGGGGCGCCACCCCACTTAACAAAAAATTAACCATTTTCTTAACAAAACGATACCACCAAACGGCGCCGCGTCGCGGCGGATGTGTCGAGGATAGTCCAGGTTTCGTCCGGGTTATCCAAGTGTCCGTCGACGCCGTGCGAAGTGCGATTCAAGATCAAACCGAAATCGAAGCAGATTGGGTGCACGGCTGTGCTTGGCCGGGCGAACCCGCATGCGTGGAGCGAGACGGCGTCATGTACATCGTGGTCGATGAGCGTAGCTGCGTGGCGAGCGAGACCGTTGCGGGCTTCGGCGCCCAGGGCGTCACCGCCCACAGCCTCGCGGCGGACGCGTTCCAGGCCTGGCTCGACACCGCCCCGGCCGGAGACCTCGCCGCCGTGCAGGGTTTCGTGCTCGGCGAATCCGCGAACCGGACCCGCAGCACCGCGGCGATCCGCAGCCTGTCGCACGCCCCGATCATCGCCCTCAACGAGACCCGCTCCCTGGAGCAGACCCTCGACCTGTTCACCGCCGGCATCGACGACGTGGTGCGCCGTCCGGTCCATGTCCGCGAGATCCTCGCCCGTGCCGAAGCCATCCGCCGCCGGATGGGCCGGGGCGAGGGGCAGGGCGCGGCCCAGGACAAGGCCGGCCGCCTCAAGATCCACACCGACGGCCGCGATCCCGAGATCGACGGCACCAGCCTGACGCTGCCCCGGCGCGAGCGGCACATCCTCGAATATTTCGCGCGCAACCGCGGCCGCCAGCTCACCCGCGCCCAGATCTTCAACGCCGTCTACGCCGACCACGGCAGCGACGTGGAGGAGAGCGTCGTCGAGGGCCACATCAGCAAGCTGCGCAAGAAGCTGCGCATGCGCCTGGGCTACGATCCCATCGAGGCCAAGCGCCTGGCGGGGTACACCTTCGTCGGCTGAGGCGCGTCTCCTTACATTGCAACGAAAAAACCGCGCTCCCATCCTGGAGCGCGGCTTTTCGTTCGAGCGATGCCGTCCCCGGACCAGAGTCCGGGGACGGGGGCCGGTCTTACCGGAACAGGGAGAGCACGTTCTGGCTGGCGCTGTTGGCGATGCTGAGGGCCTGGACACCGAGCTGCTGCTGGGTCTGAAGCGCCTTGAGCTTCGTCGACTCCTCCTCGATGTCGGCATCGACCAGGGTGCCGATCGCGCGGTCGTTGGACTTCATCAGGCTGTCGATGAAGCTTTTCTGACCGTCGAGCTGCGTCTTGTTGGCACCGAGCTTGGTGCCTGCCGTGGTAATAGCGGCGATCGCCTTGTCGACAGTGTTGATGTAGGTTTGGAGGGTGGCATCGTTCGTCGCGGCATCGATCGATAGCGTCGCTACCGAGGAGCCCGTGCCGCCCTTGTCCAAGATGCCGCCGCCGGTCGCAGCGCCAGCCGCCGTTCCAACACCGCTATAAACCTTCGTAATAGCGGTGCCGAATCCGATGTCTCGGGCGCTTGTTGCGTTAGCAATGTTGACATCAATGGTGCCTGCACCCGCTGTCTTCGTAAATACAAGGCGCCCTTCCGGATCGAGCGAAGCCTTTACTCCGTCGGCCTTGAGGGCTGCATTTGCTGCGATCGAGTTATTGATCGCGTCGAGGAGTTCTCCCTTCGTAACCTTGGTCAGATCAGCGACGCTCGCCGTCAGGCTTGCCGCATTTAGGGTAATCGTTTCACTGCCGGCGGTGGCACCGTTGATATCAACGGTTAAGGTGCTCTGGTTGGCACCGCTAAAGTCCAGCGTGCCGATAATTGCCGTGCTGGCTGTGACCTGTGCCGAGGTCGCGGCCGAGCCGGCCAAGGCCTTATCGTAGAGCTGAATGCTCGCAACATCGATGTTGACGGTCGAGAAATTGATGTTGCCGGTGGTGTCGCGCGAGAAGCCGGCGATCACTTTCTGCGTGCCCGCATTGTAGCCGGGGCCCGTAGAATTCACCGAAAGCCAGTTTTGGCCGCTCTGGGTCGAGGAATCGGCCGTCGCCTTCATGTTGCTCTGGAGCGAGGCGATTTCGGTCTGTACCTTGGAGCGATCGACGCCGGGCTGGAGGGCGGTCTGCAGCTTGGTGCGGATGTTCTGCAGATTGGTCAGGACGGTGGTAAGGCCGTTATAGGCCGTGTCGACCGCTGCGGAGCCGAGGCCCAGCGAATCCTTGACAGCGCCGAGGGCGAGGTTGTCGGTGCGGACCGTGGTGGCGATCGACCAATAGGCAGCGTTGTCGGCGGCGTTGGAGACGCGCTGACCGGTCGAAACCCGGTTGCTGGTCACGTCGAGCTGCGAATTGATGCTCTTCAGGGTCGTCAGCGCCGTCATCGCGGCGTTGTTGGTCAGCAGGCTGGTCATGGCGGGTGTGATCCGGGACTGAAATTCTACGGGAGTTTCTGTAATTCGGCAGTCGGCCGACCTGTCGTGAAAAGCGCCCGAAGATAAAGGTCTTCGTTCTCAAGTCACGATTCATTACATTCCGGGTTTTCGCCGGACCAGTGGGGCGACATCATGTCTATGAACCAAGTCGGTTCATCCACTGCACTCGCATCGAACTCGTGCCGGTTCCGTGGGGAGAACCGTTTGTCGATGGGTGCATTGTGAGGCGAGCGCGTTAGCAAGCGCTTAAGCGCACCGGCCCGGCCCTGTGCCCGAATGCACCGTCTCACACCAAATCCGGTCGATCGCTTCGCGATGCGGATTTGGGCTTCGCTCAGGCGCCGCGCGGGCTGCCTGAGACGGTCCCCGAATGGATCGTCCGGAAAACAGTCTCAGGGGGCGGGATCGCCTGCCGGTGCGAACCGCACGCCCGCGACCTCGCCCCGCTGCCAGCGCAGGCGGACCGACACCGTCCTGAGGTCGTGGGCGGCGATGACGAGATCGAAACTGTCCGGCAGGGGGATGGGTCGCGACAGCACGATCTTGGCGCCCGCCGGTGAAAGATCGCGCACCACGCAGGGCAGGAGCGTGTCCGGCCCGAGGACGATCCGGCCCTGCTGCATCACCCGGTGGCGTCGGGGCGAGCGCGGCCGTACGGTCCCGGCCCGACCCTCCGCCTCGCGCTGTCCGTCCGTCATTCGCCCTGACCCCCACGCCGCTCGCTGCGGCTATCACCCATCATCGTTAACGACTCGGCCGCATGCGCCCGGGGAGGCCAGCCGGATTAACCTTTCGTAAACCATATCCCCGCAACGTTCGGGGCTCAGGAACTCCTTCGCTCCAGGCGCCATGCCCGTTCGCCTCACACCCGTGCCCGCCCATCGCCGTCCGCTCGCCGGGGCCCAGGCCCTGCGGCGCGCCCGCGACGCGGCGTTCGAGCGGGCGGCCATCGGGGTCTGCCTCGTGCTCGCCGCGGCGTCGAGCGGGTTCGCCGTCTACACCATCACCAGCGGCACCCACGACTACGCCGTGCAACGCTTCCTCCCGGCCTCCATCGGCACCTTCGCCTGGAAGAAGCCCGTCGCCCCCGTGCGGACCGCCGTCCTCGATCTCGACCCGACCACCACCGGCGCGCTGCCCGACCGGGCCGCCGGCCCCGAACTCGGCCGTTCCGACCCCGCGGACCGGGCCGGCCCCGGCGCCGCGGCGCGCGGCTACGTCCTGCGCCGGGTCTCCGGCGACGGGGCCTGGGTCGAAGGTCCGAACGGCCTGAGACAGATCGTGCCGGGCGCTGTCCTGCCCGGCGCCGGCCGGGTCATCTCGATCCAGCCGACGGGGGCCGGCTGGGTCGTCGTCACCTCCGAGACCATCATCGGGCCGACACGGCTCTGACCCCCGCCCCTCATCCAGGCCGGATCAAACGATGATCGCCCGCGCCGCCCCTATCCTCGTGCGCGCGCCCCGGGCCGCCGACCGGGAGACCTTCGCGTGCTGAGCACCTTCACCAACTACACCCTGATCACCAAGGACCTGACGGCCTCCCTGGCCCGCAAGGCCGCAGCGCCCGAGGTCGCGCGCGAGACGGCGTATTTCCAGGCCAACATCGGCAGCGTGACCTCCATCGACGCCTTTCTCGGCGACCGCCGCCTCTACTCCTACGCCATGAAGGCGTTCGGCCTCGAGGACATGACCTACGCCAAGGCGTTCATGCGCAAGGTCCTCACCGAGGGAACGGACACGCGGGCGAGCTTCGCCAACCGCCTCGCCGACGACCGCTACGTCGCCTTCGCGCGCGCCTTCGACTTCGCACAAGGGGCCTCCGCCACCGGCCGCGCGGGTACGATCACCGAAGCGGGCCCAACCGCCGCCGGCACCGCACAGCTGAACGGTGCCCTCGACCTGTCCGGAACCTTCGACTTTTCCGGCACCAACGCGGTCTCGTTCCAGCTCTCCACCCGTGTCGATGCCGCGACGACGAAGTCGGCCACCATCGTCCTGTCGAACAAGACCCTGGCGTCCGTCGTCCAGAACCTGTCCCAGGTCACGGCCGAGGAGATCGCCGCCGCCATCAACGGGCAGATCGCCGCCTCGGGGGACGGCAACCTCGCGGGCAAGGTTCAGGCGGGCATCGGTGTCCGCAGGAACCTGTTCTTCGAGACCACGGCCTACGCCAACCTGGGCGCGGATGGCGTCGCGGGCGGCACCGGCCTCGCGGCCGACACCCTCTACGAGGCCGGCGGCACCAACCGGACGCTCGCGATCCGCAACGTCGCCCCGTCGGGGGCCGGGCAGACCCCTCTGGACATCGGCTTCGGCACCGATCTGCCCATGGACGCGAAAGCCAAGAGTGTCACCGAGGCCTACCTGCGCCAGACCCTTGAGAGCGATGCCGGCGCCGAGGACACCGGCGTGCGCCTCGCCCTCTACTTCGCCCGCATGGCGGGGGGCGCCACCAGCGGCTACGCGATCCTCGGCGACTCGGCCCTGTCTCAGGTGGTCAAGACCGTGCTCGGCCTGCCCGCCGGCGGAACCTCGTCCGAGGCCCTCGCCCGGCAGGCCGAACTCATCGAGAGCAAGGTCGATCTCGCGAGCTTCCGGGACCCACAGAAGCTCGATCAGTTCATCAAGCGCTTCACCGCGATCTGGGATGCGCAGAACAACACCGCTTCCGATCCGATCCTCGCGCTGTTCGGGAACGCCTGAGCCATGCAGAACGCCCTCTACGTCGCGCTCTCGGGCCAGATCGCCGTCGAGAAGCGCATGAATGCGGTGGCCAACAACGTGGCCAACCTCGCGACCTCCGGCTACCGCGCCGAGGACACCAAGTTCTCGGCCCTCCTCGCCCAGGCGAGCAAGGGCGCGATCGCCTTCGCCTCCTCGGGCGACACCTACCTCCAGACCAAGTCCGGCCCGGTGACCAAGACCGATTCCCCCCTCGACGTGGCGATCCAGGGCGATGCCTGGCTCAGCGTCGGCGGCGCGAGCGGGCCGGTCTATACCCGCGATGGCCGCCTGACGATGGACGCCACGGGGCGCCTGCGCAACGTCAGCGGCCTGCCGGTCCTCGACGCGGGCGGCGGCCCGATCCTCCTCGATCCCCAGCAGGGACCGCCGACCATCGGCCGCGACGGCAGCGTCTCGCAGGGCGTGAACCAGGTCGGCTCCATCGGCCTGTTCACCCTCGACCCCAAGGGCACCCTGCGGCGGGCGGAATCGAACGGCGTGGCTTCGAGCCTTCCGGCCCGGCCCGTCCAGGATTTTACCCGCACCGGCATGGTCCAGGGCTTCGTCGAGGGTTCGAACGTCAACCCGATCCTCGAGATGACGAAGCTCATCACCATCCAGCGCGCCTTCGAGAGCGCGGCCAACCTCACCGCCGAGACCGAATCCTCGTTCCAGGGTTCCATCCGTTCCCTGAGCCCGCAGGGCTGAGGTGATGCAGGGCGAACCCACCGAAGCCGCTGCCGGTCCGGACGTCATCGACCGGCTTGCCGCCGCCCTCGCCTCCGGGCGCGAGGCCCTGCCCCTGGTCCGGGTCGCCGGTCCGATCCAGGAAGTCACCGCGACTGCCGCCCGGGTCGGCGGCGTCGCCCCCTTCCTCAAGCTCGGCGACCGGATGGGTTTCCGGGTCGGCGGCCGCGAGCAGGTCGGCGAGGTGGTCCGCATCGATGCCGGCGGCGTCACCCTGAAGCCGTTCGAGGCGCGCATCGAGGCGGGGATCGGCACGCCGGCCTATCGCCTCGGCGATCCGACCCTGCGGCCCCATGCGGGCTGGAAGGGCCGGGTCGTCGACGCGCTGGGGCGCCCCATCGACGGGCGTGGCACGCTCGTGCCGGGACCGCGCGCGGTGCCCATCGACGCTGCTCCGCCGCCCGCCATGGCGCGCGGCCGGGTCGAGGCGCCGCTTCGCACCGGCGTGCGGGCCCTCGATCTGTTCACCCCCCTGTGCCTCGGGCAGCGCATCGGCATCTTCGCGGGCTCGGGCGTCGGCAAATCCACGCTGCTCGCGATGCTCGCCGGCGCCACCGGCTTCGACAGCGTCGTCGTCGCCCTGGTGGGCGAGCGCGGCCGCGAGGTGCGCGAGTTCCTCGAAGGCCCGATGGCAGGCAACCTCGACAAGGCCGTGGTGGTCGTCTCCACCGGCGACGAGAGCCCGATGATGCGGCGCCAGGCGCCCAAGGTCGCCATGGCCATCGCCGAGGCATTTCGCGATGCCGGCGACTCCGTGCTGCTCATCGTCGATTCCGTGACCCGCTACGCCCATGCGGCCCGCGACGTCGCCCTGGCGGCGGGCGAGCCGGCGGTGGCCCGGGGCTACCCGCCGAGCGTCTTCTCGGACTTGCCGCGCCTCCTCGAACGGGCCGGCCCCGGCCGCGACGGTTCCGGCTCCATCACCGGCATCTTCTCCGTGCTGGTGGACGGCGACGACCACAACGACCCCGTCGCCGACTCGATCCGCGGCACCCTCGACGGTCACGTGGTCCTCGACCGGGCCATCGCCGAGCAGGGCCGCTACCCGGCCGTCGATCTCCTCGGCTCGATCTCGCGCCTCGCCACCGCCGTGTGGACGCCCGAGCAACGCGAACTCGTGCGTCGCCTCAAGGCGATGATGGCGCGGTTCGAGGAGACCCGCGACCTCAGGCTCATGGGCGGCTACCGCGCCGGCGAGGACGCCGAACTCGATCAGGCCATCCTCCTCGTGCCGCGCATCTACGAGGCCCTGCGCCAGGAGCCCGGCATGGCCCCGAGCGCGGACGCCTTCCTCGAACTCGCCCAATCCCTGCGGAGCTGACGCCCAAGGACGCGACCAGCCCCGCGCAAGCCATCCTGCCTTTAGTGCCGTCCAGCACGGCCCGCCGTTTCACCGAGGTCATCCCATGAGTCTCATCAGCGTCCTGCGCACCGGCGTCTCCGGCATGAACGCGCAGTCGAGCCGCATCTCGACGGTGGCCGAGAACATCCAGAACGCCGGCACCACGGGCTACAAGCGCACCGGCACCGAGTTCTCGTCCCTCATCCTCGATTCCAGCAGCACCGGCGATTACAATTCCGGCGCCGTCGAGACGGTGATCCGCCGCTCGGTCTCGGCGCAGGGCCCCGTCTCCTTCACCACCTCGAAGACCGATCTCGCCATCCAGGGCAACGGCTTCTTCGTGGTTCGCGACAGCAACAACGCCACGTCGCTGACCCGCTCGGGCAACTTCGTCGAGGACGGACCGACGGGAAACCTCGTCAATTCCGGCGGCTTCACCCTCATGGGTTACGCGGTGGGCGAGAACGGCGAGGCGACGCCGGCCCTCAACAGCACCGCCGGCATGGTCCCGGTGAACGTCTCGACCCTCGGGATGAAGGCGACCGCCTCGAAGACGGCCTCCATCGGCGGCAACCTGCCGGCCGGCACGGACGCGCTCACCGGCACCCTGTCCTCGACGGTCTACACCAAGAAGACCTCGATGGTGACCTACGACCAGCTCGGCAACAAGGTCACGGTCGATATCGCGCTCGGCAAGACCGCCACGGCCAACGAGTGGAAGGCGGAGATCTACGCCCCCGGTTCCACCACCGCCATCGGCACCACGACCCTGACCTTCGATCCCGACACCGGCAAGATCGCGACGGCTTCGGCGGCCGCCGCCAAGACCGACCTCACCTTCGCCGACGGGCGCAAGATCGCCCTCGACATGAGCAGCATCACGCAGCTCGCGGGCAGCTACGACCTCAAGGGCACGGCCGACGGTAAGGCGCCCTCGGCGGTGACCGGCTCGGACCTCGCCTCGGACGGCTCCGTCTATGCCCTCTACGAGGACGGCAGCCGCATGCTCGCCTTCAAGGTGCCGCTGGCCAACGTCGCGAGCCCCGACAACCTCGAGCCCCGCGCCGGCAACATCTACCTGCCCACCAGCACCTCCGGCGACCTCCAGATCGGCTTCGCCGGCCTTTCCGGGCTCGGTTCCATCAAGTCGAGCGCCCTGGAGCAGTCCAACGTCGACGTCTCGTCCGAACTCACGGCCATGATCGAATCCCAGAGCGTCTACACGGCGAACTCGAAGGTGTTCATGACCGGCAACGAGCTCCTCGAGACCTTGATGAACCTCAAGCGCTGACGCGTCGGCCGGCACCATCGCGGCGGCCGGCCCCGCGCCGATCCCTGGACGTCCCGGCCTCTCCGTCCGCATCGCCTCCGACACGCCCGCTCCCTCAGGAACCCCACGATGGGCCTCTCCCTGGCGCTCAACAGCGCCCGCACTTCCCTGGCGGCCTCCGCCGCGCAGATCGCCGTCACCGCGCGCAACACCGCCGGGGCGAACGATCCGTACTATGCGCGCCGGATCGCGACGGTTGTCACGGCGGGGGGCGGAAGCGCCGTCAACGTCCTGCGGGCCGCCGACGCGGCCCTGTTCGGCCGCAAGATGCTCGCGACCTCCGAGGCCGCCGGCAGCCAAGCCGTGCTCGATGGTCTCCAGACCCTGAGCCAGACCATCGGCGACACCGATTCGACAACGTCGCCGGCCGCCCGCCTCGGTGCTCTCAACGCCGCCCTGCAGGCGGCGGCCAACAAGCCTGATTCCGTCGAGTTGGCACGCAACGCCGTCGAGGCCGCCCGCGATCTCGCCGGGAGCCTCAACACGGCCGCCGCGGCCGTCCAGACCGTGCGCCAGCAGGCCGATACGGCCATGGCGACCTCCGTGGTGCGGATCAACGATCTGCTCGTCTCCTACGAGGCGGCGAATCAGACCGTCACCCGCGGCACCGCCATCGGCGCCGACGTCACCGATGCCCTCGACGACCGCGACCGCATCCTCACCCAGCTCTCCGAGGAGATCGGCATCACCACGGCCGTCCGCGCGGGCAACGACGTGGCGATCTACACCGACAGCGGCGTGCCCCTGTTCGAGCGCGGCGCACGCAAGGTGACCTTCGAACCGACCGCTGCGTTCAGTGCCGGTTCGACGGGCAAGGCCGTCATGATCGATGGCGTACCCGTCACCGGGGCCGCCTCGCCGATGCCCGCCCGCTCGGGCCGGATCGTCGGCCTCGCCACCCTGCGCGACGACGTCGCCGTGCGTTACGAGACTCAGCTCGACGCCCTCGCGGGCGGGCTCGTCACCGCCTTCGCCGAACCCCGCACGAACGGCACGGGACCGGCCGCCCTGATGGGCCTGTTCACGGACGGATCCGCGGGGGTCCCGGCCCGGTTGCCCGTCGCCGAGACGGGGCTCGCCGCCAAGATCCGCATCAATGCCGCCGTCGATCCCCGCATGGCCGGCAGCGCCCTCGACACCCTCCGCGACGGCGGGATGAACGGGGCCGACTACCGCAGCAACACCGGTGCCGCCGCTTATGCCGACCGCCTGCGCGGCCTGGTGTCCGCGCTCGGCGCCGACCGCACCTTCGATGCCGCCACCGGCCTGCGCACCAGCGACAGCCTGCTGTCCTTCGCCACGGGGTCGGCCGGTTGGCTCGAAGGCCAGCGCAAGTCGGCCGCGTCCGTGGCCGATTACGAATCGACCCTGCTGGCGCGCACGAGCGACGCCCTGTCCAACGCGGTGGGGGTGAACACCGAAGACGAGACGGCGAGGGCGCTCGAACTCGAACGGTCCTACACCGCCTCGGCCAAACTGCTGACCCTGGTGAACGACCTTCTCAAGACCCTGATGGATGCGGTGCGATAATCGCCATGCGGATGAATGCCACCTCGACCTTGAGTCTCTGGAACGCACCGCGCACCGGCGCCCAGCGAATGCAGACGGAGATCGCACAGGGCACCAAGGAGCTCGCCACGGGCCGTTACGCCGATGTCGGCCTCGAACTCGGCAGCCGGACCGGCCTGGCCCTCGGACTGCGCCAGCAGAAATCGGAGCTTCAGGCGCTGCAGGACGGCAATGCCGGGGCGACCCTGCGCCTGAGCACGACCCAGGCGGCGCTCCAGCAGATCCAGGCGGCCGCGGATTCGACCCTCAAGACCCTCATCGGCGTACCGGTGGCGGACCGCGCGGCCGTGGTGAAGGACATGGCCGCGAGCCAGCTCGCGGCGCTGACCGCCGTGCTGAACACCGCCGCCGACGGCCAATCCGTCTTCGGGGGGACCAACACGGGGGCGTCGCCCATGACTGCCTACGGAGCCGGATCGGCGGCGAAGTCGGCCGTCGATGCGGCCTTCACCCTTGCGGGCGGCACGTCCATGAGTGCCGCAGGGATGGAGGCCTTCCTCGCGGAGGGCGGCCCCCTCGACACCCTGTTCGGCAACGGCGCCTGGAAGGCCAACTGGTCGAAGGCGTCGGATACCACCCTCGACAGCCGCATCTCCCTCAGCGAGACCGTGGAGACGTCCGCGACGGCCAATGCGCCCGCCATCCGCCGGCTCGCCATGGCCTACGTCGTCGCGTCGGGCCTCGACCTGTCGCGCCTGCCGGCCGACGTGCAGGCCGTCGCGACCGATCGGGTCGCGGGCCTACTCGGCGAGGCGAGCAAGGGGCTGGTGTCGATCCAGGCCAATCTCGGTCGCGCGCAGGCGCGGATCTCCGATGCGAACACCCGTCTCGATGCGCAGAAGGCGCTCCTCGACAAACAGGTGCAGGCGATGGAGGGGATCGATACCGCCGAGACCAAGACGCGGATCGACCAGCTGACGACCCAGATGCAGATTTCCTACTCCCTAACCGCCCAGCTGCGTCAGCTGAGCCTGGTCTCCTACCTCTGAGGCGACCCTTTCCCGGCGCGGCGGCCTGGCCGGTGCGCGGGACACGACAGCCCCGAAACGCGACAGCGGCGCGGCGGGCCCGGACACAACGAGGCGGATTGCCATGTACCAGTTTTCCTACGCCGAGATTCTGGAAGACGCCCCCGAGATCGGCCGCGAACGCGAGCGCGCCGCCTTCGACCGGGCGCTCGATCTCATGCGCATCGCCGATCATCCGGCGGCGGCCGTGGCCGACCGGACGGCGGCGGCCGAGTTCATCCAGAAACTCTGGGCGGTCCTCATCGACGACCTCACCAGCCCCGAGAACGCCCTGCCCGAGGCCCTGCGCGCCGACCTCGTGTCCCTCGGCCTGTGGAGCATGCGCGAGTCCAATGCCGTCCTCAGCACGCCCACCCATGGCTTCTCCGCGCTGATCGAGGTCAACGCCTCGATCCGCAACGGCCTGCGGTGAGATCCGGCATGCGCCTGTCCCTGCGCGCCGGCGAGCGGGTCTTCATCAACGGCGCCGTCCTGCGCGTTGACCGCAAGGTCTCCCTCGAACTTCTCAACGATGCGACGTTCCTGCTGGAGACCCACGTGCTCCAGCCCGAAGAGGCGACGACGCCCCTGCGCCAGCTCTACTTCGCGGCCCAGACCATGGTGATGGAGCCCGCCAACGCCGCGCGCGCACGCGACCTCTACCGGACGCTCCAGGCCGGCATCCTCGCGGCCGTGACCGAGCCGGACATCCGCGACGGTCTCGCGGCGGCGGGCGCCTGCGTCGAGGCCGACCGTCTCATCGAGGCGCTCAAGCTGATCCGCGGCCTGTACAGGGCGGAGGCGGCCCTGCTCGCCGAAGCCACCGGCATCGCCGGGCCTGAGCTCTCCGCCCCACCCGCGCGCGGCCCCGGCCGCGCGCCATCTCTTCCCCGCACGGCCTGAAGGCCCTCACCCCGGAGACCCGCTCGTCATGGCCGTCGGAAGCAGCACCAGCACCCCCCCCACACAGACGGCCACGGCCGCCACCGCGGCCAAATCCGCGAGCGGCGTCGCTGCCTCGATGAACGCGGACACGTTCCTGACCCTGCTCATGGCGCAGCTCAAGAACCAGGATCCGACGAAGCCGATGGATTCCACCGCCTATGTCGGTGAGCTCGCCACGTTCTCGCAGGTCGAGCAGGCGACGAAGACCAACTCCAAGCTCGATTCCCTGCTGTCCTCGAGCTTCCTCTCGCAGGCGGACCAGATCATCGGCCGCACCATCACGTCCGCCGACGGCAACACCACCGGCGAGGTCCAGTCCGTGAAGATCACGAGCGAAGGCGCGCTCGCCCGCCTCACCAACGGCAAGGACGTCCTGCTCGCCGAGGGCATCTCGCTCTCGCAGTGAGGTCCACTCACCCCACGGGTGAAATCCGTGTAGGACCGACAACGGGCGGGACGCGGCAGCGACCCATCAGGGATTACCACGCGAGAAAGGTCAGCGGATGAACGAGGTCGATGCCCTCGAACTCGTGCGCGCCGCGATCTGGACGGTGATCGTCGGCGCCGGCCCGGCGATCGGCGCGGCGATGCTCATCGGCATCGCCATCGCGCTACTGCAGGCGCTCACACAGATCCAGGAGGTCACCCTGACCTTCGTGCCGAAGATCGTGGTGATCCTGCTCGTGCTCCTCATCACCTCGTCGTTCATCGGCGGCCAGATCTCGACCTTCGCCGAGGCCACCTACGGGCGCATCGTCACGGGGTTCTGACGGGCGTCGCCGGTGCCCCCCGGCGGTCTTCGCGGGCCGCTGGGCGAATGCCGGTCCGGCGTCAGGAATTGTAGGTCACCAGGGCGACCACCCACGACCCGTGTTCATGCACGAGGGTATGGGCCTCGGTGTCGTTCGCCGTGGCGCGATCCGGATCGGACTTCTCGATCTTGTAGACGTCGTAGCTCGCGGACTTGCTCGCGGGACCGACGTGACCGAAGCCGCGGGGAGCCCGCCGGAATTGGCGGTCGAACAGACAGACCGCGTCGACGGGCGAATCGACATCGCCGGCCTGACCAAACCGAGCCGTGTCGCCGTAGACCTGTCCCGTCGCCTTTTCGATCGCGATGAAGCGCGCCATTCCAATCCTCAATTGTGACCCTGCGGCCGAGGTGGTGCCACGGAGCGCCCGCTGCAAGCGCGAGGCCTCAATTGATCGGAGAGCCATCCGGCCGCGCCGAGTGGGGGAAGCCCCAGCACAAAGCGCTCGGGAGGAGGCGGAACGCGTGCTTCGCTTTCCTGCGGCACGGCGTTCCTACGACACGGCCTTCAGCTTGTCGGCCATGGCCTGCACCTTGTCCCGGCGCGACGAGAACGTCATCGTGAAGAACACGCGGTCGACACCGAGTTCGGCGAGGCGGGCCTCGCAGGCTTCGGCGAGTGCGCAGATCTCGCTCAGTTCGCCCTCGATGTTGGTGCCGTTGGCATGCATCTCGGCGGTGAGCGGGCTGGCGTCGATGATCGCCTTGATTTCCCGCACGTAGGGCGAGACCGACGGGCCGACCCCCATGGGAACGATGCACAGATCCGCCACGACCTTCATGTGACGACTTTCATGGGCTTGTCTCCCGTGCGCCCGACCTTCGGGCGAGGCGCTCTTCTATCACGGCCGGCCGTGCCCGGGGCGATGAAGCGGCACGCCCCCATCCCCACGCAAGCTTGAACCGCGACAAGGCCCCGTTCATTCACGGGGTAGGCATCCGCCATGGCGGCAAGCGACGCGATCGTCATCGAGCGCAAGTCCCAGCGGGATATCGGCTTTGCCGCCGGGATCATCGCCATCCTGGCGATCCTGTTCCTGCCGGTGCCGGCGATCCTCCTCGACATCGGGCTCGCCTTCTCCATCGCCCTGTCGGTGCTGATCCTGATGGTGGCCCTCTGGATCAAGAAGCCGCTCGAATTCTCGGCCTTCCCCACGGTGCTGCTCATCGCGACCCTGCTGCGCCTCGCGCTCGGCATCGCCACCACGCGACTGATCCTGGCCAACGGCCAGCACGGGGTCTCGGCCGCCGGTCACGTCATCCAGGGCTTCTCGCAGTTCGTGATGAGCGGCGACTTCGTCATCGGCATCGTGGTGTTCCTCATCCTGATCACGGTGAACTTCCTCGTCATCACCAAGGGTGCCACCCGCATCGCCGAGGTCGGGGCGCGCTTCACCCTCGACGCCATCCCCGGCAAGCAGATGGCCATCGACGCCGATCTCAACGCCGGCCTCATCGACGACAAGGAGGCGCAGGGGCGCCGCCGCGAACTCGAGGAGGAGAGCGCGTTCTTCGGCTCCATGGACGGCGCGTCGAAGTTCGTGCGCGGCGAGGCCATCGCCTCGCTCATCACCATCGCGGTCAACGTCTTCGGCGGCATCATCATCGGCACCACCCGCCACGGCATGCCGCTGGGCCAGGCGGCCGACGTGTTCACCAAGCTCTCGGTCGGCGACGGGCTCGTCTCGCAGATCCCGGCCCTGATCGTCTCGCTGGCGGCGGGCCTCCTCGTCTCGAAGGGCGGGACCCGGGGCACCGCCGAGCAGGCGGTGATGGGCCAGCTCGGCGCCTATCCGCGCGCGCTCGCCGTCGCCGCCGCCCTGATGTTCCTGTTCGCCCTGGTGCCGGGCCTGCCCTTCCTGCCGTTCATGGTCCTGTCGGGGCTGATGGCGTTCACCGCCTACGCCATCCCGAAGAAGATCGCCGCGCAGAAGGCCGTGGTCGATGCCCGGACACTCGCCGTCGAGGACCAGAAGCAGCTCGCCGCCCGGGAATCCCTGTCCGTCAAGGAATCGCTCAAGACCCCCGAGATCGAGCTCTGCCTCGGGCGCCAGATCTCGGCCCAGTTCGCCACCTCGCAATCCGAGCTGTCGCATCGGGTCGCGAAGATGCGCCGCAAGTTCGCCCGCCAGTACGGCTTCGTCGTCCCCGACATCAAGCTCACGGACAGCATCGCGCTGGCTCCGAAATCCTACCAGATCCTCATCCACGGCACCGTGGCGGCGACCCAGGAGATCCGCCCAGGCCAACTCCTCGTCGTCGTCGGCGACGGACCCGTCCCGGATGTGCCGAGCGACGAAGTCCGTGAGCCGGCCTTCGGCATGAAGGCCCGCTGGGTGCTCGATTCCTACGGGGCCGAAGTACGGCGCGGCGGCTTCGAGCCCATCGACGGCGCGTCCGTGCTCCTCACCCACCTGTCCGAGGTCATCCGCAACAATCTGCCCCAGCTCCTGTCCTACAAGGACATGCGCGGCCTCCTCGACCGCCTCGACCCCGAGTACAAGCGTCTCCTCGACGAGATCTGCCCGTCGCAGATCTCGTATTCGGGCCTCCAGGCGGTGCTGAAGCTCCTGCTCTCCGAGCGGGTCTCGATCCGCAACCTCCACCTCATTCTCGAGGCGGTCGCCGAGATCACGCCGCACGCCCGCCGCGCCGAACAGATCGCCGAGCACGTGCGCATGCGCATCGCCCAGCAGATCTGCGGCGATCTCGCCGAGAACGGGACGCTCGCGGTGCTGCGGCTCGGCAGCGCCTGGGACCTCTCGTTCCACCAGAGCCTCAAGCGCGACGCCAAGGGCGAGGTCGTCGAGTTCGACATCGATCCGCGCCTCGTCGAGCAGTTCGGCACGGAAGCCGGTGAGGCGATCCGCAAGCACATGCGCGAGACCCGCAGCTTCGCCCTCGTCACCGCGCCGGATGCCCGCCCCTACGTGCGGATGATCATCGAGCGGCTCTACCCGACGCTCGCCGTGCTCTCGCACCTCGAGATCGCCCGGGGGGTGGAGATCCGGTCCCTCGGGACGATCTCGTAAGGCCACTGCGCGTGGTCGCCGGGGCACCCGAGGGCATTCTGGCCGCCTTCCTGATCTTCTGCCGGGTCGGCGGGTGCCTCCTCGTGGTGCCGGGCTTCTCCAGCCCGCGCGTGCCCGGGCAGGTCCGCCTGCTCATCGCCCTCACGGCGTCGCTGGCCATGACGCCCCTGATCCAGCCGCTGTTCCAGGGCCGGCTGGCGGCACAGGACCCGGCCACCACCCTGGCCTGGATCGCCAGCGAGACCATGACGGGGCTCGTGATCGGCTTTCTCGGACGGATCTTCTTCACGGTGCTGGAAACGGCGATGAATGCCGCCGCCACCATGGTGGGGTTCGGCGGCATGCCGGGCTCCGTGGCCGAGGGGACCGATCCGGTACCGGCGGTCGAGGCCCTGATCATGATGGCGGCCACCGCCCTGCTGTTCGCCGCAGACCTGCATTGGGAGCTGTTTCGCGGATTGGTCGATTCCTACGCTCGCATCCCGCCGGGCGAGGGCATCGGCACCCAGGCCGCCCTGGTGCGGATCGTCGATCAGATCGGCACCGCCTTCGTGCTGGCGTTGCGCATCACCGCGCCGTTCATCGTCTACGCCGTGGCGGTGAACCTGACCGCCGGCTTCATCAACAAGCTGGTGCCGCAGATCCCGGTCTACTTCATCGCGACGCCGTTCATCATGTTCGGCGGATTGCTGCTGCTCTACTACCTCTCGAACGAGTTCATGACGCAGTTCCTCATGGGTTACGTCGACTACCTGCGACGGGGTTAGGGCATGGCCGTCACCACCCGCCAGCGCCTGGAGCGCGCGCGCCGGCTCCTCACCGTGCAGGAGCAGATGCGGGGGATCGCCGAGCGCGACCTCGCCGCGACCCGGCGCGACCTCGCCCGCGTCGAGGCCGACCGCGCGGCGATGCTCACGACGCTTGCCGGCGAGACCATGCACGGCCTGTTCCTCGATGCCGCCGCGCGCCGGCTCAGGGCCCTGGCCGGGGAGGCGACGCAACTCGACGCCACCGCCACCCATCGGGCCGGGCTCGTGCGGGAGCGGGGCCTCGCCGAGAAGCGCGTCGGGCGCCAGGTCGAGGCGCTGGCCGAAACCCGCGCCCGCGAGCGCGAACGGGCCGACATGCTGGAACAGCTCGACCTGCTGGCCGCCCGTGGCGGCGCCTCGTGAGCATTCCCGACGCACATCTTTCCGACGCAAGCCTTTCCCACGCAAGCCTCCCGAAAGCCACGGGGCCTATCCCCTATCGCCGACGGGCCATTCCCTTCGAAGCGTCGCGGCAGCCATGAGCATCTCCACTCCCACCGATATCGTTCTCGACGTGGCCCGGGCCGCCGATCCGGCGCGCTACCAGGAGGCGACGGCCAAGCTGTCTGCGCCGGGCGCCACCGATCCGGCCGCCTTCAACGACGCGTACCGCATGGCCGGCACGTCCGTGCACATGCCCCTCGACGCGCGCTCGACCCTCACGGCACTCCAGACCGACAACGTGATCTCGGGCGCGGGCAAGATCGGCGATCCCTACAAGCAGTTCGAGGCCTTCGTCCTGCGCCAGTTCGTCGAGACCATGATGCCGTCGAAGGCCGCTTCGGTGTTCGGCAAGGGCAATGCCGGCGGCATCTGGAAGTCGATGCTCGCCGATCAGATCGGCACCCAGGTCGCCAAGGCCGGCGGCCTCGGCATCGCCAAGATGCTGGAGGCCGCGCGTCCCCTGGAGAAGACGTCGCTGGACAAGACCGCCCCGGACAAGATCCGCCCGGCCGGCTCGGTCGATCAAGCGACGGGCGCGTGAAAGGACCGACCATGCTGATCGCATCCCTGAAGCGGCTCGAAGCCGTCGTCGCGGCCGAGACGGAAGCGCTCCTGACCCACCGTCCGTTCGATCAGGAAGCGGTGAACCTGCGCAAGAGTCAGAGCCTCCTCGAACTCACCCGCCTGACCCGGGGCCTCGACCCGGACCAAATCGCGCCCGAGGTCGCCGACCAGCTCGCGCGCCTGAGCCGGGCGTTGAACCGCAACCAGGGCGTCGTCGGCCAGCACCTGCGCGCCGTCGAGGAGATCTCGGAGATCGTCACCCAGGCGATCCGGGATTCGGAATCCGACGGCACCTATTCCGGCCACCTGCGCCGTTGATCCCCTATCGGCACCAGGTGTGAGCGCATGAAAATCCTCTTCACCGGCCTGTGGATCTGCGCCGTCACCATCCTGTCCTGCTACGGGGCGGTGACCTGGGGCAGCGGTCTGTTCGCCAAGAAGGAGGAGCCGTATCTCGAGGGTCTACAGTACCAGAAGCTGCCGCCGATCAATGTTCCCATGGTGGCGGACGGCAAGGTGCAGGGTTACATCGTCGCGGTTCTTGTCTTCACTGCCGATGCGCGGTTGATGCACACTCTTCCGGTGCCACCCAACGCCTTCGTGGTCGACGAGACCTTCCGGCAGATCTACGCCGACCCGCAGATCGATTTCAAACGCCTGTCGCGTTACAACGTCACCCAGCGCCTCGCGGAGGTCCGCAAGGCGGTCAACGCGCGACTCGGCGCCGACGTGGTGAAGGATGTTCTCGTCGAGGAGTTCAACTTCGTCGCCAAGCGCGAAGTCCGCTCGTGACGCGAAGGTCTCCCCGGCCCTGGAGGCCGGAGAGACCAAAAACTACTTCAGGCGGGCGGCGGCCCAGGCGATGTGATCGGCCATGAAGGTCGAGATGAAGTAGTACGAGTGATCGTAGCCCTCGCGCATGTTGAGGGTCAGGGCGATCCCGGCCGTCTTGCAGGCCTCGTCGAGCAGCCAGGGGCGAAGGCCGTCGTCGAGGAAGCTGTCGGCCGTACCCTGATCGACCAGGAACTCCGGGAAGCGGTGGCCGTCCTCGATCAGTGCCGTGGCGTCGTGGGCGCGCCATGCGGCGGTGTCGGTTCCGAGGTACTTCTCGAAGGCCGGCTTCGACCATCCGGCCGTGGAGGGCTGGGCGATCGGGGCGAAAGCCGAGCAGGACTTGAAGCGGTCGGGATAGGTCAACGCGATGGTCAGCGCCCCGTGGCCGCCCATGGAGTGGCCGAAGATGCCCTGGCGGGTCATGTCGGCGGGGAATTCCTTGGCGATGAGGGCGGGCAGCTCCTCGGTGACGTAGCTCCACATCCGGTAGTTCGTGGCGTAGGGCGCCTCGGTGGCGTCAACGTAGAACCCGGCGCCGGAGCCGAACTGCCAGTTGCCGTCCTCGTCGGGGATGCCGGGCCCGCGCGGGCTGGTGTCGGGCGCCACGATGATCACGCCGTGCTCGGCCGCCGCCTTGCGGTACTCGCCCTTGTCCATGACGTTGGCGTGGGTGCAGGTGAGGCCCGACAGGTACCACAGCACCGGCACCGGACCGTTCTCGGCCTGGGGCGGCACGAACACCGCGAAGGTCATCGGACAGCCGGTGGTCGTCGCATCGTGCTTGTAGACGCCCTGCGTGCCGCCGTGGGCGCGGGCCTTCGAGATGGTTTCCATGTGTGCTCTCCTGCTGGGGGCATGGATTTTCCCTCCCCACAAAGGGGGAGGGAGGCAGTGTCAGCCAAGATCCGTCTTAGTATACCACCACCGACCGGATCGACTTGCCCTCGTGCATGAGGTCGAAGCCGTGGTTGATGTCTTCGAGCGGCATGGTGTGGGTGATCAGATCGTCGATGTTGATCTTGCCCTCCATGTACCAGTCGACGATCTTCGGCACATCGGTGCGGCCGCGCGCGCCGCCGAAGGCCGAGCCCTTCCAGACGCGGCCGGTGACGAGCTGGAACGGACGGGTCGAGATCTCCTTGCCGGCCTCCGCCACGCCGATGACGATCGACTCGCCCCAGCCGCGGTGGCAGCATTCGAGGGCCTGGCGCATGACGTTGACGTTGCCGGTGCAGTCGAACGAGAAATCGGCGCCGCCGCCCGTGGCGTCGAGGATCGCCGCGACGACGTGATCGTTGCCGACCTCCTTCGGATTGATGAAGTGGGTCATGCCGAACTTGCGGGCCATCTCCTGCTTGTCCGGATTGATGTCGACGCCGATAATCTTGTCGGCACCGACCATCCGGGCGGCCTGGAGTACGTTGAGGCCGATGCCGCCGAGGCCGAACACCACCACGTTGGCGCCGGGCCAGACCTTGGCGGTGTAGATCACCGCGCCGATGCCGGTGGTGACGCCGCAGCCGATGTAGCAGATCTTGTCGAAGGGGGCGTCTTCGCGGATCTTCGCCAGGGCGATGGCGGGGAGGACCGTGAAGTTCGAGAAGGTCGAGCAGCCCATGTAGTGGAACACGGAGTTCGAGCCGCCCGGGCTGCCGCCGGTGGAGACGCAGGAGAAGCGCGAGGTGCCGTCCGGCATCACGCCCTGGCCCTGCGTCGCGCGGATCGCGGTGCAGAGGTTGGTGCGCTGCGACAGGCAGGACTTACAGCTGCGGCATTCGGGCGTGTAGAGCGGGATGACGTGGTCGCCGACCTTGAGGTCCGTGACGCCGGCGCCGACTTCGCGGACGATACCCGCGCCCTCGTGGCCGAGGATCGCCGGGAATTTGCCCTCGGAATCGAGGCCCGACAGGGTGTAGGCGTCGGTGTGGCAGATGCCCGTGGCCATGAGTTCGACGAGAACCTCGCCGGCCTTGGGTCCTTCGATATCGATCGTCTCGATGGTGAGGGGCTTCTTGGCCTCCCACGCCACCGCTGCGCGCGTCTTCATACGGATGCTTCTCTTGTGCTTGGCGATCACGGGCGGCGCCGAACTGCCGACTCTTCGGCTCGCGGCATCCTGACGATGGCGATCCGAACGGCCCGAAAATCTGGGTCGTGTGATGATGGTTATGGCGCGGATATGCAACGCCTTGACCGCGCCGTGTCGCGCGGATCTGCCTTGCGCCGTTCGCTCGGGATCAGCGTCCCGCGAGCAGACCCGACACCGCCGCCTCGGTCACGAGGCGGGCGAGGCGCGCTTCCCCGGATGCATCGGACCCGAGGATGACGCCGCCGCAGGCCCCGGTCCGGCCCGCAATGGCGTAGCGCAGGACGCTCGCCGGTCGGAGCGGCCCGCCGCCGTCCGAGACGAAGCCGCGCAGACCGCCCGGGTGTTCGTTGCAGCCGATGGCGAGGGACAAGCCCGCCGTCCGGCCCGTCAGCGCCACGGGCACGACGGAGAGTCGGGCGCGGCCGGACTGCGCCATGGCCCGGCGCGGGCCGGCCAGGGCCGCGACGATGTCGGGGCCGAAATGGACGAGGCCCTCGAACGTCACCGGCCCGTCACCGGCCGTGAACCGGTCGAGCACGGCGAGGCCCGAAAGGTCGTCGAGGAGGACGAAGACGCGGCGGTGATCGTAGGCCGGCCCGTGCACGGTGGTGGCGATGGCGCAGGCCTGGGCGCCGTCGAGGCGGATGGCCCCGGCGAGCCGGGCCGCGCCGGCCCCGGGTTCGCACCCGTCCGGCCAGGCGACGTTGTGGCCATGGGCCGACAGGATGTGGTGGCGTGCCGGCCCGGTCTCGATCTGTGCCGAGCTCCCGGCCTCGACGACCCAGCGCACGCCCTCGCTGGCATGGACGAAGGAGGTGCAGTCGCGGTGCCCCTGACCGGTGGAGGTCTGGCCCGTGAACGTGCAGGCGAAGTGGGACCAGCCCCGTCCGGGGGCATCCGAGCGGGCCGCGATCATGTCCGTCCCGGCGTCCGACGGCAGGCGTGGGACACTCGCGGCGGGGCGACCGCGCGGGTCGCGGCGCTCGGCCACCAAGGTGCTTCCGGAGCGTGCCACGAGGCGCCCGATCCAGCCCGCCGCATCGCCGTTGGCGGGCGTATCGCCGAAGGGCGGCAGGCGTCCCCCCGGATCGAGGAGGCCCGCGAGGCCCGGCAGGACCTTGGCGACCCGGCCTGAGAGAAACCCCGCGAGGCCGTCGTCGCCCACGCTCCGGGCGAGGACCCGCAGGAGGGTCGCGAGTTCGAGGCGCTGGTGGAGGGACGGCGCCGCGAAACGCCCCTCGGCGTCGAGCTGGCTCTCCACGCCGGCGCGCAGGCCCGCCTCGGCGAGGCCGAGCCAATGGGCGGCCAGGGGCAGGCGCGGCAGGGCGCGGGCGACGCCGTGCAGCACCGCCGCCGCCTGAATCTGGTGCAGCGAGCGCCCGAAGGTGTTCTGGCCGACGATCTCGGCAAGGGCGAAGCCATGGCGCACCACCTCGCCCGTCAGCACCAGGGCGGCGGCACTGCCCGGCATGCCCGCACGCCCGAGGAGATGGACGAGGGTTTCGGTTCGGGTCGCAAGGGCCGAGGGGTGCAGGGCGAGGCCGTCGGCGGGCGACCCCCACGGGTTGGCCCGCGACCACGACACGGCGAGGCCGAGGGCCGTGGCCGCTCCCCCGGGCGTCCCCGCCAGGGCGACGAGCCAGCCGAGACCCTGGTATTCGATCCGCCATGCCACCGACCGGAAGGGGTCTTCGCTCCAGTCGGGTCGCTCGGGCACCGTCCACGCCGTCTGCGGACCGAGGCGCAGGACCCGGTCGAGGCCCGTGCGCGGGGCGCCTTCACCGCGCTGGAGATCTCGCGCCAGGGCGAGCACCTGCGGGATCGCGGCCGCCTCCGGGCCCGGGCACCAGCCGGCGATGGAGGAGACGGGCAGGTCGAGGCGCTCGGCGAGGCGGGCGAGGAAGTCCGGCGCGTCGAGGGCATCGTCGCCGCACAGGTTCTCCAGGCGCAGGCGATCCTCAAGGGCGATCTCGGGAGCGGCGAGCAGTTCCGCGTCCGGGCTCCCGGCGTCCCAGGTGGCAAACCCCACTTCGACCCGCTCCGCACCCGGCACGGGGGCGAGTTCCAGGGTGAAGCGCCGGGCCTGCTGGTGCGCGGAGAGATCGACGAGGGCCCCGAGGGACGGCACCGAGATCGTGCTCGGATAGGGCGGTTCCAGCGCGGCGCCGGCGGCGTCCCGGTAGACCACGCGCGCCAGGGCCGCGTGGCTCCGCGGGACGGCCGTGAAGATCTGTCCCCGCAGGACGAGACCGCAGCCCGGCACCAGGGCATGGACGATCCAGTCCGGCTCCGGCGCGAGGCGGCGACGCACGCGCGGGGAAGGGGAGGGGCCGCCCTGGGCCAGGGTGGCCTCCGCCACCGTGAATGGGCGTGTGTTGCGCCAAGAGCGGATGGTGACGGTGATCGCGGCGGCGGGGGCCGGCAGCAGGAAGGCCAGCCGGCAGATGCCGGCGCGCAGGGCCTGGGCCTCCGCCGGCAGGTAGGCCGGTCCGGGAATCCAGGTGCCGTGCGGGTCGAGGAGGGTCCGGTCGAGGCCCGGCACGTGGTCGAAATCGAGGCTCGATCCGTCGGGGGCCAGGCAATCGATCCCCACGAGGGCGAAATCCAGGGCGCCCGCGGCGGCTTCCTCCGCGTCCCAGCCGAGCCGGAAACGCAGGCTGCACCACGCGTCGCCGGTGAGGTCGGGGAAACCGAACACCACCCGCGAAAACCGGTTCTTGGCCGGAATCCAATGCTCGTCCTCGCCGGGGCCGACGGTCGCGCCCCCGGCATGGCGGGACGCCTGCGGGCGTCGGGCGTCGGGACCGCTCAAGCGGATCGACCGGGGACGCGGGGCGGAAACGGGACCGGCATGGGACGCCTGATGAGAGGGCTCGGCGCGTGGGCGCAGCACGATCGAGGGGAGGGTGGCACTGAGGCGCAGCCGATGACCCTGTCAAGCCGCCGGCCGGGCCACGTCGCGCGTCAGCCTGGGACAAGATTGGTTCCCTAGGAAGCGGATATCGAATGCATTCGGAGCGCGCGGTGACAGGCGTCTATCTTTTCGACCTCGCCTCGCAGCAGGCCCGGTATCTCGGCGTGCGGCAGGCGACCATCGCCAGCAACGTGGCGAACGCCAACACACCCGAATACAAGGCCCGCGATGTCGTGCCCTTCGCCGACGTGATGGCCCGCACCGGCGCCGCCGGTCTCGCGATGACGGCGAGCACCCACGTCGCCTCGGAAGAGGGACGCATCCCCACGAAGCCCGTCACGGCGGCGGACGCCTGGGATGCCCTGAGCACCGGCAGTTCCGTGAGCCTCGAGCAGGAGATGCTCAAGGCCGGCGAGGTCAGCCGCGACCACGGGCTCAACATGGGGATCGTCAAGGCATTCGACCGGATGCTGAAGGCGGCGGTGCGCAGCTGATGATCGATCCCCTCGCCGCCTCGACCCGTTTCGCCAGTGCCGGCATGGAGGCGCAGTCCCTGCGCCTTCGCATCGCCGCCGAGAACGTCGCCAACGCCCAGTCGGTGGGCGATTCCCCCGGCGCCGACCCCTATTCGCGCAAGACCGTCAGCTTCTCCGCCGCCATGGACCGCGCCGCCGGCGGGTCCAGCGTCAAGCTGCGCAGCATCGGTACCGACACCAGCCCGTTCCGCATCGAGCGCGATCCGGGGAGCCCGGCGGCGGATGCCGAGGGCAACGTCAAGCTGCCCAACGTCAACGCCCTGATCGAGATGGCCGACATCCGCGAGGCCAACCGCTCCTACGAAGCCAACGTGCAGGTGATCAAGCAGGCTCGCGCCATGGTCTCCAGCATCATCGACCTCCTGAGAACGTGAGTTTGCGCCGATGATCGAAGCCCTCGCCTCGCTTTCGGCCTTCGACAGGGCCGCCGGCCTTTCCGGCCCCAGCGCCGCCGCCCCGTTGCGGCCGGCGAGCTTCGCCACCATGCCGGCAGCGTCCACGGGCGGCGCCCTGCCGGGGGCCGATTTCGGCGACGTCATGGCCCAGCTCGCCGCCGGGGTCCGCACCTCGCTGCGCACCGGCGAGGCCACGGCCATCTCGGGGATCCAGGGCAAGGCCTCGACGCAGCAGGTCGTGGAGGCGGTGATGTCCGCCGAGCAGAGCCTGCAGACCGCCATCGCCGTACGCGACAAGGTCGTCGCCGCCTATCTCGAACTCAGCCGCATGGCGATCTGAGGTCGGCGCAGCGCTTCACGACAAGAACCGGTTCCCCTTGTTCGGGCTGAGGCTCGAAGGACTCCCAAAACCATGAGAGCACTCGCCATCGCCGCGACGGGCATGAACGCCCAGCAGATGAACCTCGAAGTCATCGCGAACAACATCGCCAACCTGAACACCACCGGGTTCAAGGGCGCGCGGGCCGAGTTCACCGATCTGCTCTATCAGGCCGAGCGCCAGCAGGGCGTCCCGAACCAGGCCGGCCAGGAGCCGGTGCCCGAGGGCGCGATGCTCGGCCTCGGCGTGCGCACGGCCGCCATCCGCAACCTGCACCGGCAGGGGCCGCTCGCCAACACCGCCAATCAGCTCGACATGGCCATCAACGGGCGCGGCTACTTCCAGATCACCAACCCCAACGGCGAGATCAACTACACCCGGGCGGGCTCGTTCAACCGCAACAACACCGGGCAGCTCGTGACCCTCGAGGGCTACACCGTCGAGCCCGCCATCACGATCCCGGCCAACGCCGTCGACGTGGTGATCAACGGGTCCGGTCAGGTCTTCGCCAAGATCGACGGCCAGGTCCAGGCCCAGAACATCGGCCAGCTCTCGCTCGCCAACTTCGCCAACGAATCCGGCCTCGAACCCCTCGGAAACGGCCTCTATCGCGAGACCGCCGCTTCGGGTGCCGCCGTGGTGGGGGTCGCGGGCGACCTGAGCTTCGGCAAGATCCAGCAGGGATACCTCGAGAGCTCCAACGTCGATCCGGTGAAGGAGATCACCAACATGATCACCGCCCAGCGCGCGTTCGAGATGAATTCCAAGGTGATCCAAGCCGCCGACGAAATGGCCGGCACGGTCTCGAAGGGCATCCGCTGAGTCAGCGGGCGCCGCCCATCCCGAACCCACCCCGATTCCGACGCCATCGAACCCGGCCGGCGCCGGCGGACCGCCCGCGCCCCGCGCGCCCGCCGCCCGGCCCTTCACAGCGAGGCACGACCACCATGGGCCATACGACTTTCGGCGGCGGATTCGCGGGTGGCCTCATGGGCCTGGCCCTGGCGCTCGCCTGCGCCGTCCCGTTCGGCCCCGTCTCGTCCCGGGCCACCGAACTGCTCCTGCCGGTGCCCACCGTGACGATCTACGCCGGCGACGTGATCAAGCCGGGCATGCTGCGCCTCCAGGCCTACCCCGAGAGCTTCAAGGCGCGTACCGCCGTCATCGACGCGCCCATGGCCATCGCCGGTCGTACGGCGCGGCGGATGCTGCTGCCGGGCGAGCCCGTGCCCGTCAACGCCGTCGAGGATCCCCGCCTCGTGAGCCGCAACGTGGCGACGCAGATCGTGTTCGAGGAGCAGGGCCTGCTCATCACCGCCGTCGGTTCGCCCCTCCAGAACGGGGGACTCGGCGAGACCATCCGGGTGCGCAACGCCGATACGGGACGCATCGTCCTCGGCACGGTGATGGCCGACGGACGCATCCGCACCGGCTCCGGCCAGTGATGCGCCTCTGGTTCCTCGCCCTGGCGCTTGTCCTGGCCGCGCTGCCGGCGCAGGCCATGGGCACGCGCATCAAGGACATCGCCAACCTCAAGGGCGTGCGCGACAACCAGCTCGTGGGCTACGGCCTCGTCACCGGCCTGCAGGGCACGGGCGACACCCTGCGCAACGCCCAGTTCACCGAGCAATCCCTGCAATCCATGCTCGACCGCATGGGCATCAACGTCCGCGATGCGCGCCTGCGCACCCGCAACGTCGCCGCCGTGATGGTGACGGCCGACCTGCCGCCCTACACCGGCACCGGCTCGCGCATCGACGTCACCGTGACCTCCCTCGGCGACGCCACCTCCCTCAAGGGCGGCACCCTCTTGATGACGCCCCTCATGGGCGGCGACAGCCTGACCTACGCCGCCGCGCAGGGACCGCTCGCCGTGTCGGGCTTCGCCGTGGGCGGCGCGGCAGAAACCATCACGCAGGGCGTGCCCACCGCCGGGCGCATCCCCAACGGTGCGATGATCGAGCGCGAGGTGCCGGGCACCTTCCGCGACCTGCCCGAACTCGTGTTCGAACTGAAGAACCCCGACTTCAAGACCGCCACGATGGTGGCCGACGCCATCAACGCCTACGCCCTGCAGCGTTTCCGCCGCCGGGTGGCCACCGCCCGCGACCAGCGCGCCATCGCGCTCATCCGCCCGCCGCAGGTGACGCAGACCCGGTTCATCGCCGAGATCGGCGATGTCACCGTCCAGCCCGATGCGCCGGCCCGCGTCGTGGTGGATCAGCGCACCGGCACCGTGGTGATCGGACGCAACGTGCAGATCTCCACCGTGGCCGTGACGCACGGCAACCTGACCGTACGGGTGACGGAAACCCCCGAGGTGGCCCAGCCGGCCCCGTTCTCCAACGGCGTCACGGCCGTGGTTCCGCGCACGGAGGTCGCCGTCAACGAGCAGTCCGGCCGCATGGCGATCATCGGCGGGTCCGATCTCCAGACCCTGGTGCGGGGCCTCAACAACGTCGGCCTGAAGCCCAGCGACATCATCTCGATCCTCCAGGCGGTGAAGACCTCCGGGGCCCTGCAGGCGGAGCTCGTGGTTCAATGAGTTCGACGAAGGCTCTGCGAATCGCCGGCGAGGCGGCCCGGATGGTCGTCCCGGGCCACGCGCGGACGGTTCCGTCCCGGGGGCTTGCCCCGATGGCCGTGCGGATGCTGGTTTGCCTGGGGCTGCTTGCCGTGGCCTCCCTCGCTCTCGGTCCCGTGCGCGCCCAGGGCAGCAAGCCTGAAGGTGGCAAGCCTGCGGTGTCCGGCCTCAATCCCGGCCCGTTTCCGAAGTCGGCTCCGGGCAAGTCCAAACTCGCCGACACCAAACCGATCGACACCAAGCTGGTCGAGTCGAAGCCGGCCGAGGTGGCGCCCGACGCCGTGCGGCTTCCCGAGGTCGCTCAGGTGGCCGAGGTCCGGTTGCCCGAAGCCCCGGCCGCGCCGGAGCCGGCCAGATCCGCGTCCGCCAATGCCACCCCCGCCAAGCCGTCGCCCTACTGCGCCAGCATCGCGGACGCGGCGGCCGATGCCCGCTTCGCCTGGCAGAAGGAGCAGCTCGCGATCCTGGAAAAGCAGGTCGACGAGCGCATCCGGCGCCTCGAGGAGAAACGCGCCGAGTACGAATCCTGGCTCGCGCGCCGTAACGAGTTCCTCGCCAAGGCCGATACCGGCGTGGTGGCGATCTACCAGAAGATGCGCCCCGACGCCGCCGCCCTCCAGCTCGCGAACATGCCCGACGAGGGCGCGGCCGCGATCCTGACGAAGCTCAACGCCCGCACCGCGAGCGCGATCCTGAGCGAGATGGAGGCGGCCCGCGCCGCCCAGCTCGCCCGGATGATGACCGATGCGGGCAAGAAAGCCCGTGAAAGCGAGAAATCCTGATGCCTGCCACCCGTCTGCGCGCCGGCTTCGTCCTGGCGCTCCTCGCGCCTGGGCTCGGGGCCTGCAACACGCCCATGGCCCAACTCGGCCAGCCGCCCCTCCTCACTCCGATCGGCACGGGCCTGTCCCCGCCGCGCGAGGCCCTGCCCACCACCTTCGGTTCGCTCTCGCGCCGGACCTACCACTCGACTTGGTCGCCTTCGAGCGTCGACCTGTTCCAGGACCCGCGTGCGCGCAACATCGGCGACGTGATCACGGTGTCGATCCTCATCGACGACAAGGCCCAGTTCGGCAATTCGAGCGACCGCTCGCGCAGCCAGAAGTCGAGCCTCGGTTTCGATTTCGGCTACGGCGTCTCGGCGCTCAGCGACAAGGCGACGGCCGATGCGGGCATCCGCTCCGGCACCGAGACCAAGGGGGCGGGCAACATCGACCGGTCCGAGGTGCTGCGCCTGTCGGTCGCCGCCATCGTCACCGAGCAGATGCCCAACGGCAACATGGTGATCTCGGGTTCGCAGGAGGTCCGGGTCAACAACGAGGTGCGCGTGCTCAACGTCGCCGGCATCGTCCGCCCGCGCGACATCTCACGCAAGAACACCATCGACTACGACAAGATCGCCGAGGCGCGCATCTCCTACGGTGGGCGGGGGCGCATCACCGACGTGCAGGGCCCGAGCGTCGGCCAGCAGGTCTTCGAAACCCTGGCCCCGTTCTGACGCCCCCCTGAAGCGGAGACGCACGCGATGGCGGCCAAGGACGACACGAAGAAGGGCGGCGGCAAGGGCTGGATCGCCGCCCTGGCGCTGGTGAGCCTCGTCGCCATCGGCACCGGCGGAGGCTTGGGGATGTATCTCCTCTCCAAGGTCGAGAAGGCCGTCGACAGCAAGACGAAGGAGGCCGAGAGCAAGGCGGTGAAGGTGCTGAAATACACCGGTGATCTGGCCCTGCGCCCCGTCGGCTCCGTGGTGACCAACCTCGCCGATTCGGGTGATGCCTGGGTGCGCCTCGAATCCTCCGTGGTGTTCAAGACCGGCGCCGTCCCCAATCCCGATATCGCGCTGGCCGAGATCCGCGCCGACATCGTCGCGTATCTGCGCACGGTCTCCATGCGCCAGATCGAGGGAGCCAGCGGCCTCCAGCACCTGCGCGAGGACCTCAACGAGCGCGTCGCCCTGCGCACCAAGGGTCAAGTGCGTGAACTGATCGTCGAGATGCTGGTGGTGCAATAGCGGGCACCTTCCCTCCCCCTTGCGAGGAGGAGAGCCGCCAGGATCGACGCGGGCGCGACCAACGGAAAACCCCATGAGACGCATCACCACCCTGGCCTTCGCGGCCGCAGCGACCCTCGCCTTCACGGGCGTGGCCGGCGCGCAGTCGGCCACCGGCCTGCCGGCCCTCGATGCCATGCTGCCGGCCGGCAACGGCGCCGCGAGCGGGCGCATCCTGCAGCTCGTGGCGCTCCTCACGGTGCTGTCTCTGGCGCCGGGCCTCCTCGTGATGGTGACGAGCTTCACCCGGTTCGCCATCGCGTTCTCGTTCCTGCGCTCGGGGCTCGGCCTGCAAAGCACCCCGGCCAACATCTTCCTCGTGTCGCTGTCCCTGTTCATGACGTTCTACGTCATGTCGCCGACCTTCGACCGGGCCTGGAACGAGGGGCTGCGGCCGCTGACCGAGAACAAGATCACCGAACTCGAGGCGATTCCGAAGATCGTCGAGCCGTTCCGCGAGTTCATGGTGGCGCATGTCCGCCCCAAGGACCTCCAGACCTTTACGGATCTCGCCAGCCGCACCATCCCGAAGGCCGAGGGCGGCGAGACCGTCGACCTGCGCATCCTGATCCCGGCCTTCATGATCTCCGAGTTGCGGCGCGGCTTCGAGATCGGCTTCCTCATCGCCCTGCCGTTCCTCGTCATCGACATGATCGTGTCCACGGTGGTGATGTCCATGGGCATGATGATGCTGCCGCCGACGGTGATTTCCCTGCCGTTCAAGGTGCTGTTCTTCATCCTCATCGACGGCTGGAACATGCTGGTGAGCGGGCTGGTACGATCATTCTTTTAGGCGTTCCCCCGAAAGGTTCCCGTCCGGCATCGCATTTCGATGATGCGGCGCAATCTCCGCGCAAGGCAGCATCGTGAAAAGGGCTTCATCAGATCGCGGGTCTGAAGCGGAGCAGCCCACCGAATGTCCGGTCTCCAACACGCCGAACGCCTCTGGAACAACATCCTCGCCCTCGGGGGACGGCGGATCGCCGCCCTCTCGCTCATCGGCGTGGTGGTCTTCCTCGCCGTCGGTCTCGGGGCGTACTATCTCAGCCGCCCGGCCCAGGAGACGCTCTACACCGGCCTCAGCCGTGAGGATGTCGGGCGCATCGGCAGCGTCCTGAAGGACGCCAACATCCCGTTCGACGTGAGCGCCGACGGCGCCGCCGTCCTCGTCTCCTACGGCAACACCGCCACGGCCCGCATGCTGCTGGCCGAGAAGGGCCTGCCGCAGAGCGCGAAGTCCGGTTACGAGCTGTTCAACGATCTCGGCTCCCTCGGCATGACCTCGTTCATGCAGGAGGTCACCCGCGTCCGCGCCCTGGAGGGCGAGATCGCCCGCACCATCCAGGGCATGAAGGGCGTGAAAGCCGCCCGCGTCCACATTGTGCTCCCCGACCGCGGTTCGTTCCGCCGCGACCAGCAGCCGCCCTCGGCCTCCGTCGTGGTCCGGACCGAGCCCGCCGACGACGTCAGCGGCGCCCAGTCCATCCGCCACCTCGTCGCCTCGGCGGTGCCCGGCATGAAGCCCGACCGCGTCACCGTGATCGGCTCCGGCGGCTCGCTGCTCCTGTCGGGCGACGACACCAACGCCCAGCCGACCGGCAAGATGGCGACCCTCGAGAAGACCATCGGGCACGAGGTTCAGGACAACATCCGCCGGACCCTGACCCCCTACCTCGGCGTCGGCAATTTCGAGGTGAGCGTCGCCGCCCGCCTCAACACCGACAAGACCGTCAAGAACGAGACGATCTTCAACCCGGACCAGCGCGTCGAGCGCTCGACCCGGGCCGTGCGCGAGACCGAGAACGCCCAGAACCGCAACGCCGCCAAGACCACCTCGGCGGCCCAGAACCTGCCCGACGCCCGCACCCGATCGGACGGCAACGACTCCTCCAGCAACGAGACCCAGAAGCGCGAGGATCTCACCAACTACGAGATTTCCTCGCAGACGATTCAGACGGTGAGCGACGGCTACGCCATCCGCCAGATCTCCGTCGCGGTCCTCGTCAACCGCGCGCGCCTCGCTTCCCTCGCCGGCCCAGACGCCACCAAGGCCCAGATCGACGCCCAGGTCGCCGAGATCGAGCAGCTCGTCGGCTCGGCCGCCGGCTTCAACAAGGAGCGCGGCGACAACGTCAAGGTCGCGGCCGTCGGCTTCGTCAACGACGGCCAGCCCCTGGAGGCCGTGCCGCCGCTGGGGATCATGGACGTGCTGATGCGCCAGTCGGCCACCCTCATCAACGCCGGCACCATCCTGCTGGTGGCCGGCCTGCTGATCTGGTTCGGCCTGCGCCCGGCCATGCGCGCCATCCTCGAAATCCCCGCCGCCCAGCAGGAAGAGGTTCTGGCGTTGGCCGCCGCGACGGCCGCCGCCAACGGCAACGCGGCCCTTGCCGACGGAACCGCGCCGGGGCTGGCCCTCGGGAACAGCGCCGTCGGCGCCGGCGATGTGCCGAGCCTCGCCGCGCCCGCCGGTGGTGTCGCCGGCATGATCGAGGACCTCGCCGACAAGCTCGCCCGCTCGCCGCAGAAGCGACTGGAGCAGATGATCGAGACCGACGAAGCCCAGGCCGCCGAGATCCTGAAGCGCTGGCTCCTGCGTGAGGCCGCGTGATGGCCCCCGCGATCGCCCGCCTGCTCCCCGACTTCTCCGTCCCCGCGACCGCGTCCCGCCCTCCGGCCGCATTCCCTGCGTCGGCGAATTCCGACGCGTCCGAAGGTCTTGCCGTTCTTCTGCGTGTGCCCTCGCCGGCCGTCCCCGCTCCCCCGCCGGAGGACCGGGCCGCGCTTCTCAAGGACGCCGAAGCCCGTGGCCGGGCCGAGGGGCGCACCCAGGCGCAGGCCGAGTCCGCCGCCGCCCTGGCCTTCGCGCAGGCCGATTTCGACGCCCGCCTCGCGGCGGCCCGCGCGGATTGGTGCGCGGCCGAGAGCGATCGCCTCGCTGCCGGATTCTCCGCCGCGATCCATGCCCTCGGGGGCCAGCTCACCGACCGCGTCGGAAATCTGCTGGTGCCGGTGCTGACGGCCGGCCTCCGGCGCCAGGCCGTGGACGAACTCGCCCTGACCCTCGCCCAGCTGCTCGGCGATCCGCGCCACGCCCCCGTGCGGATCGGTGGGCCGGCCGACCTCCTCGACGCCCTCGCGGGCAAGCTCGGCGCGGTGGAATCGACCGTGGCCTTCAGCCCTTCCGAGACCGTCGAGGTCACGATCCAGTCGGACCAGACTTTGATCGAAACGCAGCTCGGCGCCTGGGCCGGACTGCTCACTGCCGCCGTCGAAGGAGCCTAGCGCGATGGCTGACGATCACCACGAGATCATCATCATCAAGCGCCACGCCGACCACGACGAGGGTCACCACGGCGGCGCCTGGAAGATCGCGCTCGCCGACTTCATGACGGCCATGATGGCCCTGTTCCTGGTGCTGTGGCTCATCGGCTCCACCACCAAGGAGACGAAGACCGCCATCGCCCAGTACTTCAATCCCGTGAAGCTCGCCGACGTCACCTTCGATCGCAAGGGCGTGCGCGATCCCACGAACACCCCCGGCGAGCCGTCCCCCGAGGACGGCAAGGCCGAGGAGGCGGGTGGCAAGGGGGATGGCAAGGCAGAGGGCAAGGGCGACGGCAAGGGCGCCGATGCGGCCCCGGGCAGCCGTGCCCGCGAGGCCGCCCTGTTCCAGGACCCCTACGCGGTCCTGGCCAAGCTCGCGGCGGACGCCGAAGCCGAATTCTCCAGCGCCGACACCGTCGCCTCCGAGACCGGCGAGCCCGGCATCCGGGGCGGCGAGGCCGCGCGCGATCCGTTCGATCCGCTCTACTGGCAGGTCGCCCCCGTGGCGAAGGCACGGACGGAGCAGCCGGGCTCCGCCGCCACGGTCAGCCCCCTGCCGCAGGAGGGCCGCCTCGACGCGCGTGCCGCGACTGCGCCGGCCAAGGGCACCGCATCGACCGGCGCGCCGAAGCCCGCGCCGATCCAGCTCGCCTCGGCCCTACCCGAGGACGGCGAGATCCGTTTGCCCGCCCCCCTGCCGATGACCCCGAAGCCCGCCGAGGCCGCCGCGTCGAAGCCCGCCGAGGCCGCCGCGCCGAAGCCCACCAAGGAGAACCGGGAGAAGGAAAACCGGGAGGCGAACGCGGTCAAGGCCGCGGCGGACGCCGCCGAGACGGCAGCCGTCGCCGCCCTCAAGGCCGAGATCGCCAAGGCGGTGCAGACCCAGGGCAACGCCCCGGCGCCCCGTGTCGAGGTCCGGCGTACAGGCGAGGGCATCCTCATCAGCCTCACGGACGATGTGAGTTTCAGCATGTTCGGCGTCGGCTCGGCCGAGCCCCAGGCCAAGGTGGTGCGCGCCCTCGAACAGGTGGCCCGCATCCTCAAGGACCGGCCCGGCCAGGTGATCGTGCGCGGCCACACCGACGGGCGCCCGTTCCGCTCCGAGACCTACGACAACTGGCGCCTGTCCTCGGCTCGGGCCCAGATGGCCTCCTACATGCTCGTGCGCGGCGGCCTCGCCGATGCGCGCCTGGAGCGGATCGAGGGCTACGCCGACCGCCAGCCGCGCAACCCCGCCGACCCGAAGGCGGCCGAGAACCGCCGCATCGAGATTCTTCTGCGCGGGCGACCCGAGTGACATCGGTGCCGAAGGATCGCCGGGGCTCTCATAGTCGCGACGGGCTCCCTCTCCTGGAAGGAGAGGGTTGGGGTGAGGTGCGTGGCTTCTCCGGAAAGATCGCACACCTCACCCTGTCCCTCTCCTGGAAGGTGTGGGGACCCGCGCCCGGATCGACCTGGTGGGCGAACGCGAAGCTGCGGTCGCGCCTCGCCATCGTTGCCTTGGCCATGGGCCTGTTCGCGCAGCCCCCTGCGTACGCCGCCGATTCCCACGGCGGTGGCGGACACGGCGCGGCGCCGGCCGCCCCCATCGATCCCCTGCCGGTCAAGCCCTACACCGTGCCCGTCGAGATGGTGCGGACCCTGCAATTGCTGCAGGATCGGATCGCCCAAGGGTCGGGGCCGGCGCATACGGGCCAGCGCGCCCTCCTGGCCCATGCCGAGGAGCGGATGCGCGCCCTCGAACCGGAGGCCTGGGCCGATCCGGTCAACATCCGCGCGGCCGTCACCTTCGCCCTCGGCGGCGGCGGCCCGGCGCTCCTGCGCCACATCCTCGCCTCGTCCAAGGTTCCGGCGGACAGCACGCCCCTGGTGCTCGGCTCCCTCGCCTTCCTCGAAGGGCGCGAGAAGGAAGCCCGCACGCTCCTGACGAAGATCGACGCCGCCTCCGTGCCCGTGGGCCTCGGGGCGCAGCTCGCCCTGACCCAGTCGGCCCTGGTGGTGCGCGACGACCCCGCCCAGTCGATCCGCCTCCTCGACCTCGCGCGGCTGCTGGCACCCGGCACCCTGGTGGAGGAGGGGGCGCTCCGCCGCGAGATCTTCGTCCTGGCGCAGGGCAACGACCTCGTGAAATTCGAGGCCCTGGCGATCCAGTATCTCCGCCGGTTCCGCCACTCGGTCTATGCCGGCAACTTCCGCCAGCGCTTCGCCGCCGCCCTGACCCGCCTCGATTTCGGGGCCGAAACCGGCCGTTTCGCCCGCCTGCAGGCGATGCTCGACGAGATCGAGCCCGAGGGGCGACGCGACCTCTACCTCCTCGTGGCCCGCGCCGCCCTCGACCAGGGCAAGAACGCCACCGCGATCTTCGCTGCCGAGCGCACCGTGACCCTGACCGAGCCGGGCTCCGTCGCGGCGATCCGGGCACGCCTCTACCGGGCCGCCGCCCTCGTGGTGGTGGACGGCCGGTTCGAGGAGAGCGTCGAGACCCTGCGGATGACCGACCGCAGCGTCCTCGCGGCGGCCGACCGCGACCTCCTCGACGCGGCGCTCGCCACCGCGCGGGAGATTCGCGACGTGCCGGGCGTCCCGGACGCGCTGCCGCCTGCGCCTGAGCCGTCCCGGCTCGCTGCCCGCGAACTTCCGACCACGCCCGCCATCGCCCGTGCCCAGGGGGCGATCGGCCAGATCGACGACCTGATGAGGAAGAGCGGCCGATGAACACGTTCGCTGCGATGAAGCCGGCGCCTCGTCCGGCCGAGGCCGTCGCAATCCGAAGCGGGGCGGAAGCCGTCGAGGCGTCGGCGGACGGCGTCGCCGAAGCGTTCGGTGCCGTCCTCGGCGCGCTCCAGGAGGGCCGTCCCGCCAAGGAGACGGCCGGTCGCGCGGATAGGGCCGGCGACGAGGCGGCGTCCGGCGCGGGCCCGGCTCCGGCTGAACCGGCCAACCCCCTCCTCGGCCTCGTCGTCGCCGTCGATACGGGCACCGTCCCGCAACCGCCGGCGACCACCATGGACCCGGCGGCCCTCCAGGCGCTCCTCGCGCGGGCGGTACCGGGCGCCGTCCCTGCTCCCGTCCTCGCCCCCGCCGTGGCGCCCCGCGCGACCGCTGGGTCCGACCAAGCCGTGTCCGCGCAAGGCGCGGCCGTCCCGGTGGGCGTGGCGGACCTGGCCGCCGGGATCGCTCTGGCGGCCGGGGGGAGTGGGCAGGTCCGGAGCGGCCCGGTCCAGACCGCCCCGACGCAGGATGATCCCACCCGGGCGGTTTCGGTCGAGGTCGAGGCCGTGTCGCGGACCGTTGCCGAATCCCGTCCCCAGGTGACGATCCTCCAGCAGGAGACGCATTTCGCGCCGGTGAGGCCGAGGCTCGTCGCCGGGCAGGCCGCCGCGCTCCCCGCGTCGGCGGGCCAGGCCGGCGCCACCCCGGCGCCCGTCGCCCCCGCGCCGATCCTCCCGACCCTCGCCGCCGCCGTGGCGGACGCCGTGCCCGCGCGCGAGGCGGCATTGCCCCTCGGCGCCGCCGTCGGCGCTGGTGCGGCCGCCGTTTCCGCACCGACAAGCGCCCCGGCTGCCGCACCGTCCGCCATCGACCCTACGGTGCCCCAAGCCGTTGCCCCGGTGCCCCAAGCCGGCGCTCCGGTGCCACCGGCCGGATCGCTGCCCGCGCCGTCGGCCGAGCCATCCGGCAAGCCGCGCCGGGCCGAGGCCGCACCGGCCACGACGGAGACCGCGACGGTGGCCTCGCCGACGGCCCAGCGCCTCGCCGGCCAAGCGCTTCCCGTCGAGGCCGCCCAATCGACGGCGGGAGACGTTCTCACCGCCGAGGCCGGTCCGCGCGAGACCATCGCGCCCGTCGCCACGGCGCCGGGGGGCACCCTGCCGTCCGCCGCCCTCGGCGAGCCGGTCCGTCAGGTCGCCGAGGTCGTGGCCGCCGAACTGGCCCGTCCGGCGGCCACGGCCACAACCGCCGCCGCGACGTCCGGCACCGAGGGACCCCTGCGGCTCCTCACCATCCAGCTCCGGCCGATGGATCTCGGCACCGTCCTCGTGCGGATGCGCCTGCGCGACGGCCAGCTCGAGATGAGTCTCCATGCCAGCCGCGAGGAGACGGCCGCCCTCCTGCGCCAGGACGGCGCCCTCCTCACCGACCTGCTGCGCAGCTCCGGCTACCAGCCGGACACCATCACCATCGCGTCGAACGGTGCCGGCGCTCCGTCCCAGGGCGAGGGCGGTCGTCCCGGTGCGGGGACGTCGTTCCAGCCGGGTGGCCAGGGCGGCCAGGCGCAGGGGGGCGCCAACCCCGACCAGGCCCCCCGGCGCGGGGGCGACACGCATGCGGATGAGCGAGCAGACCTGACCCATGAGCGGACCCATGAGACGATTTCTTCCGGCCCTGACCGCAGCGGCCTGTACCTTTAGGGGGATCTCGGCTGCGGTCGGGACCGCCCAGGCGGGTGTTCCCCCGGTGGCGAGCACGATCTGCGAGCGTGAGATGGCGGGCGCGGCGGCGAAGCACGGCGTGCCCCTCGGCGTGCTCTATGCCGTGGGCCTGACGGAGAGCGGCAACCGCGGCTCGCTCCAGCCCTATGCCATGAACATCGCCGGCAAGGCGTATTTCGGCACCAACGCGGCCGATGTGGTGGCGCGCCTCGGCGAGGCTCAACGCAACGGCGTGAAACTCGTCGATCTCGGCTGCATGCAGATCAACCATCATTACCACCGGGCGAAGTTCACGTCCCTGGAGGGGATGATCGACCCGGCGCAGAACGTCGAATACGCCACGCGCTTCCTGAAGGAGCTGAAGGCGCGCGAAGGCAGCTGGACCCTGGCGGTGGCCCGCTACCATGCCGGGCCCAACAACAATCCCGCCCAGAAGACCTATGTCTGCCGGGTGATCGCCAACATGGTGGCGTCGGGCTTCGGCGGTTGGACGCCGGGGGCCAAGACCTTCTGTCAGTGAGCAGCACGTGGCGGCGTCGGCGGGCTACCCGACGAAGGTGTAGCCCATGAAGCGCTTGGCCTCGATGGGGTCGAAGCCGAGCCGGGCGGAGAGCTTCTTGCGCAGCTTGCTCACGTGCCCCTCGATGACGCTCTCCTCGACGCCGTTGCTGTAGACGCCGTAGACCACGTTGTAGATCTGCGTCTTCGTCATCCGCTTGCCCCGATTGCGCACGAGGCATTCGAGGATGTGCCGCTCGCGACGCGGCAGGGCCAGGACTTCGCCGTCCACCTCCGGATCGCGGCCGTCGAAGAACACCTTGAGGCGTTCCGTGGGGGCGGGCACGTCGCGAGGCGGAAGGGGAGCGCCGCCGTTGACCCGGCGCCAGATCGCCTCCGACCGGGCCAGGATCTCGCGGACATGGACGGGTTTGGGCAGCACGTCGTCGATGCCCGCCTCGAACAGCAGCAGCGTCTGGTCGAGGGACCGCACGTCGCTTAGCGCGATGATCGGTGCGCGCGAGAGCCGGCGGATGGTGCCGGCACACTTGGCCCTGTCCTCGAAATCACCCAGCAGGAAACCCTGAATCGCTTCACGGTCCAGGCGCGAGGACGCCTGGAACCAATTGGCGAACTCGTCCGGTGCCAGACCGAGGGACGAGATGCCCTCCCGGTCGAAACTGGCCTTGTACCCGGCGTTCACCGATTGCCGGGTGTCGACCAAGATATACATCCATCGCCTCCGACGTCGTGATGGTCAGCCCGCCGGGCTGCCATTCTCCCCCAGTGCTCCGGTGACGTCGTTGACCGGAGCGACTTGTGATCGTTCTGCCTTGGCTGGCTTGCGATCGAAGAAAGATCGCGGCGCCTATAAATCCTTGCCGAGTTTCCGCTTCTGTAGTTGCGAAGTTATCGGCGATCTTCGCGCTAAAAGCTCGATGGAGATAGAGTATTTTCAATATTGCCCGGCACAAGCCGCTTTATCCAGGTCTGCGTACGATCTGTGGTTGTTCGGTACGATGTCGTCCAAAGCTTTGCGTCATTCACCGATTCGCGTCTGCCGGATCATCCATGTCTGGCGCGCCAGGACAGGTCAATGCCCGATCCCCATAGGTCAGAGTTCCATCACCCGGCATCCATGGGCGTGGGCTCCGATCAAGTCTTGGTGGAATCCTAAAAAACGACGATCTCGGAGACCGCGTGCCCCGTCGCCGAGCGCGATCAGCCCGCCAGCGGGGCGAGCCGAGCCTCGGCCAGGGCGCTCGCGAAGCCGTCGAGGCAGAAGCCCGGTCCCTCGTCGGCCAGAATGCGCTGGATCGCCACACCAACGTAGACGCCGTCGAGGACGAGCTTGAAGAACACCGTCACGGGGGCGGTCACGAACTCCATGTCGAGGACGACGGTGAGGGAGCGTCCCCAGTCGAAGCGCACGTCGGCTCCGTCGGCATAGGCGATGGTCGCTTCCTTGAAGAACGGCTCGGCCGAGGAAGCGACGAGGTCGGCGATGTTGCCGTGTCGCTCGCCCTGCACCCATCCGATCAGGATGCCGCCGTCGAGGAGGCACAGTTCCGCGATGAAGTCCCGGATCGCCGTGGCGAACACGCGCTCGGCCGCCGCGAGCACGTCCGCGGTGTCGCCCTGGTGGGGGCTGGGCACGGTGTCCGGCAGGGGGTCCAGCATGGGCAAAACGCTCATCAGCGGGCTTTCGAGAACAGGAAGAACAGGACCTGGGCCACGGCGCTATAGAACTCCGCCGGGATCATCCGATCGATTTCGACACTGTCGTACAGGGACCTTGCGAGAGGCTTGTCTTCCACCACCGGAACGCCGTTCGCCTCGGCGATTTCGCGGATGCGCAGGGCGAGGAGGTCCTTGCCTTTGGCGAGAACCAGGGGGGCCGGCTGCTCGTCGCGATTGTAGCGGAGCGCAATGGCGTAGTGGGTCGGATTCGCGATCACCAGGGTGGCGTTCTTGACGTTGGCGAGCATGCGCTTGCGCGAACGGTCCTGGGCCATGGAGCGCAGGCGCCCCTTGACCAGGGGATCGCCCTCGGCCTGCTTGTGCTCGTCCTTGAGATCCTGCTTCGACATCCGGATCGAGCGCTGCCAGCGCAGGCGCGACCACACGAGGTCGGCCGCCACGATGACGATGGTGGCGATGCTGACCACCGACACGAGGCGGATCGCCACGGTGAGGATCAGTTCGGGGATCTGGCTCGGGTCGGAGAACATGGCATTCACGGCTTTGTTGCCCTCCGAGCGCAGGAGCAGCAGGGCGACGATGGTGACGCTCAAGAATTTAAAGAGCGATTTCAGGAACTCGACCTGACCGGCCTTTCCGAAGATCCGTCCCCAGCCCTTGGCCAGCGAGATCCTGGACCATTGCGGCCGGATGCGCTCGCCGACCACGCTCGGCACGTTCTGCACCAGGGAGGCGACGAGGCTGCACCCGCCGATGATCGCCAGGATCGGGAGCAGGAATTTGGCCGCCGACAGGGCGGTGCCTTCGAGGATGCGCGCGGCGTCCTGGCTGTTCTCCAGGGCGAAATCGCGCGGGTGGTCGATGAACGTCATGAGATCGCGCACCAGGGGGGCGGTCCCGTCGCGCACCACGAGGCTCAAGGCGATGAGCATCCCGAGGATCGAGGCGAACACGGGCGCTTCGCGGGAGAACGGGACGTCGCCCTTCTCGACGGCGTCGCGCACCCGTTTCTCGGTGGCGTCCTCGGTCTTGCTCTCCTGATCGTCAGACATGCACGGGGCCGCGCAACGCGGGCGCGGTCCGGTCGGCGATGCCCAGACCCGTCATGCGGTGCGGCGCCTCAGCGGACGAGGGGCTCAACCTCGCCTCCGGCATTGATCTCGATGTCGCCGCGCCCGGCCATCTCCATGGCGAGATCCGTGATCGAGCGCCGGGCTTCCAGCACGTCCTTCTGCGCGGCCGGCTCGCCGCCGTTGAGTTCGTGCTCGACCATGCGCTTCACGCGCGCCGACAGGGCGCTCAGAACCACGGTGCGGAACTCGGCGTCCGTGCCCTTGAGGGCCATGACGAGGCGGTCGTTCGGCACGGCGTCGAACAGGGTGGTGCGCGCGCGCGGCGCCAGCTTGACGATGTCGTCGAAGGTGAAGAGCAGGCCCTTGAGGATCTCCACGGATTTCGGCCTGGATTCTCCGAGACTCGTCAGCACCTCGTCGATCTGCGTGCGCTCCATCTTGTTGATGATGTCGGCCATCTTGGCGTGGGTGTCGGCCCCCGAATTACGCGAGCCGTTGATGAGGAAGTCGTCGTGCAGCGCGCGCTGGACCGCTTGCATGATCTCGTCGACCACGGGCTTGAACGTCAGCATCCGGCGCATCACCGTGTTGCGCAGGGGCTGGGGCAGGTGGGCCATCACCTTGGCGGCGGTGGCGGGCTTGATCCGGGACAGGATCAGGGCCGCCGTCTGCGGATGCTCCTTGACGAGGGTGCTCGCGAGCACGGTCTCGGAGACCTCCGACATCCGCTCCCAGACGGACCGGGTGGAATCACCGCGCACATCGGCGAGGATCTCGGCAAGCTGGGCCGCGGGAATCAGACCGGTGAGGAGCTTCTCCACCTCCTGCACGGTGCCGACGAGGCTGCCGCCGTTGGAGAACTCGCCCGAGAACGCATCCACGATGGTGTCGAGCTGACCGGCGCTGACGGAGCCGAGCTGCATCGCCGAGCGGGTGATGCGCTTGATCTCGTCGGCCTCGAAATATTTCAGCAGGCGGCCGGCCGCCGGCTTGCCCATGGCGAGCAGCAGGGCCGCGACCTCGTCCACGGGGGCGAGCTGGCGCGGAAGGCCCGGCGGCGCTTGCGGAATCGGCACGCTGCCCACGCTCATCGGCTCAGCCATTCTGTCCGGAATCCGCCGGGCCGACGATCTCCGTCAGGGAGACGCCGAAACGGGAATTGTCCTCCTCGACCACGACGATCTCGCCACGCGCGACCACGCGGCCGTTCACGGTGACGTCGACGGGCTCGCCGACCCGGTGGTCGAGGGAGACGATGGCGCCGCGCCCGAGCTTCATCAGGTCGGCCACCGGCATGGTCGCCGAGCCGAGGACCACCTGGATCAGCACCGGGATGCGCAGGATCGAGTCGATGTTGCGGTTGTCGCCGATGCGCGCCTCGGCGGCCGGGGCGGGAGACGCCGCCGTCACGGTGGGAAATACGGGGGCGGCGCCCGCCGGGGCGGTCTCCGCATCGTCGAAGGGGCTGTTGCTCATCGTCCGCTCGTGGAGGGGTGACGTCGTGCGTCAGGATCGGAGGCGTCGGGGATCAGAGTCGGTCGAAGGCGCGAGATGGTCAACCGCCCGGGACCCGCGCCTGCCGGGCGAGGTCGTTCGCAAGGGCCCGGCGGCCGTTCTCGAGGGCGGCGAGGGTCGTGCGCGCCTCCTCGATCTTGCCGTCGAGGGCCTCGAGGATCGCCCGCCCCTCCGTGCTGAAGCCGCGCACGGCTTCGCCCGCCTGGCTCAGGGCGTGGCCCGACTGGGTGAGGATACGGCCGTACTCGGCCTGGGTCCGGTCGAGGCGCTTGAGCTTGAGATACATCGGCACCACGCAGGCGCTCGTCGCGATGAGCGCGAGGAGCAGGATGGTGTCAACCAGAGGCGTCATGGCACGAGGCCTTCCTTCTCGGGGGCGATGGCTTCGTCGATGCGCAGGACGTAGGAGCCTTGCGCCTGCCCCATATGGCACCAGAACAGCGGCCTGTCGTTGCCCTCGAGCTTCACCCGCGTGGTCGGGGTGGCGTCGAGCCCGATGACCTGGCCGACCTTAAGTGCGGAGATCTCGCCGAGGGTCAGGGTGCGCTCCTCCAGCACGGCGCGGAGCGTCACTTCCGCCTTCTGCACCTCGGCCGCGATCTGCTGGCTCCAGATGGGATCGCGGGCCACCGATTCCCCGGTGAGCACCTTGGACAGGCTCGGGCGCATGGGGTTGATCACCGATTGCGGGATGATGAGGAACATCTCGCCGCTGCGGTTGAGCGCCTGGAGCAGGAACTTCGCTTCCACCGCCTTGTTGCCGCGCCCGCCGATGACGGCGAACTCCATACGGGTCTCGGTCCGTTCCAGGCGGAACGGTGTGGCGGCCACGAGGGAGAACGAGGATTCGAGCGCCTTGCCGACCTGCTCCAGTACGATCTGGGCGATGCGGGTCTCGATGCCGGAGAACGGGCGCTCGTCCTCCACCGGCGGCTCGCCGCCATCGGACCCCAGCAGCACCTCCACCATGGTGAAGACGAAGTCGCGGTCGAGGCCGACGAGGATGTGGCTGTCCCAGTCGGGCGCGTGGAAGAGGCCCGCGATGGCGTTGTTGTCGTAGGCATCGAGCAATTCGCCGATGCGGCCGCTCTGGATGCCGCCGAGGGAAAAGTGCACCGGCGAGGCGACGAGGTGCTTGAGGTTGTCCGAGCAGCCCGTGGTCAGGCGGTCGAACACCACGCTGAGCATCGGCAGGCGGTCGAGGGACAGGCCGCCCGCCTCGATGAGGCGTGCGCGGATGTCGGTGTTCGGCGGTTTCTGGCCGGAGGGGTCCTCCGCTGGGGGGACCGGGGGCGTATCCATGGTCAGGCAGCCTCGCGCTGGGCACCGCCGTTCACGGTGGCGTTCTCGACCTCGTCGATGGTGGGGCGGTCGCTGAGCGAGATGCCCTTGCGGCCGTGCTCGACGGCGATCTGCGGCACGGCCCCGCTCATGTACGCGAGCAGGCTCTGTTTGACGATGATGTAGACGTGGGCCTGCTTCTCGCGGATCACCTTGATCTTCGTCGCGAACGGCGCGAGCACGCCGTAGGACATGAACACGCCGAAGAAGGTGCCGACGAGCGCGGCGCCGATGAGGCCGCCTAGGATCTGGGGCGACTGGTCCAGCGCCCCCATCGCCTTCACGATGCCGAGCACCGCCGCGACGATGCCCAGCGCCGGCATCGCCTCCGCCACCATGGTGACGGCGCCGTAGGGCTTGAGCCGGTCCTTGCGGTAGCCGTTGATCTCTTCGTCCATCAGGGCCTCGATCTCGTGGGCGCGGGCATTGCCGATGAGGATCAGGCGAGCGTAGTCGCAGATGAACAGGACGAGGTCGGCGTTCTTGGCGATGGCCGGATAGGCCTTGAACAGGTCGGAATTCGCCGGGTCGTCGAGGTGGGGCTCGACCTCGTTGCGGGGCTTGGCCTTCAGCTCGCGCATGAGGGCGTGGAGGAGGCCGAGAAGCTCGAGGTAGTCCTTGCGCTTGGGCACCTTGCCGGTGAGGGCGTCCATGCTCGCCTTGCCGGAATCCACCACCGTCTTCATCGGGTTGGCCATGACGAAGGCGCCGGCCCCCATGCCGCCGATGATCACGAACTCCCAAGGCTGCCAGAGCACTTCGAGGTGCCCGCCCATGGCGACGAACCCGCCGAGCATGCAGCCGATTCCGATGACGAGGCCGATGACAATGCCCAAGGTCTCTGGCCTCCGCCGGTGTGAACGCGTGTCACGTCCTGAGCGGCGGAGGTACGGCGGCAGGCTTGTGCGGGGCTGGGACCCCTCAACGCGCGGGCGGCACGCGTTCCCGACCCTTGGCCGTCGTCGGGAACAGCACCGTCCCGGCCACGAGCCCGAGGAGTGCGGCGAGCCCGAGCCGGCCCCAGCCCGCGGGTTTCCCTCCGCGCGGCTTCGCCCGTGCTCGCGCGCCGGGCGAGGCGGTGTGGGGGCGTTGCCGGTCGTGGGCTTCGTCGAGGCTGCTCATGGAGATCAACGCCTTGGCGGCGGCCGCGTTGCCACGCCGCATGGGGCCGGCCTATAAACGCCGCCCATTCCCGATGCCGCGCGCCGTCGAGGAGGCCCGGCCTCCTCCGGCGCCGCTCCCTTTCGCGAGAGTCGATCACCCCATGGCCGGCCATTCCCAGTTCAAGAACATCATGCACCGCAAGGGCCGCGTCGATGCGGTCCGGTCCAAGATCTTCGGCAAGCTCGCCCGCGAGATCACGGTGGCAGCTAAGCTCGGCCTGCCGGACCCCGCCATGAATGCGCGCCTGCGCGCCGCCATCATCGCGGCCCGCGCCGAGAACGTGCCGAAGGACAACATCGAGCGCGCCATCAAGAAGGCGCAGAGCGCCGATTCCGAGAACTACGACGAGATCCGCTACGAGGGCTACGGCCCCGGCGGCGCCGCCCTCATCGTCGAGGCGCAGACGGACAACCGCAACCGCACCGCCTCCGACGTGCGCTCGGCCTTCACCAAGTCCGGCGGCAGCCTCGCCGAGACCGGCGCCGTCTCGTTCATGTTCGATCATGTCGGCGTGGTGGAATTCGACGCCGGGGTGGCGGATGCCGACACCATGCTGGAGGCCGCCATCGAGGCCGGCGCCGACGACGTGCGATCGGATGCAGACGGTCACGAGGTCACCTGCGCCCAGGACGCCTACGGCGAGGTCTCCAAGGCCCTCGAGGCGCGCTTCGGCGAGCCCCGCCGCACGGCGCTGGTCTGGAAGGCCCAGAACACCATCGAGGTCGACGACGAGACCGGCGAGAAGCTCCTGCGTCTCGTGGAGGTGATCGAGGATCAGGACGACGTCCAGAACGTGTTCGTGAACTTCGCCCTGTCGGAAGCCCTGATGGAGAAGCTGGCGGGCTGAACGGTCCCGTCTCGTCGCAGGGGCGGTTTCCGGATTGGCAGTTTCCGGATTGGCAGTTTCATTGCGTCGCGGTGAGACTGCCCCTTGAGCCCGCGTGAGACGCTCCGTGCCGCAAACGCCCAGCCCCGACCTGCACGCTGTCGTGCGGGAGATCGCCGAGGAGATGCGGGTCCGGCCCGACCGGGGCGAGGTGGCGACCTACATTCCCGAACTCGCCCGCGTCGACGCCGGCGCCTTCGGCCTCGTCGTCATCGATGCCGACGGCACCGTCGCGTCCGGCGGCGATGCCGACGTGGCGTTCTCGATCCAGAGCATCTCGAAGGTGTTCACCCTGACCCTGGCCCTCGGCATGGTTGGGGACCGCCTGTGGCGCCGGGTCGGGCGCGAGCCTTCGGGCAGCCCGTTCAACTCCATCGTCCAGTTGGAGCGCGAGCGTGGCATTCCGCGCAATCCCTTCATCAATGCGGGCGCCATCGCGGTCACCGACGTGATCCTGTCGGGACATCAGCCGCGGGAGGCCTTGGGCGAGATCCTGCGTTTCATGCAGTTCCTGGCCGAAGATCCGAGCATCGCCATCGACGAGGCCGTGGCGGCTTCCGAGCTACGCACGGGTTTCCGCAACGTAGCGCTCGCCAATTACATGAAATCCTTCGGCGTCCTCGACAACCCAGTGGATTTCACCCTCGGCGTCTACTTCCATCACTGCGCCATCAGCATGACCTGCCGACAGCTCGCCACGGCGGGGCGCTTCCTCGTGCATTCGGGGCGGACACCCTCGACGGGTCATTCCGTCGTTTCGGCCGAACGGGCGCGCCGCATCAATGCGGTGATGCTCACCTGCGGGCATTACGACGGTTCGGGCGAGTTCGCCTACCGCGTCGGCCTGCCCGGCAAGAGCGGGGTCGGCGGCGGTATCCTGGCCGTGGCGCCGGGGCGTGCCTCCATCGCCGTGTGGTCGCCCGGCCTCGACGCCTCGGGCAATTCCCACCTCGGCCGGATCGCCCTCGAAGCGCTCACCAAGCGCCTCGGCTGGTCGATCTTCGGCGTCTGATCGGGCACTACGGTGTCCGGGTCTGGTCCGTGTCCGGTCAGGCCTTGCGGGAACGGTCCGAATCCAGCAGCGCGGCTTCGTGATAACCGCAATCGACGTACGTGGCAGGCGACTGCATCGGCTTGGCATCGACAGGCGAGCGGCCAGAATCCCGGCGCTCCGTTCCGAGGCGTCCCCCGACGGGGAAGGCATAGATCTTCGCGGTTTCACGGGTGGCGGAGGGCGTCATGGAATGGGATCTCCTTCGGAGCGAGGCTGGTGGCGCCGCTCGATCACTGTCCGCAATATAGCTCCTTCGCCGCGGAATTGCGCGGCCTGTCGCGAATAAAAGCATTGTTTGCCGGAAATATGCGCAACGGCAGGATTGCAAAAACAGCGAGCAATATTGTTCGCCCAAAGTTCACGGCGGGTCCGGGCTAGATTTTCGCGGGCCTGTCGGCTCGCGTTACTGGCGAATGATTGCCCAAGAACATGGCATGGACACGGTATGATGAATAAATCAGCAATCTGAATAAAATTTGTGCAGAAGCTGCCCGTCCCTGAGAGAAGCAAAGGCGGGGCGGGCTTCACGTCGCTCGTGTTGCTGCGAACGTGAATTGGCATAGCAAATGCTTTTGCGAGGGCGGCAGTTCCCTGGGGCGGCCGACGGTCCGCGCTTGCCGGTGGTCCGCACCGCGAACGGAAGAGAGACTTCACGATGACGAAGTACAAGCTCGAGTACATCTGGCTGGACGGCTATACGCCCGTCCCCAACCTGCGCGGCAAAACGCAGATCAAGGAATTCGACGGCTTCCCGACGCTCGAGCAGCTTCCCATGTGGGGCTTCGACGGCAGCTCGACCATGCAGGCCGAGGGCGGATCCTCCGACTGCATGCTGAAGCCCGTGCGCCACTTCCCCGACACGACCCGCAAGAACGGCGTCCTGGTGATGTGCGAAGTGATGATGCCCGACGGCGTCACCCCGCACGCCTCCAACAAGCGCGCCACCATCCTGGACGACGACGGCGCCTGGTTCGGCTTCGAGCAGGAGTACTTCTTCTACAAGGACGGCCGTCCGCTCGGCTTCCCCACCGCCGGCTACCCCGCGCCCCAGGGCCCGTACTATTGCGGCGTCGGCTACAAGGAAGTCGGCTCCATCGCCCGCAAGATCGTCGAGGAACACCTCGACCTCTGCCTCGACGCCGGCATCAACCACGAGGGCATCAACGCCGAGGTGGCCAAGGGCCAGTGGGAGTTCCAGATCTTCGGCAAAGGCTCGAAGAAGGCCGCCGACGAGATGTGGGTCGCCCGCTACATCCTCCAGCGCCTGTGCGAGAGCTACGAGATCGACGTCGAGTACCATTGTAAGCCGCTGGGTGCGACCGACTGGAACGGCTCGGGCATGCATGCCAACTTCTCGACGGAGCACCTGCGGACCGTGGGCGGCAAGGCCTACTTCGAGGCGCTCATGGCCGCCTTCAAGCACAACCTCGACGACCACATCGCCGTCTACGGCCCCGACAACCACATGCGCCTGACGGGCAAGCACGAAACCGCGGCCATCAACGAGTTCAGCTACGGCGTCGCCGACCGCGGCGCGTCGATCCGCGTGCCGCACAGCTTCGTCAACAACGCGTACAAGGGCTACCTGGAGGACCGCCGTCCCAACAGCCAGGGGGACCCCTACCAGATCGCGTCGCAGATCCTGAAGACCGTGGCCTCCGTGCCCACGGCCGCCGGGGTTTCCGCCGCCGCCTGACGCCTGCCCGATCCGGGACGCCTTTCCCGTCCCTCATGCCGAGAACGGCGCGGCCCTCACCGGGGTCGCGCCGTTTCCATGTTCGAAGGGGCGCCGGCCGTGCGCCGATGGATCGGCCGGACCGGGTTTGGAGAAACCCCTCGTTCACGGTATGTGCCTAACGCTCGACGCTGGCGCCCTCCGCGCCCCAGGGCTCCGACGCAATGACCGCTCCCGTCCGCATCCTCGGCATCGATCCCGGACTGCGCCGCACCGGCTGGGGCGTGATCACCGTCACGGGCACGAAGCTCGCCTATGTCGATTGCGGCGTGGTGACCTCGGACGGTGAGCTTCCACTGGCCCTGCGCTTGCGCGAACTGCACGAAGGCATCACCCGTGTGGTGCGGGGCTTCGCGCCCGACGAGGTCGCCGTGGAGGAGACCTTCGTCAACAAGGACGCCCAGGCGACGCTGAAGCTCGGCCATGCCCGCGCCGTCGCCCTGCTGGTGCCGGCGCTCGCCGGCCTGCCCGTGTCCGAATACGCCGCCAACCTCGTGAAGAAGACGGTCTGCGGCGCCGGCCATGCCGACAAGGTCCAGATCCAGGCGATGGTGAAGTTCCTGATGCCGAAGGCCGAGTTCAAGACCGCGGATGCCGCCGACGCCCTCGCCATCGCCGTCACCCACGCCAACCATCGCGCCTCGCACGCCCTGAAGAGCCGGCATGCCCCCGTGCCCGGCATGAGCGCGCTTGCGGCCTCCCGCATCGCCGCGGCCTTGGCCAAGGCGGGTTGATCGCCGTTCGCCGTCCGGTTCGTATCGCGTTGGGAATCGTGATTCCGGGGAGAAAAGACCGGCTTGGGGAAGAGTTGCTACAATTCTTCCTATCCCACGAGAGCGATCGAAAGACTCGCGATCCCACGATGCCCGAGGGCGGCACAAGTGAGATCGATGAGCCAACAGCACGCAAAACCCCATCATCACAAGGTGGTCGTTCCGGCCCTGTGCTGGGGGCGGGGACGCTCCGAGTTCTATGCGGTGACGGATATCGTCTCCCCGGACGGCATTCGTTTTCGTTCCGCCACAAAGCCCCTCGTCGACGAAGAACTGACCTGCAACATCCGCCATATCGGCACCGTCGAAACCCGCGTGGTGAGTATCGGTGATCGGGCCTTCATCGTGCGCGTTCTCGCGCGAATGCAGGCTATGGCGAGCGTCGCGCGCGAATTACGCCAGCTGTCCGAGCAACAGGAGGCGCCCGTCCCCGTGCGCGTCCATCCCCGCGTCACGCCCCTGGAAACGGACGTGACCATCGAGCTCACCGATGGCCGGGTCCTGCCGGCCAAGCTCCTCAACGTCTCGGCATCCGGCGTCGCCTTCACCCTCGATGCGCAGATCGACATCGGCGCATCCATCACCATCGGCCGGACGGCGGCCCGCGTCGCCCGCCATTTCGACCACGGCATCGGTGCGGTGTTCGACCGGGCGTTCGCGCCCCAGGCCGTCGACCGGCACATCACCCTGTGAGCCCCGCCGGCCTCGTCCGGTACCCGGTTCGGCCGAAATTCAGGGCACGGCCTTGAACTCGCCTTCCAGGCGCAGGGTCACCTCGTCGCCCACCATCGGCAGGTAGGCGGTGATGCCGAACTCCGAGCGCTTGATCACCGCCCTTCCGTCGAAGCCGACGGTGTAGAGCTTGTCGACGGGGTGAAGCCCGGCCTGGTTGAACGTAGCGTCGAACGAGACCGGCTTGGCGACGCCCTTCAGGGTCAGGGTGCCGTTGACCCGCGCCGTGGTCGGGCTCGTGGGCTCCACGGACGTGCTCACGAAGGTCGCGGTCGGAAATTTCTGCGTGTCGAAGAAGTCCGCGCTCTTCAGATGCGTGTCGAGCCGGTCGTTGAGGCCGGTGATGCTGGGCGTTCCCACCGTGACGCTGAGGCGGCTCTTCTCCGGCGCCTTCGCGTCGAGGCTCGCGTCGGCCGCCACGTCGGTGATCTGGCCGTAATAGGTCGAGAAGCCGAGATGGCTCAGGGACCACGTGATCTTGCCGTGGGCCGGATCGAGCTTGTAGCCCCCCGGTCGCACCTGCGTCGGGTCGGTGGTCGGCGAAGGGGGCGCCGGGTCCTGCGCATGGGCGAGCCCCGGCAGCGCCAGGACGAGAACGGTGGTACTGCGCAGCACGACGGCGCGCAGGCCCGTTCGCACAGCGATGATGACGGATCCGTGCTTCATGTCGCCCCTCCAATTCCCCGGCCGCCCGGCCCTGTCCCGGGCATCGCGCCGACCCCTCTGATAAGAGACTTCGCATGATCGGCAAGCTGAAGGGCCTCGTGGATTCCTACGGAGAGGATTTCGTGATCCTCGATGTCCAGGGCGTCGGCTACGTGGTGCATTGCTCGGCGCGCACGCTGCAGCGGATGCCCGCCATCGGCGAGGCCGCGCAACTCGCCATCGACACCCATGTTCGCGAGGACATGATCCGCCTCTACGGATTCCGCTCGGACCCGGAACGCGAGTGGTTCCGCCTGCTCCAGACCGTGCAGGGCGTCGGCTCTAAGGTGGCGCTGGGCCTGCTCTCCGTGCTGGAGCCGGAGGCCCTGGCCTCCGCCATTGCGCTCGGGGACAAGACGGCGGTGGCCCGCGCACCCGGCGTCGGCCCGCGCCTCGCCGCCCGGCTGGTGGCCGAACTCAAGGACAAGGCCCCGGCCTTCGCCCCCATCGATCCATCCGTCATCGCCCTCAACGGTGCCGTTCAGGACCGCTCCGCACCCCAGCCCGTGGCCGATGCCGTCTCGGCCCTGGTCAACCTCGGCTACGCGCCGGTTCAGGCCTCGGCTGCCATCGCGGCCGTGCTGGCGGGCGCCGGCGAGGACGCCGAGGCCAAGACCTTGATTCGATTGGGCCTTCGCGAACTTGCCCGCTGAGACGGAGTGGCGAAGGCCCGAGGCCGGATCGAAACCTCTTGAAAAGATGGCTGGCGCGCAACGTAATTGTCCGCTTGACGATGGCCGCCGGAATTGCCAGATCTTCCTTCAAGTACTAAGGTGTTGAAAACAAAGCAGTTTCTAATAATTCTAATGTAGCGTCCAACATGGTGGCCGGGTTGAGATTTTCCCGCCGCCCTCCCCAACGGCACGATGCCCAGCGCGAGTTTCGGTCCCGCATGATCGTCTGTTCCTGCAACGTCCTGTCCGACAACGCGGTCCGTGCCTGCCTCCATCGCGGCCCGGATTGCCCCCGCACGCCGGCCCAGGTCCAGGCCTGCCTCGGCTGCAGTCCGAAATGCGGGCGCTGCGCCCGCACCATCCGCTCGATCATGCAGAACGCCCTGCAAGCCGCCCTCGAGGAGGCCGGCCATGCGTGTTCGACGACTTGCGCAACGGGCTGTAGTTTGGTCAAGCTCCAAACTGCGGAGGAAGGGATCGCCGCCTGAGCGCCTGTGCGAGGCGCCACGTTCCCTTCCGGCACTGATATGCCTCAAGGGAGAATGGGCGGATGAAGGGTGATGCGAAGGTCGTCGAGTACCTCAATCGGGGGCTGCGCAGCGAACTGACGGCGGTGAGTCAGTACTGGCTCCATTTCCGCATGCTCAACGACTGGGGCTACATCGACCTGGCCAAGTTCTGGCGCAAGGAATCCATCGAAGAGATGCAGCATGCCGATCGCTTCGTCGATCGTATCCTGTTCCTCGACGGCTTTCCCAACCTGCAGGAACTCGATCCCCTGCGGATCGGCCAGAACGTGCAGGAGATCATCGAGTGTGATCTCGCCGCCGAGACCGAGGCGCGCGCCCTCTATCTCGAGGCCGCCAAGTACTGCGATTCGATCAACGACCGGGTGTCGAAGCGCCTGTTCGAGGATCTGGCCGAGGACGAGGAAGGCCATATCGACTTTTTGGAGACCCAGCTCGAGCTGATCTCCCAGGTCGGCCTGCCGCTCTACGCGCAGAAGCACATCGGCGGCCTGGAAGCCATCGCGCCGGAAGTCGAGTGATCTGACGACACGCCGCGGCGCCCAGGGCGCCGCGGTCCTGTTCAAGCCTCAAAAACACCCCAATAGGCTTCGCTCAAGGGCAGGGACGCTTGGATCGCGAAGAGTTCGAGCGTCGCGTGAAGTCCATCGATGACCCGAAAGCCGTTCCAGGCCCCGCCGACCCGGTCGTAAACTTCGATGTGCGGTCGGTCGCGTGCCACGAGGACGTAATGCTGCAGAGCCGGAAGCTGCTGGTGGATTCGCCACTTCTCAAGGCGGTCGCGTGCCTCGGTGCCGGGGGAGAGCACTTCGATCAGCACCGTGGGATTGTCGACCGAAGTGGCGCCTGCTTGGATTCCGCCGCAGACCACGAGAACGTCAGGCAACAACGCGGCGTCGAGGGGGCGGCTCTTTAGATAGAACGTCTCGGCAAACGTCTGGCAGGATGAGCCTTTCGCACGAAAGCCCTGGTGAAGGTGGCTTGCGATGTTCTGCACGATCCGACCGTGCTCCCAGCGTGCGCCGACCATCATGCGGACCACGCGCCCGCCGATCAGCTCCCAGCGCTCGTTGCGCGGCTTGTCGGCCAGCAACTCCTCGAAGTCGTCGAAACCCATCATCTCGAAGTTCGCGAAGGCGTTGCCCATCGTGCGCTTCCCTGGCGGCCACCCGCCGACGCCACGAATGTAGCGCGATCCGCGCCGGTGTGCGACATCGGCCGGGAGAACAGATGCCGGACGCCAGGCCCCGCCGGGCCCCACCGAGAGCCCGTGTGAGCAAGCTTCCCAAATCTCCGAAATCGCCGACCCTCCACCCGCTGCCGGACTCGCTCCTCACACCCGAGCGCCGCGAGGACGATCTCGAATCGTCCATCCGCCCCTTGAGTCTGGCCGAGTTTATCGGCCAGCGCGCGGCGCGCGCCAACATGAGCGTCTTCATCGAATCGGCGAAGAAGACCGGTTCGGCCCTCGATCACGTGCTGTTCGTCGGCCCGCCGGGCCTGGGCAAGACCACCCTGGCGCAGATCGTCGCGCGCGAGCTCGGGGTGAATTTCCGCTCCACCTCCGGGCCGGTCATCGCCAAGGCGGGGGATCTCGCGGCCCAGCTGACGAATCTGGAAGAGCGCGACGTGCTCTTCATCGACGAGATCCACCGCCTCAACCCGGCGGTGGAGGAGATCCTCTATCCCGCCATGGAGGATTACCAGCTCGATCTCATCATCGGCGAGGGGCCGGCGGCGCGCTCGGTGAAGATCGAACTGCCGAAGTTCACCCTCGTGGGGGCGACGACCCGCGCCGGCCTGCTGACCACCCCCTTGCGCGACCGCTTCGGCATCCCGATCCGCCTCGAATTCTACGACGTCGACGAACTCGAACTCATCGTCCGGCGCGGGGCCCGCGTGCTCGGCCTCGGCATGTCGGAGGAGGGCGCCAACGAGATCGCCAAGCGCGCACGCGGCACGCCCCGCATCGCCGGACGCCTGCTGCGGCGCGTGCGCGACTTCGCCATCGTGGCCGACGCGCCCACCGTGACGCGGGCCATCGCCGACAGGGCGCTGCAGCTCCTCGACGTCGACCCCGCCGGCCTCGACGTCATGGACCGCAAATACCTGACGATGATCGCCAAATCCTTCAACGGCGGCCCCGTGGGCATCGAGACCATCGCGGCGGCCCTGTCCGAGCCGCGCGACGCCATCGAGGACATCATCGAGCCCTACCTGATCCAGAAGGGTTTCGTGCAGCGAACCCCGCGCGGGCGCATGCTGACGCCGCACGCGTTCCGCCACATGGGCTTCCCCGAGCCCCGCCGCGATCCGGGCTCGCAGTTCGGCTTGTTTCCCGCAGATCCGGAGGCGTGAAAGAGCCGCTTCGCGCGTCGTCACAGGAGACCCGCCCCTTGAGCGAAATCGATCTCTCCGGCGTCCATCGCCTGCCCGTGCGGGTCTATTACGAGGACACCGATTTCTCCGGCTTCGTCTATCACGCGAGTTATCTGCGCTTCATGGAGCGCGGGCGCACGGAACTGTTGCGGATTCTGGCGGGCGATCAGTCGGACCTGCACCGGGATGCCGCCGGCCTGCACTTCGTCGTGCGCCGGATGGTTCTCGACTTCGCGCGGCCCGCGCGGATGGACGACCTCCTCGACGTGCGGACCTGGACCGCCGCCATGAAGGGCGCCTCCATGCATCTGGCCCAAGAGGTCCGACGCGGGGACGATCTCCTGGTCACGGCCGAAGTGGTGGTGGCCTGCGTGCGGGACGCCCGCGCGATCCGGCTGCCGGACGGACTGCGCGCGGCATTCGGTCGTGCAGCCGGACCTGCTTCCTCAACCAATCCTTAACCCTGACGGGCGCTTAAACTGTCTGACGCAAGGGCACGGTCGCACCGCAACCACGGCGCGGCACGGCCCTTACTTTCGACAGATTCGCGGACCATTGAGCGTTGAAATACCTCAAGGTTCCGGTTGACGCGCGACGACCGGCCACCGGTCCGGCGGCAGTCCCGCCCTGGGGTTTTTCAAGGATCGTGTCATGAACCCAGCCGATGCCATGCAGGCCATGCCGGCCCCCGACATGACCCTGCTGGGCCTGTTCCTGCAGGCCCATTTCGTGGTCAAGGTCGTGATGGTGGGTCTGCTGGGCGCCTCAGTCTGGTGCTGGTCGATCATCGTCGACAAGACCCTGCTGTTCCGCCGGACCAAGGCCGAGATGGATGCCTTCGAGGAGGCGTTCTGGTCCGGGCGTTCCCTCGAGGAGCTCTACCGCTCGTTCAACGACAAGCCGGCCGTCGGGCAGGGTGCCCTGTTCGTGGCCGCCATGCGCGAGTGGAAGCGCTCGTTCGAGGGCTCCGGCCGCCAGATCCAGAGCCTGTCCCAGCGCATCGACAAGGTCCTCGACGTCACCATCCAGCGCGAGGTCGAGCGTCTCGAATCGCGCCTGCTGTTCCTCGCCTCCATCGGCTCGGCCGGCCCGTATATCGGCCTGTTCGGCACGGTCTGGGGCATCATGACGGCGTTCACCTCCATCGCTGCGTCGAAGAACACCTCGCTCGCCGTGGTGGCGCCCGGCATCGCCGAGGCCCTGTTCGCCACCGCCATCGGTCTGTTCGCGGCCATCCCCGCCGTGCTCGCCTACAACAAGCTGCAATCGACGGTGTCGAAGCAGCAGTCGCGGCTCGAGGGCTTCGCCGACGAGTTCTCGGCCATCCTTTCCCGCCAGATCGACGAGCGCCTGTCGCTCGTCGCCTGACCCCAGCAGAACCGAGGGACGATCATGGGCATGGCCCACGGCGCGGCACAGGGCGGGGGCGGACGGCGGCGGCGCGGCCGGCGCCAGGGCGCCATCAACGAGATCAACATGACGCCGTTCATCGACGTCGTCCTCGTGCTGCTCATCGTGTTCATGGTGGCGGCGCCGATGATGACGGTCGGCGTGCCCCTGGACCTGCCGCAATCCAAGGCGAGCCCGCTCAACTCCGACACCAAGCCGGTGACGCTCTCCATCCGCCAGACCGGACAGGTGTTCCTCGGCGAGGACGAACTCGGCGACGACAGCATCGTCCCCAAGCTCACCGAGGCCTCGAAGTCCGGCTTCGAGGAGCGCGTCTTCGTGCGCGGCGACAAGCGGGTCGATTACGGCCGGGTCGCCCAGGTGATGGCGATCGTGACCGGCGGCGGCTTCAAGAAGGTCGCCCTCGTCACCGAGCCCGATCAGAAGTAGCGGGCGCGCAGTCGTGAAGCTTCCCTTCAAGCGCAACGAACCGGGCATGTGGATCTCGGCGGGGGTTCACGTCGCCGTGCTGACGGCGGCGATGCTCACCGTCGCGGCCCCGGCCTTGCCCGATGCGCAGGAGGGCGTGCCCGTCGAGGTGATGACCGAGCAGCAATATTCCGAGCTCACCAAGGGCGAGATCAACGCCGACAAGCCCCAGCCGGACGCCAAGCCGCGGGCCGACCGCAAGGCGGACAAGGCCGAGGAACGCGAGCCCGAGAACGCCAAGGTCGATGCCCCGGCCCCCCCGAAGCGCCCCGCCGACATGAAGGTCGCGAGCGCCGAGGAGATGCCGCTGCGCGTCAACGAGCCGGACCCCGACAAAGAGGCCAAGGCGGCAGAAGCCAAGGCTGCCGAAGCCAAGGCTGCCGAAGCCAAGGCTGCGGAGGCGAAGGCCGCGAAGGCGGAAGCGGCCAAGGCCGAAGCCGCCCGCGCCGCCAAGGCCGAGGCTGCGGCGGAGGCAAAAGCCGCCGCCGAAGCGAAAGCCGCCGCGACCGCCAAGGCGGAGGCGAAGGCGGCCGCCGTGAAGCGCGAGCAACTCGCTCAGCTCATCGAGAAGGAAGAGGCCGAGGCCGCTGCCGCCGCCAAGGCGGAGGCAGCCAAGGCCGAAGCCGCCAAAGCCAGGAAGGCCGAGGCCAAGGCCCGCGCCGAAGCGGAGGCCAAGGCCGAGAAGGCGGAAGCCGAAGCCAAGGCGAAGGCCGAAGCGAAGAAGGCCGAAGCCGAGCACCAGAAGGAAGTCGCCGAGGCGAAGGCTGAAGCCGAGGCAGCGGCCAAGGCGGACGCGGCCGCGAAGGCCAAAGCGGAGGCCGCCGCCAAGGCGAAAGCCAAAGCCTTGGCGGATGCGAAGGGCAAGGCCGATGCCGAGGCCAAGGCGAAGAAGCAGGCCGAGCTCGCCGAAAAGTTCAGCGCCGGTGATATTCGCCAACTGCTGGCCTCGAAGGCGCCGTCGCAATCCACCGGCGCCACCGGCCGCGACGTGCAGCGCACGGCCTCCCTCGGGGCGGCCTCGGGCAATTCGCAGCGCCTGTCGCCGTCTCTGCGCGAGGCCCTCGTCGGCATGCTCCAGCAGCAGATCGAGCGTTGCTACGTCGCCCCCCCCGGTGCGGCGCAGGGCGTGATCCTGCCGATGCTCGACATCCGCCTGAACCCGGACGGCGGCCTGACGACGGAACCCAAGATCATGCGCGGCGGTGCCAACGCCGTCGATCGCTCCATCGCGGAAGCGGCCCAGCGTGCCGTGCGCCGCTGTGCGCCCTACAAGATCCCCGCCCAGTACGCGCCGTATTACAACGACTGGAAGGCGATCAACGCGGAATTCGAGTTTTCGCGGGTCTGATGCGCCGGCCTCCATCCGCCGATCCGGGCCGTTCCTCGGTGCCGTGAGCCCGCCCGCGCGACATCGCCCTCGCGCATGGCGGTCCCGGCGCCGCCCCGGACAGACACTCCCAGAACTTCGGACATCCCCATGCTCTCAATCCCGCTTCCGCGCCTGGCGCCCCTCCTCGCCGCCCTGGCGTTCGTGCTGTTCGGCTTGACCGGGCCGGCGCGCGCGCAGCTCAACCTGCGCATCGGCGGCGGCGCGTTCCAGCCGATGCCCATCGCGGTGACCGACTTCTCCGGCGATCCGAGCCTCGGACTCCTCGTCTCCAGCGTTGTGACGAACAATCTGCGCCGCTCCGGGTATTTCGTGCCCGTCGAAAAAGCGAAGTTTCCCGAGAGCCCCGGCTTCGATGCGGTGCCGGGCTTCGACAAGTGGCGCACAGCCGGCGTGCAGGCCCTGGTGACGGGCCGGGTCTCGCGCGATCCCTCGGGCAAGCTCAAGGTCGAGTTCCGCCTGTGGGACGTGACTTCGGGCCAGCAGATGACGGGCCAGCAATACGGCGCCGACACCGCCAATGCCCGGCGCACGGGGCACCTGATCTCGGACGCGGTCTACACCAAGATCACCGGCCTCGGCCCCTGGTTCGACAGCCGCATCGCCTTCGTGGACGAGTCCGGCTCGAAGGAGAACCGCCGCAAGCGCCTGATGGTCATGGATCAGGACGGCGCCAATGTGCGTGCGCTGACCAACGGCGACACGGCCGTGGTGGCCCCGCGCTACTCGCCCGCGACTCAGGACATCGCCTTCATGACCCAGGCGACGGGCCAGCCGCCGCGCATCCAGGTGATCAACCTCGAAACCGGCAGCCGCCAGGCGGTGGGCAAGGCTGGCTCCATGAGCACGAGCCCGCGCTTCTCGCCCGACGGCCGACGCTTGGTCATGAGCGTTCAGGAGGGTGGCAACGCCGACATCGTGGTGATGGATCTCGGCTCAAAGGCACAGACGCCGATCACCAACGGCAACGCCATCGATACCTCGCCGACCTTCTCGCCGGACGGCAGCCAGATCGTCTTCGAATCCGATCGCGGCGGCTCGCAGCAGGTCTACGTCATGAGCGCCACGGGCGGAAACCCGACCCGGATCTCGTTCGGCGAAGGTTCGGCGTCGCAGCCGGCCTGGTCGCCACGGGGCGACCTCATCGCCTTCACCCGCCAGCGCAAGGGCGGCTTCGCCATCTGCGTGATGAAGCCGGACGGCTCGGGCGAGCGCGTGCTCACGGAAGGCTTCCACAACGAAGGCCCGACCTTCGCGCCCAACGGCCAGTACGTGCTGTTCTTCCGCGATCCCGGCGGCCAGGGCGGCGGCAAGCTCTACATGGTCGACATCACCGGCAAGGTGGAGCAACCGGTGCCGACGCCGTCCTACGCGTCCGATCCGACGTGGTCGCCGCTGCTGGCGGGCAAGTAGGACCGGGCAAATCAGGGCTACCAGTCCGGCTCGAGGCGGGGCGGCGCCAAGGCCGTATCCCGTCTCGTGGCGGCGGTCAGCAGCGTGGCCTGCTCGCGCAGGGCGCGCAGCAGGGCGGCCAGGGCCGGATCGTCGAAGCGCAGGTGCGGGAGGCGGCTGGTCACGAGACCCGCGATGAGTTTCGCCTGTGCCTGATCGCGCTGCCGCTTGAGTGGCTCGCGGTCCTCGCGGCCCGCGAGCCAGAGCTTGTGGAGGGCGAACGCCCGTGGGTCGGGAACCACCATGGTCAGGGGGTAGCCGCGTGCGTCGATGACCGTTGCCGTGGCCTTTGGACAGCTCACAAGCCAGCCCAACCCCTCGATCTCCGCCGCTTCGAGGTCCGTCGCCTCGGTCCCGATCCGGCTTCGCAGTGGCTTGGCCATCCGATCCTTCATCGCCGGCATGATGAGATCGACGAGGTAGCCGTCCCGGTTGACCGCCCGGACCCCGCTCCGCCCCAGGACCTCGAACGAGCGATCGACCTTTCGCAGGAGGCCCACCACACCCGTGGCCGAGACCTCGGGCGCGAGGAGCCGGAGGGAACGCCGCGCGTCGAACAGGAGATCGACATCCGCCGTCGCGAGGTGCGCACCGGCGATCTGCACGCCCGCCAGCCGTTCCTAGGCGAACAGGGCATTCGTCCCCACGACCTCGATACCGGCCCCGATGAGCCCGGCTTGGTTCAGGGCGCGAAGGATACGCGCCGCGATCACGGGCAGGCGCCCGAGGTTCAGGGCGCGATTGACCGGCGCCATGGCGTCGAGACGTGCGGTGAGGCCCGCAATCCGCTCCTGTAGCTGCGCCCGTCCCTCATGGAACCCGGTGGCCATCGCCTCCGTCTCGGGTGTGCGCGGCCCGAGGGATTTCCAGGCCTCGTACCGCTTCCGGTAAAGGTAGTCGCGCCCACCCACGGTCTTCCACGACATCGAGCCCCTGTACCGTCGCGCCCACTCGCCCCGCGCCATCGCGAAGCTGGAGAACACTTGGTCGACATCGATGGTCTGCCGTGCCTGATCGCCATTCAAGTCACTGAGGGACATCGGATTATCCCTAAAGCAGGCGTTTACTGCCGCCAGAGGGATAATGACGCAACCCAAGCCGAGAAGCGACTGATTTTGCAGCGATTATCCATATTCCGACGAGAATGGTACGCGGGAGGGATAATCGGCGCTTCACCCCACCGGCAGCAGCCGGTCCCGCGCCTTGAGCGCCGGGAAGATCCGCCCCCAAGCGGCGGCCACCAGCAGCGTCGCGAGGCCGCCGAGCACCACCGCCGGGACGGCACCGATGAGGGCGGCCAGGGTTCCCGATTCGAACTCGCCGAGTTCGTTGGAGGCGCCGATGAAGACGGTGTTCACCGCCGAGACTCGGCCGCGCATGGCGTCGGGCGTCTCGCCCTGGACGAAGGTCTGGCGGACATAGACGCTGATCATGTCGGCGGCCCCCGTCACGAACAGGCAGGCCATGGACAGGGGAAGAGAAGTCGAGAGACCGAAGCCGATCGTGGCGAGGCCGAACACCCCGACGGCCTGGAGCATGCGGAGCCCGGCATGGCGCTGGAGCGGCCGGTAGGCGAGATAGACGGCCACCAGCACGGCCCCGGCCGCCGGCATGCTGCGGAGCGCCCCGAGGCCGAGGGGGCCGACATGCAGCACCTCGGCGGCGAAGATCGGCAGGAGGGCGGTGGCGCCGCCGAGCAGCACCGCCACGAGATCGAGGCTGATGGCGCCGAGCACCACCGGGTGGTCGCGGATGTAGGTGAGGCCGGCCGACAGGGTCGCCCAGGTCACCGGCGGACGTTCGGTGACGGGCGCGGGGCGGAAGCGGATGACCGCGATCAGAGCGCTCGCGAAGGCGAAGCTGAACGCGGCCGTGCCGAACACCACGGCCGGGCCGAGGACGTAGAGGAGGCCACCCAGTGCCGGCCCGAGGATCGACGCACTCTGCCACAGCGAGGCGTTCCAGGCGATGGCCGAACCGAACAGGGGGCGCGGCACCAGGGTCGGCAGCAGGGCCTGGAGGGCCGGGTTGGCGAAGGCGCGGCCGGTGCCGATGACCACCACGAGGGCGTAGATCGGCCAGATCGCGCCCGTGCCGTAATGGGCGAAGACGAGCAGGCCGAGCTCGGCCGCCGCGAGGGTGGCGTAGGCCAGGGACGCCACGAGGCGGCGGTCGTAGGTGTCGGCGACATGCCCCGTGACCAGGGCCGACAGCATGGCGGGCAGAAAGCTCGCCAGCCCCACGAGGCCGAGCGCCAGGGCCGAATGGGTCAGGTCATAGACAAACCAGCCCACCGCGACGGCCTGCATCTGGAAGGCGAGGCCGGTGAGGAAGCGGGCGGTGCCGTAGAAGCGGAAGTCGCCGTTGCGAAAGACGCTCCAGCGCGGCGCGGAGGGTTCGGTCATCGGGTCCGTCGGGTCGCCGTCGGGTCGATCAGCGCTCCTGTGGGGCCAGGGCGGCGCTGCGGGGCAGGGCGGGCAGGGTCGCGAGGGCGTCGAGGACCGTCCCGGCCGTCAGGATCTGCGGCAGCACCACGGGGGCGGTCTTGCCCGCATACTTGCCCGCATAGAGGAGGTAGAGCGGCACGCCGCTCCGGCCGTGACGGGCGAGGAACGCGGTGATCTCGGGGTTCTGGTTGGTCCAGTCGCCTTTGAGGTAGACCACGCCGCGCGTCGACAGCGCGTCGCGCACCGCTTGCGTCCCCAGGGCCGTGCGCTCGTTGACCTGGCACGAGATGCACCACGCCGCCGTCATGTTGACGAAGACGGGCCGGCCCTCCGCCAGCAGCGCGTCGAGCCGCGCCTGGGTGAACGCCTCCGTGCCGTCCGCCCGTGCCACCGCACCGTCGCGGTCGTGCGACAGGCTCACGGTGAGGAGAGCGAGGCCCGCGAGGGCGGCCAACGCCGTGCCCCGCGCGATCCAGCTCCAGGCCGGGCGGGCGCCGTGCCCGCGCTCCCAAACCCACGCGGCGAAGCCCACGAGGACGAGGCCGAACAGGGCGGCGAGCAGCCCGGACGGTCCGACCTGCTGCGCCAGCACCCAGATCAGCCACGCCGCCGTGGCGTAGATCGGGAAAGCCAGGACACCCTTCAGAACATCCATCCAGGCACCGGGGCGCGGCAGGGCGCGCAGGGCGGCGGGCCATGCGGTCAGGACGAGGAAGGGCAAGGCGAGGCCGAAGCCGAGGCTCGCGAACACCGCCAGACCCACGGCCGGGGCCTGCGTCAGGGCGAACCCCACGGCCGACCCCATGAAGGGCGCCGTGCAGGGGGTCGCCACCACTGTGGCCAGTACGCCGGTGAAGAACGAGCCCTGCAGCCCGGCGCGGCGGGTCAGGCCGTCGCCGAGCCCGGCGATGCCGCCGCCGAGATGAACGACCCCGGACAGGCTCAGACCCATGCCGAACAGGAGATAGGCGAGGGCCGCCACCACCACGGGCGATTGTAGCTGGAAGCCCCAGCCGAGGCCGGCGCCCGCGCCCTTCAAGCCGATGAGCAGACCGGCTAGACCAAGAAACGCCGCGAGCACGCCGGCCGTGTAGGCGACGCCGTGGAGGCGGACCCGGGCGGGGGATTCCCCCGAATGCCGCACGAGGCTCAGGATCTTGATGGACAGGACTGGGAACACGCACGGCATCAGGTTGAGCACGAGTCCGCCCAGGAATGCGAGGCCGACGGCGCTCCACAGGGTCAGGCCGTCCTCCTCCGGCGGCATCACGGGGGCGGCCATGGTGTCGGCGGCCGGTGCGGCGAGAGCCGGGGCCTCGCCGACGGCATAGGCGCGCCGGACGGTTCCTCCGGGCGTCGCCTCGTCGAAGGTGAGCACGCCGGGAAGCGTCGCCGGCGGCGCCGCGTCGTCGGGGTTGCCCCGAACCAGCGAGAGCCGAAGGCCGGCGGAATCGATCTGCACGTCCTGCGCGGCGGCGTTCTCGATGGCGGTTTCCGCATAGGGAAAGAACGCCACCCCCGAAACGGCATCGGGCGCGAGGCCCGGCGCCTCCACCGTCAGGGTCAGGCGATCCTTCGTGGCGGCGGTCCGCACCGGCCAGGGCGACGGCACTGGCAGGGCGGCGCGGGCCTGCGCGAACAGCGCGCGGGTCTGCGGATTGGTGCCGGTGCTGGTTCCGGCCTGCGCCACCGGAAGGGCGAGGCGCAGGTCCGCCGTGCCCGGCACGCATTCCCGTTCGCAGACGAGGTAGCTCAGGTGGGCCTTGAGGGTGACGGGCTTGCCCGGCGCCAGGGCCTCGGGCGGCGTCACCTGCGCCAGCAGGACGGTCTCGCCCTCGTAGCCGAAGTTCATCAGGTGGGCGACGGGGATGCGGTGGGGTGCCGGCCAGTCGAGGGCCCCGGCCGCGAAACCCGCGGGCAATGACCAGCCGACCTCGGGCGGCAGGCCCGAATCCCCGGGGTTGCGCCAGTAGACGTGCCAGTTCGGCCGCATCACCATGCGGATGCCGACGGTGAAGGGCTCGCCGGGGCGGATCGCGGCGGGTTCGGCCACGAGGCTCGCGGTGACGAGGTCGGACGGGAGCTTGAGCCCCTGGGCGGACGCGCCGGCGAGGCCGGACAGGCTGAGCGCCAGCAAGGCGAGGAACCGGATCATGACGTCCCTGTGCGTCGCCCGTGACGATGGGGCGTCGCCCGTCGCTATAGCACGCCGCGCCCGGGGCCGAGCGCATCGACTTGCCGCGCCCCATCGGGCAGGATTCTGCCAGTGATGAATGTCGCGCGTCGCTGCGCGATCCGGGAGATCTCCATGAGCCTCAAGAGCAAGACCGCAATCGTGACCGGCTCCACGAGCGGCATCGGCCTCGCCATCGCGCGGGGCTTCGCCCGGGAAGGCGCCGACGTGGTGCTGAACGGGTTCGGGTCGCCGGAGGCCATCGAGACGGCCCGGGCCGGGATCGAATCCGAGTTCGGCGTGCGGGCGATCCACTCGGCCGCCGACATGACCAAGCCCGACGAGATCGCCGGCCTGATCACCCTCGCGGAGGAGACCTTCGGGGCCGTCGACATCCTCGTCAACAACGCCGGCGTTCAGTACGTCTCGCCCATCGAGGACTTTCCGCCGGAAAAGTGGGAGCTCATCATCGCGCTCAATCTCTCCTCGGCGTTCTACACCATGCGGGCCGCCATTCCGGGCATGAAGAAGCGGGGCTGGGGGCGGATCATCAACACCGCCTCGGCCCATTCCCTCGTGGCCTCGCCGTTCAAGTCGGCCTACGTGGCGGCCAAGCACGGCATCGCCGGCCTCACCAAGAGCGCGGGCCTGGAACTCGCCACCCACGGCATCACGGTGAACTGCATCTCGCCGGGCTACGTCTGGACCCCCCTGGTGGAGAGCCAGATCCCCGACACCATGAAGGCGCGCGGGCTGACCGAGGAGCAGGTCATCAACGACGTGCTGCTCAAGGCCCAGCCGACCAAGGAATTCGTCACCGTCGATCAGGTCGCGGCGCTCGCGGTGTTCCTGTGCTCGGACGCGGCGAGCCAGATGACGGGCGCCAACCTCGCCATGGATGGCGGCTGGACGGCGCAGTAGGACGCTCCGGGTCGCGCCGCCCCGGTGGGGCGGCGCGTTGAACTCTTCAGCGGCGGTGGAGCAGCAGGGCGAGGCCGTAGCCGACGGCGCCCGCGAGCAGGAGCGCGATGAAGGGATTCTCCTCCACCCGCGTCTCGACGGCCCGGGTGCCATCGCGGAAATAGGCGCCACCACGATCCTGAATGCGCTCGTAGGCGTCGCCGGCGTAGTCGCTGACGTTGTCGGCGACGTCGCGCACGGTGTCCTTGGCCTGGCCGTAGGCGTCCTGGGCGCGCCCCTGCGCCTCGCGGTAGCGCCCCTCGACGGAGTCGCGCTGTGACCCGAGGGCGTCGCCCACGGCCCCCTGCACGCGGCCGCCGAGATCCTTGGCGGTTCCGACGATGCGATCCGTGTCCACCATGATGCGTCTCCTCGTTGAGCTTCGATGCGGGTTCGATGCCGCCGGGGCGTGGCACGCCCGCATCCGACGTTCACAGAACGCCCGAGATCCGATTGGGCACCGCATCGATCGGATTTTCTCGGTGCTTCCCGCCGACAGGGTGAACCGACCGTCCCGCGAGGAGTCCGCGGGCCACCGTCACCAGGGCGGCCGCCAGGGTCTCGACGGCCGGTGCGCCCCGCAACCCGAGACGCCCGGTCGGCGGTAGGGGCGGAACGTGGACGAACAGCACCGGGATGTCCTCGGCCAGCGCCCGGTAATACGCGGCGTTGCAGAGGTAGCGGCCGGCATCATGGGACGGGATCGCCCGGATGCCGTTGCGGCGCAGGGCCACGAGGGCCTGCGCGGCGACGTGCGCGCGGCGCTCTGACGGTCCGTCCGCCGACAGGGCGAGGCATCGCGCAAGGGCCCCCGATGCGTCCGGGAATAGCCGGCTCGCCCGGTTTCGCGCCCGAAACTCGACCCGGACCCGCGTGGCGCGGCGCGCCACGCCCAGCATCAGCACGGCGGCCGGTGGCTCCGTGAGGGCGGGAACCAGATGGGTCGGAATGGCCCCATAGGTGGTGGGTAGGACGAGGAGGCGGACATCGCCGCCCGCGAGGCCGTGGCGGCGGGCGAGGGCGACGAGGCGGCGCGCCACCACGGCGCTCGGGTTCACGGGCACGCCGGGGAACGGCCCGAACCCGGTGACGAGGAGGTGGCCCCGGCTCAAAGGCCGATGAGGGTGGCGATGGCCTCGGCCCCGGCGGCGGGGGAGGATTCGCCGCGCGACACCCCGGCCTCGGCCTCGGCCGTCTGACGGCGGACTTCGGCGGACCCGACGAGGCGCTGATGCAGGCGCTCGTGGACCAGCGCCCACATCCACTTCACGTCCTGGGCGCGGCGCTTCTTGGCGATCTCGCCCGTGGCCGTGAGCTTGTTGCGGTGGTCGACGACGCGGTCCCACATCCCGTCGAGCCCCTTGTTGTTGAGGCCCGAGACGGTGACCACGGGGGGCGTCCAGGTTGAACTCGGGGCGCTGAGGATGTGGAGGGCGGCGCGATATTCCGAGGCGGCCGCACTGGCCCGGCGCTCGCCCTCGCCGTCGTCGGCCTTGTTGACGGCGATCATGTCGGCGAGTTCGATGATGCCCTTCTTGATTCCCTGCAACTCGTCGCCGGCGCCCGGCAGCATGAGGACGAGGAAGAAGTCGGTGAGATCGGCCACCGCCGTCTCCGACTGGCCGACGCCCACGGTCTCGACCAGGATCACGTCGAACCCCGCCGCCTCGCAGAGCAGCATGGTCTCGCGGGTCTTGGCCGCGACGCCCCCGAGGGTTCCCGACGAGGGGGAGGGGCGGATGAAGGCGTTGGGATCCAGTGCCAGGCGCGCCATGCGGGTCTTGTCGCCGAGGATCGAGCCGCCCGTGCGCGTCGAGGACGGATCGACGGCCAGCACCGCCACCTTGTGGCCGGCGGCCGTGAGATTGGCGCCCAGCGCGTCGATGGTCGTCGACTTGCCCACCCCCGGCACTCCCGTGATCCCGACCCGGATCGCGCGGCCGGTCTGGGGCAGCACCGCAGCGATGAGGTCCCGCGCCACGGCGCGATGGTCGGCGCGCTTCGATTCCGCCAGGGTGATGGCGCGGGCGAGGGCAGCCCGGTCGCCGGCCAGCAACCGGTTGCGCAGGGCGTCGATGTCGAGGGCGGGCGGCGGGGATGAGGAGAGGGCCATGCCCACTTCTTGCCGGGCCGACCGGCATTCGTCGAGGGGGCGTGCCGCCTATTGCGCGACGCGCCCGCCTTTGTCCGCGCCGATGTTCGGTGTGGGACTGGGGCCACAGGCGCGCCTATGCCCGCAATCCACACGGCCCACGGCCACGTTCGCGCCGCGCCATGGTCACGATCGTCCGCGACAGGTTAGCACCGCACGACGGCCGGGTTTCCCGGCCCTCCACCGCCCAGGGTTGTCAGACCGCATGAACCGAACCATTCGGCCGACCCGACGCAGCCTCGTCCGCCTCGCTACCCTCCTGGGGCTCGCCAGCTTGGCGCCGGGCCTGTCCGGCTGCGTCACCGAGGACCTCGCCACCAGCTCGTCCGCCCCCGAGCGGCAGTCGAACATCGATGTCAGCCCCGTGCTCCTCGTCGCCACCACCCGCAAGCCGGTGGGCAGTCCCCCGAAGAGCCCGTATTTCAGCTCCGAGCGCGGCCGGGGCCTGAGCTTCGCCGAGGTGCGTCTGTCCGCACCCGACCGCTCGCTCATCGGCAAGGTCTCCTCCGTGGTCACCGGGGATTGGGGGGTCGCGGCGGTGCCGCAGATCGAGACCGGGCCGGGCGCGGCCGGTGCCTTCGCCCAGGCCGCGTTCGGGCGCGACGTGCTCATTTACGTCCACGGCTACCGCGAGAGCTTCCAGTCCGCCGCCCTCAGCGCAGCCAAGCTCTCCGACGGTATCCGCTTCCGCGGCGCCTCCGCGCTGTTCACCTGGCCCTCCGCCGCCGCGACCTTCGATTACGGCTACGATCGCGAGAGCGCCCTGTGGTCGCGCGACGCCTTCGAGGATCTGCTCAAGGCCCTGGCGAACTCGCCGTCGGGCGGCCGAATCAACATCGTCGCCCATTCCATGGGCACGCTCCTGACCCTCGAGACCCTGCGGATGCTGCGGGCCGAGGCCGGCGAGGCGGCCATGGCCCGCATCGGCGCCGTGGTGCTGGCTGCCCCCGACATCGACATCGACCTGTTCACCTCCGCCATCCAGCGCATGGGACCGGACGTGAAGAAGGTCACGGTGATCTCCTCCACCAACGACAGGGCGCTGGAGCTCTCCGGCGCCATCGCGGGTGGTATCGTCCGCGCCGGCGCGGCCGACCGCGAGCGCCTGGAGGCGCTCGGCGTGCGCGTCGCCGACGCCTCCGATTACGGCGGCGGCCTGATCAACCACGACCTGTTCCTGTCGAACCCGGAGGTTCAGGGCGTGGTCAAGCGTGCCATCAGTCGAGGTGCTGGCGGAGGCAGCTGAGCCCAGGGGCTCGTTCGGCGCGGGATGGCGGTCGGCGTGGGGCTTGGCGCGCAGGCCGTTGCCCCCTACACGGTCGGCGGCCCCGTAAGGCTGAATCGATCCCAGGGCGGCGTCCTCCGACGCCGTGCGGCCGGCGCGCCCCGCGCAACGACGTTCGAGAGGAATTCGCGATGTTCACACTCGAGATCGATGGCGTGGCCATCGCGGTCATCAACGGTTCCGAGGAGGTCGCCCGCGATCTCTTCACCTGCGACGGCTTCAAGGACGACATCCAGGCCATGAAGAGCGACGGCAAGGTGCTGTGGAATGGCACCTCTCCGCTCAAGATCCGCGCCGCCACCGAGGAGGAGACGGAGATCTTCGAGGACGCCCTGGCCGAGGATGACTCGGAAGAGGACGAGCCCTTCGAGCCGGATGCCCGCCACGCCGAGGCCGCTTCGAACGACGACGCGGAAGAGGATGACGAGGACGGTGAGGACGACGCCGACATCGTCTTCCTCGTGGATATCGACGAGGATGCGGGTCTCGACTCCTGAGGGTTTCGGCAACATCTCCAACGTGGCCGTGCCCGATTCAGGGCACGGCTCATGGGTCCTGGCCGTCAGGCTCGCCCGACGCGAACGGGCACGCCCCTCGCCGATACCCCTCTTCGGGGGACGGCTCCGTTCAGGTCCGCAGGCCGGCGGCGATGTTGTGATTGATGCTGATGAGCGCGGAAAGCTTCTCGGCGTTCGGCTCGATCAGCGTGTCGATCATGCGGCGGAACACGAACACCGACAATTGCGCGATGCTGGTCTTGATCGGCTCGGGCAGCGGGCTCTCGGGTGCCGTCGCCGCGCCCGCGATGATCGTCCAGACCTTTTGATTGAAGTTGAGCGCTTCGGGGAGGCCGCCCTTCTGGTTCTCCCAGTCGGCTTGAACGGCCTGGAGGCGCGATGCGGCCTTGATCAGGACGGCGGCTTCCGCCTCGCGCGGCGATAGGGCCGTCTGTGACACCTTCGCGTAGGCACTGGCCCCGTACGACATCCTGCGTTCTCCCCGACTGCCGCGATTCGAGCCGTCCGCGACCGACGAGACCGTATGGGGTTCATTCTTAAGAGACTGTAATCCGGTCTTCGCCGCAATCATGCCGAGAAGCTTGACCAGGAAGGGCCGGTGATCGCGGGCCGGCCTCTGTCCGCGCGGCGATCGCGGGATTTCCGACCCATGATGAATTTTGTTTTCGGTACGGTGGCGGGGGCGCTGCTGGCCGGCATCCTCACCGTCGTCGCCGTGCGCCAGCCCGGCGTTCAGAGCAGGCTCGGGCTGTTTCCGGTGTCCACGGCCCCGATGCTGCCGGCTGCCCGGCCACCCGGACCATCACCGGATGCCCGCGCCAGGGACGAAGCGGCCTGCCGCAACGGGCCGGCCGAAGTCGGCAAGGCCGACATGCTGTTCAACCGCAAGCGCTTCTGGCTCGTGGCGCCTTGATCCTGGCCGACGCCGGACAGGCCTGCCTTGGAGAAGCGTTCTCTTACACGCTGCTTAGCAGAAACATCACCATGGTGGTCGCGACGGTGGTGCTGAGGAAGCCGCACAGGGCTGCCGCGAAGGACGGGCCCGTGGCATCGATCATGGCATTGGAGCCGAGGACGGAATTGGCGTTGGACTGGGTGGCCGAGACGTTCATGGGCGTGGACCTTCAGGGCAGCGAATCGCGCGCCGCTTGTTCAGACTTGTGAAACTAATGGTTCCGGGCGTGTGTGCGTGGGCGCACGCGCTCAGTCGCAGCGATTGACCTTCTTGGCGATGCGAAGGTTCCGCGCCTCAGTGCGCAGATCGATGGCGGTGACGGCCGCACCGCAATCCTCGAACGCATCCCGGGCATCGGCGTAGCGATCGCCTATTTCGTCGAGGGTATCGCAGACGCGGTCGTGGCTGCCGATGCGGGCTTCCTGCCGGGCCTGGAACCGCAGGGCGTTGGCTTCCTCGACCTTTCGCTGGCCCTCGAAGCAGGCTGGCGCGGCCAGAGCCGGCACGACGGCCACGATGGTGAGTCCGATGGCGAGAAGCGGTGAAAACAGAGCGTGACGCATGGGATACCTCGGCGGCAGACGTCTCGAGGAACAGGACGTGTGCAAGGTGACGCTCAGGCTGATCCGAAGTCTTGGATCCGGCCCGCCGGTCATCCTGCGTTCATGCCCCAAGAACCCCCGATCTACGGCGAAGGTTCCGCTTTTCGGCTGCTCACTTTCCGGGCGCGGCGCGAGGCGAGGATTGTTGGAAGATCTACCGGCGTGAAGCCCTGCGCATCGACGCCCACGTCGTACTGCTTCGGGATCGGTGTCAGCTTGGCGTGCGAATGCCCGTGGAGGTCGAGGGCGCCCCGGCCCATGCCGTTCCAGGTTCGGAACGCATAATGGCACAGCACCAGGGGCCGTTCGTCCACGACGATCTCGGCATAATGGCCGACACTGGCCCAGCCCGGCGCATGCAGCGTTTCCGGCCCGTCGTTGTTGCCGACGATGAGGTGCTTCGTACCCTTGAGTGAGGTGAGGATTTCGGAGATTCGGCCCGGCGCGGGTCGCAGGGCGACATCGCCGAGATGCCAGACCGTGTCGCCGGGCGCGACGACGGCGTTCCAATTGGCGATGAGCGCCGCGTCGTGGACCGCAAGGTCGGGGTAGGGGCGCCGGTCGATCCGCAGCACGCGCGGATCGGAGAAGTGCGTGTCGCTGGTGAACCAGACGGTCATGCCGGAACGTCGCTCCGAGAAAGGCAGGGCGGTCTTCGGAAGCGAGGCGGGATCACGCCGTCCAACCCCGGCCTCAGCGACCGGGGCTGAACCGCAGGGGCACGGTGACCGCGAGGCTGCTGATCGTGACGCCTGCCGGGGCCGCCGGCAGGGACCCGCGTACGGTCGCGAGCGCCGCACTGTCGATGGCGCCGACACCACTGCTGCTCGACAGTCCCGAACTCAGCACCTGCCCGGAACGCGACACGGTGAACCGGACCACGGCAACGCCGCCGCTGGTGCCTGCCGCCGCACTGGCGTTCATGCGACCGCGGATCGCCGAGCTGAGGGCGCCCTGCCAAGCGCGGAGCGCGTTCGCATCGTTGCCGCCGGCGGCCGCACCCGCGCTGCTCTGACGCGAGGCCGAGGCCGAGTTCTGGCGTGCGCTGCCCTCGCTCGCAGCGGCGGCGGCGCGGCGTGCGGCCTCACGGGCCGCCTTGGCCTTCGCCTCGGCCCGGGCCTCCTGCAGCGCTTCGCGGCGCGCCTCCTGTTCGGCCTTGAGCCGTGCCTCGCGGTCGGCCTTGCGCTTGGCCTCACGCCGCGCCTCGAGGATCTTGGCTTGATCCGGCTTCGGTTTCACCACCTCGACGGGCTTCGGCAGCTCCTGGGCCACGGTGGGTGGAGGGGGTGCCAGGGCTGGCGCGGTCTCGGCCGTGGACGCGATCACCTGATCCTCCGGCGGCGGCTCGTTCGCCACCTCGACGGGCGGCGTCGGAGTCGCTTCCGGCGGCTCGGCCATGGTCGTCGCCTCGGGCGCGATCATCGCCGTATCGGGCGGCGGCGGTGCCGTCGCCTCGGGCGGTGTCACTTCCGTGGTCTCCAGCGGCTTCTCCTGCTGGACCGTCTCGGGCGTCTGCACCGGATTGGCTTCGGGCGGCGCCGACACGGAGGCGGCCTGCTCGGCCGGAGCTTGGGTGTCGGCCTCCGTCATCTGCGGCGCGAGGTCGATGGTGACGATATTCTCGCCCGGGGGCGCCTTGGGCTCCGGCTGGAACAGGGTGAGGGCGATCAGCCCGGCCGCGTGCAGGCCGAGGGCGACGAGGAAGGCTGCGGCGAGACCTGACGGGCCGCGCCGATCCGGATCTCCGGTCGATGCGAGGACGCTCATGGGGCTATCGGGCCGTTCCGGTCGCGGGTACTGCGGCGGCCGGTGCAGACGGCAGGGCGCCACCGGGCGATTGGGCGATGAGCGACACCTTGGTGAAGCCCGCCTGGCCGACGAGGCCCATCACTTCCATGATCTTGCCGTAGGGTACCTCGCGATCGCCACGCACCAGCATCACCTGGGAGGGGTCCTCGGCGGCCAGGGCCCGCAGGCGGGGCAGGATGCCCTCGGGGGTCAGCTCCTCCTTCGCGAGGTAGGGCTTGCCCTCCTTGTCGATGGAGATCTCCAGGGGCTTCTTGGCCTGAGCCACCTTCTGCGCCGTGGTCTTGGGGAGCTGTACCGGCACACCCGTGGTCATGAGCGGGGCGGCGACCATGAAGATGATCAGCAGCACCAGCATCACATCGACGAGGGGCGTGACGTTCATCTCGGACATCGGCGCGCCGTCGATGCCGTCGTCGTCGTCACCGCCGCCGGAGCGGATCGATCCCATGGCCATGCGTCGCCCTCCGGGGCTTCGGGCGGGCGGCCGGCAGCCCGGCGCCGCGTTCCCGCGAAATCGAAATTCGTCCGGAACCGGGATGGCCCCATGGATCGGGGGCCGCCGGTCTTCCGGGGTTCAAGGCCGGCCCGCCCGCGCGAGGCGGACATTGGTCGGTGATACGGGTCGGCTATTCGGCGGCGGCGGCGCGGCTGTGAACCGTCCGGTCGCGGGCCAGACGGTTGCCGAGGGTGCCGATGGAGGAGACGAAGCTCGCCTGGACCCGTCCGATGTCGTTGATGAGCTTGTTGTAGGCCATCACCGCCGGGATCGCGACGACGAGGCCGATGGCGGTGGCGAACAGCGCCTCGGCGATGCCGGGCGCCACCACGGCGAGCGACGTATCCTGGCTCTTCGCGATGGACGAGAACGAGTTCATGATGCCCCACACCGTGCCGAACAGCCCGATGAAGGGCGCGGTGGAACCGGAGGTCGCGAGGAGCGGCAGGCCCGTCTGCATCGCCTTCAACCGGGTGGTGAGGGTCGCGCGCATGGCGCGCTCGATGCGGTCACGGCGCTCGGCGCGCGTCTCGCTGCTATCCTGATCGCGCCACGCCTCGATGGCGGCCGCCGTGATCTGCGCGTCCATCCCCTTGCCGGATGCTTCCAGGGCGCCGCCCGAGCGCACCAGGGTGTCGAAGGCCTTCGCCTGGCGCTTGGCCGCGGCGATGCGGACGATCTTCTCGAACACCACCGTCCAGCAGGCGATGGAGGCGACCACGAGCAGGATCATCACCGATTTGACGATCGGGTCGGCCTGGAGAAACAGGCCGAGGAACGACATGTCGTGGGAGACGCCTGCGGGCGCGGCGGTCGGATCCATGGGGATGTCTCTCGGTTCGGTTTCGGATCAGCGGACGAAGGGCGCGGCAGTCTTGCTGTCGGTTTCGATGCGTTCGAGGCAGGTCTCGCGGCTGGCGTCGCCGCCCTCGCAGGCCAGGACATCGTTGAGGAGCACCCGGCCGATCTTCGGGCAGGCCAGGGCCGGGAAGTCGAACAGGCGGACCATGGTCTTGCGCTCCTGCACGGGGCCGAGCTCGACGGCGAGGCGCTTCTGCGCGACACCGTCCGTGTCGAAGGCGAACAGATCGACCTTCAGGGATTTCAGGGCCGCGCCCCGGCTGTTGTCGACGAGAAGGTAGGTCCGGCAGGATTCGCCTGCGGGCTCCAGGCGGTTCAGTTCGAGCTTGAGCGAAGCGGGCTTGGTGTCCGTGCTCTTGGCTTCCTGTGCCACCGCGTAACCCGTCCAGCCGGCCAGGATGGCGGTGCCGAGACAGGCCGCCCGAACCGCATTCCGGACCTGTTCCCTGACCATGCAGCGCACTCGATCCATCACGGTTCCGTTTCCTCGAACGATGGGCGGCACCGCCGCGCCGGACTTAAACCTTGGGATGACCCGCGATTCGCAGCGTGTTTCCGCCGGGAACGTCATGGTCGGCAATCATGACCCGGTGATCGGTCGGCGCCGCTCAAGTCGTCGCTTCCCAAAGGGAACGCGAACCGGCGCGGCACGGCCAAGAGCCCCGCAATCCGTCGGTCGATTGGCCGTGGCAATATCCGAATTCGCGGTGCCAGATCAAGCGCAGTGCGGAATATCAGAGTAATTCCAAACTGTTACCTGACCGAATACAGGGCCACGCTGCAAAATTGCCGATTGATCCTGGTTGTAGTTTCCTGATTTGCCCGGCGAACATCGCCGGGTCTTCTCTCGGTCAGCTCGTAGGACGATCGTGGTCGGGTTCGATCGGCGAGCTCGACGGGAAGGCCCGCGCAAGGGACCGTCCTGGATGTTCGGAGCCAAGCCCTTGATGGGGCTGCCCTTGATGAGGCTTGGTGCCGCCTCCATATCGGGTTCACCGGCGAACGATCGTCGGCGGGGGGTGCTGCCGCAGGCGGGCTTCCCGAACACCGCAGACGTGCCTCTCCACGAAGTGCCTCCTCCATCGTCCCCGGGGCTTCGCTTGAAGGACATCCATCCGTGACCACGCGGCCTTCCCCGTTCGGACATCCGTTCCTCCTCGGTTTCGATGAGATCGAACAGGCCCTCGACAGGGTGTCGAAGGCCGCCAACGATGGATATCCGCCCTACAACATCGAGCGGGTGGCCCGCAGCGACCGGGAGCCCGAGCGGCTTCGCATCACCCTCGCGGTCGCGGGCTTCACGCGCGATCAGCTCGACGTGATGCTGGAAGAGAACCAGCTCGTGGTCCGCGGCCGGCAGATCGACGAGAAATCGCGTCAGTTCCTCCATCGCGGCATCGCCGCGCGCCAGTTCCAGCGAGCCTTCCTGCTGGCGGACGGCATGGAGGTGATGGGGGCCGACCTGTCCAACGGTCTGCTGTCCATCGACCTGACCCGACCCGAGCCGGACCGGGTCGTGCGCAAGATCGCCATCGCATCCCGCGACGACGTCTGACGGGACGCCCGTTTTTCATCCGGGTCGGGCCAGACCCGACCCCGCTCTGCCAGAAGGAGAGCCGACCATGACCGCATTCAGCCAGAATCCCATCACCGGCGCAGATCTCGATCCGGCGGAGTTCAACGCCGCCGACCTCGCTGCCCTGGGCGAGGGTCACATCGCCTACGTCCGCGCCATGAGTTCCGACGAGGTCACGCGCCTGTTTCCGCAGGCGCCGGAGTTGACCCCCGGCCTCGACCTCTTCGCCCTGCTCTCGGCCAGCGGGGCGCCGATCCTGCTCGCCGATTCCCGTGACGCCGTGGTGGCCAATGCCATGGCCAACGATCTCCACACCGTCAGTCTGCACTGATTTCTTTGTTCGGGTAGATCTCCGTCACCGCCGCCAGGAGCCGGGCGAGATCCTGGGGGCGCGACAGGCGGTGGTCGCCATCTGCCACGAGGGTCAGCACCGTGTCGGCCCGAGGCAGGCGCTCGACGATGCGCAGGGCATGGGACCAGGGGACATCCGGGTCGTCCATGCCCTGCAGGATACGAACCGGGCAGCCCGGGTCGAATTCTCCCCCGAGCATTGCGTGCCGGCGCCCGTCCTCGATGAGGGCACGGGTGATCGGCACCGGGACTGGGTCGTATGCGCTCGGTCGCGCCCAGAAACCGTCCCGCTCGATGGTGGCACGGATTTCCGGCGTGAACCGCTTCCACATCAGGTCTTCGGTGAAATCCAGGGCCGGGGCGATGAGCACCAGTCCCGAGGGGGCGTCCTCGCCTCGCGCGGCCCGTTCCCGGGCGGCGAGACAAGCGAGCCAGCCACCCATGGACGAGCCGACGAGAAGCGGCCGCTGCGGCGCGCAGGCGGAGATCACCGCGACCGCATCCTCGACCCAGGTCGAGATGGTGCAGGACGCGAAATCGCCCTCCGATTCGCCATGACCCGTATAATCGAACCGCACCAGGGCGCGTCCCGTTCGCCGCGCCCATCCATCGAGCGCTTCGGCCTTGGTGGCCCGCATGTCGGAGCGGAAGCCTCCGAGCCACACCACGGGCGGTCCCTCTCCGGGCCGATGGAGCACGGCGATGCGTCGTGCCGCGTCCCCGCTTCCGACATCGAGGAAAGTCGGCACCTCGTCGTTCGGCTGCGTCATCGGCTTATCCCCGTTATCCAAGAACCATCGTGTTGCGTGCTCTGCATTTGCCTTTCGTTTACCGGGCCGTAAAGCACGCCGCCCATGCTGACGCCCATGACCGAAGCCTGCGACGGACGTTTCCGCCCCCGCCCCGAACCCTCAGGTCCCGTCATCGGGCCGGCCTGCGGAGCCGCGTCATGAATGGCGATCCGCGCGGCGGCACCTTCCCGGGGGAGGGTGCGCCGCTCTCGGGCAGAACCATCCTGCAGATCATCCCGGCCCTCGATGCGGGCGGGGCCGAGCGCACCACAGTGGACGTGGCCGCGGCCCTCGCGGCTGCGGGTGCGCGCGCCCTCGTCGCCACGGAGGGCGGCCGGCTGGTGGGAGAGTTGCAGGCCAAGGGCGGCATCTGGCTGCCGTTTCCGGCCGCCGCGAAGAACCCCGTCGCCATGGCGCTGAACATCGGGCGCCTCGCTCGGCTGTGTCGGCGCGAGGGCGTTCAGATCATCCATGCCCGATCGCGGGCGCCGGCCTGGGTCGCACTCGGCGCGGCACGTCGCCTGAAACTGCCCTTCGTCACGACCTACCACGGCAGCTATTCCGGCCGCACCGGGGTGAAGGTGCTGTACAATTCGGTGATGGCGCGCGGCGACGTCGTCATCGCCAACTCGCACTACACCGCCGACCTGATCCGCACGCTTCATCCGGATCAGGCGGGCGACCGCGTCCGGGTGATCCACCGGGGGACGGATCTCGCGCTGTTCACGCCGGGCGCCGTGGCGCCGGCCCGGGTCGAAGCCCTGCGCCGGGCCTGGGGCGTGGCGCCGCACGAGCGCGTGGTGCTGCTCGCCGCGCGCCTCACGGCCTGGAAGGGCCAGCGCGTGCTCATCGAGGCGGCCGCCCTCATGCGCGACCGCGGCGTCGCGGATGTCGCCATCGTGCTCGCGGGCGACCCCCAGGGGCGTGTCGCCTACGAGCGCGAGCTCGATGCCCTCATCGCCGCGCGCGGCCTGCAGGGCATCGTCCACCGGGTCGGGCACTGCACGGACATGCCGGCGGCGTTCCGCGCCGCTTCCGTCGTGGCGGTTCCCTCCGTCGAGCCCGAGGCGTTCGGCCGCTCGGCCGTGGAAGCTCAGGCGCTGGGCACGCCCGTCGTGGTCTCGGATCTCGGCGCCGTACCGGAGACCGTCCTGGCGCCACCGGAAGTCCCGGCCGGCCAGCGCACGGGCTGGCGGGTGGCACCGGGCAACGCCTCGGCCCTGGCCGATGCCCTGGCCGAGGCGTTGTCCATGGGCGCCTCGGCGCGGGACGCCATGACCCGACGCGGCCGGGCGCACGTGGAGGCGCACTTCTCCCTCGAGGGCATGGTCGGCGACACCCTCGACGTCTATGCCGACCTCCTCGCCAATTGCCCGTGATCGTCCCGGATCAACCGGGGCGTGAACCAAACCCGGCCGCCCGAGTTGACTTGAAGAAAAGTTCAGCCAAGGTGTCGGACCGGAATCCGGAGCGATTGGTGGCCAGGATCGACCCCATGGGGTTGGGGTTCGCAGGCTGCCGTTTCGTCGTTTCATCAGGAGATTGAAGCCATTCGTAGACCTATGAGAGCTATGCCGGCCCCGCAGAAGGACGGGCCGCGCGCCAACCGGGACATCCGCGGCGTTCGCGAAGTGCAGCTCATCGACGACACCGGTCAGAACCGGGGTGTGGTCGCCTTCTTCGACGCCCTCGCGTTGGCCGAGGAAGCCGGCCTCGACCTCGTCGAGATCGCGCCCAACTCCGTTCCTCCCGTCTGTAAGCTCCTCGATTACGGCCGCTTCCGCTTCAACGAGCAGAAGAAGCAGAACGAGGCCCGCAAGAAGCAGAAGACGGTCGAGGTCAAGGAGATCAAGCTGCGGCCCGGCATCGACAAGCACGACTACGACACCAAGATGAAGGCCGTGGTTCGGTTCTTCGAGGAAGGCGACAAGGTCAAGGTGACCCTGCGCTTCCGCGGCCGCGAGATGGCGCACCAGGACATCGGCCTGCGCCTGCTCGAGCGGGTGAAGAACGAGACCCAGGAGATCGCCAAGGTGGAGAGCGAGCCGATGCTCGAGGGCCGCCAGATGATCATGATCCTGGCGCCGCGCTGACGCGCGAGGCCCGTTCGGATTCGACGATCCGCGCCGCTTTCCCCCGGGGAAGGCGGCGTTTTTCGTGGTGTTGCCCGTTCGGACGCAGGGGTCCCCCTCCCCGCGAGGGGAAGGGGGATGAGTGTCCCTACTTCACCACCGAGACCTGCGCGTCGCCCGTCCGCCGCAGCACATTCACCGTCACGTCGCCGCCGTAGCGCTGGAAGCGCAGGTCCACCCGCGAGGTGCCGAGCTTCAGGTTGAAGATCGACACCCCGTCGAGGAAGGCCGGCAGGGTCGGGTTCTTCAGGCGGATGCGGTTGCGATCGTGCTGGAGTTCGAGGCCGATGCAGGCGGCGAGGAACGCGAAGGGGGCCGCCGCCGCCCAGGCCTGGGGCGAGCACGCCACCGGGTAGGAGACCGGCCCGCGCTGGTGCCTGCGCATAAAGCCACAGAACAGCTCCGGCAGACGCTTCTGGTCCTGGTAGAGGGCGGTGTCGAACATGCCCTCGAAGATCCGCGAGGCTTCCGGCTTCAGGTCGTAGCGGGCGAGCCCCATGGCCACGAGGGCGTTGTCGTGCGGCCAGATCGAGCCATTGTGGTACGACATCGGATTGTAGCGCGCCTCGCCGCGCGCGATGGTCCGCACACCCCAGCCATTGAACCCATCCTTCGACAGGAGGTTGGCGGCGACACTCGCGGCGCGCTCCGGCAGGGCGATGCCGGTGAAGAGGGCGTGCCCGGCATTCGAGGACCGCACGGCGCATTGGCGCTTCTCGCCATCGAGCGCGAGGGCGTAGGTGCCGATCGCCTCGCACCAGAACGCCTTGTCGAAATCCGCCCGCAGCTTGGCGGCTTCGGCCGTCAGGCGCTGGGCCAGGGCATCGTGGCCGAGCAGGGTGGCGAGCGTCGCCATGCCGTTCTTGGCGGCATAGACGTAGCCCTGGACCTCGCACAGGGCGATGGGACCCTTGGCGAGGTTCCCGTCCGTGTGGAAGATCGAATCGTGGCTGTCCTTCCAGCCCTGGTTCTCGAGGCCCTTGTCGGTGTCGCGGGCGTATTCGACGAAGCCGTCGCCGTCGCGGTCGCCGTACTGGTTCATCCAGTCGAGGGCGAGTTCGAGGGCCGGCCAGATCCGCTCGATGGTCTCCCGGTCGCCGGTGACGGCGTAGTATTCCGAGGCCAGCATCACGAACAGCGGCGTGCCGTCGATGGTGCCGTAATAGTGCCGGAACGGCACCTCCCCGAGCATCGCCATCTCGCCGCGCCGGGTCTCGTGCAGCACCTTGCCGGGCTGGGCGTCGGCGGCGGGATCGATGGCCTTGGCCTGGGTCGAGGCGAGGTAGCGCAGGACGCCCTTGCCGAAGTTCGGATCGATCCACAGGGCCATCATCGCCGTGATGATGCCGTCGCGGCCGAACACCGTGGAGTACCAGGGGATGCCGGCGAAGGGGTAGATCCCCTCCGGCGTGCGGCTGGCCAGCATGTAGAGATCGGCGGTGGCGCGGCAGGCGGCCTCGTTGAACTGGTCGTTCGACGAGATGATCGTGGTGATGCCGGCCGTGAGCTGCCGCAGGTCGCGGCGCGAATCGCGATACGCACGGGCGAAGATCACGCCCTCTGCCAGGCCCTTGGGGTGGCGGGCCGTGGCCGACGAGCCGGCGGCGTGCGACAGGCCTGCCGCGGCATCCTCGCCCACCTTCTCGGCGGCCGGTGCACTGGTGTAGGCCCGGTGCGATTCGAACACCGTGCGGATGAAGAGCGAGGCGCGTCCACCCGGGGGCAGGGAAACCTCGAAGGTGACCTTTCCCGGCTCGATGTGCTTCGGTTTCGGGCCGAAATGCAGGCTCGTGGTCCGCACCACCTCGTCGAGGCCGGCATAGCGGAACTGCACTTCCGACTCGCTCGCCACCTGAACGCTGCGCTTGCCCCGCACCGGGCGGTCCATGCCGCGGACTTCGAAGAGATCACGGAAATCCGCGTCGAAGCTCACGCCGATCTTCAGGGTCCAGTGGCGCGAATCGTAGTTGCGCAAACCGATCCGATCGTAGCACGCGCCCTTGAACAGAAACTTGGTGCGCTCGATGGCGATGAGCTCGCGCGGGATCGTGGTCTCGTCGTGGGCGTCGAGGCGGATGTCGGGCGTCGTCATGTCGACGCTGAGCGCGCCGTTGTCGTCCTGCATCACCGAGGACAGGAGCAGGGGGCGCTGATCCTCGATGGTGAAGTGCAAGCGCGAGAGGTAGCGCGTGTCCTGGAAGTACAGGCCCTCGGGACCGGGCAGCACGCCGATGTCGCCGTAGCTGTCCAGCACCGCGAAGGCCTCGCCGTACTTCAGGGAGCGCAGCGGGCGCTCGACCAGGGAGGTGTGGGCCTCGATATGGTACTGGGGCAGGACCGCGTCGGCATCCTGAAAACCATGGTTCAGCGGCCCGTCCGTCGTGCCGGGTGCCTGTTCGGGAGTCGCCGTGAAACTGTCAGCCGCCATGCCCGAGCGTCTCCGGATGGGTGAGGATTCGCGAATCGTCTGATCGCGATGGGTCTGGAATCGAAAGGCCGCCCGTCGCGGTATGCGACGCGGGCGGCCCTCAGAGGGGAGAGTTAGTGCGGCAATCGTACGACGCCAACCCGGAAAAAGGCTCTGCAAGCCCGATGCCGGGGCCGCCTCAGGCCGGCATGGCGGCCACCGAGATCGACGGCAGGGACGAGCCGTTGAGATCGCCGTAGCGGGGAGAAAAGGCCGCCGCGTGGGGCATCTTGATCACGTCGGCCTGATGGGCGAGCAGGCTCTCGTAGGCGGCGACGTACTTGCGGACCATGCACTCGGCGGTGAACTGGGTCTCGAAGTGGCGGCGCACGCCGGCTCGGCTCATGGTCTTGACCGTGTCGACGGCCGCAACGGCATCGTCCATCGAGTCGCACAGCACGCCCGAGATACCGTCGGCGATCACCTCCGGCACGGAGCCGTTGCGGAACGCGATGACCGGGGTGCCGGCCGACATCGCTTCGATCATCACCAGGCCGAAAGGCTCCGGCCAGTCGATGGGGAAGGCCAGGGCCAGGGCGTTGCCGAGAAAATCCTTCTTCTGTTCCTCGTTGATCTCACCGATGAACTCAACGAGCGGGTGGTGGATCATCGGCTCGATGACCTCGTCCCAATAATCCTGGTCGGCCTTGTCGACCTTCGCGGCGATCTTCAGTTTCACGCCGGAGCGGATCGCCATCTCGATGGCGCGGTCGGGGCGCTTCTCGGGGGAAATGCGACCGAGAAAGGCGAGATAACCGCCCTTGGCCTCGGGGTAGAACGGGCAGTTCTGGGCCGGCAGGCCATGGTGGATGGTGGACGCCCAGTTCACGTTCTTCGGCATCGGCTCGCGCTGATTGTCGGAGATCGACACCAGGGGCATGCCCGTGAAGGTACGGTAGACCGGCATGAAGTCCGGCACGTCGAGGCGGCCGTGCATCGTGGTGATGCACTTGTGGTTCAGATCCTCGAACATCGGATATTGCAGGAGGTCGATGTGGAAGTGCAGCACATCGAACTCGTGGGCGCGCTTGTGGACGTGATGCAGCATGGCGAGATGGCTCGCCGTGTGGTCGCGGTAGCCAAGGAGGCGCAGGCCTTCCGGCGTGCACGCCGCGAGCTTGGCCGAGGTCTCCGAATCACCACTGGCGAACAGCGTCACGTCGTGACCCTGACGGACGAGCTCTTCCGTGATCCAGGATACGACGCGCTCGGTGCCGCCGTAGAACTTCGGGGGGACCGCCTCCGAGAGCGGAGCAATCTGGGCAATGCGCACGAAGCGTCTCCTGTGAGGTCGAATATGCGCCGACCTAACGCGATCCGGCCTGAGTGGGACATGAATGAAACCCACGGCCAAGGTTATGGTTCCTCCGGGAGCCCCGGCGCCATCGCTGTTTTGCGATGCCGCATGGATGTCCCCGCAATCCCGGGCGCGGGGGGCTGTGCGGATCGGTCATGTTGCCGGTTCGTCCCGTAGTCCTAACTCAATGACATGTGCGAATTTGTGCAATGCGAGCCGCCCTTGTTTCACCTCCGGGGGTCGTCTAAGCCTCCGGCCAGCGCAGTCTGGCATTGGAGCAATTCCATCCGGCGGGACGCTCCCGGGGCAGTACGGCCTTCGGCGCACACGAGAGGTCCCGCATGACCGGCCTGATGGCGGATTACCTGCCCCTCATCGTCTTCATCGGCGTGTCGCTGTTCATCGCGGCGGCCCTGCTCGTGGCGCCCTTCCTCGTCGCCTACAACAGTCCCGATCCGGAGAAGCTCTCGGCCTACGAGTGCGGCTTCAACGCTTTCGACGATGCGCGCATGAAGTTCGATGTGCGCTTCTACCTTGTGGCCATCCTGTTCATCATCTTCGATCTCGAAGTCGCATTCCTGTTCCCGTGGGCGATCACCTTCGGTGAACTCGGATGGTTCGGCATGTGGTCGATGATGGCCTTCCTCGGCGTTCTGACCGTCGGCTTCGTCTACGAGTGGCGCAAGGGCGCCCTTGAGTGGGACTAGCGCCCACGAATCGTCGTCGCGTCGCCGAACCGTCCGAAGCCTGATCCCGAGAAACCGATGGCCTTCAGCCCCGACCTCTCCCGCGCCCCGGCGATCGCACCGGCTCCCAAGGGGATCATCGATCCCAACACCGGGCGCCCCATCGGCGCGGACGATCCGACATTCCTGTCGATCAGTAGCGAACTCGCCGACCGCGGCTTCCTCATCACCTCGACGGACGACCTCATCAACTGGGCCCGGACGGGCTCGCTGATGTGGATGACGTTCGGGCTCGCCTGCTGCGCCGTCGAGATGATGCAGATGTCGATGCCGCGCTACGATTGCGAGCGCTTCGGCTTCGCCCCGCGCGGCTCTCCGCGCCAGTCCGACGTGATGATCGTCGCCGGCACGCTCACCAACAAGATGGCTCCCGCTCTGCGCAAGGTCTACGACCAGATGCCCGAGCCGCGCTACGTCATCTCCATGGGGTCGTGCGCCAACGGTGGGGGATATTACCACTATTCGTACTCGGTGGTGCGCGGTTGCGACCGTGTAGTGCCCGTCGACATCTACGTGCCGGGCTGTCCGCCGACCGCCGAGGCGCTTCTCTACGGTGTGCTGCTTCTGCAGAAGAAGATCCGCCGCACCGGCACCATCGAGCGCTGAGGGGCTGATGAGCAACGGCATCACCATCCGCGCGCACACCGCCGCCGCTTCGGGCGCGGATGCGCTTCAGGCGCTCAGCGACCATGTCGGCGCCGCCCTCGGCCCGGCCGTGGTCGCCCGGACCATCGCGTTCGGCGAACTGACCCTCGAGGTGCAGGCGAGCGACATCGTCTACGCGCTGACCTACCTGCGCGACGATCCCGCCTGCGCCTTCCGTTGCTTCATCGACATCTGCGGCGCGGATTATCCGAGCCGCGCCAAGCGGTTCGACGTGGTCTACCACCTGCTGTCCCTGCGCCATAACGCCCGCATCCGAGTCAAGGTGCAGACCGACGAGCAGACCTCGGTCCCATCCGTCATCGACGTGTTCCCGGCGGCCAATTGGTTCGAGCGGGAGACCTACGACCTCTACGGCATCCTGTTCTCGGGCCACCCGGATCTACGCCGGCTGCTGACCGATTATGGGTTCGAGGGGCACCCCCTGCGCAAGGACTTCCCGCTCACGGGCTTCGTCGAGGTCCGCTACGACCAGGACGAGGCCCGCGTGGTCTACGAGCCGGTGAAGCTGACGCAGGAATTCCGGAACTTCGACTTCCTCTCGCCGTGGGAGGGCACCGAGTACGTGCTCCCGGGCGACGAGAAGAAATCGGCTTGAGCGGCGGAGCGAGGCCATGACCGAGCACAACATCCGCAATTTCGCGATCAATTTCGGGCCGCAGCACCCGGCGGCGCACGGCGTGCTGCGCCTCGTGCTCGAACTCGACGGCGAGATCGTGGAGCGTGTCGATCCGCATATCGGCCTGCTGCATCGCGGCACCGAGAAGCTCATCGAGCACAAGACCTACCTGCAGGCGACGCCGTATTTCGACCGGCTCGACTACGTCTCGCCCATGAACCAGGAGCACGCCTTCTGCCTCGGCATCGAGAAGCTGCTCGGGCTTGAGGTGCCGCGCCGGGCGCAACTCATCCGGGTGCTGTTCTGCGAGATCGGCCGCATCCTCTCTCACCTCCTCAACGTCACCACGCAGGCGATGGACGTCGGCGCCCTCACGCCGCCGCTCTGGGGGTTCGAGGAGCGCGAGAAGCTGATGATCTTCTACGAGCGCGCGTCGGGCGCTCGCCTCCACGCCAACTACTTCCGGGCCGGCGGCGTCCACCAGGACCTGCCGCCCGCCCTCATCGACGACATCGAAGCGTTCATCGATCCGTTCCTTCAGGTGGTCGACGACCTCGACAACCTCGTCATGGGCAACCGCATCTTCAAGCAGCGCAACGTCGACATCGGCATCGTCACCGTGGACGAGGCCATGGCCTGGGGCTTCTCGGGCGTGATGGTGCGCGGCTCGGGCATCCCGTGGGACCTGCGCAAGTCGCAGCCCTACGAGTGCTACGAGGAGATGGAGTTCGACATCCCCGTGGGGAAGAACGGCGACACCTACGATCGCCAGGTCATCCGCATGGAGGAGATGCGCGAATCGGCGAAGATCATGCGGCAATGCTGCGTGAAGCTGCGCGAGCCCGACGGGCAGGGCCCCATCGCGGCGACCGACGGAAAGTTCGCGCCGCCACCCCGCCGCGAGATGAAGCGCTCGATGGAAGCGCTGATCCACCACTTCAAGCTCTACACCGAGGGCTTCCACGTCCCGGCCGGCGAAGTCTACGCGGCCGTCGAAGCGCCCAAGGGCGAGTTCGGCGTCTATCTCGTCGCCGACGGCACCAACAAGCCCTACCGCTGCAAGATCCGCGCTCCGGGCTTCGCCCATCTCCAGGCCATGGACTGGATGTGCCGCGGCCACATGCTGGCCGACGTATCCTGCGTGCTCGGCACGCTCGACATCGTGTTCGGCGAGGTGGACCGGTGATGGGACGCAAGGTTTCGAACTGATGGCTAACCGCAGACTCGCCCCCGCCGCCGAGCAGCCCCAAAGCTTCGCGTTCTCGTCGGAGAACGCCGAATGGGCCAAGGGCCAAATCGAGAAGTACCCCGAGGGCCGTCAGGCTTCGGCGGTGATCCCGCTGCTGTGGAAGGCGCAGGAGCAGAATGGCGGCTGGTTGCCGCGCGCCGCCATCGAGTCGGTGGCCGATGAACTCGGCATGCCGCATATCCGCGTGCTCGAAGTCGCGACCTTCTACACGATGTTCGCCCTGGAGCCGGTGGGCCGGTTCTGGATCCAGCTCTGCGGGACCGTGCCGTGCGATTCCTGTGGGGCGCGCGAGTTGAAGGATTACCTCCAGGCCCGCCTCGGCGCGCCGGGCCATGTCAGCGCCGACGGCAACTTCTCCTGGCTCGAGGTCGAGTGCCTGGGAGCCTGCTGCAACGCGCCGATGGCGCAGATCAACCAGGATTACTACGAGGACCTGACGCCCGACCTCCTAGGCGCGCTCATGGACGACCTTGCCGCTGGCCGCCCCGTGAAGATCGGCTCGCAGGTCGGACGGACCTCGTCCGAGCCCAAGGGTGGGGCCGATACCCTCGTGGACGCGACCCTGTTCGACGGCTCGCGGGTCGGCGCCTGGCGTCAGCGCTTCGAGGACAAGAAGGCCGAGGAGAGCAGCGAGCCCTCGGGCAAGGCCGAGGCGGCTTCCTCCGAGCAGCGCGCCGCCGCCGATCCGAAGCCCGCCCGTCCGGATGCCGGACGCGCCGTCGAGGGCCGGTCCACCGATGCGCCGGCCCAGCGCTCGGCGTCCGGGGAGAAGCCGGTGAAGTCCGGCGACGAGGCCGAGGCGGCCGACCCCGCCGAATCCACGGCCCGGCCGGGTAAACCGGCACCGACGCCGGCCGAGTCCATGGCACGAGCCGAGGCGGCCGGCGCCGAGGCCGGCAGGCAGTCCGACTTGCCGCGGGATGAGCCGCCACCCCAGCCCGAGGCGTCGGGGGCGAGCGAAGGCGTGAGCACGGACGGGCCGAAGACGGCTCCGGCCGAGACATCCGGGGACAAGCGTCCGGCTCCGAAGAGCGAGGGGAACTAGCATGCTCTCCGATCAGGATCGCATCTTCACCAACCTCTACGGCCTGCATTCGCCGGGTCTCGACGAGGCCAAAAAGCGGGGCGCCTGGGACGGCACCAAGTTCCTGCTCGAGATGGGCCGCGACTGGATCATCGAGGAGATGAAGCAGTCGGGCCTGCGCGGGCGCGGCGGCGCCGGCTTCCCCACCGGCCTCAAGTGGTCGTTCATGCCGAAGAAGTCGGATGGGCGCCCGCACTACCTCGTCGTCAACGCCGACGAGTCGGAGCCCGGCACCTGCAAGGACCGGGAGATCATGCGGCACGATCCGCATCTTCTCATCGAGGGTTGCCTGCTGGCCTCGTTCGCGATGGCGGCGCATGCCTGCTACATCTACATCCGTGGCGAATACGTCGCCGAGAAACATGCCCTGCAGAAGGCCGTCGACGAGGCCTACGCGGCACGGCTCGTCGGCAAGGACAACGTCCACGGCTACCCGTTCGACATCTACGTCCACCACGGTGCGGGCGCCTACATCTGCGGCGAAGAGACGGCGCTGCTCGAGAGCCTAGAAGGCAAGAAGGGCATGCCGCGCCTGAAGCCGCCGTTCCCGGCCAATATGGGCCTCTACGGCTGCCCGACGACGGTGAACAACGTCGAGTCCATCGCGGTGGCCGGCACCATTCTGCGTCGGGGCGGGGCGTGGTTCGCTGGACTCGGCGGCAAGAACAACACCGGCACCAAGCTGTTCTGCGTCTCGGGCCACGTCAACAAGCCCTGCAACGTCGAGGAAGAACTCGGGATCACCTTCCGCGAACTCATCGATAAGCATTGCGGCGGCATGCGCGGCGGCTGGGACAACCTGCTGTGCTCGATTCCCGGCGGCTCCTCGGTGCCCCTGGTACCGGCCGAGCAGATCATCGACGCCAAGATGGACTTCGACACCCTGAAGAACCTCGGCTCCGGCCTCGGCACGGCGGCGGTCATCGTGCTCGACAAGTCCACCGACATCGTTTCGGCTATCGCGCGCATCGCGTATTTCTACAAGCACGAGTCCTGCGGCCAGTGCACGCCCTGCCGCGAGGGCACCGGCTGGATGTGGCGCGTGATGCTGCGCATGGCCGAGGGCCGGGCCCAGCGCCGCGAGATCGACATGCTCCTCGACGTCACGAAGCAGATCGAGGGACACACCATCTGCGCGCTCGGCGATGCTGCCGCTTGGCCGATCCAGGGTCTGATCCGGCATTTCCGGCCGGAGATCGAGAAGCGCATCGACCGCTACAGCGCCAATCCGCATTCGGATCCGGTGCCCATGGCGGCGGAGTAATTTTGATGACTAGTATGCGATACTCATTCGCTGCAAATTTCTTAGTTGCAGGCCTAATCATTTCTCTCGGCGCATGTGGCTCTTCGAGTGTCACGCGTGTCGAAAAGCCGGGGAACCCTATCGCTCAAAAGGGGATCTCAGCCGTTAGTAGGCTGTCGGCATCAACGGGAGAAGTCAGAAGATTTATTGCAAAACGGCTCTCGGAAGATTTTCGCACGTCAAGCGGTTTGATTGGATCGAATAAAATTGAGAATGCTAAGATATTTGGACCGCTCGCGGATGAAGGTTTTTTTGGAAGCAAGGATACGGACGTATATTGCGTAAGTTTTTCGGTCAAAAATAGTAGTCCGCTGGTTATTGATCGAGACGTAGTCCTAAATGCATATGTACGTCAGTATGGTGATGTTCTGTCCTCAAAATTTCAGTTTTTGAAATCTTATAGCACCAAGTGCGTTCCTGACGCTGTACCATTTCAAGAGCTTGAGAGCACGATTTCGAGTTCTGGGCGTTCATCATGAGGAATCAATATTCAGTTTCTTCCGAAGGTACTTCAGGCAGCTTGAGGGTTGGGGGTCGCAGTGACTAAGGTACGTGTCGACGGCATCGAGGTCGACGTCCCGGCCGATTACACGCTGCTCCAGGCGTGCGAGGTCGCGGGTGCGCAGATTCCGCGCTTCTGCTTCCACGAGCGGCTGTCCATCGCGGGCAATTGCCGGATGTGTCTCGTCGAGCTCAAGGGTGCGCCGAAGCCCGTGGCCTCCTGCGCCTACGCGGTGAAGGATTGCCGGCCCGGACCCAACGGCGAGCCGCCTGAGGTGCTGACGCGGTCGGGCACGACCAAGAAGGCCCGCGAGGGGGTGATGGAGTTCCTCCTCATCAACCACCCCCTCGATTGTCCGATCTGTGACCAGGGCGGCCATTGCGACCTGCAGGATCAGGCGATGGCCTACGGCGTAGATTCGACCCGCTACGGCGAGAACAAACGCGCGGTGGAAGAGAAGTACATCGGTCCGCTGGTCCGCACGGCCATGAACCGCTGCATCCACTGCACCCGCTGCGTCCGCTTCCTCGCCGAAGTCGCCGGTGTGCCGGATCTCGGCGCCATCGGGCGCGGCGAGGACATGGAGATCACGAGCTACCTCGAATCCGCCATGGGCTCCGAGCTGCAGGGCAACGTCGCCGACCTATGCCCGGTGGGCGCGCTGGTCCACAAGCCGCAGAGCTACGAAGTTCGCCCCTGGGAGCTGTCGAAGACCGAGTCCGTCGACGTGATGGACGCGGTGGGCTGCGCCATCCGCGTCGACGCCAAGGGCCGCGAGGTCATGCAGATCGAGCCGCGCATCAACGAGGCGGTCAACGAAGAGTGGATCTCGGACAAGACCCGCCATGCCGTCGACGGCCTGCGCATGCAGCGTCTCGACCGGCCCTACGTCCGTGAGAACGGCCGCCTGCGTCCGGCTTCCTGGGGCGAGGCCTTCGCGGCCATTGCCGCTAGGGTGAAGGGTACGGACGCCAAGCGCATCGGCGCCATCGTGGGCGATCTCGCGGGCGTCGAGGAGATCTTCGCGCTCAAGAGCCTGATGACCGCCCTCGGCGTCGCCAATCTCGACTGCCGTCAGGCCGGCGAGACGCTCGATCCGGCCTGGGGGCGGGCGTCCTACACCCTCGGCACCACGATCCCGGGTATCGAGGAGGCGGATGCCATCCTGCTGGTCGGCACCAATCCGCGCCTGGAGGCCTCGCTCCTCAACGTCCGCATCCGCAAGCGCTGGCGCATGGCGCCGCTCGCCGTCGGCCTCATCGGCGAGGCGGTGGACCTGACCTATCCGCACACCTATCTGGGCGCCGGGCCGGAGACCCTGGCGGAGGTCGCCTCCGGACGGCACAGTTTCGCCGAGGTGCTGAAGGCCGCGAACCGGCCCCTGGTCGTCGTCGGCATGGGCGCCCTGTCGCGGCCGGACGGCGCGGCGATCCTTGCCGCCGCTGCGGCGCTCGCCAAGGACATCGGCGCCGTGACGCCGGACTGGAACGGCTTCGGCGTGCTTCATACGGCCGCCGCCCGCGTCGGCGCCCTTGATCTCGGCTTCGTGCCGGGGGAGGGCGGGCTCGACCTCGCGGCAATGATTCAGGGCGGTGCCCTCGACGTACTGTTCAACCTCGGCGCCGACGAGGTCGAGGTCGGCCCCGGTGCCTTCGTGGTCTACCAGGGCACCCACGGCGACCGCGGCGCCACCCGCGCCGATGTGGTTCTGCCGGGGGCGGCCTACACCGAGAAGAGCGCGACCTACGTCAACCTCGAAGGCCGTGTGCAGATGACCAACCGCGCCGGCTTCCCGCCCGGCGACGCGCGCGAGGATTGGGCGATCCTGAGGGCACTGTCCGACGTGCTCGGCCAGCGCCTGCCGTTCGATTCGCTGGGTGCCCTGCGCCGGACGCTCTACGGGGCGTATCCGCATCTCGCCGCCCTCGATACGGTGGCGCCGAGCGACGCCGTGGCGGCGGTCGACGCCCTGGCCGGCCTCGGCGGTACGCTCGACCGCGCGGCTTTCGCGCCGGCGGTACCGGACTTCTACCTCACCAACGCGATCGCCCGCGCCTCGCGGGTGCTCGCCGAATGTTCGAGCCTCGCCCGCGTGCGCGGCCTCGAAGCCGCCGAATAGGATTTTCTCCGATGACCTTCTGGGAAATCCTCGGCGCCGTTCTGCTCATGGCCTTCAAGAGCTTCGTGCTCCTGGCGCTGCTCCTCGTCTTCATCGCCTACGCGCTGCTCGCCGACCGCAAGATCTGGGCGGCGGTGCAGTTGCGGCGCGGCCCCAACGTGGTCGGCCCATGGGGCCTGTTCCAGTCCTTCGCCGATCTACTCAAGTTCGTCCTGAAGGAGCCGGTCATTCCGGCCGGCGCCAACAAGGGCCTGTTCCTGCTGGCGCCGCTGGTGTTCGCGACTCTGGCGCTCGCCGCCTGGGCGGTGATTCCCTTGGCCGAGGGCTGGGCGCTGGCCGACCTCAATGTCGGCATCACCTACATCTTCGCCATCTCGTCGCTCGGCGTCTACGGCGTCCTCATGGGCGGCTGGGCCTCGAACTCGAAATACGCATTCCTGGGTGCGCTGCGCTCGGCGGCGCAGATGATCTCCTACGAGGTGTCTCTCGGCTTCGTCATCATCTGCGTGCTGCTCTGCGCCGGCTCGCTCAACCTCTCGCGCATCGTCATGGCGCAGGACACGTCGCTCGGCATCCTCGGCTGGTACTGGCTGTGGCTGTTCCCGATGTTCATCGTGTTCTTCATCTCGGCTTTGGCCGAGACCAACCGCCCGCCCTTCGATCTGCCGGAGGCCGAATCCGAGCTCGTGGCCGGCTACATGGTCGAGTATTCCTCGACGCCGTACCTGCTGTTCATGCTCGGCGAGTACGTGGCGATCATGACCATGTGCGCGCTCGGCACGGTGCTGTTCCTCGGCGGTTGGCTCTCGCCGATCCCGTTCGCGCCCTTCACCTGGGTGCCGGGCCTGATCTGGTTCGCCCTGAAGGCCAGCTTCCTGTTCTTCATGATCGCCATGGTGAAGGCCATGGTGCCCCGCTACCGCTACGATCAGCTCATGCGGCTCGGGTGGAAGGTGTTCCTTCCCCTCTCGCTCGTCTCGGTCGTCGTCGTCGCCTTCGTGCTCAAGCTGACCGGCCTCGCGCCGGGCGCCTGACATCATCCAATGGGAGATCCGAGCCATGAAGCTCGATCAGGTCGCCAAGGGCCTTCTGCTCAGGGAGTTCGTGACGGGGTTCGCCCTCGCCATGCGCTACTTCTTCAAGCCGAAGGCCACCATCAACTACCCCTTCGAGATGGGGCACCGGGGGCCGCGCTTCCGGGGCGAGCACGCCCTGCGCCGGTATCCCAACGGCGAGGAGCGCTGCATTGCCTGCAAGCTGTGCGAGGCGATCTGTCCGGCCCAGGCCATCACCATCGAGGCCGGCCCGCGCCGCAACGACGGCACCCGCCGCACCACGCGCTACGACATCGACATGGTGAAGTGCATCTATTGCGGCATGTGTCAGGAGGCGTGCCCGGTGGATGCCATTGTCGAGGGGCCGAACCTCGAATTCTCCGTGGAGACCCGCGAGGAGCTGCTCTACGACAAGGACAAGCTCCTCCTGAACGGCGACCGCTGGGAGCGCGAGATCGCGCGCAACCTCGCCGTGGACGCGCCTTACCGGTAAAGCCGGCGGCTCCGCGGTTGTGCACCGCAGGGCCGGGTTCTATAGACGGGCGGCCTGTCCTGGCCCTGCGAGCGGCTTGCACGGGCCATGGACGAATCAACGGCAGAAGGGGCTGTCCTCGGGACGGCTGATCTCCACAATCGCATGAGTGCAGCCGCAGCCTTCTTCTACCTGTTCGCCGGCGTGACCGTCGCTTCGGGCTTCATGGTGATCGCCTCGCGCAATCCCGTCGCCTCGGTGCTGTACCTCATCCTCGCCTTCGTGAACGCCGCCGGCCTCTTCGTCATGATGGGCGCCGAGTTCCTCGCGATGATCCTCGTCGTGGTTTATGTCGGTGCCGTCGCGGTGCTGTTCCTGTTCGTCGTGATGATGCTCGACGTGGACTTCGCCCAGCTGCGACAGGGCTTTCAGCGCTACCTGCCCATCGGCGCGCTCATCGGGGCGATCTTCCTGATCGAGCTGATCCTCGTCGTCGGCTCCTGGAGCATCGATCCCGATCTGCTGCAGGCGCCCCTGGGGCCGCTCGCCAGCACCGAGGGCGTCACCAACACCCAGGCCCTCGGTCGGGTGCTCTACACCGATTACGTCTTCTACTTCCAGCTCGCCGGCATGATCCTCCTGACGGCGATGATCGGTGCCATCGTGCTCACCCTGCGCGACCGGCCCGGCGTCAAGCGCCAGAACATCTCCGTGCAGAACGCCCGCACGCAGGCCGATGCGGTGGAGACCCGCAAGGTGCCCTCGCGCCAGGGCGTGGAAGTCTGATGGCGGATTCCGGGAGACCCATCCGATGATCGGCCTGAGCCACTACCTCACCGTCGCGGCGATCCTGTTCACCCTCGGGGTGCTCGGGATCTTCATCAACCGCAAGAACGTCATCGTCATCCTGATGTCCGTGGAGCTCATCCTCCTCGCGGTGAACATCAACCTCGTGGCGTTCTCGACCCATCTGAACGACATCACCGGCCAGGTCTTCGCCCTGTTCGTGCTCACCGTGGCGGCGGCCGAGGCAGCCATCGGACTCGCCATCCTCGTCGTGTTCTTCCGCAACCGCGGCTCCATCGCGGTCGAGGACGTGAACATGATGAAGGGTTGAGTACGCCGACCAGATCCAGACCCGATCGAACGGGGCTCAAGCGGGCCGCGGGCGGTGACACGAAGACAGGGCTCGTTCGCGAGACTCCGCGCGTAGCGCGGGACTAGCCACGACCCAGGAGGCCGGACAAGCCAGCGATGTATCACGCGATCGTCTTCTTCCCGCTCATCGGCGCCCTGCTGGCCGGTCTGTTCGGCCGTCAGCTCGGCCCCAAAGTGTGCGAAGCCATCACCACCGGGCTTCTCGCTTTCTCGGCATTGCTCTCCTGGGGTGTGTTTCTCGAGATCCCGGGGACGGAACACGCCACGCGGGTTCAGGTCGCGACGTGGTTCACCGCGGGTGACCTCGTGGTCGACTGGGCCTTCCGGATCGACACCCTCACGGCCGTCATGCTGGTGGTGGTCACCTCGGTCTCGACCCTCGTCCACCTCTACTCCATCGGCTACATGGCCGAGGATCCGCACCGGCCGCGCTTCTTCGCCTACCTGTCGCTCTTCACCTTCGCCATGCTCATGCTGGTGACGGCCGACAACCTCGTGCAGATGTTCTTCGGCTGGGAAGGCGTTGGCCTCGCCTCCTACCTGCTGATCGGGTTCTGGTACGAGAAGCCCTCGGCCAACGCCGCCGCCATGAAGGCCTTCATCGTCAACCGCGTCGGCGATTTCGGCTTCTCGCTCGGCATCTTCCTCGTATTCGTCCTCACGGGCTCCGTCGCCTTCGAGGGCATCTTCGCCCGCGCGCCCGAGATCAAGGACGCGACCTTCCACTTCCTCGGCTACGACTGGAGTGCCTGGACGCTCGCCTGCCTGCTGCTTTTCATGGGGGCCATGGGCAAGTCGGCGCAGTTCCTGCTCCACACCTGGCTGCCCGACGCCATGGAGGGGCCGACGCCGGTCTCCGCCCTCATCCACGCCGCCACCATGGTGACGGCCGGCGTGTTCATGGTCGCGCGCCTGTCGCCGATCTTCGAGCTGGCCCCGAACGCCCTCGTGGTCGTCACGGTGATCGGCGGTATCACGGCGTTCTTCGCCGCCACGGTCGGCCTCGTGCAGAACGACATCAAGCGGGTGATCGCGTACTCGACCTGCTCGCAGCTCGGCTACATGTTCGTGGCGCTCGGCGTCGGCGCCTACTCGGCCGCCGTGTTCCACCTCTTCACCCACGCCTTCTTCAAGGCGCTACTGTTCCTCGGCGCCGGCTCGGTCATCCACGCGATGCACCACGAGCAGGACATGCGGAATATGGGGAATCTCCGCCGCTACATCCCGTTCACCACCGCGATGATGACCATCGGGACGCTGGCGCTCATCGGCTTCCCGTTCACCGCCGGGTACTATTCCAAGGATGCCATCATCGAGGCGGCCTACGCCTCGACCCGGCCGGGTCACACCCTGGCGTTCTTCGCCACCGTCATCGCCGCCCTGATGACCTCGTTCTATTCCTGGCGCCTGTTCTTCATGACCTTCGAGGGACCGGCGCGTTGGGCCGGACACGGAGCCGCGCATCACGGCGATCATCACGCGGTGGCGCATGCGGGGACATCCGCTCAGGCCGACGGGGTGCCGGGCCACCACGAGGGTGTCGCCCACGACGACAAGGGCCACGACGTGGAGCCCGCCTCGCACAGCGCCATCGAGCACCACGACCATGCGCACACGCCGCATGAGAGCCCGCTGGTGATGACGATCCCGCTCGGCATCCTTGCCTTCGGAGCGCTGTTCGCCGGCCTGATCTTCAAGAACCGCTTCATCGGCGAAGGCATGGACAAGTTCTGGGGGCATTCCCTCGGCCACGGTCCCGACAACCACATCATGCACGACATCCACTCGGTGCCGGCCCTGGTGGCCTACTCGCCAGCCATCATGATGCTCATCGGTTTCGTCCTGGCGTTCTGGATGTACATCCGCCGGCCCGAACTGCCCGGCCAGCTCGCCGCCCAGCAGCCGAGCCTGTACCGGTTCCTGCTCAACAAGTGGTACTTCGACGAGCTCTACGATCGGATCTTCGTTCGACCGGCCAAGGATTTCGGCAAGTTCCTCTGGAAGGAAGGCGACGGCCGGGTCATCGACGGCATGGGTCCCGACGGGATCGCCACCCGCGTGATGGACGTCACCCGCGGCGTCGTCCGGCTCCAGACCGGCTACGTCTACCACTACGCCTTCGTCATGCTCGTCGGTGTCGCCGGCTTCATCAGCTGGTACATGCTCACCGGCCTGCCCAAGGTCGCACATTGATGGTCGCGAAGAAGCACGGGAGCGCCCGCTAGATGTTCGGCCTCGGAATCCTCTCCGGCCTCCTGATCGTGCCCCTGTGCGGCGCGGCTTTCATCCTCACCCTTGGGGACGACACGGAGGCCTCGAAGCGCAACGCCCGCTGGGCGGCCCTCGCCACCACGCTCCTCACCTTCCTCCTGTCCCTGGTGGCCTGGAGCCGGTTCGACGCCACGACGTCGAGCTTCCAGCTCATCGAGACCCATGCGTGGCTGACCGAGTCGATCCGGTTCAAGCTCGGCGTCGATGGCTTCTCGATGCCGCTGATCCTGCTGACCACGTTCCTGATGCCGTTCTGCATCGGCGCCTCGTGGCTCTCCATCGATAAGCGCGTGAAGGAGTACTACGTCGCCTTCCTCGTCCTCGAGACGACGATGATCGGCGTGTTCCAGGCCCTCGATCTGGTGCTGTTCTATCTGTTCTTCGAGGCAGGCCTGATCCCGATGTTCCTCATTATCGGCATCTGGGGCGGTAAGCGGCGCATCTACGCCAGCTTCAAGTTCTTCCTCTACACCCTGCTCGGGTCCGTGCTGATGCTGCTCGCCATCATGGCGATGTACTGGCACGCCGGCACCACCGACATCCCGACCCTGCTGCACACCCGCTTCCCCACGGGGATGCAGACCTGGCTCTGGCTCGCCTTCTTCGCCTCCTTCGCGGTGAAGATGCCCATGTGGCCGGTCCACACCTGGCTGCCCGACGCCCACGTGGAGGCGCCCACCGCCGGATCGGTGATCCTGGCGGGCATCCTGCTCAAGATGGGCGGCTACGGGTTCATCCGCATCTCCCTGCCGATGTTTCCCGACGCGTCCCTCGCTTTCGCCCCGATGGTGTTCGCCCTGTCGGTGATCGCGATCATCTTCACGTCGCTGATCGCGATGATGCAGACGGACATCAAGAAGCTCATCGCCTACTCGTCCGTGGCGCATATGGGCTTCGTCACCCTCGGGCTGTTCACCCTCAACGAGCAGGGTATCCAGGGCGCCCTGTTCCTGATGATCTCCCACGGCATCGTCTCGGGCGCGCTCTTTCTCTGCGTCGGCGTGGTCTACGACCGGATGCACACCCGCGAGATCGCCGCCTATGGCGGCCTCGTGAAGCGCATGCCCCTCTACGCCGCGGCCATGATGGTGTTCACCATGGCCAACGTGGGCCTCCCCGGCACCTCGGGCTTCGTCGGAGAGTTCCTCGCCATGATGGGCGCCTTCAAGGCCAACCCCACCGTGGCGTTCTTCTCGGTGTTCGGCATCATCCTGTCGGCGGGCTACGCCCTGTGGCTCTACGCCCGGGTGATCTACGGCAAGCTCGAGAAGCCCAACCTCCAGGGGATTTTCGATCTCGATCTGCGCGAGAAGATCATCATCGCGCCGCTCGTCGCCCTGACGATCTATTACGGGGTCCATCCGGCCCCGATCCTCGACACCTTCGCCCCGTCGACGGAGGCCTTGATGCAGAGCATGAAGACCGCGCTCTCGAACACGCAGACGGCGGCCGCCCTCCCGCCCGTCGCGCGCTGAAAGCTTCGATCCGATGACCGTCGCCCAATCCGTCCTGCCCGCGCTCTGGCCCGCCCTGCCGGAATTGATCCTCGGCGTCGGCGTCCTCGTCCTCGTCCTCTACGGGTCGTTCCGGGGCGAGCGCTCGGCCGAGGGTGTCAATGTCGGCGCCCTGCTGCTGCTGGTCCTGGCCCTGTTCGTGGTCATGTCCCAGCCGGGCACCAAGGTGACGACCCTCAACGGCTCGTTCATCGTCGACGGCTTCTCGAAGGTGATGAAGGCCCTGATCCTGCTGGGCTCCGCCGCCTCGATCCTGCTGTCGCGCGACTACTTCCAGCGCGAGCGCATCGATCGGTTCGAGTTTCCGATCCTCATCGTGCTCTGCACCCTCGGCATGATGGTCATGGCGTCGGCCAACGACCTGATCTCGCTCTATCTCGGCCTCGAACTGCAGTCGCTCGCGGCCTACGTCATCGCGGCCTTCCACCGCGACAACCTGAAATCCACCGAAGCCGGCCTGAAGTACTTCGTCCTCGGCGCGCTCTCGTCGGGCATGCTGCTCTACGGCGCGTCCCTGGTCTACGGCTTCACCGGCACGGTTTCGTTCCCCGGCATCGTCGCGGCCCTGAACGACACCACCGTCGGCTTCGGCCTCGTGCTCGGCATCGTGTTCGTGGCCGCCGGCGTCGCGTTCAAGCTCGCGGCCGTGCCGTTCCACATGTGGACGCCGGACGTCTACGAGGGCTCGCCGACGCCCGTCACCGCGTTCTTCGCCTCGGCCCCGAAGATGGCCGCCATGGCCATGACCGTGCGGATCTTCATCGGCGCCTTCCCGGACGTGACGGCGGTCTGGCAGCAGATCATCGTGTTCGTCGCCATCGCCTCCATGGCGCTCGGTTCGTTCGCCGCCATCGGACAGCGCTCCATCAAGCGGCTGATGGCGTATTCCTCCATCGGCAACGTCGGCTACGCCCTCGTCGGCCTGGCGGCGAGTTCGCAGGCGGGCATCAGCGGCGTGGTGATCTACATGATCATCTACCTCGCCATGACGCTGGGCGCCTTCGCCGTGATCCTGTCCCTGCGCCGCGGCGGTCAGATGTTCGAGACCGTGGACGACCTGTCCGGCCTGTCGCGCACCCACCCGGTTCTGGCCTTCTGTCTCGCCGCGATGATGTTCTCCCTCGCGGGGATTCCGCCGCTCGCCGGGTTCTTTGCGAAGTTCTACGTCTTCGCCGCGGCCATCGAGGCCAACCTCGTGGCGCTCGCCATCATCGGCGTCGTCACCAGCGTGGTCGGCGCTTTCTATTATCTCCGCCTCGTCAAGGTGATGTACTTCGATGAGCCGTTGGCACCCTACGATCCCATGGCGCCCGGCCTGCGCATCGTGCTCGGCCTCTCCAGCGCCGTGGTGATCCTGTTCGTGCTGCTGCCGGCGCCCCTCGTGGGGGCCGCGGGGGCGGCCGCGAAGTCGCTGTTCGCCGGGTCCTGAGGCGCGAGCCTTGAGCGGCTACCACCTCGGAGCCCTGGCGCGGGCGGACGGACACCGGCTGCACGTTCACGACTGCCTCGGCTCCACCAACACCGAGGCCTTGGCGCGGGCGCGCGACGGCGAGGCCGGCCCCCTCTGGGTGGTCGCCCATCGCCAGACCGCAGGGCGTGGCCGGCGCGGAAACAACTGGGCCTCCTTGCCCGGCAACCTCACTGCCAGCGTGCTCTGGCCGGTGCAGGACGTCGATCCAGCTGTGGTGCCGACCCTGGGTTTCGTCGCCGGCGTCGGGCTGATGGCAGCCTTTCGCGAAGCGGGCGTTGGCAGCATCGCCTTGAAATGGCCCAACGACATCCTGGCCTCCGGGGCCAAGCTCGCCGGCCTCCTCCTCGAGGCTGAGACGCTGCCCGGCGGGCGCCGCTGCGTGGTGATGGGGTTCGGCGTCAACGTCGCTGCGGCACCGGAGGGCTTGCCTTATCCGGCTACGTGCCTCAGGCAGATGCGGCACGCCACGCGCGCCGAGGATCTGTTCGTCGAACTGACGGATGGGATCGTCGACGCCGCGCGAGTATGGGATCGTGGCCGGGGATTCTCAGAAATCCGCGAACGCTGGATCGCCGACGCTGCCGGACTCGGCGCGAGGGTGACCGTTCGGACCGGCGACACCCGCGTGGACGGAATTTTCGAGACGATCGACGGGGCCGGGCGGCTCGTTGTCCGATCGGAGGATGGAACGCGACGGACCGTGACGGCGGGCGAGGTGCATCTGGGTACGGCCGCGACGGCGGCTTGAGGTTCAAGTGAAAATGACGACAGGGCAAGACGAACTCGTCTTCGTGCCGCTCGGCGGCGTGGGCGAGATCGGCATGAACGCGGCGTTGTACGGCTTCGGGCCGGCTAAGCGCCGCAAATGGATCATGGTCGATTGCGGCATGGGCTTTGCCGGGGAAGAGGGCTTTCCCGGCATCGACCTGATGTTCCCGGACCTGAGCTTCATCGAGGAGCGCAAGGACGATCTCCTTGGGATCTTCATCACCCACGCGCACGAGGACCATATCGGCGCCATCGGTGAGCTGTGGCCCAAGCTCAAGGCGCCGGTCTACGCCACACGCTTCGCCAAGAACCTTCTGGAAGCCCGCCGCCTCAGCGAGCCGGGCGCGCCCAAGGTGGTGCTCAAGGAGATCCAGGCCGGACGCCGGGTTCAGCTCGGCCCCTTCGACATCGAGTACATCCCGGTCTCGCACTCGATCCCCGAGTCGAACGCGGTGGCCATCCGCACGCCCCACGGCCTGCTGCTCCACACCGGCGACTGGAAGCTCGACCCGACCCCGATCCTCGGCGACGTCACCTCCGAGGCGACGTTCCGGGCTTTGGGCGACGAGGGCATCCTCGCCATGATCAGCGATTCGACCAACGTGGTGCGCGAGGGGCGCTCCCCGAGCGAGGCCGAGGTCGCCGCCACCCTGCGCGAGCTGATCTCCGAGGCACCCCACCGCGTCGCGGTGACAACCTTCGCGTCCAACGTTGCCCGGATGCGGGCCGTCGCCGAGGCCGCTCAGGCCTGCGGCCGCGAGGTCGTGGCCGTCGGTCGTGCCATGGATCGGGTCATCGGCGTCGCCCGCGAATGCGGCTTCCTCGACGGCCTGCCCGAGTTCCGCTCGGCCGACGCCTATGGGTATCTCCCACGCGACAAGGTGGTGTGCCTGCTCACGGGTTCGCAGGGCGAAGAGCGCGCGGCCCTGGCCCGTGTCTCGCGCGACGACCATCCCGACGTGACCCTGGCCGCCGGCGATCGGGTGATCTTCTCCTCCCGTGCGATCCCGGGCAACGAGCGGGCCGTGGGTGCGATCATCAACGATCTCATCAACGCCGGTATCGAGGTGGTCACCGACCGGACCAAGCTCGTCCATGTCTCGGGCCATCCCCGGCGCGACGAGATGGCCGAGATGTACGCCTGGACCCGGCCGCAGACGGCGATCCCCGTCCACGGGGAGGCCCTGCACCTCGACGAGCACGCGCGATTCGCACGGGCCCAGGGCGTGCCGAACATCGTCAAGGCCCGCAACGGCAGCGTCGTGCGCCTCGCGCCCGGCACGCCGGAGATCGTCGATCACGTCAAGGCCGGCCGTCTGTTCAAGGATGGCAACATCCTCATCGACGCCAAGGACCGGGCGATTCCCGAGCGGCGCAAGCTGGCGCAGGCCGGCCTCGTCTCCGTCGCCATCGCCATCGACGAACAGGGCGAAGTCCTGGGCGAACCCGCCATCGACATCATCGGCCTGCCCAATCGCGGCCGGACCGGTCAGCCCATGCTGGACGTGGTGATCGAGTGCGTCTCCCGAACCCTCGGCGGTCTGTCGAAGGCCAAGCGTAAGGACGCCGAGGCCGTCGAGAAGGCCGTCGACCGGGCGATCCGCTCGGGCGTCAACGAAGTCTGGGGCAAGAAGCCCGCCTGCCACGTCCAGGTGGTCGAAGTCTGAGCCTCACGCCCCTCTCTCCCCGCGCGGAGAGAGGGGCGCGCGCCAGCGGATTCATCACGGAGGGAGCAAACATGATCGGACGCCTCAACCACGTCGCCATCGCCGTGCGCGATCTCGATGCCGCCTGCGCCGTCTATCGGGATACCCTCGGCGCCACGGTCACCGAGCCTCTGCCGCAGCCCGAGCACGGCGTCACCGTCGTGTTCGTCGACTTGCCCAACAGCAAGGTCGAGCTCATGGCCCCCCTGGGCGAGGGCTCGCCCATCGAGGGCTTCGTGGAGCGCAATCCGAACGGCGGCGTCCACCACGTCTGCTACGAGGTCGACGACATCCTGGCGGCCCGCGACAAGCTCAAGGCACAGGGCGCCCGCGTGCTCGGCACCGGCGAGCCCAAGATCGGCGCCCATGGCAAGCCGGTGCTGTTTCTCCACCCCAAGGACTTCCTCGGGACCCTCGTCGAGCTGGAGCAGGTCTGACCCGCATGGGCGCCGTTCTCAACGCCGTCGCCGCGTCGACCTTGCGGACGCTGGCGGCCATGCTGCTGGTCGTCGGCCTCGTGGTCGTCGTGGCGGTGAGCCAGTTCAAGCTGACGGTGATCGGCGCCTTCGCACTCTACTTCGTCGTGTGGTGGACGCTGTTGTTCGCGATCCTGCCGATCCGAAACCAGGCGGAGACCGATCCGGCCCGGGTCGTGCCGGGCCAGGATCCCGGCGCTCCAGCCTCCCCGCGCCTGCGCGAGAAGGCGCTCTGGACCACACTGCTCGCCAGCGTGGTGTTCCTGATCGCGATCCCGGTCTTCGAGCTGGCCGGGCTGTAGTCGCATCGGCGGCGCGTCCGGAAGGCGGGCATAAAAAAAGCAAGGCCTGAGCCTTGCTTTTGAAAAGACGGTCGATGGCGCAGCCTATTTATCTCACGCATCTTGACGGCGTGGCGGCTGATTTTTCCTCCCAAGACTCGGGCACGTCGCGGCCACTCGAGGGCTTTGCGACCAGCACCGGGCGCTTATAGGAATAAGAATTCCCATTGTCACGTCTCCGGGGATGGAGTTCGGCGTTTTTCTACCGGAAACGCACCAAACTGTTATCCGCCGCACCGAGGCGGCCACCGGCGGGGATCACAGCGGCCTGCGGTGTCGCCCGGCTGCGCTTGTATTTTCCCGGTGCAATGTGTTGTGTGCCCCGGCGTGCCTGACATCGGGGCACGCTGGTCCAGGGCCTTCCATGCGTCTCTCCCGCTATTTCCTCCCCACCTTGCGCGAGACGCCCAAGGAGGCCGAGATCGTCTCGCACCGGCTGATGCTGCGGGCCGGCCTCGTGCGCCAGGAATCCGCGGGCATCTACGCCTGGCTGCCGCTGGGCCTGCGGGTGCTCAACCGCGTCTGCGCCGTGATCCGCGAAGAGCAGGACCGGGCGGGCGCCATCGAGCTCCTGATGCCGTCCATCCAGTCGGCGGACCTCTGGAAGGAATCCGGGCGCTACGAGGCCTACGGCAAGGAGATGCTTCGCATCTCCGACCGTCACGACCGCGAGATGCTGTTCGGCCCCACCGCCGAGGAGGTCGTCACCGAGATTTTTCGCGGGAGCGTGAAATCCTACAAGGACCTGCCGAAGAATCTCTACCAGATCTCGTGGAAGTTCCGCGACGAGGTGCGGCCCCGCTTCGGCACCATGCGTTCGCGCGAGTTCCTGATGAAGGATGCCTACTCGTTCGATATCGACCAGGCGGCGGCGCGCCACGCCTACAACCGCATGTTCGTGGCGTACCTGCGCACCTTCGCGGGCCTCGGGCTGAAGGCGATCCCCATGCGGGCCGATACCGGCCCCATCGGCGGCGACCTCAGCCACGAGTTCATCATCCTGGCGCAGACGGGCGAGAGCGAGGTGTTCTGCGACCGCCAGTACCTCGACTTCGAGACTCCGCCGGTCACCACGGACTTCGAGGATGTCGCCGGCCTCCAGGGCACCGTCGACCGCTGGACCTCGCACTACGCCGCCACCAGCGAGATGCACGAGCCGGCTGCCTTCGCGGAGGTGTCGCAGGACAACCAGATGGCCGCGCGCGGCATCGAGGTCGGGCACATCTTCTACTTCGGCACCAAGTATTCCGAGCCCATGGGCGCCAGGGTCACCGGTCCCGACGGGGTCGAGCGCCCGGTTCATATGGGTTCCTATGGCATCGGCCCGAGCCGGCTCGTGGCCGCCATCATCGAGGCCTCCCACGACGAGGCCGGCATCGTCTGGCCGGATTCCGTGGCACCGTTCGACGTGGCGCTCATCAACCTCAAGACCGGTGACGCGGCCACCGACGCGGCCTGCACGGAGATCCAGGGCACCCTGGAGGCCGCCGGCCTCACGGTGCTCTACGACGACCGCGACGAGCGTCCGGGCGCCAAGTTCGCCACGGCCGACCTCATCGGCCTGCCCTGGCAGGTCATCGTCGGGCCGCGCGGTCTCGCCGAGGGCAAGGTCGAGATCAAGCGTCGGGCCGGCGGCGAGCGCGAGACCATCGCGCCCATCGATCTCCTCTCCCGCCTGAAGCGGGTCTGACCCCGCCATGGCAGCGGCGTTGATGGACCGGCTGAAGGGAGCCGGCGCCCTGTTCCGGCGCGGCAGCACGCCACCGTTCGCCGGGTTCGAGTGGATCCTCGCCGGGCGCTACCTGCGCGCGCGGCGGCGCGGCGGCGGCGTGTCCGTGGTGGCGTTCTTCTCGGTGCTGGGCATCGCCCTCGGCGTCGCGACGCTCATCATCGTTCTGTCGGTGATGAACGGCTTCCGGACGGAATTGCTGTCGAAGATCGTCGGCATCAACGGGCACGTCTTCGTCACGCCGATCGATCGCCTCTTCACCGATTTCGAGGACCTCTCCGACCGTCTGGCGAAGGTCGCGGGGGTGCGCGCCGCGATCCCCCTCGTCGAGGGGCAGGCCTTCGCCTCCTCGCCGTATGGGGGCAGCGGCGTCCTCGTGCGCGGCATCCGGGCGGACGACCTCGACAAGATCGGCTCCATCGCCAAGAACATCCGGGGCGGCACCCTGGCGGGATTCGAGGACGGCACCGGCGTCGCCATCGGCCGGCGTCTGGCCGAGGCTCTCGGGCTGCAGGCGGGCGACAACATCACCCTGTCGACGCCCAAGGGCGCGACGACGCCGTTCGGCACGGCGCCGCGCACCAAGTCCTACGTGGTCAAGGCGATCTTCGAGATCGGCATGACCGAGTTCGACGCCACCTTCGTCTTCATGCCGCTCGCCGAATCGCAGGCCTTCTTCAACCGCGACAACGACGTCAGTCTCATCGAGGTGTACCTCGACAACGCCGACGGGGTGGCGGCCATGCGGCCCGACCTCGAGATGGCGGCAGAGCGTCCGGTGCTCCTCACCGACTGGCGCCAGCGCAACCGCACCTTCTTCGGGGCGCTGGAGGTGGAGCGGAACGTGATGTTCCTCATCCTCAGCCTCATCGTGGTGGTGGCGACCCTGAACATCGTCTCGGGGCTGATCCTCCTCGTGCGCGACAAGTCGAGCGACATCGCCATCCTGCGCACCATGGGGGCCACGCCCGGTACGGTGATGCGGGTGTTCCTCATCAATGGGGCGTTGATCGGCGTGGTCGGAACCCTCAGCGGCCTCGGCCTCGGCATCCTCATCACCCTCAACATCAAGCCGATCCAGCGCGTGCTGTTTCCCTCCGCCTGGGACCCCACCGTGCGGTTCCTCGCCGAGATTCCGGCGGAGATGAATTCGAGCGAGATCACCGTGGTGGTCGTCACCTCCATCGTCCTGTCGCTCGTCGCGACCCTGTATCCCTCTTGGCGCGCCGCCCGGCTCGATCCGGTGCAGGCCCTGCGCTACGGCTGAGCGAAAGCTTTAGGATTCCCATGACCACGACAGCCGATGCGTCCGGCGTGCAGCCGGTCCCGGCCCTGTTCTTCGCCAAGGTGGAGCGGCGCTACACCCAAGGGGCCGGGGCCCTCGATATCCTGCGCGGCGCCGATTTCGCGATTTGGCCCGGCGAACTCGTCGCGCTGGTCGCCCCCTCGGGCGCCGGCAAATCGACCCTGCTGCATATCGCCGGCCTGCTCGAGCGGCCCGATGCCGGCGAAGTCTTCCTCGGCGGCCGGCCCACCGCCGCCATGGCGGATTCCGAGCGCACCCGCATCCGCCGGGAGGAGATGGGCTTCGTCTATCAGTTCCACCATCTCCTGCCCGAGTTCTCCGCCCTGGAGAACGTGGTGATGCCCCAGCTCATCCGCGGCCTGTCGGGCAAGGAGGCCAAGGCCCGGGCCACCGAACTCCTCAGCTTTCTCGGCCTCAAGGATCGCCTGATCCATCGCCCGGCCGAACTCTCCGGCGGCGAGCAGCAGCGCGTCGCCATCGCCCGCGCGGTCGCCAACGGGCCGCGCCTGCTCCTCGCCGACGAGCCGACCGGCAACCTCGACCCGCACACCGCCGCGCACGTCTTCGGCATCCTCGTCTCGCTCGTGCGTGCGTCCGGCCTCGCCGCCCTGGTGGCCACCCACAACATGGAGCTCGCCGCCCGCATGGACCGGCGCGTGACGATCCGCGACGGCTTGATCGAGCCGCTGGACTGATACGGTTTCCGGATGATCGATACCGGCACGGTCTCAGGCAGCCCGCGCGGCACCTGAGCGAAGCCCCAATCCGTAATCGCGAAGCGATCGACTGGTATGAGGCGGCGGCGCCGATCGTCCGTCGCGCGCGCCTTCGGTCAGCCGGTGATGCGAAACCGTCCGCCCCAGGCCTACTCGGCGGCGACGCGAAGGTGGGCCGCCTGATCCGACGCGTTCTCGGTCCCGTCGCGCCAGCCCGCGCGGACCGGGGCGAGCGCCACCTGGTTCCGGCCGTTGTGCTTGGCGCGGTACAGGGCCGTGTCGGCGGCCTTGACGAGGTCGGCACTGTTGCTGGACGTGCTCGGCACGGAGGAGACTCCGAGGGAGGCGGAGATCTTCGCCCCGTGCGCGCCCGACAGATCCTCGATCCGGGCGCGGATCTGCTCTGCCTTCAGGGCCGCATCCGGCAGGTCGCAATCCGGCAGGAACACGATCATTTCCTCGCCGCCGTAGCGGCACGCCACGTCGGTCTCCCGCAGGGCGCCGACGATGGCGGCCGCGGCCTCGCGCAGCACGGCGTCGCCCGTGGCGTGGCCGTGCTCGTCGTTGAGGCGCTTGAAGTGGTCGAGGTCGATCATGATCACCGAGACCTTCCGGCCCTCGCGTTCGGCGAGGCGGACGTAGCGGTCGAGGCTGTCCTCCATGTAGCGCCGGTTGTAGAGGCCGGTCAGCGGGTCGCGCAGGGCCTGATTGCGCAGCTTTTCCCGCAGCGCGATGTTCGAGAGCGCCAACGACATGGCGTCCCCGAGGGCCGAACTGAGCGGCAGGATGGCGGCGAGGCGCTGCTCCGCGTCCGAGCCCTCGGCGAAGATCTGGAGCAGGCCGAGATTCTCGCCCCGCGCGACCATGGGGATTTCGAGGGCCGCGAAGCCGGAGGCATGATGCTCGCAACACAGCGCCCTGGCGCCACTGCGGTTGATGTGCGGCTTCCCGCGCTTCATCGCCCAGCACTGGTTGATGGTGATCGATTCGGGCAGGGGCTCTCCGGCCTCGCAGGCCCAGGAGGTCGACAGGATGAGACGGTCGCGGGAATTGTTGAACACGTAGAGCGCGCCGCCGAACCCTCCGATGAGTTCGCCGGCCGTGGCCCGCAGGACCGCATTGGCGTCGTGGTGGTCGGTCGCGCTCTGGAGCATGTCCGTCATCTCGAACAGGTGCCCGACCTGCGTGCGCGAGGCGTCCATCGCCTGGATCGCCGCCGCCCGGGCCTGCGCCTCCCGCGCGCCGGAGCGGAAGGCGAAGATCATCATGCCGGCGATCACGAGCTGGGACAGGAGCACCACGCTCTTGCCGATCTCGATCCGCGTCTCGTGGTCGGCGAAGTGGGAGTTCCAATCCGCCAGGAAGCTCTCGAAGGCATGGCGCATCTTCCCCATCAGGGCGGCGCTCCTGCGGTCCCCGAGGAGGCCCTGGGCTTCGTCCAGCTTCCCGGCGCGCACGCGTTCGAGGGCGTCGGTCCAGATCGCCTCGAGGGATTTCAGGGTGGCGTCCGCCGACAATCCGGTTCCGTCCGGCGCCTTGAGGAAGCGGTCGAGCCGCGCGAGGTGGGAATCGCGCCGGCTGTGGAGTGCCTCGAAGGCACGGCTGTACTCGCCGTACTCGCCATCCCGTTCGCCGATCGCCCGATTGAGAACGTAGGCCTCCGCATCCATCAGGGCTTCCTGCGCGATGCGCATCTGCCGTCCGCCTTCCCGCAGGTCGATGAGCGCCTGCTGGTGCGCGTTGGTGTAGAAGAAGCCCGAGAGCACGATCGTGATCATGACCACGACGAGGCCGACCTGCGCCAGGAGGCGCCGCCGGGCGTTGCCGCGCCGTTCGAGGGGACCGGCGGTCCCTCGTGCGTGTTCGTTGACGGCCATGTTTCCAACCGGCTCCGCGCCCGAGTCCATCGATACCTCGCCGCACTGGGGCATAGATCCGCTTTCTTCCGGTGAAAGAAGATGGCTAAGAAAATCCGTATTTCGGTCGATACGGTCTTCCACGCTTCGTCCGCCGCGTGACCCGGCGCACCCCTGGCCCCGGAACGTGCTGCACCGCGGCAAGTTGACGTGCGATCCCGCGCGGTGGGCCGCGTGCGGGGCACCGGAGATTGGGACGATGAGCACCGACGCCGCACACGACACGCCGCCGCCGAGCGACAGCCCGACCGCGCCGCCCTGCACCCTCGTCATCTTCGGCGCCTCGGGCGACCTCACCAAGCGCCTGCTGATGCCGGCCCTGTACAATCTCTCGGCCGGCAAGCTGCTCGACGACGGCTTCAAGATCATCGGCGTCGACCACAACAGCAACACCGACGAGGGCTGGCGCGAGAGCCTCTCGCAGACCATGCAATCCTTCACCACCGACAGGACGTCCGAGTTCCACCCCGACCACATCGACGAGACCGCCTGGGGCTTCGTGCGCGACCGCCTGCATTTCCGGCACGGCGATTTCGCCGAGGCCGGGACCTTCCGGGATCTCGCCGGGGTGCTCACCGGCAACGTGGTGTTCTACCTCGCGGTCTCGGCCCGGTTCTTCGGTCCCATCGTCGAGCAGCTCGGGGCGGCCGGGCTCCTGAAACAGGCGGATGGCGCCTTCCGCCGGGTGGTGGTGGAAAAGCCGTTCGGCAGCGATCTGGCGTCGGCTAAGGCCCTGAACGCGACGCTGCTGGCCCAGGGCGACGAGACCCAGTTCTTCCGCATCGACCATTTCCTCGGTAAGGAGACCGTGCAGAGCATCCTGGCCCTGCGCTTCGCCAACGGCCTGCTGGAGCCGGTCTGGCGCGCCGAACACGTCGCCGCCATCGAGATCACCGCCGCGGAGACCATCGGGGTGGAGGAGCGCGGTGCGTTCTACGAGCCCACCGGTGCCCTGCGGGACATGGTGCCGAACCACCTGTTCCAGCTGCTGTGCATGGTCGCCATGGAGGCGCCCGACAGCCTCGCGGCCGAGGCCGTCCGCGACGCCAAGAGCCGGCTCCTCGAAGCCATCCGGCCGATCCCGCCCGAGGACGCCGTGCGGGGCCAATACACGGCCGGCACCGAACTCGGCAAAGCCGTGATCGGCTACCGCGACGAGCCGAACGTGGCGGCGGAGTCCGGCACCGAAACCTACGTCGCCCTGAAGCTCACCATCGATACCCCGCGCTGGACCGGCGTGCCGTTCTACCTGCGCACGGGCAAGCGCATGACCGACCGGGCCACCGAGATCGCCGTGCACTTCAAGAGTCCGGCGCACTCGCCGTTCTCTACGACCTCCGGGATGGTGCCCGATATCCTGCGCCTGCGCATCGATCCTGAGCAGGGCATGAGCCTCGGCCTCAACGCCAAGCGGCCGGGCCCCGAGATGCGCCTCGGCCGGGTGGTCGCCACCTTCGATTACGGCGATTTCTTCCACGAGACCCCGAGCGTCGGCTACGAGACCTTGCTGTACGATTGCATGACCGGGGACGCGACCCTGTTCCAGCGCGCCGACGGGATCGAGGCCGCCTGGACGGCCGTCGAACCCCTGCTGGCGGCGTGGCGGGCCTCGCCCGTGGCGTTCTACGCCGCCGGCAGCGACGGGCCGGATGAGGCCACGGCTTTGCTCGCCCGCGACGGCAATTCCTGGCTACCGCTCGGCGAGGCTTGAGCGCACCCCGCCCGGGCCGACCTTGCTCGGTCCGATCTTGCCCGGTCCGGGTTTGCGTCGGCCCACCTCGCGCACCGGCGTCAGCTCCGACAGCTGGTCGTGGTGGAGCAGCACGACGTTCGTCGCCGCCGCGAGCTTGCGCGCGGCCGGGGTGAAGCCGGCATTCGACACCACCGCCGCCATGTCGCCCGACCAGTAGCGCAGGGCGGCGGCGATCTCCTGCACGGCGCCGTTGCCCACCGGCTTGCCGTAGCGCTTGCACTGGACGACGAGGCGTACGCCCGCGCGCTCCGCGACGATGTCGGCGCCCTGGTCGCCGCTGGCCTGGGTCGCCCGTGCGTTCCAGCCGGCCTCCCGCAGGCGCTCGGCGCAGAAGCGCTCGTAGGCGATGCCCTCCTCCGGCGCATCGGCCTCGTCGGGCAGCGGATACGCCGCGGCGGCGCGCTCGATGGTGGCCAGGATCGTCTCCCAGAGGGCGTCGCCCTCCTCGCCGTAGCCCCTCGCATCGAGGGCGGGTAGAATCGTCCGTTCGGCGAAGTATTCGCGTTCGCGTACCCATCCGTCATCGATCCGATTGCCGTAGGCATCGACGAAGCACTCCTGGCGCCTGCGTAGAGCCAGCGTCGCGGCGTGCTGTCGGGCAAGGTTTCGGATGAGGCGGCGGATGCGCCGGGGGCGGTCGAGGCGGTGCAGCCCGATGGCCGCGAGGCAGAGGCCCGTGGCAACCAGGGCCGGTGCGCCGTAGACGAACGCGGCGGCGCCCCCGGCGAGGCTGGTCCAGAACAAGCGTGCGACGAGGCGCGAGCGGCCCGGCATGGAGGGTTCCCGATACGGGCCGCCGGGCCATCGGGGCCGGGCTCACGGCCGCGCCGGAGAACCCTGGCACGCGCCCGTTGCGCGATCTCTAACGCCCCCTGGGCGCCGACGTTTTGGAGTGGATAACACGGGGCCGGCCCCGGTTCGCCTGGGACAAGCCCTCGGCCCGGATCGAATTCGCACCGGACCGGCGCGTCACGCCACGCGGTCGCGCAAGGTTTCGCCGGATGCCCTGCCGGCGATGCTTTGCCCTGCCGGGGATACTTGAGCGGCGTCGAACGGGGCGGATGGCCCGGTCCGACGCCGTCGGGGCTCACGCGTCCGCGGCGACCTTCGGACGACGGCCGCGGGCCACGGCGGGCTTGGCCTCCGTGGCCTTGGCTTCGGTCGACTTGACGTCGGCGGGCTTGGCTTCGGCGGCGGCGGCGATCTGCTTGCGACGCTGCTGGCCCAGGCCCATGTTCTTCGCCAGTTCCGAACGGGCGGCCGCATAGTTCGGCGCCACCATTGGATAGTCGCTCGGAAGGTTCCACTTGGCGCGGTACTGGTCCGGCGTCATGTCGTAGCGCGTGCGCAGGTGGCGCTTGAGCGACTTGAACTTCTTCCCGTCTTCCAGGCAGACGAGATAATCGGGCGTGATCGAGCGCTTGACCGAGACGGCGGGGGTGAGCGGCTCGCTCTTCTCTTCCGCAGCGGGGGCCGTGAGGCGCCCGAGGGTCGCGTGAACGGACGCGATGAGGCTCGGGAGCTCGACGGCCGGCACCGAATTGTTGCTCACAAACGCGGAAACGATGTCCGCCGCGAGTTCGATGTAATCCGGCATTGTCTCGTCATCCACCTTCATCATCCACCCCCATTGATACAGTGCCCGGAATTTTCGGCGACCAGGCAATCTTTAGCGCCGTGGTCACGTGAGCAATCAAAAATCCGTGACTAGGAAGCTACTATGACGCCGTAAGTCGAAGCGCAAGAGGCATAGGAATGTTCGCTGGTAATGCGAACTTTAACTACCTAAGCGAACCGCGACTATGGAACGGTGTTCAACAACCGTAACTGGGTTCGAAAAAATCCAAGACGGCTGCTTGGGTACCAAATTGTATTCATTTCAGTTGGTGCCGGTTCGTCGTCGATTCGGCCGATCAGCACTCGAAGATCGAACAAGTCTGTACGTTTTTTACCAAAACAGACCGCTCGGGCCCCCGAACCACCGAAACCGTGGGTTCGCCCCCGATCTCGGCCGGGTCCGGACGGGCGGAGCGCGAGACCGCCGCCCGGGCCGGGTCAGCGCGGGGCCGGCCCGTCCTGCGCCCGCAGGCCGTAGGTCTTGAAGCGCTCCACCGTCCGGGCGATCTCGTCGTCGGGCAGGATCACGGGCGCCCCCACCTGCAGGGCGATGGCGTATTGCCGGCACAGGGCCTCCATCTCCACGGCGAGCCACAGGGCCTTGGCGAGGTCCGGCCCCGTGGCGATCATGCCGTGGTTGGCGAGCAGGCAGCCGCCGCGTCCCTCCAGGGCTTCGAGGGCGAGGGCGGAGAGTGCGTCGGTGCCGTAGGGGGCGTAGGGGGCGCACCGGATCGTCGGCCCGCCCACCGCCGCGATCATGTAATGCACCGCCGGAATCGTGCGTCCGCACAGGGCGAAGGCGGTGCAGTAATCCGGGTGGGCGTGCACCACGGCGTGGACGTCCGGCCGCCGGGCCAGGATATCGCGATGGAAGCGCCATTCCGAGGACGGGGCGAGGCGGTGGTCGTGGGTGCCCGCGAAGGTCATCGGCACGATGCTCTCCGGGGTCAGCGCCTCGGCCGGGACGCCGGAGGGGCTGACGAGGAAGCCGTCGCCGTGCCGCACGGAGACGTTGCCGGAGGTGCCCTGGCTCAGCCCGAGGGTGAGCAGGTCGCGCATGGCCGCGACGACGCCGCGGGCCGCTTCAATCCGGTCCGGCTCCATCCGGTCCGGCTTCATCCCGTCCGGCTGGGCGGCGCGAGCGTTGTCCGGAGTAGGAATTCGGCCGTCGTCGGAAGGCGTCACTTGCGAAGGTGTCACTTGCGAAGGTGTCTCTTGCATCGAAACGTCTCCAGGGGTTGGGTCCGGGGGCGGTGATCCGAGCCGGGATCGGACGCGGGATGCGCGCGGGGCGATCGGCCGGCCGAAATCCGTCGGGTCGCTCGGCGGCCCACGAAACTGAGGTGATTCATGAGTACCACTCCATGAGTACCACTCGATGAGTACCTACCGCTTCGACGCCCTGCTGGCGCCCCGCAGCATCGCGGTGGTGGGCCTCGCCGGGCTTGGTGCGGCCCTCGGCGCCGCCGTTCTGGAGAACCTCGCCCGTGCCGGGAGCAAGAGGCCGATCTGGGCCGTCAATCCGCAGAGCCCCCTCTCTGGGGAATGCCTGATCTGCATTCATAACATATGTGAAACCGCCCAGGCTCCCGACCTCGTGGTGGTCACCGCCCCGGCGGGCGAACTCGTCGCCTGGGTCGGGGCCGCCGGACGCCGGGGCGCCGCCGCCGCCCTCATCCTCACGCCCGACGTGCCCCTCGACCTGTGCGCGGCCGTGCGCGCCGAGGCGCGGCTCCACGGCCTGCGCCTGCTCGGCCCCGGCAGCATCGGCCTCGCCGTGCCCCGCGAACACCTCGACGCCAGCCTGCTGGCGCAGGCGCCGAAGGCCGGCGACCTCGCCCTCGTCTCGCAATCCGGCACGGTGGCGGCCGGCATCGTCGCCTGGGCGGCGCGCCGCGACGTCGGGTTCTCGGCGGTGCTGTCGCTCGGCACCGCCTGCGACATCGACATCGCCGATTGCCTCGACCACCTCGCCGCCTGCTTCCACACCCGCGCGATCCTGCTCTCCCTCGACACGATTCCCGATGCGCGGAAATTCATGTCGGCGGCCCGCGCCGCCGCCCGCGCCAAGCCCGTTGTGGTTCTGCGTGCCGGGCGCCACCGGGCGCCGACCCGCCACGTCGTCACCCACACGGGCGCGCTCGCCCGGCCCGACGCAGTCTACGAGGCCGCGTTCCGCCGCGCCGGCCTCCTCAGCGTCGACAGTCTCGATGCGGTGTTCGCCGCCGTGGAGACCCTCGGGCGCCAGCGCCCGTTCCCCGGCCACCGCCTCGCCATCCTGGGCAACGGCCGCGGTATCGCCGCGCTCGCCGCCGACCGCCTCGCCGACCGGGGCGGGACGCTCGCGGCTGGCAACCCCGTCGAACTCGGCATCGCCGCCGGACCCGAGGCCTACGCCGCCGCCCTCGAGCCCCTGCTCACGGCGCCCGGCCACGATGCGGTGCTGGCGGTGCACGTGCCCACCGCCCGCTCGGGCAGCGCCGCCACCGCGACGGCGCTCGCCGAGACCGTCGCGCGGGTGCGCAGGAGTAGTCAGGGGGCGGGCGGCCAGCGCAAGAAGCCGGTCTTCGTCGCCCTCATCGGCGACGACCCCGAGGCCGCCGCGGTGCTGGCGGCCGCGAACATCCCGGGCTTCGCCACGGAGGCCGACGCCGTCGACGGGTTCCTCAACCTCGTGCGCTACCGCGAGGCGCAAGGCGACCTCATGCGCACGCCGGATTCCCTGCCGCGCGATTTCTCGCCCGATGTGGACGCCGCCCGCGCCATCGTCGCCCGCGCGGTGGCGGGCGGCCAGACCTGGCTCGACCCCGTCGACGTCGCCGCCCTGCTCGCCGCCTACCGCATCGCCAGCGTACCCCTGACGCTCGCCCCCGACGCGGACGCCGCCGCCACCGCCGCCTGGGAGATCATCGCGGCGGGCGGCACCGTGGCCCTCAAGGTGGTCTCCCCCGACATCGTCCACAAATCCGATGTCGGCGGGGTCCGCCTCGATCTCACGAGCGAGGCGGATGTCCGGGCGGCGGCCGCCGACATCCTCCGGCGCGCGCGGCGCTTGCGCCCCGAGGCCCGCATCACCGGGTTCGCCGTGCAGCCCATGATAAGACGCGGCCAGCAGCGCGAACTCATCGCCGGCCTCGCCGAGGACCCGACCTTCGGCCCCGTGGTGGTGTTCGGCCGGGGCGGTACCGCCGTCGAGGTCATCGACGACCGGGCGCTCGCCCTGCCGCCCCTGGATCTGCGCCTCGCCTCCGAACTCATCGACCGCACCCGCGTCGCCCGACGGTTGGCGGCCTACCGCGACGTGCCGGCGGTGGACCGCCACGCCGTCGCCCTGGTGCTGGTGAAGCTCGCCCAGCTCGCCGCCGATTGCCCGGAGGTGCGCGAGCTCGACATCAACCCCCTGTTGGCCGACGCGACCGGCGCCCTGGCGCTGGACGCCCGCGTGATGGTGGCCCCGGCGCCCCCCGGCCGCGGCGCCGCGCATCCGCGCTTCGCCATCCGCCCCTATCCGGTGGAGTGGGAGCGCCGCCTCACCCTCAAGGGCGAGGCCATCGCCGTGCGCCCCGTGCGGCCCGAGGACGAGGCCCTGTTCCTCACCTTCTTCCAGTCGGTGAGCGCCGAGGACCTGCGCCTGCGCTTCTTCGCCCCCGTGCGCGACTTCAACCACGCCTTCCTGGCGAAGCTGACCCAGCTCGACTATTCCCGCGCCATCGCCTTCGTGGCCATCGACGCCGCCGGCACCATGCTGGGCGCCGTCCGCCTCCACGCCGACGCCAACCACGACAGCGGCGAATACGCCATCCTCATCCGCGGCGACCGCAAGGGCACCGGTTTGGGGCATGCGCTGATGAGTTTGATGATCGATTGGGCGAAAGCCGAAGGGATTTCGCGGGTTGAGGGGACGGTTCTCAGGGAGAACCGTCCGATGCTGGCGGTGTGCAAGCAGTTGGGGTTCTCCGCACGGCCGGATGCGGAGGATGCGGGGGTGGTGAAGGTGTCTTTGGCGCTGGAACGGTAGGGCAGCAACGATCGGCCTATCCGCAGGAGGGGCTGTTGCAGGTGGCGAGCGGAAGTTAACCCCTTGCTGTGTAGCGGACGTTCCGTCTCCAATCCTTGTCGGTCATACGGCCATCTATGAGTACTTCTTGACAGCAACCATCCATCCGTCAGAGCTTCCGGCGGTTGCGCTGTTGGTTTTAGCTGCGCCGACGGGATGTTTTTTAAAAAAACGCATGACGATTATAGCTTCCGAGTCATAAAGCGATTTTTTCGCTGTAGCACTTGCGCAACACGACCCCTGCAAGATGAAATAGATTATAACGCTTCTAGGCCCAAGCTCAGGCATATTTGAATTCCTCTAAACTATTCCTCTGTGATCGGCGCCTAGTGAGCTTGACCGCGTATGTTTCTAAATCGTAACGGGCACAATTAACCTAAGCTGGTTGGCGTCCGTGAGAGTGCCGAGAAAAATGACTAAAAGAAGCACGACGCTGGCCGCGTCCGCTGCCTTCGTGCTTGTCGCGCAATCGGGTTCGTTGGTCAGTTTTGGGCCCACTTCAGCAGTAGCCCAGCTTGCCGCAGATGCTTCACAAGAGGTGCAGCTCGACGAGCTTTCGGTGGCCGGCACCGGAGGGCCCGCGGGCGGAATAGCACGCAAGGTCGATGGCTATCTTGCACGGGACAGCGTCAGCGCGACCCGCACTGACACGCCGATACGGGAGGTGCCCCAGACGGTCGTCATTGTGCCGGATCGGGTTTTGCAGGACGCCGCCGCGACGCGGGTCGACACCGCCCTCGATCTTGCCGGCGTCGGCCGGGCCAACAACTTCGCGGGCCTTGGCCTGACGGAGTTTACCATCCGTGGCTTCAGCACGGGTGAGTACTACCGCAATGGCTTCCCGATCAACCGGGGCTACCCGCCCTCGCCGGACGTGGTCTCCATTGAGCGGATCGAGGTGCTAAAGGGCCCGTCCGCCTTCCTATACGGACGCGGCGATCCCGGCGGCACCTTCAACATCGTGACCAAGCAGCCTTTGGCCGAGCGCGCCCTCGCGATCGGCACGCAGTTCGGCAGCTTCAACCAGAAGCGCAGCACCTTCGATGCCACTGGCGCCCTCGACGAAGAAGGCCGGGTGCTCGCTCGCGTTACAGGCGCCGTTGAGGACAACGGTAGTTTCCGCGACTTCGTACACAGCGACCGCTTCTACCTCGCTCCCGTCATCGCCTGGAAGCCCACCGCTGACACCACGATCACTTTGGAGGGCGAGTTCGTCAGCACGGCCGCGACCTTCGACCGGGGCGTCGTACCAATCAATGGCAACATCCGCGCCCTGCCACGCAACCGCTTCATCGGCGAGCCTGGCATCCCGCCGGTGCGCAACGACAACGCCCTCGGCCAGCTGCGCATCGAGCACAAGCTCGATCAGGACTGGGTGGTCACTGCCGGCGTCCAGGCGCTGGGTGGGAGCCTCGTCGGCGACGGCGTGGGCGCCATGAATGTCCTCAGTGATGGGCGTACCTTGCGCCGAACCTTCGAGCATCGCGACTTGAGCTGGTCGGACCTCGACCTGCAGCTCAACCTCGCGGGCAAGTTCGAGACCGGCCCCTTTCGCCATACTCTGCTGATGGGCTTCGAGTACGACACGTACAACTATCGCGAGATCTTCAACCGCTCGAACGCGAACCTCTTCCCCTTCACCCTCGACCTTTTCGCGCCCCGCTACGGGCAATCCGCCCGGCCGCCTCTCGCCTCGATCACGAACTTTCTGCAGAACACCGAGAGCTTCGGTGGCTACGTTCAAGACCAGATCGACCTCACCCCACGCCTCCATGCCCTTCTGGGCGTGCGCGTGGAGAACCTAAGCCTCGTTTCCACCGACTACCGCACCGGCCGCACCACGAGCCTGCAGGACACTGTCGCGACCCCGCGCTTCGGCCTCACCTACGATCTCACCGATGAGGTCTCGGTCTACGGCAGCTACGGCCGTTCCTTCCTGCCGAATACCGGCACGGATCGCTCGGGACGCCCCTTCGCTTTCCAACAAGGCGAGGGCTACGAGGTCGGAGCCAAGCTCAGCCTGCTCGACGGGCAACTGAGCGCCACGGCGGCTCTGTTCGACATCCGGCGCACCAACGTCCTCACGGCCGATGCAGTCGATTCAAACTTCAGCGTGGCGGCGGGCGAGGTGCGCAGCCGGGGCTTCGACCTAACCGTCGCTGGGTATCTGGCACCCGGCTGGCGGGTAATCGGCACCTACACCCATGCGGATGCCGCCGTGAGCCGCGACAACACGCTGCCCGTGGGTACGCGGATCGCCAACATCCCTGCCAACACCCTCGCCCTGCAGAGCGTCTACGAGTTCCAAGGGGCAGAGTTGCGGGGACTCGGTCTTGGTGGCGGCGTGACTTATGTCGGTCAGCGCGTGGCCGGCACCGCCCTATCGACCTTTCGTCTGCCGGACTACACGGTCTTAAGCCTGATCTCGTACTATTGGATCACTCCACAGGTGCGGGTCTATGTCAACGTCGACAACCTACTCGATACGAACTACTACGACCGCGCCTTCCAAAACCGCTACGCTACACCGGGTACGCCGCGCACGATCATGGGTGGTGTCGCAGCACGCTTTTAACCTCTATCGTTGCCAACAAGGTGATTCTGCAACGGATCACCCATCTGTTGGGCGTATACGACCGCTGTAACGCTTGAATTGCCGGTAAGCGGACCAGCTGAAATCCACCCGACCCGGTTGTAGGTCTTCGTCCACCAAGCTGCTCAGAAGTGGTGCCAGCGAGGATCGGCAAAGTGTCGAAAGCTGTCCATTGCCGTCTCAGGCTGTTCGAATCCGGGATCTTGGCCTGCTTACGAGAGCTGGCAAATCTGTATTCTTCATCTGCTCATGAGTCGGGTCGGCCTGTTTGTCGGGTAGGGGTGCCCCGGTTCAGTCTCGCCAATCGCGTGCGGTGCCATCCAACGCGAAGCGGAAAAGTCATCTCCGAGCAAATGCTGCAGTGCTCGTTGAACGAGTGGCGCCGTACGATTTTTACAATTCTGCTTCGCCGGCCCGAGCCTCCTGATTTTGTAGAAGCATGATCCTCCTGAAAAAGGATCAGATTTGCTAAATCCCGAACAAGCGCGTACAAACTCAAAACCAGCTCAAAACCAGAGTTTGTCGCGCCTCGATCCGGAGACGGGTCGGGGAGATCAAAGTCTGTCGATTGGGTTGGTCGGGAGGTGGCCGCGCACGATCGCGTGGACCTCTGACATATAAGCCCGCAAGGGCGAAGGAATACGATGGCTGTCGGTACTGTTAAGTGGTTCAACGAGCAAAAGGGTTTCGGGTTCATCCAGCCGGATGACGGCGGCAACGACGTGTTCGTGCACATCTCGGCCGTCGAGCGCGCCGGCATGCGCGGCCTCGCCGAGGGCCAGAAGGTTTCCTACGAGATGGAGACCGACAAGCGCAGCGGCAAGCAGTCCGCCGGTAACCTCCAGACCGCGTGAGCCACTTCGGGTCCGGGGTGCCGCACCGAACGCCCGCTCCGCGCCAGTTCTCCGTCTCGGTGGAACGGCGCAGGGTGAGCCCGGTGCAAGCCAGCCCGGCCTGACGTCGCAAAGGGCCGCTCCCCATTCGGGGAGCGGCTTCTTACGTTGTGGAAGACCAAATCTTTTGCCGGCACCCGGCCGGCGCAAATCCAGGATCCTGTGTGAGCCAATTCAACGAAAATTCCATGACCGACCGCCTCAAGGCGGCCAACGAGGCCCGTCAGGCGGCCCTCGCGCGCTTCCGCGATCGCCCGCCCGCCGATGATCCCGCCGTCTTGGCCCGCAAGGCCGAGCGCGAGCAGATCGTCCGCGACCGCGAGATCCGGACCCGAGCCCGCGACGAAGCCCGCGCCGCCGCGGAAGCCCAGCGCGTCGCCGAAGCCGATGCCGAGCGCGAGCGTCTCGCCGCCGAGGCCATCCGTGCTGCCGAAGAGAAGGTCGAGCAGGCCGCCGCCGCCCGCCTCGAGCAGAAAGCCCTGCGCGATGCCCGTTACGCGGCCCGTAAGGCCAAGGCGCGGAAGTAACACCGGCGCAGCCCGGGTGTGCGCCGCGTGCCGACCGTTCCACACCGGGGATGGAACGGCGCGCGCTGCACCCCATGCGCCGGGTTTTTCGGCGCGGACCGCCCCACGAGACGACGCGCGGCGCGCGCTTTCGCGCCGGCTCACCACGGAGTCACCCATGTCCCATAAGTTCAAGCTCGGCCAGCGCGTGCGCCGCGCCCGCCTCGGCTACGCCGACGCCAAGACCGACACGGGGGACATCTTCGAGATCGTCCGCCTCGTCCCCGAGGACCAGACCGGCGAGCCGTTCTACCGCATCAAGTCCGGCACCGGCGAGCGCGCCGTCCGGGAAGGCGAAATCGCCCTAGCCGGTTGATCGCGTTGGGGTTTTCGCTCTCGGCAAACCCCTAGAGGACACCCTCGCGGATCGCCCCCGGATCGGCCAGGGCATGCAGCATCCGCGCCGCGTTGTGGGCGAACCGCAGGGTCACGGCCTTCCGCCGCGCCCCGCTGAGCGGGTGCTCCTCCGGGTCGCGCAGGATCGCGGCCCCGAACGCGTCGGCGACGATGAGCCCGGCCTCGTCCGGCGTCAGTGTCGTCGAGAGCGTTTCGGGAATCGCGAAGTAGAACCGGTCGCAATACTCCCGGTACTCCGGCCATTTCCGATCCGCCTTGAAGTCGGCGACGCTCGATTTGATCTCGATGATCGTCAAGCGCCCCGCCGGACACAGGGCGATAACATCGGCGCGCCGACCGTTGGCCAGCGAGAACTCCGGAATCGTCACGTGCCCCAGCTCCGAATACAGCCGACGCACGCCCCGTTGCACCTGGAGTGCCGTCGCCGACTGGCGGCGGTCGACGGGGAGAACGGCTCCGTTGGGAAGGATCGCGTGGGCCAGGGCAGCGGACATGGATGTTCCGATTCGGGACTGGCCCCTAAGAACCAGTCCGCGCCCGGCTTGTCACCTGCGACCCCTGAGCACGTACCGGCTTAACCCTTGAAATAGCTCAACAATCCGGCGCCCGGCGCCAGCATCACGAAGGCCCAGACCAGGGCCGACAGCACGTTCGCCACCTGGAACGGCAGGCGTTTGACCCCGAAGATGCCGGCGATCAGCGGCACCACCGCCCGCGCCGGCCCGAAGAACCGCCCGATGGCGACGCCCCCGGCCCCCCATTTGCGGCAGAATTCCTCGCTCTTCGCCACCAGGGCGGGGTAGCGCGTGAGCGGCCACATCTGCTTGGCCCCCTCCTTGTAATAATGGCCGAATTCGTAGGAAATCCAATCGCCTAGCGCCGCCCCGAGCGCCGCCGCCAGCATCACCGGCACGAACGGAATCCCCACCGTCCCCATGAGCGCGCCGATGCCGAGCAGCAGCACGGTGGCGGGCACCAGCAGCGACAGGAACGCTAGGGACTCGCAGAACGCCAGCACCCCGACGATGAGCGGCGTCCAGCCCTGATGGGCCTCGACGAAGGCGAGGGTCGAGGTCTTGATGGCGTCGAAGTCCATGGGTCGTCCGAGGGTGCGAGGTCGTGAAAAACGAGCTAAGGGAAGGCTTTATGGAGGACCGGCCCGCTTGAACATCCTCTCGATCCAGTCTCACGTCGCCTACGGCCACGTCGGTAACGCATCCGCGGTGTTTCCGATGCAGCGCCTCGGCGTCGAGGTCTGGGCGATCCACACGGTCCAGTTCTCCAACCACACCGGCTACGGCGCCTGGCGCGGCCGGGTGTTCGACGGCCCGGCCATCGAGGACCTCGTCGCCGGCATCGCGGAGCGCGGCGTGCTCCACACCTGCGACGGCGTGCTGTCGGGCTACATGGGCTCGGCCGATATCGGCACCAGTATCGTGCATGCGGTGGCCGCCGTCCGCGCCGCCAACCCCCGCGCCCTCTACGCCTGCGACCCCGTGATGGGCGACACGAACCGGGGCATCTACGTCCGCCCGGGAATCCCGGAATTCATGCGCGATCAGGCACTTAGACTCGCCGACATCGCCACGCCGAACCAGTTCGAGCTCGACCATCTCTCCGGCCTGCCGTCCCGCACCCTCGATGAGGTCAAGGCGGCGGTGGCGGTCCTCCACGGCCTCGGCCCCCGGGTGGTGCTCGTCACCTCCCTCGCCACCGAGGCGACGCCGCCGAACTCCATCGACCTCCTGGCCGGGGAGGGCGGGCAGTTCTGGCTCCTGCGCACGCCGCGCCTCCACCTCGACGTCAACGGCGCGGGCGACGCCATCGCGGCTCTGTTCCTCGTGCACTACGCCCGCACGGGTTCGGCCGCCCTGGCGCTCGGCATGGCCGGCGCCTCGATCTATGGCCTCCTGCGCCGCACGGCGGAGGCGGGCTCGCGCGAGATCCTCACCGTGGCGGCGCAGGACGAGTTCGTCGCGCCGAGCGAGACGTTTCCGGTCGAGCCGGTCTAGGTTTCAAGTCCTTGAGAGGTAGGGAAAAATGGCCCGACGCTTCGTGACGCTCGACGTGTTCACAGACACTGCGCTCGCCGGCAATCCCCTCGCGGTGGTGCTCGACGCGGACGGGCTCGACGGCCCCGCCATGCAGGCCATCGCGGGCGAGTTCAACCTGTCCGAGACGGTGTTCCTGCTGCCCTCCGACAATCCCCGCCACCGGGCACGCCTGCGCATCTTCACCCCGAAGGCCGAGTTGCCCTTCGCCGGCCACCCGACCCTCGGCGCCGCCGTGCTCCTCGCCCTGCGGGACGAACGCGCCACGCTGACCGACGCGCTGGCCTTCGGCCTGGAGGAGGGGATCGGCACCCTGTCGTGCCTCGTCGAAACCGGTACAGGCCGCGGGCAGGGGCGCTTCCGCATGCCGGTCCTGCCGGACTTCGTCGGCGACGGCCCCGAGCCGGACGCCCTGGCCGCGGCCCTCGGCCTCGCACCCGCCGCCATCGGCTTCGGGCGTCATGCCCCGAGCCGGCATTCGCTCGGCCCCGACTTCCTGTTCGTGCCCGTCGGGTCGCCCGAGGATCTGGCCAGTGCCCGGCTCGATCCGGCGGCCTCGGCCGCCCTCGGGGACCCTGCGGCCCTCTACCTCTACACGCCCGACTCCGATGCGCCTGGCCGGCAGTTCCAGGCCCGGATGTTCGCCCCCCACCTCGGCGTGCCGGAGGACCCGGCCACGGGCTCGGCGGCGGCCGCCTTCGCCGGCGTGATGATGCAGTTCGAAGCCATGGGGGACGGAACCCATGATCTCGTGCTGCATCAGGGCGTCGCCATGGGCCGCCCGAGCCGGATCCACGTCCAGCTCGGCATCGAATCCGGTGCGCTTCAGGCCATCGAAGTCGGTGGATCGGCGGTGATCGTCATGGAGGGAACGCTCCATGTCTGAACGCCCCGTCCAATCCGACGGCTTCACCTTCGCGCGCCTCGAAAGCCTCGATGCGCGCCTCGTGCCCTACGACTGGGCCTGGGCCCGGGACAATTCCGACGCCATCGCGGCGCACTGGGCCGAGCGACAGGCGGCGAAGCCGGCCCTGTTCGATGGGCCCGTGCTCCTCGGCTGCGCCTGCACCGTCACCGACGGCGCATGCACCATCGATCTGTTCGAGGCGGCGTTCTCGGAGTTCCTGGCCTTTCGCGACGGCGGATCACCCGATCCCTCCGTCACCAACGCGTTCGCCGCCATCGTGCCGTGGTCGCGCGACGGCGCCGCCGTGCTCGGCGTCATGGGGCGCGACTCCGCCAATGCCGGACAGATCTACTTTCCGTGCGGGACGCCCGACCCCTCGGACGTGCGCGCGGGCCGCCACGTCGATCTCGCGGGGAGCGCGACCCGGGAATTCTTGGAGGAGACGGGCCTGCGCGTCCCATCCGATGCGCCGGCAGACTGGGTGCTGGTCAGCGGCGAGCGACAGCACGCGTTCCTGCATCCGGTGGACTTCCCCGAGGAGGCCTCGGCCCTCATCGCCCGCATGGAAGCGCACCGGGCGGCGGAGGCCGAGCCGGAACTCGCGGGCTTCGTCGCGGTGCGCTCCCGCGCCGACCTCGACGCGGACCGGATGCCTGGCTTCGTGCGAGCCTATCTCGCCGCGTCCTGCCGGTAGCCGTAGCGTGCCTTGGCGGCCGCGAGCAGGCCGAGGGCTTCGCGCTCCTGGCCGCCCTGGCACGTCTCGGCCGCCCGGCGCAGGTCGACGCTGAAGCGCTCGCCCACGGGCGCGTTGAGGTTGCCCGTCGCGACATCGCTGTCGACCACGGCCTGGGTGCGGGCGATGGCGGGCCCGCACCCGTTGCCCTGCGGGAGGGGAGGGGCGAGCACGGCCGCGGGGGCCGCCGCCACGACGGGCGGCGCCGAAGCGCTGGGCTTGCAGGCACCCACGAGGGAGACGGCGATGAGCGTTGCGAATGCGCGACTCGCGCGGTGCAGTATCACGACGGCTTCCCCCGAATGGCACGGCTTGCCCTGAATGGCACGGCTTGAAATCGCCTGGGTTGTGCCCCCGGGAAAACGGCCGGTCAATCGGAGGAGCGGCCCACGCGCCGTCGCGGTACGATTCCGCGACGGCGCACCTGTGAATGCCGCAAGGCGACGCCCTCGGGCCGCTGCGAAGCCGCTACTTCGACTTGTCGGCGATGGCCTTCAGTCCGGACTCGTAGATGCCCGTGATGGCATCGACGGCGACGGCGTCGGGAGCGCCCTTGGCCTTGAAGCTGCCCGTCCAGGTCACCGTGGCGCCGCTGGCCTTCGGGGCGACGGAGAGGGTCGAGCTGTAATCGCTCACGGGCAGGGGGCCCGAAACGATGGCGTAGGTGTAGGCCATCTTGGCGTCGTCGCGGGCGGTCTGCGACTCGACGATGGTGCCACCGCCCTTCAGGCTGAGGGTGCGCAGAGTTTTGCCGCCGTCCGTGGACAGGGCACATTTCTCGATGGCGGGGTGCCATTGGCCGATGCCGCAGAAGTCGCCGATCACCGACCACACCTTGGCGGGAGCAGTCTGGACATCGACGGTCTTCGTCACGTCGAGGGCGAAGCTCGGCAGAGTGCCGGCGAGAAGCGCGCAGACGGGCAGGGCGAGCGTGATCGTGAGGCGGCGTGACATGGCGGCGTTTTCCATCCGGGTTTTCTTGATGTTCATCTCGCGTGGAACGGTTTCATTGGTTCCACGCGGTTTGAAAGCTAGGCTTGAGCCGCCACAAGGCAATGACCGGGGATCGTCTTCGGGGCCGAGAACTGTTGTCGGACCACTCGCTCGGGGTGCTCCGTAGACCGATCTCCGCCCTGCCTGACGCTTCCGATGCGCCGCTGCTTGTCAATCCGTTTGGCGAGGGCTAGGGAAACCGCATTCGCAATCGTCCGGCGCGTCCAGCGAGCACGGTTGCCCCTCGGGAGAGACGAGCCTTGGCCAGCGCCGGCTCCATGGTCAGCCGCACCGGCGCCGCGCACGCGGCCATGCGGTCCCGTGCGCGTGTTCCCGCGCTTCTTACCCTCGGTCTGCTGCTTATCCGCCCCTGAGGGCCGTCCGGGCATGCGCCTGGGCTCTCAGGGGACGCGTACTTACCCGTATTCGGGCTCCGCCACGACGCGCGAGCCGTTTCCAGGCGCCGTGTCCTCAGGGCTTCGCGCGCCGTGACAGGATCAATCCCATGGCCAGTTCCAGTACACCGACGCAGAAAGACCGCGTTCTCATCTTCGACACGACTCTGCGCGACGGCGAGCAATGCCCCGGCGCGACCATGACCCTCGACGAGAAGCTGGCCGTGGCCGACCTCCTCGATGCCATGGGCGTCGACATCATCGAGGCCGGCTTTCCCATCGCCTCGCATGGTGATTTCGAGGCCGTGGCCGAGATCGCCCGCCGGGCCAAGCGGGCCACCATCGCGGGCCTCGCCCGGGCAATCCCCGCCGACATCGCCCGCGCCGGCGAGGCCGTCCGCCATGCCAGGCGCGGACGCATCCACACCTTCGTCTCGACGTCCCCGATCCACCTCGCCCACCAGATGCGCAAGAGCCAGGACGAGGTGGTCGAGATCATCCTGAAGACCGTGGCCCAGGCCCGCGACCTCGTCGAGGACGTGGAATGGTCGGCCATGGACGCGACCCGCACGCCCATCGACTACCTGTGCCGCTGCGTCGAGTCGGCGATCCGCTCGGGCGCCACCACCATCAACCTGCCCGACACCGTGGGCTACGCGACACCCGACGAGTACCGGACCATGTTCCGGAGCGTGCGCGAGCGGGTGCCGAACTCCGATAAGGCGATCTTCTCGGTGCATTGCCACGACGACCTCGGCCTCGCCATTGCCAACTCGCTGGCCGGCATCGAGGGCGGCGCCCGGCAGGTGGAATGCACGATCAACGGCATCGGTGAGCGCGCCGGCAACGCGGCCCTGGAAGAGATCGTGATGGCCATCCGCACCCGCGGCGACGTGATGCCCTATGAGACCGGCATCGAGACCACGATGCTGACCCGGGCGTCCAAGCTCGTCTCCCACGCGACGAACTTTCCCGTTCAGTACAACAAGGCCATCGTCGGCCGGAACGCCTTCGCCCACGAGAGCGGCATCCATCAGGACGGGATGCTCAAGCACACCGAGACCTACGAGATCATGACGCCGGCCTCGGTCGGCGTGGCCAAGACCTCCCTGGTAATGGGGAAGCACTCCGGCCGCGCCGCCTTCCGCTCGAAGCTGGAGGAACTCGGCATCACCCTGAGCGACAACCGCCTGCAGGACGCCTTCGAGCGCTTCAAGGCCTTGGCCGACCGCAAGAAGCACGTCTACGACGAGGACATCGAGGCCCTGGTCGACGAGAATCTCGCCACGGCCCACGACCGCATCCGCCTCGTCTCCCTCTCGGTGATCGCGGGCACGCATGGGCCGCAGCGCGCCACCCTGAAGCTCGCCATCGACGACCGGGTGATCACCGAGGAGGCCGAGGGCAACGGCCCCGTGGACGCGGTGTTCAACGCCATCCAGGCCCTGGTGCCGCACGTGGCCGACCTCGAACTCTACAAGGTCGATGCCGTCACCGAGGGCACCGACGCCCAAGCGGAGGTCTCCGTGCGTCTCAAGAGCGGCGACCGCAGCGTCACGGCCCGGGGCGCCGATCCCGACACTTTGGTGGCCTCGGCCCGCGCCTACCTCTCGGCCCTGAACAAGCTCGAGGCCTCGGCCGTGCGCCTCCACGCCCAGTCTCCGATGACGACCTCGTAAGGCCCCCTTGGCCGGATCTAGAAAATCGACCCCAGGGGGTGGACACCCCTGGGGGGCTTTGGTATCAGCCACCTCGTCGCGGCGGACTTGGTGGGCCGCAGCGACCGCCGCAAGGCGAGGGTGCATAGCTCAGTTGGTAGAGCAGCTGACTCTTAATCAGCGGGTCCAAGGTTCGAACCCTTGTGCACCCACCAATACAATCGATGATACTGGCCGCTGTTGTGTGGTCGATCAATCGATAAATATCAGACTTATTATGCCCGATAATTTGAGTGGGCCGCTGTTTTCCGGGGTGGGAAAATCCGGTCGGATTGTTGTCCGTGCTCGTGCCCGAGCGTAAATCCAGGCGACTCTGTTCACGGCCCATCGTCGTCGCGATGGCGCAGTTCCGTCATCGGAACATGCATTCGATCGCGTTCCGCCGTCTTTCCATTCTGTCTCACGTGGTGAGACCCGCGATCGGCGGGGTCTGAAGCTCGCGCCGAGAACGCGTTCGTTCCGCTACCTCCGTGGATGTCGGTGTCGTGCGGCTCAGCACAGTCGTTCGACAATCCACGACCAAGCTCCGGACGTCGGAAGGCGAGAACCTACGGGTTTCCTCCATCCTTCGTGAAATCCTCAGAACGGCTACGGTAGATTTCAATCCAACTGCAGTCCCTGTGCGGCGAGCAGGTTTGGAACCTCCCCCCAAGCGACCGGATTGGCTTCTGTACCGATGACGGTGCCAAACCTGCGGAGGTATTCATGGCGCAACAGGTCGAGGTCGATGCGAATGCTCTGATCGATGCCCCACTGGGAGTCGACGGCACGCACGAAATCACGTCGGACCTCGCCTATCAACGCCATGCGATCGTGAACGTGATCTTCTACGGTCCCGTCGGGGCGGGTGATCGGGCCTGGACCCTCATCGACGCCGGGATCGGTGGCTCCAAATCGGCCATCATGAAGGTTGCGGCCGAGCGGTTCGGCCCAAACGCCCGTCCGGCGGCGATCGTGCTGACCCATGGCCATTTCGATCATGTCGGGGTCGTCGAGGATCTCGCACGCGATTGGGACGTGCCGGTTTTCGCTCATCCGCACGAGCATCCCTATCTCGATGGTTCCGCATCGTACCCTCCGCCCGATCCGACCGTCGGTGGAGGTCTCATGTCCCGTCTGTCACCCCTCTATCCAAGGACGCCGGTCAATGTTTCCGCCCAGCTTCGCAGCTTGCCGGAGGATGGCTCCGTGCCGTCCATGCCGGGCTGGCGCTGGATTCACGTTCCGGGACACTCCGTCGGTCAGATTGCCCTCTGGCGCGAATCCGACGCAACCTTGATTGCGGCCGATGCCTTCGTGACGACCGCCCAGGAATCGGCTTACGCGGTCGCGTTCCAGGAGCCCGAGCTTCACGGTCCGCCCATGTACTTCACGGTCGATTGGGATGCTGCTCGGCGCTCGGTCGAGATCCTGGCGGCCCTCGAACCGCAAAGGGCCATCACGGGTCACGGGCGTCCCCTGGAGGGGCAGGTCTTACGGGATGCCCTTCATGCCCTCGCCAGCAACTTTTCGCAGGTCGCCGTGCCGAAACAGGGGCGTTACGTCGATACCCCGGTCCGTTCGCAGGATGGATCGGCCTACGAGACATCGTAGTTCTTCAACCGCCCGAGATTACGGGTACCGAACCATCCCGCGTTGTGACGGCTTTGTCGACCGGGTTCAGCGATGCGATCCTGGGCCCACGCAAGTCCGGTACGGTCAACTCGATATCGTCCAGCACCCGATTGGCTGCGTCGACGAGGCGGTCAGCCGCTCTGCCGATCAGGGGCCGAAGCGCTTCGGCCAAGCGCGTGAGAAGGGTCTGCTCGACGCCAGGATGGATCCGCACATTCGCCTGCTTGGCGTAAGCTGCAAAAACACGCTCCGCCATATCACGTGCGGTGCGATCGACATCCGGGGTATCTGGCACGGGAGACTCCTGGTTTCGAGCCAGAATTGGCTTCGATCCTTCACAGATAGGTTTCGAAAGGCATGCCGCCAGGGCTTCCTCAGGAGCCGAACGAAGACGTGACGACGAGGTACCTTCCTCACGGGGGCGGCCGGGAATGCGGCGATACGGACAGGAACGGCGACTTCGAGGGTTGCGTTGACCGCCCGACCTCTCATTCCCAACGGGATCTTTCCATGCTTCGCGCCCTCACCACGGCCTGCCTGATCGTTGCCTCATCCTGCGCGCTCGCGCCGCTCGCGCAGGCTCAGGATTCAACGACCAAGACAACCAACAGCGTCGTTCGCGAACACATGGAGGTCGTCGGCTCCGACAAGGGGCATGTCGGCACCGTGGACAAGTATGACGGCAAGGACATCAAGCTCACGAAGAGCGATTCCGCCGCCGGTGGACAGCATCATCTGATTCCATCGTCCTGGGTCGGTACGCTGAACGGGAACATCGTCATCCTGAACAAGACTGCTCGCGAGGCGATGGCGGAGTGGAAGGTGTCGGATCGCCCGGAGGGCGACGCGAAGAACTAACGGACGCGAAGAACTAACGATCGGGTTCTTTCTCCCATGTGGCAACCCCGTCGCTCGCCCTTTCATGCGAGCTGGCGGGGCGCCTTGTTCATGTCAGATGCCCGGCGCCACCTTGTATGGTTTGCGAGAATCACGGCTCCTCGGCGCCGGACCGGATCGTCTGGCAGGCTGCTGTAGCCGATTAATTCGGAAGGATGCTCCAAGTTTAGAGATCCATCTGTTCTATCCGAGATCTATACTCAGAATGAAATTTTTAATTTAACATCGGTACAGATTTATATTTGAATATAGAATTAGATATAAGACTTGTTCAGTGAAAATCACGACTCCGGTACACCCTCCGATCGGGTGGCGCGGAGAAGTCCGTGGTTTCGGGCGGAAGCTTGAAACCGCCCTCGCGCAGGCTGCGGAGTTCGGCGGTGAGGTCGCGGAAGCGTTCGGCGAGGAGATGGACCACGAGTCCCTGGCGCTGGATGCGGCCACGCACGGCGAGGAAGCGTGCACCCATGGCGACGGCGCGATGAGCCTCGAACACCTTCGCCCACACGATGACGTTGGCGATGCCGGTTTCGTCCTCGAGGGTGAGGAAAACCGTCCCATGAGCCGTGCCGGGCCGCTGGCGGGTGAGCACGAGCCCCGCCACGGTGACGCGGGCGTTGTTGGGCACCCGCATCGCGTCGTGGTGGTCGCGGGCGGGAATCGCACCGATCCGGGCGAGCCGCGCCCGGAAGAACGCCACCGGATGACCCTTCAGCGAGAGCCCGGTGGTGACGTAATCTGCGGCCACGTGCTCGGATTCGGCCATGGCAGGCAGGGCCAAGGCGGGCTCGGCCCGAAACAGTCCGTCATCGGCATGAAAGGCGAACAGCGGTAGCGGCGCTTCCAGCAGGTGCGCGCGCCGGTCCGTCGCGGTCCAGGCGGCTGCCTTTCTCGAGGTGGTGCCCTCCAGGGTCCGCACCGCCCAGAGGGCCGCGCGCCGGTCGAGGTCGAGGGAGCGAAAAACATCGGCCTCGGCCAGGCGTTCCAGGGCGTTGCGCGGCAGGACGAGGGCCGCCTGCAATCCCTCGATGCTGGCGTAGCCGTTGCCGCGAAGGGCCACGAGACGGCGCATGGCGGCCTCCGACACGCCGCTGATCTGGCGCAGGCCGAGCCGCACGGCGAGCCGCCGGGGGACCTCCGGGGGTGGAAGCTCCGAAGCCGGTTCCAGGGTACAGTCCCAGTCGCTCGCGTTCACGTCGACCCCGCGCACCTCGACCCCGTGGGCGCGGGCGTCGCGGACGAGTTGGGCCGGCTGGTAGAAGCCCATGGGCTGGGCGTTGAGGATCGCGGCGAGGAAGACGTCGGGGTGCCGGCACTTCATCCAGGCCGAGGCGTAGACGAGGAGCGCGAAGCTCGCCGCGTGGCTCTCGGGAAAGCCGTAGGTGGAGAACCCCTCGATCTGCTTGAAGCAGCGCTCGGTGAAGTCGCGCGGGTAGCCGCGCGCCACCATGCCCTCCACGAACTTGGTGCGGAAGTTCACGATCTCGCCGTTGTGCCGGAAGGTCGCCATGGCCCGGCGCAGGCCGTCGGCCTCGGACGGCAGGAAGCCCGCCGCCGTGATGGCGATCTGCATGGCGTGCTCCTGGAACAGGGGGACGCCGTAGGTTCGCTTGAGCACGCTCTCGAGTTCGTTTGCCGGACCTTGGCTCGGATGGGGCGAGGGGTAGACGACCGGCTCCAGGTTCTGCCGCCGGCGCAGATACGGATGCACCATGTCGCCCTGGATCGGGCCGGGGCGGACGATGGCGACCTGCACCACGAGGTCGTAGAATTCGGCCGGTTTCAGGCGCGGCAGCATCGACATCTGCGCCCGGCTCTCGACCTGGAACACGCCGACGGAATCGGCCTTCGACAGCATGGCGTAGACGGCCGGGTCCTCGCGCGGCAGGTCGGCCAGGGTCGGATAATCGTGGCCGTAGTCGCGGGCGAGGAAGTCGAGGCCGCGCTTGAGGCAGCTCAGCATGCCCAGCGCCAGGATATCGACCTTCATCAGGCCGAGCACGTCGATGTCGTCCTTGTCCCACTCGATGAAGGTGCGGTCCGCCATGGCGGCGTTGCCCACCGGCACGGTCTCGTCGAGGCGCCCGCGCGTGAGCACGAACCCGCCGACATGCTGCGACAGGTGGCGCGGGAAGCCGATGAGGGCGTGGGCGAGATCCAGCGCCTGCCGGATCGCCGGGTTCTTCGGGTCGAGGCCGGCCTGCTCGATATGGGCGTCGGGCAGGGCGGCGCCCCACGAGCCCCACACGGTGTCGGCCATCAGCCCGGTGATGTCCGGGGTGAGGCCCAGCACCTTGCCGACCTCGCGGACGGCGCTCCGCGGCCGGTAGTGGATCACCGTGGCGCAGATGGCGGCGCGGTCGCGGCCGTAGCGCGTGTAGAGGTATTGGATCACCTCCTCGCGCCGCTCGTGCTCGAAATCGACGTCGATGTCGGGCGGCTCTGCCCTGTTCTCCGAGATGAAGCGCGCGAACAGCAGGCGGATCTCGGTGGGGTCCACCGCCGTGATGCCGAGGCAGTAGCACACCACGGAATTGGCGGCCGAGCCCCGGCCCTGGCACAGGATGCCTCGGCTGCGCGCGAACTCGACGATGTCGAACAGGGTGAGGAAGTAGCGCGCGTAATCCATTTTCGCGATGAGGCGGAGTTCCTCCGCGATCGTCACGGCGATGTTCTCGGGAATTCCATCCGGGTAGCGCCATCGGGCGCGCTCGTGGACCTTGTCCGTGAGGTAGCCCTGCGGGGTCCCGCCCGGCGGCACCGGTTCGTCGGGATACTCGTAACGGAGCTGATCGAGGGAGAAGCCGCAGGCCTGCGCGATCTCCACCGTCCGCGCGATGGCATCCGGATGCTCGGCGAACAGCCGCGCCATGGCGGCGGGGGCCTTGAGGTGCCGCTCGGCGTTGGCCTCCAGCCGGTAGCCGGCCTCGCGCAGGGTGCAGCCGGCGCGGATGCAGGCGAGGATGTCCTGCAGGGGGCGCCGGCCGGGCACGTGGTAGAGGGCGTCCGATACCGCCACCAGGGGCGCGCCGAGGCGGTTTCCCCACTCGGCGAGGCGGCCGAGGCGCCGGCGCTCGTCGCCGCGATGGCGGTGGCTGCCAGCGAGAAACGTCCGCCCCGGCGCCGCCTCCGCCAGGGCGGCGAGGCGGTCCGCGAAGGCGCCGCCCGGGACCTCCGGCGGCATATCGTCCGACGGCATGGCGATGAACATCTGCCCCGCGCTCGTCCCCAGCATCTCGGCGAAGGAGAAGTGGCAGGCGCCCTTCTCCGCCCGGCGGTTGCCCAGGGTGAGGAGGCGGCACAGGCGGCCATAGGCGTCCCGGTCCATGGGGTAGGTGACCGCCTCGAACCCGCATTCCGTCACCAGGCGTACGCCGACCAGGGTGCGGACGGAGGGTTCCCCGGCCTTGGCCCGGCGCAGGCCCTCCGCATAGGCGCGCACCACGCCCGAAAAGGTGTTGCGGTCGGCGATCCCGATGGCGACGAAGCCGAATTCGGCCGCCCGCGCCACCATCTCCTCCGGGTGCGAGGCCCCGCGCAGGAAGGAGAAGTTCGTGGTGACCGCGAGCTCGGCGTAGGGCGGCGTCATGCTCCCGCCCGGCGGGGAGGCGGCTTCACGCGAACATCCCGTGGACGAACCAGCCGGCCGTCTGGGCCCGGGCAAGCGTCTGAGCTGGAGGAAGCGTTTGCGCCGGGGAAGCCGCCTGCCGGTAGACCCACAGGCGGCGACCGGCCTCGTCCTCGACCACGTAATAGTCGCGGGTCGGGGTGGCGCCCGACCACCATTCCCCGGCGATGCGCTCGGGGCCCTCCGCATGGGCGACCCGGTGCAGGCGTCTGCGCCAGCGGAAGCGCTGGGGCGGCCCATCGGGGGCGAGAACGTCCTCGGCCGCTTCGCTGCGGGTGAGGAGAACGAGGGGCCGGGGCAACCCCGCGCCGGCCCGGGCCGGACGGTGCAGGGCGATGCGGGTCACGCGCCACGGCTCGGCCGTCTCGGCCCGCTCGGGCACGTGGCTCTCGTGATGCGCGAGGCGCAGGATGCCGCGCCCGAGGCGCTGGCGCAGGGCATCGGCGAGACCCGCCGCGCCCGTCGCCGCGCGGCCATCCCCCGAGAGATCGCCCTGACGCGCGGTGACCGGGCCGGTGCCGACCACATCGAGGCGCACGGCCTCGAAGCCGAAGCCGGCATCGAGGGCCGCCCCGAGGCGGTCGAGGCGGAGGTCGAGGAGCCGTCCCACCAGCACCGGACAGCGGGTCGGCTCGCTCAAGGCAAGGTCGAGGGTCCGGATCACGCCGTCGACCCGGTGCAGGGTGAGGCGCAGGGCCCGTGCGCCGAGGCCGGCGGCCTCCAGGCGCGGGGCGACGGTCTCCATGAGGCGCGTCGCCGTCGCCACGATGGTGTCCTGATGGCCGATGGGGTCGAGGAAGCCGCGCGCGGCGCCGAACGCCAGCGGTTCGTCGAGGGGGGCCAGGGGGTCGGGCCGGTGCCCGAGGGCCTGGTCGAGGCGCCGGATGAGGGCGTCGCCGAACCGCCGGACCAGGGGCGCCCGGGGGGCGTCGACGAGGTCGCCGATCCGGCGCAGGCCGAGGCGGCCGAGGGCCGCGGCCACCTCGGGGTCGATGCGCAGGGCGAGGACGGGCAGGCCGCGCAGGGCATCGGCCTCGCCGCCGGTGGGTACGAAGCCGCCGGCCCCGTGGCGGGCCAGGGCGAAGGCGCAGCCGGGATTGCCCGCGAGGGCGAGGCGCGCCGGCAGACCGTTGGCGCCGAGGCGCCGGGCGAGGTCGGCCATCAACCCGGCCTCGCCACCGTAGAGGTGGCTCGCCCCCGCGACGTCGAGGAAGAACCCGTCGCGACCCTCGGCCTCGCCGAAGGCCGCGACGCTCGGGGTGTAGCGCTTGGCCCACAGGCACAGGCGATCGAGGGCCGCCGCGTCGGCCTCCGGATCTGCCGGATGGACCGCGAGCGGTGTGTTCAGGCGGGCGCGGGCGCGGGCCAGGGGCTCGCCGGGGCGCAGTCCCAGGGCCCGGGCCCGGGCATCGACGGCGGTGAGGCGCAGGCCCGTCGCTTCCCCGGCGGCGACGACGAGGGGGGACGCATCGTCGTGCGAGCATGCGCGGTGGGGAGACCCATCATGGCCGCCCTGCGCGAGGCCCGCATGCGCCCGCCTCAGGCGGGTGACCGGCCAATGCTCCAGCCAGACCGAAACGATGCGCGGCATGATCCCACTCCAGAAGCCAATCCCCCGTCCGTCCGTTGCGGCAGCGGTCGAGCCGCACCCGCCAGCACGGCCGCTCGATGCAGCCGAACCGGTCGCGCAGGGCCTTGCCGGCGGCGATCCGCCACCGGGTCGCGGCCACGTTGGGGCTCTCCGCCCCCGCCGGGCGTAGGACCACGAGGAGGCCGTCCGTGCGGGCCCCGGCCAGATGCAGCCGCCGGCTCTGGATCAGGGGGATGCCGGCATCGACGAGGCCCGCCACCGCCGCAAGACCGCCCCCGGCGGCGGCTTGCCCCCCGTTGCCTGCGGCTTGCCCCCCGTTGCCTGCGGCTGGGCCACCGTTGCCGCCGGCCCGCAGGGCCTCCTCCAGGGCGCGGTAGACGTCGCGGTCGCTGCCCGCCTCGAACAGGAGCAGCCGGTCCGGGTCGAGGCCGAGGCCAGCGAGGCCGTGGCCGTAGGGCATCGGATGCCCCTTCGCGATGACGAGGAGCGCCTCGCCCCGGACGGCGGCGAGGCGCCGGGCGACGAGGGCGAGGGCGAAGCCCAGGGCCGCCGGCTCGTCGCCCTCGGCCGCGGGGGCGACCTCGTGGAGCTGGCCGAGGCCGAGGCCACCGCCAGGCAGGTGCCCGTCGACGGCGTGGACCCCGAAGGACAGGGTCTTTCGCGGGGCGTCCCGACCATGGTGAAGGGCCACGCGCGCCCGCAGGGATGCGAGCCGTGCGGGAACGTCAGTCGCATCCCCATCCGCCCGGTGGGACGCATCCGGGGATTGGGAATGGGGGTGGGGGCGTTGCGACATCCGGGTGGCTCCATGGCCGGATGATAAGAACAAAACAGGAACATATTCAACCGATTTCCCGCGGCCTTGCCCTCGGCCTGCGACTTCTCGGCGTTCCGTCCCTGTCGCCAGAGGTTTGGCCTGTGGAGGGCTGTGGATGCGTGTGGACGGAGCGCCCGACGTGGTGGGAGCCGCGATCGCGCCTGCGGTCGACTACGTAGCTTGACCCTGGGGAACGGGCAGGGCAGCAATCCAGGCCGCCGCGCGCGAGACGCGGGCTCAGCCGGGAGAGAATGCATGCGCGTCGATCGCGTCCTCGTGGTCCTGTCGGGCCTGTTCGTGTGCGCCGGACCGATCTCGGCCCAAGCCCAAGCCCAGGCTCGGCAGGCCCAGGCTCAGCAGGTCAAGCCGCAAGCCCGCCGGGCGCAGGCCCCGTCCCAGCCGATCCAGGTCTACGACGCGCGCTTCGAGAACGGCGACCTGCGGATCTCCGGCAGCGTGCGCAAGGCCGGCACCACCGTGATCCTCGACGAGGACATCTCCGTCATCGCCGACAGCCGGGGCCGCTTCGTCTTCCGCCTGCCCCACATGCCGAACAATTGCGTCGCGACCCTCAAGGCGGGCGAGGACGAGCGCGAGGTGGTGGTGGGCAATTGCGGTCCGGCGGGCCAGCCTGGGCCGAAGGGAGAGGCGGGTGCCAAGGGGGAGCCCGGCGCAAAGGGTGAGGACGGCGCCACCGGACCCCAGGGCGTCGCCGGCCTTCAAGGCTCACCCGGTCCTCAAGGCGTTCCGGGCGCCAAGGGCGAGACGGGTCCGAAAGGCGAAGCGGGTCCCAAGGGTGACACGGGTCCCAAGGGAGAGATTGGTCCCAAGGGTGACACGGGTCCCAAGGGAGAGATTGGTCCCAAGGGCGACACGGGTCCGAAGGGCGAAGCCGGCACCAGGGGCGCTGCCGGTCCGCAGGGCCCGGCCGGCGTCGCGGCTCCAGTGGCCGCGTCGTCGCCCCTGCGGGCGGTGCGTCAGGAATCCTGCCCGGCGAGCGGTTGCGCCGTGACCTGCGAGACCGGCGAGACCCTGGTCTCGGCCTATTGCCTGCCGACCGGCATCCCGACCATGAGCAAGGGCACCGGCGCGGCCTGCCCCTCCGAAAGCCAGGGGCTGGTGGCCGTCTGCGGCCGCCTCTGATCCGCCGCCGCGTCCCCGCGAATGCGGAGAGGCAGCCGGATTCCCATCACGGGCGCGCCATCCAGGCGCGCATCCCCTCCGCCGCCGCCCGGCCGCTGGCGAAGGCGCCCTGGAGCAGGTAGCCCCCCGTGGGGGCGTCCCAGTCGAGCATCTCGCCGGCCACGAACGTGCCATGCCGGGCGTTCAGCATGAAACGGTCGTCGACCTGCCCGAACGGCACGCCGCCGACGGACGAGATCGCGCGTTCGATGGGGCGCGGGGCCAGGAGACGCAGGGGCGCGGCCTTGATCAGGGCCGCGAGGGCCGCCGCATCGGCGGGGAGCGCCGAGCTCGCCGCTTCGCGCAGGAACCCGGCCGCCACGGGGGACAGCCCGGCGGCCTTGCGCAGGCGGTTGGCGAGCGATTCGCCGGGTCTGGTGTTGCCCAGGGCCCGCGCCAGGGCGGCTTCCGCGAGGTCGGGGCGCAGGTCGAGGCTGATGGCGCCGCCCATCCCCTCGGCGAGGGCCGCCCGGATCGCCTGGGAGGCCGCGTAGAGGGCACCGCCCTCGATGCCTTCCGCTGTGATCATCGCCTCGCCGCGAACCCGGTGTTCGCCCACGTTCAGGGCGATGCGCTTGAGGGGCTGGCCGGCGAAGCGATCGGCGAACACAGGCGACCAGGCGACGCAGAAGCCGACATTCGAGGCCCGGAGCGGCGTCACCGGAATGCCCTGGCCCTCCAGCACGGGCACCCAGGCCCCGTCCGAGCCGAGGCGCGGCCAGCTCGCGCCGCCGAGCGCCAGCAGCAGGGCGGCGGGACGAGCCGCGACCCGCCCCTCCGGCGTCTCGAACAGCACCGCCCCCGTCTCCGACCATCCGACGAAGCGGTGCCGGGTGCGGAGCGTGACGCCGAGGCCGTCGAGGCGCGCGAGCCAGGCCCGGAGCAGGGGCGAGGCCTTGAAGCTCTCGGGAAACACCCGGCCGCTCGACCCGACGAAGGTCGGCTGGCCGAGATCGGCGCACCATGCCCGCAGGGCCTCCGGCGGAAAGCTCCCGACGGCTCCGGCCAGGGTCCCGTCCTGCGGCTGATAGCGGGCGAGGAAGGCGGGCAGGGGTTCGGAATGGGTGAGGTTGAGGCCGCCCCGCCCGGCGATGAGAAGCTTTCGCGCGGGCGACGGCATCCGGTCGTAGACGGTCACGGCATGGCCGGCCCGCGCCAGAACCTCCGCCGCCATCAGCCCGGCCGGGCCGCCGCCGATCACCGCCGGGCCGCTCTCGTGGTGTTCCGTCATCCGAACTCCGGTGGATCCCGCGCCGCTCGCCCCCGGCAAGCCCGTGGCGCGGGGGCCCTGTCAAGCGCCGCCCTCGATTCGCGTCGCCCTTGATTCGCATCGCCCTTGATTCGCATGCACCCTGGCCCCAACTCCGGCCCATCGGCTGCGGGCCCCTCTGGCGGGATGCTCTGTGATGCGTTCCGTGATGTCGGAGCCGATGCTTTCTCTTCCCCAAGAAGCATCGACGGTCCGCACATGGAACTTCTCACCTACGAATGGCTCGGCAAGCCGGTCTGGATGTGGCTCGGCTTCCACGCCCTGGTCGCGGGTCTGCTCGCCTTCGATCTCGGGCTCCTGCACAAGGACAAGAACCACGAGATCGGCGTGAAGGAGAGCCTGCTCCTCACGGCGTTCTACTTCAGCCTCGGCCTCGTCTTCGGCGGCTGGGTGTGGTGGTACCTCGGGCCGCAGGCGGGGCAGGAATACGTCGCCGGCCTCGTGGTCGAGAAGTCGCTGTCCATGGACAACGTCTTCGTCATCGCCGTCATCCTCACGGCCCTCAACATCCCGCGCGCGGCCCAGCACCGGGTGCTGGTCTGGGGCATCCTCGCCGCCGTGCTCCTGCGCGGTCTGATGATCGGGCTCGGCGCCGCCCTGGTGCACCAGGCCGCCTGGGTGCTGTCGATCTTCGCCGCCTTCCTCATCTTCGCCGGGCTCAAGATGCTGTTCTCGAAGGAGGAGGAGCCCGGCGACATCAACGAGAACCGGGCCGTGCGCTATCTGCAAAAGGTCCTGCGCATCACGCCCGAACTGCACGGCCAGCGCTTCGTGGTGCGCAAACCCGATCCGAAGACCGGCAAGCTCGCCCTGTGGCTGACGCCGATGGCCCTGGCCCTCATCCTCGTCAACGGCGCCGACGTGATCTTCGCCGTCGACAGCGTGCCGGCGATCTTCGCCATCACCACCGACACCTTCGTGGTCTACACATCCAACATCTTCGCCATCCTGGGCCTTCGTGCGCTCTACTTCGCCCTGGCCGCGATGGTGGACCGCTTCGCCTACCTCAAGACGGCGCTCGCCTTCATCCTGATCTTCATCGGCACCAAGATCGTGGTCGCCGACACGTTCGACCTCGTCCACGTGCCGGCCTGGGTGTCGCTCGCCGTCACCGTGGTGCTGCTGGTGGCCGGCGTCAGCTACAGCCTGTGGCGCACGCGGGGCGAGATCCGCCCCGACGCTTCGGAAGCGGACAAGGCCCCGCACCACGCCTGAGGGGAGGGGGCTCTCCCCCCTCCTTCAACTCCGGCCCGGCAGGGCTGCGATGAGATCGCGCAGGGTGGTGATGGTGGAGGCGTCGGCGACCCCGTCGACCCGGGCGGGGCGGAAGTGGCGCTGGAACGCGGTGACCACCGCTCCGGTGCGGGCGTCGAAGACGCCGGTCACCGGCAGGTCGTAGCCGTAGAGGGCGAACATCGCCTGAAGCGCCTCGATGGGCTGGCCGGAATCGCCCTGGGAGAAGAAGCGCCCGTCGCGGATCGGCGTCGGCGTCACCCAATGACCGATGCCGGCCCGCGCGAGGCGGTCCCATGGGAAGTGCTCGCCGGGGTCCTCCTTGCGTTCGGGCGCGATGTCGGAATGGGCCAGCACCCGGTGGCTGGGCACGTTCCAGCGCCCGGTCAGGTCGCCGCAGAGCGCGATCACCGCCGCGATCTGCGCCTCCGGATAAGCCGGCAATCCGCCCGCATGGCCGCCGTTGACGATCTCGATGCCGAGCGACCGGGAATTGACGTCGGTGATGCCCGCCCAGGTGGCCTGCCCGGCATGCCAGGCCCGGCGGCCCTCCGGCACCATCTGCACCACGCGGCCATCCTCCAGCACCACGTAATGCGCCGAGACCTCCGCCACCGGATTGGCAAGGCGCTGCAGGGCGGCCGCCGCACTCTCCATCCCGGTGTAGTGCAGGATCAGCAGGTCGACGGGGCCGCTCCGCCGCTCGCCGTGGTTGGGCGAGGGGTGGACGGAGGTGGCGAGGGGGCTCTCGGCCGTCGGCTTCATCGCAAACCTCGCTCGGCGGCGATCCGGTCGTAGGCCGCGTTGATGGCGGCCAAGCGCCGGGTGGCGATGGTCACGGCCTCCGGCGGCAGGCCGCGCGCCATGGCCCGGTCGGGGTGATTTTCGATGGCCAGGGCGCGGTGGGCCGCCTTGAGGGCGGCGTCGTCCACCCCGTGGTCGAGCCCGAGCACCGCGTAGGGATCGTCCGACAGGCTGACGTGGCGTGCGGCGATGCGGCGGAAGGCCGGCTCGTCGAAGCCGAAGGTCTCGGCCACGGCGCGCAGGTAGCGCTCCTCGGCCTCGTGGATCGCACCATCGGCCTTGGCGATGTGGAACAGGCCGTCGAGGACGTCCTCGAGCAGGCCCGGTTCGTCGTGGAAGGTGGTGGCGAGCTGGCGCGCATAGGCCTCGAAGCCATTGGACGTGCCCTTGGCGAGATCGAACAGGCGCTGAACCCCGGCGCGCTCGCGTTCGCCCACCTGCACCACCTGGGCGAACGCCTCGATTTCGGAGGGCGTCACCACGCCGTCGGACTTCGCCATCTTGGCGGCGAGGGCCACGAGGCCCGTGGTGAACACCACGTCGCGGGGCGTGGTGCCGAACGGAGCGCCCTCGCGGTCGACGAGGAAATGGCCGGCGACCCCGCCGACGAGACCGCCGATCGGTCCGCCGACGGCGAGGCCGAGACCCGCACCCCCGAGCTTGCCCCAGATGCCGATGCTCATCGTTGGAGACTCGGGCGGGATCTCGGAGCGGACCTCGCGGCCGGGCGCGGCAGGGCAGGGGCGGGGAGCGGGGGCATCGGCGGCCGGGCGGGAGAGGGATCGTGAGGCGCCCTTATACCGGAGGGGTCCGGCGATGCGAGGGGTGACGACAAACGAAGGAAGGGCCGGAGCGTGTGCCCCGGCCCTTCCCGAACTGCGTGGTCCGCCGCGCCCGGAGGCGCGGCATCCCATGGATAAAACTCAGCGGCAGTACACGTCGCCGTAGGCGTCGCGGTAGGTGCCGTAGGGGCAGCGCGGGGCGGTGGAGGCGCCCACGATGGCGCCGCCGGCGCCGCCGATGGCCGCACCCGCGAGCGCGCCGCCGGCCCGGCCAGTCGCCGCGCCGCCGATGGCCGCACCCGCGAGCGCACCGAGGCCGGCGCCGCCGAGGGCGCGATCCTCGGGGGTGTTGCAGGCACCGAGCGAGAGGGCGAGGGCCCCGGCGAGGGTGGCGGCGATGAGCTTCTTCATGGTGCGAGACTCCCGTAGGCGTGGTGGTGTCCGGTCTTGGGCCGGTCCGAATCGAGGCTTGAGCTTAGCTATTCCGCTCAAGGAATGCACGTCCTACGGCTAAGGTTCCCGCCGACATGGGCTGCGGTCGAAGTTTCCGCATTCGGGCCGATGGTTCGCGGCGCTTTCCGTTCGAGCCCGAAATCCGGTAGGGGTGTGGCCTGTCCGAGAGGTTCCCATGCTGCGCGCCACCACCCTGATCCGCAAAGCCGCCGTCCGCGCCGACGCCGTCGTCGATCGCGTCACCCTCGATCATGGCGCCCGTCAGGCCCTGCCCGCGACCCTGACGGGCGTCGGTGGCCTCGGCTTCACGCCGGCGCTGGCCAAGGCGGCCGGCCTCGAGGACGGCGACGCCCTACGGCTGGAGGACGGACGCCTGATCCTCGTGGAGGCGGCCCCCGAAGCCCTGCTGGAGGTTCGCGCCACCAACCCCGCCCGTCTCCTGCGCCTCGCCTGGCAGCTCGGCGGCAGTCACGTTCCGGCGGAGATCGCCGCGGAGGTGCTCTACGTCCCGGCTTCGGCCGCCGAACTCGTGCGCGGCCAGGGCTGCACCGGAACCCCCGTGACCCGCGCCTTCAAGCCGGAGCGCGAGGCCCACGACCACAGCCAGTGCGGACACGATCACGGCCATGATCACGCGCACGCGCATTCCCACGGCGAGGCGGGCCAAGCGCATGGGCAAACGCATGGGCATGACCACGGGCACAGCCATGACCACGCGCATGACCACGGCCACAGTCATGATCACGCCCACCAGGATCACGGCCACGTCCACGGGCCCGACTGCAAGCACGATCACTGACCGTCCGCCGCGGTGAAGCCGCGCTCGACTCCCATGGCGATGCGATGATTTCCGACGACCTGCGCTTTTCCATCGCGCCCATGATGGATGGGACCGACGATGCCCGTTCCGCAGAGGGAAAACGGACATCGGTCAAAGGCATGCTGTAGGAAATGCTGTAGCGATGATGGGTGAGGTTGACATTGCCGTTGGGCGGCTGTTGCCGTTTGCGAGGGGCTCGGCGTGGATGAGACCACGCTACGCCTTATTGCGCTGATGGTATGGACGGACATCGTGGAGCGAACGGCCGAAGAGAAGCTTGCGGAGGTCCGAGGACACCTGATGCGGGCGGCCGGGGCTTAGACCGCTTAGGCTGGCGCAACTGATTAAGAGGCACAGCCAAGTCCATGATTTCATTGTGGCGCATTGGAAATTATCACTCCGACGACAATAGTTATGCTGGTTGATCGACTGGGATTCGCAGCCGTTTGGGCTGATAAAATTCCTTACGCAACTCAACTCACCGTTGCGGGTGTTGCCGTTTCCTAGAAAATTGGCCTAAGCTGCATTACAATTCGCGACCACTCGCGATAGCACGCCAAGCGGTATGTAGTGAAATGACGTTGGCAGTTAGCAGCAAGTTTCGCGGCATAATCATGCCGACAAATATTGAAGTCTACCCGGGCGGTGGCTTTACCTTGCACGGTATTGACCGAAACAAAGTTCTGTTCAATGCAGCTTATTGGGATAAGGTTGTTATTCCATCCGATTTCATGTTTAAAAGCTCATTCGATGGCGAAGATGAGCTGTTATCTGAAGGCGTTCTTGAAACGCCAAAGCTCGATTTACCCGATGGTGTTTATTTCGACAACCATACAGTTCACGCGACAGTGAGAGCGCAGATCGCTGAGTTAGACCGGCGAAACTCGGAAATGCCGGGTCAATGGGCAATGATGGATACACCACTTGCTAAGTTGGTTGAAATTGATGAATTTTCCAAAGATAGAGGATTGCTTGTCGAACTATATGGTGCGCTACCTGCCCCCTCTGATGATACGCCGATAGACAAAGTGCTTGAGTTCAAACGAAAAAGATCCGGAGAACTTCATCGGCTCCGCACAGCACTCGAAAAAATCTACCTGACAATTGCGTCATCACCAGATGAAGAAATGGCTCTACGGCATGCAGTAGATGAGATTGACAAATCATGTGCTGACCTAATGAAATCGAGCAAAGAGGATTGGAAGGCCGCAAAGCCCGCTGACATGAAGAGCATTGCTCAATATGCGGCTACAGTTGCGATGCCTTTTGCGGCGCCATACCTAACGCAGCTCGGATATACGCTTAGCCTTCCGCATGTAACTGCTGCAGCTGCAGGAGTAGCGGCCTTTAAGGTCCTCGTGGATGTCGGAAAAAAACGAAAGGCCGACAGGGCTAATCCATATTGGTTTGCCGTCGATCTGAAGAAGAGTGGCCTTGGTCAATAGGATATCTGTCAACCGCCTTGTAAGCGGTATGTCGCGAGTTCAAGTCCCGCAACCGGCACCACTTTTTCCAATCCGAGTTGAAACTGCCGCCAAAAGTTTCAACTCGGAACTGGAATTTGCCCGTAGGCTGGCGCGATAAGCGGCCTATGGATCCCGAAGTCATACTGTGGCGACGGTTGGGTTGGCAGCGGCTTGCCGGCCGTATCTGGCCGCTCCTGTTCCGCCGAGAGTCTGTCACGCGTGCGCCGTTGGCAGCTCGGCCACCTGCGTGGTGTAGCGTGGGCTGCGCATCTCGAACTTCGTCGACCACGTCCGCTTCTCGGTGAGTCCGGCGCGCGCTGGCACTACGGTGCCTCGGCCGAACCGTCCGTTGCACGCGTCCATCGCCGCCATGAGCGGACCGCTGCGTTCGCGATCCAGCCGACCGATGAGCGCGCGCGGGCTGTGGCGGAGCGGCATGAGGTCGGTCGTGATGACGCCGGCCTTGCTGTAGCGCCACGGCCGGTCGCCGGGCGCCTCGCGCCAGGTCCGGGCGACGCCAAGCTGCGCGGCCTGGATGAGCACGAGGCTGTCGTTCGTCGCCTCGGGCAGCGTCACGGTGGTGGAAACCGAGCGCATCGGGTCGCCGCGGTCGTGGGTCGAGGTGTGGTAGAAGACCGTCAGCTGGTCGGTGCCCAGCCCCTCGCGTCGTAGCTTCTCGCCCAGGCGCGTCGCGTGTGTCGCCACCGCCTGCTCGACCGTGCCCCGATCCTCCACCCGGCGGGAGAACGACCGGGTCACCGCGCAGCCTTTGCGCTGGGCTGGCACCAGCTCGAGGGGCAGGCACGACAGGCCGCGCAGCTCGTGGATGATGCGCTCGCCCACCACCGTCATCGCCTTGCGCACCGGGCGCGGGTCGAGGTCGCGCAGGTCCGCCACGGTGTCGACGCCCATGGCCTCGATTTTCGCCGCCGAGGCGCGCCCGATCCCCCAGACCTCGGCCGCCGCGATCCGGCAGAGCCAGTGGTCGTAGGACACCGGGTCGGTCAGGTCGCACACGCCGTCGAGGTCCGGCTGCGTCTTGGCGATGTGGTTGGCGAGCTTCGCCAGGGTCTTCGTCGCGCCGATGCCGACGCAGGTTGGGATGCCGGTCCAGGCCCGCACCGTTGCGCGCAGATCGCGGGCGAGCTCGATGCGTAGGTCCGGGTGAACGTCCGAAAGGTCGAGGAACGATTCGTCGATCGAGTAGATCTCCACCCGCGGGGAGAAGTCCCGGTAGACCGCGTTCGTGCGCGCGCTCATGTCGCCGTAGAGGGTGTAGTTCGAGGAGAACACCCGCACGCCGTCGCGCCGGCACTGCTCGCGGATCTTGAAGAACGGGTCGCCCATCTTGATCCCGAGGGCCTTGGCCTCGGCCGTGCGGGCTATCGCGCATCCATCATTATTGCTCAGCACGATCACCGGCACCCGGGCGAGCTTCGGGTCGAACACGCGCTCGCACGAGCAGTAGAACGAGTTGCCGTCGATGAGCGCGAGGGCGCGCCCGCCGCCGATCCGATCGCGCAGGCCCGGCGCCGGACCGCTCACGACAGCCGCCCGCGCACGAGGTGCCAGCGGATCGAGAAGCGCAGCACGCCCCAGATCTCGACTTCCCCGTACTCGTCGACGGCGAAGGCAGGCATATCGGGACTGTCGAAGTCCAGCCGGGGGCGGTTGCCGGCCATCCGGTAGCGCTTGCACGAGAGCTGCCCGTCGACCACCGCCACGACGACAGAGCCGTCCTCGGCGCGAAGGCTGCGGTCGATGCAGGCGAGGTCCCGGTCGTGGATGCCGGCGCCGCGCATGGATTCGCCGCGGACCTGCATGAGGAAGGTCGCCGGTGGGTTCGGCACGAGCCAGCGCGGCAGCTCCAACGCACCCTCGATGAAGTCGTCGGCCGGGCTCGGGAAGCCGGCGCACAGGGCTTGGCCGATCACCGGCACGCGGACCGCGTCCGTGCTGCCCAGGATCAACTCGTCGACGGCATACGGGCTCATGAAGCCGTGCTCGCGCGTGCCAGGGGCACGGCCCCGCGGACGTAGCCCCGCGAGATCAACCGGTCCCGCTGCATCGTCCGGCGCTCGGCCTCAGCGAGGTCGGCCAGCGCGTCATCCACCGCTCGCACCAGCGCGGTCCAGGCATCCCCATGGGCGGCTCGGTGATACGCGAGCGCAATTCGCTCGGCCTCGGACAGGCGGATCTCAACAGGTGGCTCGTGGGGATGGGCGTGCATCGCGCGTCCGACTCCTGTTAGAACAGATAGGGAACAAACCGCATCTCGGCCGGTGGTTCAATCGATACGGCCAAGTCTGGAAAGGCGCCGGTGGACGCCTGTGGAGTGCGGGGTAGAAGCTCAATGCCGACGCGGCTTTACCGCTTCCACTGCACGGACGGGCACGATCTCGTGGTCGATCTGCGCGGTCGGCGGATTCCGACGGTGGCGCTGATGCGCCTTCACGCGGAGCAGGTCGCCCTCGACCTCATGGCTCGCGGTGCCCGGCTCGATTGGTCGGAATGGTACGTCGAGGTCTACGACGCGAAGGGCCGGGTGGTGCTGTCAAAGGCCTTCGAGGAGGTGCGGAATGACCACCGATCCCACGCGCCAGCAGCACGTCAGCAAGACTGATGGAATTTCGCAGTCTATACAGCACATCCTAAATATGCATATATCCAATAGCACAACCTAGGATTGAGTTATGCCTGGTTCGCGAGAGCCCAAGAACTTGGATGCGGCGACCCGTGAGCGTTTGGGCGAACGCACGCTGGCCCTCGCGGAAATGGTCTTCGCGATCGGCGATCCGCACCTTGCCGAACTCATGCGGGCGCTGATGCTGGAGGCTGGACGCATGATCGCCAGGAACCTCGACGACGCGCAAAGTGAGCGATGGACGCAGTAGCAGGACTGCTTGCGAAGGTGCGGCGGAGTGGGATGCGGCCAGCGGCGCTCTGGTGGAGGAAATCTGGCCCTTAGTACCTTACTGCCGAGGCGGCTCTCCACTCGAATCGGACATTCAGAAGGTCCGTTCTGGCTGACCTAGTCGCGTAATATTGTCGGGGTAGTGCACATCGGCGAGTCAGATGATATGACCTGCCTGCAGTGATTGAACCTCCATCGCCCCACCCGCTGGACTTTGACTGGCGCTACGATAGCGAGACGGCGCGTCGGCTCGCCAAACGGCTTCGTTGTAGCGGTCCCATTGGCGCGTTCGGCGTTCCAAGTGTTGCACGCTTACTCGAACGCGAAAACGTTTCGGTGACGCTGATCGACAGACAGCCACTGCAGCAAGTGCAAAACCACGTCATATGCCAGGTCGAGGACTTCGCTGCCTTAACTGAATTCCGCACGGCGATCGTAGACTCTCCTTGGTATCCGAAACAGTTACGAGACTGGTCGTGCGTGGCGGGGCGTGCGGTTGGAGTTGGGGGGGCAGTGTTTGTGTCGGCTTGGCCAGAGCATACGCGACCGCAAGCTTCGCATGAACTTGCCAGCGTCCTTTGCGAGATTTCCTCCTGGGCCGACATATATCGCAACATTGAAGCGCTGGGTTACGCCGAACCAGCATTTGAGGCTGCAGCACATGGCCACGGGCTGACAGGCCATCTATCGCGATCGCCACTCGTAGGTGAATTGATCCGCCTTGACGTAAAACGTTTACCGCATCAAGTTGACAGGTCGAAAATACGGAAAAATTGGCTTAGATTTACTGCTGATGACTACCAATTGGCCTTACGTCTCGACACTGCTACCGCGTCAACACCTATTGAATTCGTCGATGGTGTCGATGGGTGGAAATGGCCGTATGTCAGCGCCCGCGCGCCGTTCCGTGAGCAAATCGGCCTGTGGAGTTCCGCCGGCGAGGTAGCCTCTATCGGTGCCCCCAGCGTAATCGCCGCAACACTACGCTCCGCATTCCTCAGCCGTGATAGTTCTGATTTTGAGACGGCGCTGGCTGAACTGCCAGAGCTTCTTTCGTGGCGTATTCCACGCCCCCCGTACAGGAGATGGATGGAATGGCAACACCGGCAATAGCTCTCCGATTCCGCGACACTACGCCAGGAGTCGATACAATCATCGAACACAGGGCAGTGCTTGCGCGCAATGGTTTGGTGGGTTGGGGCTGGTGGAAGAAGACCTTCGAAGCTGACCAGTGTGACGGCATAATTCAACTGCTCGCCGACTCGGGCAAAATCGAAATCATAATCGTAGACCGCACCACGGAACGCGCCTTTTGCTGCAGTTGTATTGCTTTCAATAAGCCATCTGAGGCAGACGCGAATACAGTACCGGCCTATTACAAAGACCATTTACATTTGACTGCTGGCGTATTCGCATTGCTAAGTATTGATGACATTGCATTCGATGCTGCACTCGGGGATTTGATTGGTGATGAAACATTTCTTTGGATCGGCTCGCTTGCTGATACTCCCCAGGGGCACGTAGAGGTGCCGGCGGACGCAACGGGTCGCTCGTGTGTGCTGCACCTCTCCGATCTCCACTTTGGAGGTGACTACGGCTTTCGTAGGCAAAATGAGGATGTAAATCTTGGCGATCTGCGCAAAACATTGACCGACTGTCTTATATCAGACCTCGACAGGTTGGGGCTGACAAAAAGCATCGCCGCGATGATCGTAACAGGCGACTTCATGACTCACGGCAAGTTCGACGACCAGCATAAAAAAGCTGCGCTTGCCGAATTCGATGCTCTGCGGACGCGGCTTGGGCTAACCCCTGAGCAGATTATCCCACTTCCTGGTAATCACGACGTTGTTCGCTACCCCGAGGGCACCACTATAAACGTCCGCGAAAACGCTATCGCAGTCCAAACCAGATACGAGCATGAGACACCCTTCAGAGCGTTTGTTGACGAACTGACCGGTAGAAATTGGAAGGCGTCGCTAAACTACACACGCCGTATACGACTGGGCGAGACCGACCTGGACGTTTGCGTCGTAAATTCTTGCACGATCGCTCCAACCGAATGGACCGAATATGGCTACGTCGGACGAAACGGGCTTGACGCTATCATCGAGCTCGGCAATCAGCCAATTGAGCGCCCGACATTCAGATTTTTGGCTCTACACCATCATCTTCTGCCAGTCGTCAATGTAGAGGCATTGAAATCAAAAGGAGTAACACTGACAATTGACGCCGCAGACGTCCTGGCCGCCTGTCAAATGGCAGGAGTTCACGTCGCGCTACATGGTCACCAGCACAAACCGAAGATTGCCATGTATCAGAGCCTCGGGCTTAACGGTGACCAGACGAACGGGCCAATCTACGTGGTATCGAATGGAAGCGCAGGAGCCAAGAATGCTCGACTTCCCGCAGGAGAGCGAAATACCTACTGCCTCTTTAAGATTAAGCCAGACAGTATAGATCTGTGGATTAGGGAATTGCGCCTTGATGGACAAGCTGGTGCTACAATCTACAGTGGTTCTCTTGCTGCTATTCCAATAGAGGCATAGTAATCTTTGTAAACCGTCATGTATATCAACCATACCCGTTCGTTTGAGTCTCATTTATCGAGGGCTAAAGATTTAGCTATTGGTTCGGCGGCTGAGCTAATCTTCCCATCCAAAGGAGACGGGTCTAGTGGATGTCATTCTCTAAGTTTTCACGAATAGAACGCAGAAAGTTTAAAGCGCTATAATTGCAGCTGGGCTTCGTTGTAAGTTGATCGTCGCTACTTATGCATGCGAATGACCGCGAAGACATTCATCAAATGCGCTTGTATCGGAGACAAAACCCGTTTAGGGGGAGTCGGGCAGGCTGCGATTTGCGCTCAGCGAGCCCCCCGGCGGGGCGGGGGGACGTGCTCGTCCTGCCGATCCAGCACCTTCGTGACGCGGGTCAACACCTCCGATAGGTGGTTGGCGTGGTGGGCCTCGTCGGATGCCGTGTCGGCCGCGATCGCTGCGGTCAGCCCCTTCACCGCTGCAGTCAGGTCGGCCAGGGCCATGCTGTCGAAGAGCTGATGGCAGTTGCTGCTGCTGGCGATCTCCCGGGCCGTCTCCGGCTTGAGGGCTTCGCCCTTATTGGCCTCGGCTTTGTAGTCGAGGAGGGTTTTCACGAAGCCATTGAGGGGGACCAAGACGGCGGCAATGGCGGCGGCCCCTGCAGCGATGATGGCGGGCCAAGAATCAAGCTGCTGGATTGGTGTGGGATCTGGCATCCCGCCTCCTACGCCTCCTGATGCCGAGCGAATCTTCCGCCGCCATGTCCCCAGCGGCCCGGCCGGAGGCGTGCAGCTCGGCCATCGCCAGCACCGTATAGACCGCGATGCCCGTTGAGAGGGGCGGCACGGCGAGCACCATGCCGAATGCGATGGCGAGCCAGAAGAGAAACCCGCCGATGCAGCCGATGGTACGGATGATGGACGTTTCCCGCCCGCGGCGACCATTGATCCACAGAGCCCCCAGCCGGACGCAGCCAAAAAACATGCACAGGCCGCCGGCCGGTCTCTCGTCGATCACGCAGGCGATCACGCGGAAGTCCGAGTTGCTGAACGTTTCGGTTGGACCGAGGAGGATCAGCCCTACGCCCACCGCGATCAACGAGAGCCAGATTTCCGCCCAGCGCGTCTGCCCATAGCGGACAGCGCGCCGAATGCGCTCGTTGATCTGCGGATCGGAGTCGTAGACGATCACGCCCCCGACTTCGTCGAGAGCGCCGCCTGCGCAGGCGCCAGGGTGTTACCGGCGTTGGCGCCGTCCTCGAGCTTCAGGGTGCGGAAAATCAGCTCGGCCACGCCCTTCTCCCCGCCGGCCGCCGCCAGCACCTTGGCGGGCACCACATCGACGGCGCGCTGCACGCCCTTGGCGATGACGGCCGAGCCGATGGGGATGGTCAGAACCTGGCCCTTGGCGGCCCCGGCCACGGCGTTAAGGGCATAGTCGGTGACGGCCTTTGTCATCTGCTCGATGCGGGCCTGCGTGAGCACCAGGCGCGCCCACGGTGCGACCTGATAGACGGCCCGGCTCACGAGGCCGACGAGGACGGGCAGCAGGATCGCGGTGAGCATCTGACCGCCGGAGACGATGTAATCGCCCCACGGGATGCCGACGGAATTGACGGGGGCGGCCTCGACGGCGAGGGCATGGGTGGAGAGGGCACAGGCGAACGCCAGCGCCGCGACAAGCATGCGGGTCATGGTTCAGTCTCTCGGTGAGGAAGGCTGCGCGGCGGTCCCGGCCGGCTCGGGAGCTTGGATCAGGCCGCGCGGATCGTCGGCAGGCCTGCATCGTTGGCGGGTACGCGGGCGCCGTCGCCATAGGTGTCGTCGATCCAGCGGAAGAACCGCATCAGCAGGTTCGGCCGCGCGGTCACGGCCGGAGCCACGGGGACGATGACCGGGGTGGCCACCTCGGGGTGCAGCACGGCGATGACGGGCGCCGCGACCTTGATGGACTTTGCCGCCGTTGTCGCGCGCGGCAGGGCCACGGTGTAGGGCGTCACGAACTGCTCGGCCTCGGCCTGGCGCCGGGTGATGATGGCGGCCGGCTTCTGCCACATCAGGATCGCGTCGCGGGCGCCGGCCATGTCCCCCGCGTTGATCCGCTTGAGGAAGGTGGAGCCTGTGAAGCCGCCTGGGCCGATGTTGAAACAGATCGACACCAGGGCATCGAACACGTGCTGCGGCACGGTCACCTTCAAGCCCTTGCGCACGGCGGCCACGTACTGCCGGATGTCGCGGGCGAAGATCGCGTCGCATTCGGCCGCCGAGATGGTGAGGCCGGCGGTGACCAGCGGCGCGCCGGCCGCCGAGGTGTGGCCGATGCCGATGGTCCAAACGCCGACGGAATCGCGGTAGGCCTTCAGCCGGCGGCCCTCGCGGGCGATGAGCACGGCTTCGCCGATGGCGCTAAGCTCCATGATGGGTCTCCGGATTGTCAGGGGGAACGGTCAGGCGAGCTGTGCGCCGCTGAAACTGGAATCGGCCGTTGCGACGTATCCGTCCGCGCCCGTGAAGCGCGCGAACACCTCGACGGTATCGCCCGCCGCAAGCTTCAGCGTCGCGGTGAGGTTGAGTGTCGTGACGCCGTCCACGAGCGTACCGGTCGCCGCGGCGCGCCCTCGGCCGGCTGCGACGCCGTTCTGATAGAACTGCACCTCGAAGGCGGTCGGCGCGTTGCTGCCGTTTCGCTTGTAGGCCAACCCGGACGTCATCCGGTAAAGCCCCGCCTCCGGTGCAACGAATCGGTTGGTTCCAGAAACGAATGCGTTCTGATCATTGCTGTCGGTGTTGTTGAATCTCACCTTCGTCCAAGCGTTGGCGCCTACGTAATTGTCGAAATTCGTATAGGCGATGAACTTGGCGAAGTTGTTGATCCGAGCCCAGGCGTCGCCATTGAACCATTTGATTGCCAGGGCCGAGCTGTTGACCGCGAACTGTCCGAGCTTCGCGCCATTCGTCGGCGGGTCGGCTGAAGCGGGAACGACGATCACCCCCGAAAGACTGCGGTAGCTCGTCCACGCGCCGGCCGCATAGGCGTACAGTTCACCCTCGTCCACCATGAAGGCCAGCCAGCCCGGTTTCGGGATGAAAGACCGCCACGCCCCATCTTGAAACCGGACGATGCGGCCAGCCCATCCCGCCCAGGCCCCCGACGGTGCCGCGCCCGCGATGAGGTAGCGGTCGCCTTCGATCGGTTCGGCCGGGGGCGCGGTTCGATCCTTGTCCAGGCACGCGAGCTGGACGATCGTATCGAGGGCCGTCAGGCCCTCGTTCACCGTGACGTGCTTCTGGGCCTGCGCCGCTGCGAGGTACGGCAGGCCGAGGTTCGCGGTTTGATCAGACATAGAGCGTCGCCTCCAAGGCCGGGCCCCGGCCGTAGATCGTGGAAAGCTGGTGGATCGCGACGGACAAGGCCGTGACCGGGCCGCCGAAATCGGCGGTTTGGTCGGCCACGGCGTAGACCGTGGCCGGGCCGTCCAGCTCCAGAGTGCGGACCACGCCCGATCCTTTGCGGATATCAAGGCTGTAGGCCTCGACCTCTTCGTTCAGCGGAACGTCGATCTGTTCCCACGCATCCCCGTTGATCCGGGTTCGCCGGGCCCACGACAAGGCGAGGTCGCCGTTTCCCGCGCGCGCGATCCGGGCCTGTGCCGGAGCGTAGGGCCGGAGCCCGACGCCCTGGAACGTCAGGGTCGCCGCGCTGTAGGCCGGTGATTCCGTTGGCTGGCCGAGCGGCCCCCACTTGAAGGTTTGAGGCAGCGTGCGGCTCGCCAGGGGCATGCTCGACTGCGCGAGCGCATCCGAGAGGACCACGAAATCCGCCCCGGCCGGCGCCGGGTTCCCCATGGTGAACTCGGTCCCGAGCTGGCCGCGCAGGAGATTCCGGAGGCGGTACTTACCCGGCCCGAGCAGGGCGGCGCTCGCCCACTGCAACACCTCCCACTCACCGGAGGGGGTGAGAAGGGCCGCCACATTGGCCCCGTTCAACACGTCGGCCTCCGGCGCGGACGGCAGCTCCGTTCCCCTCGGCACCTCGACAAACACGTCGTTCACGCGATCCCAGCGGCCGGACGGGCCGCTGTGGAGCGGAGCGACCAGGCGACCGATGATCGAGCGTGCGCCCACCGTTGCGTCGTTCTCGAAGGGACCGCCGTCGATGGAGCGCAGCACCGCGATCGGGCTCCACGGGCTGGTGAAGCCCGCGAGATACGGCGCGTGCGGGATCGCCTGCGGCCGGAGCTGCGGAAGGTCCATGACGCGGAACAGGCCGACGCCGATCGTCGCCGGCGGCGCAGGCTCCCGCCGCGTCGCCGTGCCGTCGCGGTAGGCGAACACGCCGGAATCGGACCGGACGCCACTTGCGGGTCGGCCCAACTCCAGGCCGAGGCGGGTCAACCGATAGTCGGTGGACACCCCGCCGAGGGAAACGGTGACGATGTCGAGGGCGTCGAGGGCGAGCGCCGAGGGCGGCAGGGTGGCGGTGAAGGCCTCCCGCTCCACCACGGCCTGATAGAGCGTCGCCTGCGTGATGCCCCGCGCGGCACCTTCGTCCAGGCACAAGGGCAGCGCCATGCGTGCCACGGCAGCCGCCCGCCCGTTCATGCGCCGCGCCTCGACGGACCCGGTCTGGTAGGTCCGGCTCGGATCGATGAACGTCAACGCGATCACGCCGGGGAGGGCGGTTTCCTCGGTACGGGTCCGGTTGTAGTCCGCGCCCGATCCGGCCGCCACCAGATCGCTTTCGGTGAAGCCTGCGACCGGTGCACCCGCGAGCGGCCGGAATGCGATCCGGCCGGCACTCTCCGCCCCGTCGAAGAAATAGGCGGCCCGGAGCGGCTCAATGGACGCCCTTGGGGATTGCACCTCGGCGACCGTGTAGCCCTGCACGACGCCGTGGAGCTGCCCCACGTCCACCGGCGCGCCCGCGCCGTTGCACAGGTCCGCGACGACGTTGGGAAGCTGCGCCAGCCCGAGGCGACCGTTGATCCAATGGCCGAGGTGATAGTTCAGGCCGTCCGTCCAGACCGCCGTCTGCCGGGGGAACTCGGGAAACGGTCGCGCATCCCACGTCCAGATGTAGATCCGGCTTTGATCCACCATCCGGCCGCCATAGACCGCCGACACCGGATTTCCCGTGATGCCCTGCCAATAGGACAAGGTCGCCTCAAGATAGGCCCGTTGCATCGCCAGGTCCTGCCGGCCGTTCGAGTAATACGGCAAGAAGCTTTCGGAGGATTTCGGATCGACGAAGACGTTCGGTTGATTCGCGCCCTTATCGACACAGGGGCAACCGATTTCCGTAAAGCGGATGGGCTTCGACTGCGGAACCCACGCCGTGGCGTTGGCCTGCCGAACCCCGCCGGGCCGATCGTGATGCGCGTTCGCCCACCACCCGCGCAGGTCTTTGATGCGGAAAACCCAATGCTCGCCGTGCGCCGTGTCCTGGACCGCAACGCGGTTCTGCGTGTCGCGATCGTCCTGTGTCGGATAGAACCAATCGAACAACTCGCCACCGGCTATATTGCCGGTGAGATAATCGAAATCGTAGACCGAGCGGACGCCGGCCCGCGCGTCAAGATGATCGTATCCATCGCGCCAATCAGCGATGGGCATGTAGTTGTCGATGCCGATGAAATCGATATTCGGATCGGCCCAAAGCGGATCGAGCCGAAAAAACACGTCGTTAGAGCCGTCCGCCGGACGATGATTGGCGAATTCCGTCCAGTCCGCCCCGTAACCGATCGCCGTCGCTGGGCCGAGGATCGCGCGTGCCTCGGCCGCGAGGCGCTTGAGATGGCCCACGGCCGGGTACGTCGAGGCATCCGAGCGAACCGACGTGAGGCCGATCATTTCGGAGCCCATCACGAAGCTGTCCACGCCGCCGGCCGCCTGTCCGAGCGTGGCGACGTGCAGGATGAACCGCCGGAACGAAAACTCGGCCTTCGCGCAACGGACCGTCGCGCCGTTCCACGACAGGTCGCCGGCACTGGCGGTGCCGAAGAATTTCGCCACGGCGGCCGTGATCGCACCCGTCTTGTCCGGCGAGCCCAGCCGCCCCGGCGCTGGGGTGCATGTGATCCGGCCTCGCCAGGGAAATGCCGCCTGTTCCGCTCCGCCGTAGGGATCGGGCAGGCCGTTTCCCTCGGGAATGTCCATCATCACGAACGGGTAGAGCGTGACGACGTACCCGCGCGCCTTGAGCGCCTGGATCGCCTCGACAACGGACAGGTCTGAGGGCGCTCCGCCGAGCAAGGGAATGCCGTCCTCATCCAGGCTCACCACCTCCGCGTCGGCACGGACGACACCGCCAGCTTGCCAGGGGACGTTGGTTTCCTTGCTCTGCGTCTCGACCTTCGGGACGATCCGACATTCCTCCAGGCGCACGTCGGTGCCCTGCCAGGCCACCACGAGGGAGACGTGTCGGCAGTTGGGCGCATCCGTCGCGAGTTGATCGAGAGCCTTGAGGATATCGACGCCGCCGGAAATCGTGTTCTGCCCGTTCACCGCGCCGAGCGAGGTCGCCATGATGGCGTTGGTGGCGTAGACGAACTCGCCCATGCTCGGGATCATGGTGACGGCCGTCGCGATGTCCTCGAGGGATGGGCGGTCGGACACGGATGGTGGACGCCGTGTCACCTCGGCCGTGATGACGGGCACGCGGTTGCCGAACCCGGCGAGGGGCAAATCCTCGAAAACGAGGTAGGCGACGCCGCGATAGGCGGGCGCATTGCCGGCCCCCTCGACGGCTTCGATCTTGGGGTCGGGGTTCTGGATTTCGGTTCCGAGATAGACCCGTACATTGTAATCGGAAAGCTTGATCGCCTTTCCATCCGCATAGACGGTTCCAACCGAAGTCAGAACACCCTCGCATAGCGCGACCGCAAAACTCACGCTGTATCGATACGTGACGTTGAAGGCCTTTTGGCTCGGAGCACCCTTGCCGCCGGAGGTTTTGACCCGCTCGACGTCCTGTTCTTCTTTGAGTTTGGTCGCCCAGACGATTTGCCCGGACACGCGGACCCGCCCGAACACGCGCGCGACGGCGGCGCCTTCCGTTGAGGCCGTCACATAGAGATCCGACAGGCGCGGACCGGTGTTAATTTGCGGCTTGGGTCGCGAGCCGAACAGAGATCGGTCGGCCGCGCTGCCTGCCGCCGCGCCGATCGTTCCACCAATCATGCCGCCGATCGGGCCGCCGATGGCGGTCCCGATCGCCTGTCCTGCATAGGTGAGGACAAGGGTGCTCATTGATCTACCCCGGGGAAGCGAAAGGCATAGGCGGCCCGGCGCGCCCACGCGTCCGGTATCCAGCTCTCGGCGACGGCGTGGCCGTCATAGGCGTGGATCATGCGGTTGCGGGCGGTGAGGATGGCGCAGTGCTTGGCGGGAAGGCCGTCGCGCCAGCGGAACAGGATCACGTCGCCGGCATCGGCCTCGCCCGTGGGGATCTCCGCAAGGTGGCGGCGGGCCGCGTCCCGCAAGGCCTCGCACGCGCGATCCTCGGCCCAGCTCGGCGTATAGGGCGGGGGCACTTCCGGCTCGGCCCCGTACAACTCGGCGAACACACCGCGCAGTAGGCCGAGGCAGTCGCACCCGGCGCCCTTCACGGCCGCCTGGTGATGGTACGGCGTGCGGAGCCACCCGCGCGCCGTCGCGACGATGCGCGTGCGATTGATCTCAGCCGAGGCGACCCCCGTCATTCTCTGCCCCCGGTGTGACGTAGCGAACGGCGTAGTCGTTGCCCGGGAGGTCCGGGAAACCGCGAAAGCGGATGGTGTTGGCGAACTTGTCCCGGCAGGTGTCGAGGGCCTTGTCGCAACCGGCAGTGATGTCGAAAGCGTCCCCCGGTGTGATCGGCGCGGCCATCGGCTCCCAGAGTTCGAGGTGGGCTCCGCCATTGGCGCGCAGGTGCGTCCGCACCTCGACGACGGTTCCGACGTTGGCCCCGGTGGTCCAGACGAACCGGCCGGCCGTGAAGCGCCCGCTGCGGAACCCCGCCAACCCGCTCGCGACGAACGAGCGTGTCGTGCGCGTCAGGGTGACGACCCCGACGCCCCGCATGGTCGCGGCCGTCGCATCGATCCCGCACCGCGCGTCACCGAATGTCGCGTCGCACGAGCGCTGATAGATGCGCCCCCGCGGTTGGTTCAGGCGGTCGGCGAGGCTGCGCACCTCGGCGGTGAAGGCGGAACTGCCTCGGCTCACCTCGCCGATGGTCCCCGACATGACCAGCACTCGATCGACGGGCGAGGACCAATCGACCCGCCAGGCCTCGACGGCGGCCCCATCGAACAGGCCACGGGCCAGCTCGATGTCCGAGAGCCGTCCGTCGGTGAGGGCGCCCATGATGTCGTAGCCGTCTGGGGAGAGGCCGGCCGTCTGCTCGATGGCGCTGCCCGTGGCCCCACTCTCAGCCGAACACACCACGCCCTCAATGGTCACGGGCTCGTCGTGATCGGTGAAGCCGAGCCGTAGGCCGTCCGTCCGGGTGACGATCCAGCACCGGCACAGCGTCGTGATCCCGCTCGCGAGGCTCGCGGCCAGGGTGGGCGAAAGAACCTTCATGCTCAGCGCCGCAGTTCGATCACGGGAATGTCGGCGAGAAGTCCGGCCCGCACCGCCTGCAAATCGACCTCGATCCGATCCGTGGCGAAGCGGACCGGCACGTCGAAAACGTACCCGGCGGTCACCTTCGCCCCGACGGCCGGCGGGACGGTGAGGGTTACGAGGCCGGTGGTCGCGTCGAGCCGAAAGGCGCTTGGCGCCAGCTCGACCCCCGCGGCGGCGATGCGGACCGATCCTGCCACCGGTTTGCGGATCGGCCGGAGGTAGGGCGCGAAGGCGCCGCCGTAGGATTTGACGAGTTGGAACGTCCGCGTCGCGCCGTCGCCCGTGCCGATCGCCTGATCCGCCGGAGCGGGGCCGACACCCACGAGGCAGGACGCATGATCGAAAGGGTCCTTCCAGCGGAAGCCGTAGAGCTGGCCCCGGCGCTCCTCGAAGAATGCAAGAACGAGTGCCACGTCCGCGGCGGTGCGCAGAGCCTGGCCGGCGTTGTAGGATCGGCGGGAGTGCCGCCAGAGGCTATTGCGCTCCTCGTCGCCGGACCCGAGCGTGACGATTTCCGTGCGCCGCTCCGGCCCGCCTCGCGAACCGTAGGACAGCGAGACGGGAAAGCGGACCTCGTGAAACGGGCTTGCCATCAGCTCGCCCGCGCGCCCCGCTGCACCGCTCGGAACAACGCGGCCGTGACCTGGGATTCCGAGCGCAAGAAGCTCGCTGCGTCCGAGGCCTGTACCGTCATCTGCACCTGGATCGGACGGGACGCCGCGGAGGCAGTACCCGCGGCGCTGCCCGCGGTGGGAAAGAGGATGTCTTTCGCGACCGGATACATCCGCCCCGATTCGCCCGGCACGAAGATCTCTCGGCCGATCTCACCGACCGTGTAGCTGCGGCCGGCCTCCACGGGACCGCCATTGGCGCGAAAGAGGCCCGACAAGAACGAACCCGTCCCCGTCCCCGAAGAGCCCGATGCGCCCGGCTTGAACAAGCTCGTGAACAGGCCGGCGATGCCGCCGACGGTGTCGCCGGAACTCGCCGTGGGCGCCGTACCCAGAAGTCCGGCCAGCGGCCCCTGACCCGTGAAAGAGGATTGAATCGCCGAGCGCGCGAACTGCTTGCTCAGGCTGGTGAGAATGTCGCCGAAGGACTTTCCCTCGAGAATGGCGTCGGCGAACGCGCCGGATGCCGCCTCTCCGAAGTAGCGAGCCGAATCGGATGCCTGACGGATCGCCTGATTCGCATCCATGACCCGGTCCTTGTAACTTTGCCAGGCTTCGGCTGCGCCCAGCACGCGGGCACGCTCGTCGCTCGTGAGTTCTGCGCTGTCCCGATTGCCCTTCTTGACCTCTTCGCGGGCGGCGGCCTCCGCTTTCGCGAGGGCGACGGCTTTCTCCCGCTCCACATTGGTCTTCGCGACGTTTTCGAGTTCGGCCCTGGCCGTATCACGGGCCTTCTCGAGTTGGCTGATGAGGGTCTCGACGGCATCGAGCCTTTCGCTCCCGCTCCCGCCACGCGGGCTGGCATGCAGCGAAGGCAGGGACTTCGACCGATCCGCCGTCTTGGCGATCTCCGGCAGGGTCGTGGACGACTCCGCCGGGGCATCGGGCTCGACGATGCCGAGAGCTTGGCCCACGCGCTTGTGCAGGTTGAACGGATTGGCCGTGAGGATGCCGCCGATGCCCGGAATCGCCGCGACGGTGGACCGAACCTCGCCGACGATGGCCCCCATCTGGACGTAGAGGTTCGACGCGATGGTGAGGACGCGGGCGATGGCGCCCTCGACCAGCAGGAAATTCTCGTAGGTGTCCAAGGTCGCCGTCGAGATTTTCTTGGCGATGGGCGCCCAGGCCGCCGACAGGGTGTTGGAAATCTCTCTCATCTTGGCGTCGAGGGCGTTGGCCCGCTCGATTTCCTCGTCGCTGATGATGCGGACGCCCCCGGCCGAGACGGCGCCGCTGTCGAGCTTGTCCCGCAGTTTGTCGACCACGTCCGCTCCGTCGCGCATCCGCCGCTCGAAATCGGGACCGAGGAACTTGCCGGCCAGATCGAATGCCGCCGCGTCGCGGCTCGCCGCCCGCAGCTTGTCGATGAGGTCGAGAACCGCCCTGATCTTGGCTTCCTGCGTGCCGGCCCCGTCCACCACGGCCTTATCGGCCGCCGTGATGTTGCCGGCCTGGACGTTTTGGCGCAGGCGGTTGTCCAGGGGGGACGTGGTCACCCCATCCCGGCCCTCGCCGATCGTCACACGCGTCGCGGCCCGCGCCGCCGTCAGGGCGGAGGTCACCTGCTCGACGGTGAGGCCGAATTCCTTGGCGTCGAGGGTGGCCCGCTGGAAGAAGCCCGAGCCCACCCCGGCTTTCTCCGCATCCTTGCCGATGCGGACGAAATCCTCGACGTGCTCGCGCGCCTCGTCGATGGAGGCGGTGACGCTGGCGAACACCAGCTTCGCCGCCTCGAAGGCCAGGAAAGCCCCGAGCAGAGTCTTCAGCGATGGCACCTGCGCGATGAGGGTTCCCAACGCCGTCGAGGTGGCGGCAGTGCCCGACTGGATGGCGGCCTGCGCCGTGTTTGAGGTGGCCGCCGCCGCAGTGAAGGACCGCACGATCCCCTCCAGGGTCGCGCCCTCCTTGCTCGCCGCCGCTACCGTGTTCGTGGCGATCTTCGACACGTCCGCCCCGACGGCCTGAGCCGCGCGGCCGGCATTGTTCGCCAACCCCTGCAGAGTCGCGCCGAAGCTGTTCGTGTTGGCCGCGCCACCCGACATGGCGACCCCGATGGAGGTCATGTTGCCAATGACGGACGCCGCGAGGCTCGCCATGGCCCCCTGCGCCCGCGAGGTGTCCGCCTGGAAACTGAGGGTGAGCGGCTCGGCCATCTACGCGCGTCCTGCTGCCATTTCGTCCGCGAGCGCGGCGAGGAAATCGCTCTCATCGAGGTCGGCGGTCTCCTTCGGCGCATGAGCCTGCAGGTATCCGCCGATGGCCGCATGGAACTGCGGCAGGGTCATCCGGTCGACTTCCCGAGGGGTCCATCCGACGATGGCGCCGCCGGCGTAGAAGACGGAGAGGTCTCCGGGGCGATGCTGCCCCCCTCCGTCGCGGATTTTCCCGGCGGCGCACCGTTCACGGCCGCCGCCACGATGCTGGCCGCCAGAGGCAGGAAGTCCATCAGCGGCTGCGTGTGGTAGCGCATCACCAGGGCGGTCGCCTCGAGGGCCGAGGTGCCGCCCCCTTCGAGGCCGAGGCGGATCGTGTCCCACACGTCGCGGTGACTGAACTGGTGCGCGCCCATCCGCATGAAGATCGCGCCGATGCCGATGCCGGTCAGGCGTTCCAGCTCGCCCATCTCCCCGAGGCGAAGCTGGAACCTGCGGCGCTCCCCCGCGAAATCGGCGTCGACGCAGGTGCGGCCGGTGTCGATGGCGCTCATGCCACCGGCGCCCAGACCACTTCGCCGTCGCCGCGAAACTGCATCGTGAAGTTGACCAGCCCGTTGTTCTGGCTGGAAATCTCCAGTGTCTCAGTGAAGATCGGGCCGGTGAAGGTGCCGCCCCCCTCTGCAGCAGAGCGGTCGAGGAGGAACTGATAGTTCGTAGGGGCTTCCTTTTTCCGGTCGGCCTCCAACACTGCGTAACGCTTAGCGTCGACGATACCAGCGATGCGTCCGCCCCAAGCCGTCGAGCGCAGTACACTCTTGCGGGCAGGAACCTTCAACGGGTCTTCACAGTCGGCCACTGTTGCGTCCTCGAACTCGTTCGTGAACGTGATGGTCTTGCTCTGCGCGATGCACACAAAGGCGAAGACTTCGGGGGTGGCACCGTTGCCGCGGAGGACACGGAATCGGGTACCAGGCAGAAGATTGGGCGCGGCCATGATCAGGATTCCCTTGCGATGGTGGTGGTGAGGTCGAGGAACACGCTCTTCAGAGCGAGAGGGTCGATCACGTCGCCGGCTTGCGTCACCCGAAGCGGTTCCTGGATCGAGAACGGCGCCGCGAACTCGAGGTCGGGGGCGTCCGCTCCGTCCAGGGCCTGGACGACGGCCTCGATGGCGTCCCAGGCTTCTTGCCGGCCGAACTCGGCGCTGATGACGTAGAGCCGGGCCGTGATGGTCCAGATCTGGGCGCAGTCGTGCGGCACACGGCGGCGGTTGATCGGGCCGAGGTAGACGTAGGGCGGCGCCACCGTGCCATCGTTCGGCACCTCGTCGAAGATCCGCCCCCCGACGCGGGCGGCCACATTGGCGTTGGCCGTGAGAACGTCCGTGATGGCCTTCTGCATGGCCAGCTCAGGCGTCATCGTCACCGGCCTCACCAGCCCTCGACGCGTCCGCCTCGGCGGCGTCGAGGTGCGTCCCGGCGCCGGCCGCCGCGATCCGCTCGGCGTGATCCTTCGGCACCCGGCCGGAGAAGCCGGCCGGGTAGTGCACCGTGCCCACGTCGTTCGCCCGGATGGTGATGGGCTGCTCGACCTTCACCTGCGCCATGATCAGAACCTTTCCTCGCGCCCGGCCGCCCGGGCCTCGAGCGCCATCTCACCCCGAAGATTTACGAGGCCCGCCCGCGCTGCGTCCCAGAAGTACGGCTCGGGTCGGACGGTGGTCGGCTGCGAAGCGGGACGGCGCCGGATGGCTCCATGGTCACCGTTCGCGAAATAATCGGCGTCCGCATGCTGGCCCCCGGCCTGGTGGCCGAACTCGACCCAACGAGCGTAGTCGTCACCACCACGCACGGCCGAGGCCTCGACGATGATGGTCCGGCCTTCATTGCGCCAAGTGATGCCGTTGAACAGCGTGCCGCTGTCCTTCGGGACCCGCGCCCGCATTTCCTGCACCATCTCGGCGGCGATACCCTCCGCCGCGCGGTCCGACCGCAACGCCATCTTCACGGCGAGCGACGCGAGCTGCCCGCTGATCCGATCCACGCCGATCACGCTGGCGGCGGCATCGAGGAGCCGGAAGCTGCTGAGGGCACCCGGGCCGACCCGGAACGAGCGGGCGGCGGGCGCCAGCTCGAGCGCTCCCTGACCTTGCGTGAACGCACCGAAGGCGGCGGAGACATCGATCATCACTGGCCTCCGAGCTTGGTCGCGACGGAAAGAACGATGAGGCCAGTGCGGCGGTCAGGTAGTCCGACGCCCTCGATGGCGAAGTCACGGCCCCGGATCACGACCCGGTCGGCCCCCGTGATCGTGCGGGCCTGCGCACTATCCCGCAAAGTTAGCGCCCCGCTCTCGACGTTCGTTGCCTGCCCGCCCTCGACCAGTTCGCGGACGCCGGCCGTCCGGAAGTTGGCCCACACGGGGAAGGCGTCGGCATAAGCCCCGCGCTCGCGGGGGCTTCCCACTTCGGGGCGCCGCCGCAGGGTGACGCGAAGATCGAACCGGCCGGGGTCCATCAGACGCTCCACACACGATAGGGCGACAGCAGCGCATCGACGCCCATGGGCATGGCGCCCATGTGGGTGGCCGCCGTGACGGCCATGCGATTCTCGTAGAGGTGACCGACCATGAGCAGGATGGCGTGTCGGATCGGCGCCGGCACCGCGCCGCCGGCGTAGCCGGCACGATACCGGACCGTGATGAAGCCCGCGTCGGACGGGGTTTCGCCGAGGATGTCGAGCAGCGGCGGCAGGGGCAGCCAGCGCTCGCCGGCCCAGGCGCTCGACGGCACGACCGCCTCCAGCACCTGCTCGCCGAGCGCCCGCCCGAGCCACCCATCCGGCCCGTCGATCCACGCCGTCGCCACGGCGATGAGGTCAACGATATACGCATCCTCGTCGCCGCCCTCGACGCGCAGGTGGCGCTTGGCCTGCTCGACGGTGAGGATCGGTGCCGGCGGCGTGACGACGCGGACGCGCATGGGGCGGTTCAGCCCTTCACCGAAGAAGGGGCCGGGTCGCCCTTGTTGGCGACTGGCGGCGCAGCTTTGTCGATGACCGCAGGCGCGGCTTTCTCGGCCTTGGGGGCGGCGTCATCTTCCTGCGCGAGCGCACGCCCGCGCTCCCGCGCAGCCGCCTCGGCATCGGCGACGGACCGCTTGAGCGCGTCGAGGCGCTCGGCGGTAGACCGCTCTGCACCCGCGACATCCCGCCGAAGCAGATCCAGGCGCTCGGCCGCGGCCCGCTCCGCTTCCGCGACGGCGTCGATCGCCTTCCGGTGGCGCTCGCCAGCCTCCGTCACGAGATGAACGAGGCGCGCGAGTTCCTCGTTGCCGGCGGCTATCTGGGACGCAACATCGCGTACCGAGGGCTTACGCCTCGGACCCGTGCCGTCGTCGACACAGATTGCTCCCATCGCTTCCAGACGATCGAAATCAGCCCGATCGAACTCGCGAACGGAGCCCTCAGTGTCGCCATCGAGGGGCTTGAGTAGAATGGCCTTGATCATCGTCCGTCTCCTTTCGGTTCATGGAGCGGGCGGCCGAAGCCGCCCGCCTGCATGAGCCGAGGGGGCTACGGGACGCGGCCGAGGTCGCCGTAGACAAGGGACTGCGGACGGTAGATCGCCATCGCCAGCCGCTCTTCCGCGCGGATGGTGACCTTGTTGCGGACGAAGTTGTCCTGGTCCTCGGTCGACACGTCGATGGTGGCGTCCTGGCGATCGAAGATCTGCGCCGCGAGGTTGAAGGCACCGACCAGGGCCTTGTCGACGCCCATGGCCTGCGTCGGGACCAAGGGCAGGCCCCAGAGAGTCGGGGCGACGGTCCCCTGCGGGTTGCCGATGATGTATCGCCCCTGCGTGTCCTTCGCCATTTCGATGGCGGCCCAGTCGATGGGGTTCAGCACGATCCCGTTCGGCGGATACTCGGCGAGCGCCGCCTGCAGGATCAGCAGGCGGAGAGTGTCCACCTGCGTCGTGGCGACGAGCCCACCGGGGGCTGCGTAGGCGACGGCCGCCGTCACGAGGCCGAGCAGGTTCTGCCCGGTTCCGGACCCGTTGAGGAGCTGATTTTCCTCGGCGAGGGCCAGGCCATAGCGCAGGCGCTGGTCGATGATCGAGCGCAGGCCCGGCGCGTCGGCGAGGATCTGCACGGATGTCCGCATCCAGTGCGCGATCGTGCGGACGGTGGCAGTCTTGTCCTCGAACTGCAGCTCGGACTGCGGCTTCAGGGCCCCTTCGGCGACCAGGGCGGCGGCGTTGGTGAACAGCTTCTCCTGCTCGTACTCGATGGAGTTGCTGGCCGTCTGGCCCGGGAGGATGAGCGAACGGACGGTGAGGCGGCGCTGCGGCAGCTCTACCTGCAGGCCGCGCCGGTCGGACTGGATCAGGGCCCCGGCCGAGCCGGCCGCCTCGGTGGTGAGCGAAGTGATGTCCTTCACCTCGACGAGAACACGCCCCCGGGGACGGGTCTGGCCGGCGAAGCTCTTGAACGCATCGTCTTCCACGAACCGCTCGCCGGCCGTGAGCAGCCGATCGTCCGGCTCGCCGCGACGGGCCATCTTCTGGTCGAGCTCGTCGAGCCGCGCCTTGGCTTCGTTCATGCCGAGGATGGCTTGGTCGGCGAGTTCCTTGGCCGTGGTCGCGAGCGGCGTCCCCTTCGCGGCCTCGGCCAGGGCCTTTTCCGCGATGGCCTTCACACCGTCGTGCTTGGTGTCGAAGTCCCGCTTGAAGTCGGCGGCCAGCTCGGCAGCGCTCTTGCCGCCGGTACCACCCTCACCGGGCCGCTCGAATACGATGCGGGGGCCGATGGCGCAGGCCGCGAGGCGGGCGATGCCGCCGGCTCCGGCCAGGGCCCAGGGAGCAAGGGAGGTGGAGGCGAGGGCCGAGCCGAACGCGGCGTGCGCGTCGGGTGCGGCGGTAATGAAGGCGAGGGCTATCAGGCCCGCCGCCATGAGGGACAGGAAGGTTTTCACGATGATCTCCGGAATCGGGGGTTGTGCCGTCAGTTCGTCAGGGCGCGCAGGAAGGCGAGCCCGTCATCCGCCGCGTCGGCAGGTTCCCCCTGCCCCTTCAGGTGGAGGCGCGCGGCGCGCTCCGCCTGCGAGTTCGAGAAGCCCAGCCCCTTCAGCCAGACCTCGAATTCTCGCGCTAGCAGCCGGTCCCCGGCCTTCAGCTTCTCGGTAAGGTCGTGCGCGGCCTTGGCGGCCTTCACGCTCTGCACGACCGCATGTTCGTTGGCGCCGACGGACACGATGCTCACCTCGACGAGGTCCAGCTTCTCGAGAGTCCAGACCCCCGTATCGGTGTCGACGCTGTAGGCCTTGATCCGGTAGCCGATGGAGAGGCCGTCTATGTCGCCTGCCTTCAGCAGCGCGTACGCCTCGCGACCCCGCTGCACATCCATGTTGAGCTTGCCCTGCATCAGCAGGCCCCGGTCGTCTTCCTTCGCGCCCACCCACCGGCCGATCGGCTCATCGGCGTTGTGCTGCCAGAACAGCTTGGGCATCGTGCCCTTGGCCTGGTGTGCCGCGAGGCTGTCGGCGTAGGCGCCGGAGGCAATCACATCGCCGTATGCGTCCGGCTCGCCATTGAAGGTCGAGCCGTACCCCTCGAACTCGCCAGATTCCTTGAGCGCCTTGATCGCCAGGACCGGGGCGGTGCGCCGATTGTCCTCACTTGAGCGCTTCATTTCGATCCCCGCTGATGGCACTGGCGAGCGGCACATCCTGCATCTGCACCGTCACCACGTCGCCGCCGGCAACCGGCGGCAGGTTTTCGAGCGCGCGAACCTCGTTGCGGGTCGCGATGCCCATCCGGATCGCCTTTTCGTAGGCCTCGTACCGGCTGGCCGTGTCGCCGCGCAGCAAGCCCTCGAAGTTGAATTCGATCGTCAGTCCCTGCGCGCGTCGTTCCGCGAGGGGTACGAGCTGTTTCAACAAGGCCTGCTCGATGCGCTTCAGACGCTTGCGCAGCGTGAACTTCTGAAATCCAAGAACATCGACTTCCTTGCCGGTGCCCCAGTTCGACGCCTTGTCGCCGAAACCTACCATCCCTGGCGGAACACCAAATATTCGGCAAACTTGTTCACCACCGAACTTGCGACTTTCCAGCATCTGCGCATCGGCAGGATTGATGGACAGCGGAACCCAGGTCAGACCACCATCGAGTAGCATGGGCACACCTTGCTTCATGCTGCCCATGTACTTTTCGCGAAGGTTTTGCTCCAACTCGTCGCGCTGAGGCTTCGTGAGCCGGACATTTTCAGGCGTTGATAGGACGCCGCTTGCGTTCACGCCGTTGCGGAACATGGCGCCCGCCGCGTTCTCGGCCTCTAGCGCGTCCCGGAACACCCCTTGGCAAACCGACAGGGTCGATGCCCCCGACAGCGCGTCGCCCAGTGAGCCCCGGATGTGCAGCACATCCTCGCCCCGCTTCACGATGCGCCGCCCGTCCTCTTTCCACTCGTACTCGATGCCGCCATCACTGCGGCGGCGCCCCTTGACCAAGTCGGGGCGGATCGGGTGCAGCGCGGCGATGGCGCCGGACGAACCTCGCTCCATCAGCGCGTAGGCGTTGCCCTGCAACTCGATGCCGGCAGCCATGAACTCCCAGAAGTCGACGGCCGTCTGGTCATAGTTCGGGCTGTCGTGCAGCACGAAATACAGGGGATGGTCGCGGGCCACCGTGCGGACCCCGTTTGCATCCGTCCGGTAGACCATGAGAGGCAGCGACGCGATGGTGCCGGCGATGAGCTGGACGCAGGCCCACGTCGCGGACAGACCGACCACGCCACCCGCATGCGCGGCATGCGAATCGCGGTAATCGGCGACGGTGACCTGGTTGGTGACGAAGTTGCTGCCATTCTCGGTCGAGGCTTGACCAGACCGAAACGGCTCGATGTCTTTCGCCCCCTCGAGCCCGAGGGCCCGCCTCAGCCATTTCATGCGTAGCTCTCAATCCAGGCGTTGGGGTCGAAGGGCGATTCCTGCGCGATGGCGAGGCCGAGCCCCATGATCCCTGCCACGGGACCGTCGATCTTCTCCGAAGACTTGACCTTCGTCGGCTTGATGTTGCCGGCGTCGTCGGTGGCGATGGCGATGTTGCCGATCATCCAGCGCAGGGCCGGATGGCCGCCATGGTCGAGCAGCCCGGCCAGCACCAGGCGCTCCCATTCCTTCGAGGGCGCCGACATGGACGCGAAGCCCTGGCCGAACATGACGACGTTGGCGCCATCCTCGCCCAGCCGAACGGCGGTCCCGGTGGCGTTCCAGCGGTCGAGGGCGACGCCCTGGACATCGAACGCCTCGGCATCGGCCTTCACCTGGCGCTCGATGACGGCGTAATCGACCACGTTCCCGTCCGTGGCGGTGACCGCCCCGGCCTTGGCCCAGGCATCGTAGGGGACGCGGTCGCGCCGGGCCCGGAGCACGATGGATTCCGCCGGCACCCACAGGCGCACCACCAGCTTCCACCGCTCATCGGCCTCGACGGGCGGGAACACCCACACGAGGGCGGTGAGGTCCGACACCGACGACATGTCGAGGCCGCCGAAGCACCGCCGCCCCCGCAGCTCGGCGGGGAAGCGTTGCCACGCCTCCGGGTCGGGCGCGCAGGCGTCCCACTTCATCAGCGACAGCCAGCGGACCACCTGTTCGGTCCACTGATTGAGGTGATACCGGCGGAAGTCGTTCTCCAGGCGGGGGTTGTCCCGCGCCTTGGCGCACTCCGCCCGCAGGTATTCGATCTTGGGGCTGATGCCGAGGTTGGGGTTGGCCTTGAGCCACACCGCCTCGTCGGTCCAGTCGTCCTCCGGGTCGGCGGCGAAGATCACCACCAGCGTGGTCGCGTCGGTGAGGCCGCCCGCCAGGATCGACAGGCATTCCTCCCACAGCACCCACCCGTAGTTCCGGCTCTTGAACCCGGCCGTCGAGCCGTAGAGCTCGATGGGCTGGTCGCGCGCCGCGATGGACTGGTGCAGCGTCCCGTACAGGGTGCCGTCCGCCCATTCGTGCATCTCGTCGCCGACGATGACGGAAGCGCTGAGACCGTGCTTGCCCTCCGCCTTGCCCGACAGCAGCTCGAACTTGGACCACAGGTCGGGCAGGTAGAGCGACTTCTTGAACGCCTGCACCCGCTTCGAGAACGCGGGCGAGAGGCGGACCATCGTCTTGGCCTTCTCGAACACGATGCGCGCCTGCGCCTCGTTGCGGGCCATCGCGTAGGCCTGCCCGCCCATCTCCCGGTCGCACACCCAGAACAGGATGGTGAGCGCGGCCAGGAATTCGGTCTTGCCGTTTTTGCGCCCGATCCAGAGGAACAGGCGCCGGAACAGCCGGAACCCGTCGGCGGTCTTCCACCCCACCAGAAGGCGCACGATGGCGGCTTGCCACGCGGTCAGGCGGAAGGGCTTGCCGGCCCAGCGCCCCTCCGTGTGGCGGAACAGCGTCGGCCACAGGGTGACGACGCGCTCGGCCAGGACCTCATCGAACCATACGTCCGGCGCCGCCGCCGCTCGGTCCCAGTGGACCCCGACGAAGGCGAGACCTTGCGCCTCGGCCTCGATCACCCACCCCGGTCGCGGGAGCGGGGAGGGATTCGCGAGCGCCGCCGGAAGGGCGGGCGACGCGACCATCAGTTCGGTCGCGTGCCCGGCGTCGGGGCTGCGTGGTCGGCCATGAAGCCGACGGGATCAAGCTCCCCGGAGGGGGCCGGCGCAGACGGGCCCTGCCCGCGCTCGGTATCATCATCGAACAGGCCTCCGAGGGGATTGGCCGCCTGGTCGCGCATGACCTTGTAGCGATCCGCCGGGGTCAGACCGTAGGACGCTTCGAGCTTGCCCATGGCAAGTTCGATCCGGTCCCGGTGACTGGCCGCCGGGTGACGGCGGGGCATCTCATCGCCTCCGACCGTCTTCACCAGGCGGGTGACGCCCTCGGTCTTGATGGTCTGCGTCGTCTCGATCCACTCGGCCTGATAGACGCACCAGCGCGCGAACGCGTATCGGTCCATCCGGTCGAGGAGGTTGCGCCGGTGAAGGTGCGGCGCTTGCTCGCGCCAGATCCGCAGCGCCAGGGTGAAGCCCTCGTCGCCTTTGCCGGCGGTGAGGAACGTCGGCGGGCGCAGCGGATCGTTGGCCGCGAGGCGTTCGGTGCGCGCCATGGTCCGGGCCGCGCGGGCACGCTTGCCCGGGCTACCCTTCGCCGCCTGTAGCGCCGGGCTGTCCGGCTTCCGTCCACGCGTCATCGGCGATCAGCCAAGCGGCCTTGGCTCCTCTCATAAAAAAGTTTCCGCCAATATCGCGGAGAAAAAGAGGGGGTTAGACAGCCGGTCTACAGCTGTCTTCTCTGAACTTTCGACACCCCCCCCACCCCCTCAGCGTGCCGCCTGTTCTTCGGCTTGCTTGGCTGAGTTGTGGTGCGGGGTGCACAAGGACTGGAACGGGCCAGCCCAGAACCTCGCGACATCGCCACGGTGCGGCTCGACGTGATCGCACACGACAGCTGCAGTCACTCGACGCTCGGCCATGCACATGCAGCACAGCGGTTCGAGCCTCAACTGCTCGGCCCGCGTCGCCTGCCATCGGGCCGTCCCATACAGGGCGCGGGTCTCAACCTCTTGGCGACGGCGTCGGTCATAGGCCCGTGTCGCCTGCGCCCGGTCCGCATCGGAGCCAGGGCCAGCAGCGGGCCGAAAGGTACGGGGACGCCAAGCCATACCTTCGGATACGAAAAGACCCCGCATGCTCGCGCACCGGGGCCATCCACCAAAGCTAACGCACGGGGCGGTGGTTGCAGATTTGCAACAACAGTCCCGTGCGACCCCCAATCGCTATCACTCCAACGCCACATCGGCAAGCATCATCGGCACGGAGAAAGACCGGCCGAACAGGGTGATCCACATATCGATCCGGTCCGGCGGGCTCACGGCGTCCACGACACCGCCAAAGGATCGGTAGGCGCCGCTCAACACGCGCACCTTCCGCCCTGGCGCGAACCGCAGCGCGGTCCTGGCCCACGCCTGCGCACCCTCATCCGCAGCCCTGGCCTCCATCGCTGCATCGGAGAAGTCGTACACGCCCGCAGCCTGCGCCGTGCGCAACCCTTGGATCAGCTCGACCGGCACCGTCGCCGGCACCCCGCCCACGCGCACCATGCCTTCGAGCCCCGGCGTCTCCCGCAGGCCGTACAGGCTCTGACCCGGCCCGAGCCCCACGAACAGGTAGCGCGGCAGCAGCGGCACGGCCTCCGTCACCCGCTTGCGGCTCCGCGTGCGGCTCACCGTCATCACCGGCAGGCACGTCACGAAGTCTCGCCGCCGCAGCGTGGCAGCCGCCGCGTGCTCCCGCTTCGGGTTCGTATAGGCCACGAACCATTCCCGCTCGTCGCCATCGTTCGTGTGCCCGGCATCCGGCGCCAGGGCGGCCTCCGTCGCCGCCTTGCGCTCGCTCGCCGCCACCCAGCCGGCCCGCTGTTCCAGAGAGAAGTCCGAAACGCGCAGAGCACGAGGGCCAGAAGCGGGCAGAAAACCGTCATGAGCCATCACGAAGTCCGTCCGGTGAGTGTGGTGAGAGTTGGAAGATACTTCAAAACGAACCATCACCAATCAAAATACTTTGAATGACAGCAACTTAAATAGCCATGGTGAGAGTGGTGATAGTTTTTCCACGTGGTGTATAAGATTTCTGTGCTAGCTGACCCCGGAACCCCGATTGTCTATACCTGCGCGCGAAACCCTCACCACGGTCACCACAGGCGCCTAAGTGCCTGCAATCAAACATGAATAGGCTGGTGATACTTGTGGCGTGAGGGTCACCACACCCTCACCACCGTCACCACGAAACGGCGTGGTGAGGCTCAACGGCGAAAATCGAGCCCGTCCTGGGGTTGCGGGGCATCAGGCCGGTCGGGCACGTCGTGCAGCTCGCAGCCCTGGTAATAGACCCGGCCGGCGATGGGGCCGTGGTCGTAGAGCTGTTTCAGCCGCTTCCCGAACCGAGTCTGCGACAGCGTTCGCTTCGCATTGGCGAGCGACCAAGAATGATAGGCGTCATAGAGCGCGTGCGCCGTCTCACGCCCGTTGGGCGAGGGCCGGACACAAGCCGCCAGGAACTCACCCACCGGGTCCATGTCCTCGCGGTATTCCTGCGTGTCGGCGGTCACAGAGGGCGCGATGACGAGCCCGTTCGCCATGAAATCGCACACGCCCTCGATGAGCCACGCGAGGATGCCCGCACCCTCCCCATCCACGAACCGGGAGATCACCACCTCGAAATCGTCGCGTTCCTCGATGGGGATGGTCTGGTCCCAATGCACCAGCAGCATGCGCCGCCAGATGCCGTTATCCGTGCCCGTGATGGTCGGATAATCGTTCCCGCTCATATGCGCGGTGGCGAAGTTCTGGAACTCGAAATAGCCCTTGTAGAGGGAGCGGACCGGGATCGGCTCGCCGCCGGTCAGCTTCTTGATCATGTCCTCTTGCAGCGGAACGTTGCCCGCTACCTCAAGGATGCGGACGAACCGTCGCCCGTAGAGCCGGGCGATATCCGGTGAGGCGCCACCGGAGGCCCGTTCCGAGCCGCCCACGATGGATTCGCGGGGCAGGCCAACGGCGAGGCTCGGCCCCAGCACGCGGGCGATGGTCTCCAGATACACCGACTTGCCGTTGGCGCCGAGGCCATAGTGGAACATGAGGTGCTGCACCGGCACGCTGAGGAGGCCCAGCGCTGTGAATTGTTGCACCGTCCGCCGCTTGGCCGCATCCGGCAGCATTCGCTCCATGAACGCCCGCCACAACGGCGCCGTCGCATCCTTCCGATAGGGTTGCGGGACCACGGCGGTAATCCAGTCGTCCCGGCGATGCCCTTCGATGGCGTCACAGATCCCGACGAGGCGCGTCACGGAGGGGTCTGGGCACTCGTCGTCCCGCTCGGCACGGAACGCAAGGGTGTGCGTCAGGCACGCCACCCGGTAGCGGTCGGCATTAAACGCGTCCGGGTTCCGCCGCAGGCGCGGTGCGGCGCAGTGCAGTGTAGCCTCCAGACGCGCCTTGTTCTTGGAGGACACCCCGAACGCTCGGCGCTTTCCCCGGCGCTTGTCCAGGGCATCGGCCGCCGCTGCCCCTTGCGCCACGGTCACCTTCTCGTCGTCCGTCAGGTCCGCCCGCGTCTTGCCTTCCAGGGCCTCGGCCGCCTTGATGGCGGCTTGCTCGCGCGGGCTCGGGTGGATGAACTCGGATTCGAGGATAATCCGGTCACCGAGCAACTGAACCACCATGCTCGCCAGTGCGAGGCCACCCGCCAAGTCCCAATGCGTTCCGGTCCAGGCGAGCCATGATCCGCCTGACACCTCATCCTGCGCAACCACCGAAAGGTCGGCCCCGAAGTGCCGGATCAGCCGCTTGCCGTTGTCGGTGTCGGAATGATCGAGGGTGGCGCAATAGGCCAGATCCTTGGGGTTCACCTTGCGTGGGCCATCCGGTCCCTCGTCGGCGTCGCCGCCGGAGGGTGGTTCCGGAGGGCCGCCGCCCCAGCCATCGGCGGGGTCGAGCCCGGCCTCCTCATCGCCAACAGCTTCCGCCTCGTCGACAAGCCGGGTGATCTCGTGGCGCTGGTCATCGATCATGATCTGTCCACGTTCATTGAGTAGGAACACAAAGCAGGCTGGTTTGAGTTGAGTCTTCGATCAAGCGCAGACGCGGCATTGAACTGAGAAGGAATCGACATGGAACAATCGACTGAATATTCGGAACTGCACGCTTTGCGCGTTCTAGAATTCATCTCGGGAATTACGGATATGTCCTCCACCCATATTGATCTTTTGCTAACGCAGGCGGTCGCAAATGCTTCAAATCCAAAATCCAGCAATCTTTGGAACGTAGTCGTAGGAATTTTAAGGAGGATGAATATTGCGCAAGATATTGAGGCCGATGTTGAATTCACAAGAATCATTGAAGAAGCAAAAGAAAAACTCGCAGAGATAAAAGGGGGGTCTTCCCGCACTCCGAAGTGATTGAGCGAAGAGTATCTGTAGGTCATGAGCTCGATATTGTTCACGCCGCAGCCCTCCGCAGCACATCGTTGAAATCCTCGCCCTCGGGCGCCCAGGGAATGCCCACCCGACACGCGGGCACCTGATGCCGAATGCGCGCCGCACCCCGCTTCAAGGCGTTCTCCGTCAGGGTCCGGTCGCTGTCGGAATCGCCCAGCAGGTACGCCGCCGTCAGGGTGTCGGGGACCGGGATCGACGGCGCGCCGAGGTCCGGCACCGGCCCCGGCACCCGCCGCGCCCGGCGCCGGCCGAGGCGGTCCACCGTCACGTCGCTCGGGTGCGGCACGCTCCCCGCCGCCCGGCCGCCGATGTTGCCGAGGCTGTAGCCCGACCGGAACACCGCCCCCTCCAGGCGCGGGTCCCCGCAGGCCTGGAGCGCCAGCCACACCGACAGCACGGTCTCGATGCCCTCGCCGAGGAACAGCGTCGTCGGCCGCTCGCACCGCACCAGGGGGATGTGCCCGCCCTTGGCCGAGCCCCGCACCTTCTTCGCCGGCAGCACCTCGCCCGTGTTGGGGTGCACCGGTTCGGCCTTGCCCGAGGGCCGGGCAAGGTCGATCCACGTGGCGTGCAGCCCGGCGAACCGCCCCGTGAGGCCGATCACGGGTGCCAGCAGCGCCGGCCCCTCGTGGATCACCCGCCACGCCTTGCCGCCGCGCCCGTCGGCGACGTGCTCCCAATAGGGATGCTTGGGGGCGCAGCGCAGCCACGTCCCCGGCGGCGCCACGAGCCCGCGGCGATGCAGGTAGGCCTCGGCCGCCGTCCCCGGCAGGGCCACGCTCGCCCGGAACAGGTCACGGCACCGCGCCAGTTCCTTAGCCCGGAACGCGTTGCTCTCGTCTTCCTGCGCCAGCTCGGCCGCCGCGCGCTCGGCCTGCCGCGCGGCCTGCGCCGCCGCCCGTTCGGCCCGCGCCGCGTCCGTCTCGCCGCGCTCGCGGTCCGGCGGCGGACGCCCCGTCAGGATCTCGCACGCCACGACGAAATCGCACCCGTCGAGGTGCTGCACCATCGCCAGGGCGTCCCCGCCGGCATCGCCGCGCCGGCAGATGAACACCCGCTTGCGGGGGTTGATCGCAAACGTGTCCTCACCCCCGCACAGGGGGCAGGGTCCGACGAGTTCGCCCCCGCGCCACTTCAGCGCCGAGGAGCGTCCGGCCACGGCCTCCTCAAGGGTGACGGCCCGCGCCTCCTCCACCCACGCCTCGAAGGCAGACGATCCGGTCATGGCTCGAACTCCAGGCTGGCAGGCGCGCGGAAGGGTCCGCGCAGGGCGGGGCGAACGGGGTGGGAAGCGACGAGGCGGGCCGGGCTAAGGCTCGGGCATCCGGCCCCCCGGCCGCGCCCGCGCCTCCAGCCAAGCGGACCACCCGAGGAGCCGCGCCCCACACCCGAGGGGCACGCGGGCGCCCAACCGGATCAGCGAGGCCGCCCCGGCAGCAAGGAGGCGCGCGAGCCCGCTCATGCCCGCCGCCCGAGCTGACGCTGCAGGTCGGCCAGCCGCGCCTCGAGCTTCACCTGCTCGGCCCCGCGCGCCGCGGCGTCGAGCCAGCCCGGCGGCCGGTGCAGCATCGCCCGCAGCAGTTCCGGCCCGTAGGCGCAGGACAGGATCAGGATGGCGCGCCCGTTCGGCAGCGCCGCCCCGGCCAGCCACTTCTTCACCGTGTCCGCCGGCAGGCGCGTGCGCGCCGCCACGTGCTGGGCCGTCTTGTCGGGGTGCTGCCCGCGCAGGAACCGGGCGAGCCCGGCCCCATCCACGGCGTCGGACCAATCTCGCTCCGCCTTCGGGAAAAAATGGTCCCACAGAGCGCCGGACATTCCCGCGCCCTCGGCACAGGCTGCCTCCACCGCAGCGAGCGCCGAGACCGGCGTTTCGGGGGCGAACAACCACTGCAACACCGGGAGGGGCGAGGTGTCGGGCATCCAGTCGAGGGCGGAGCAAGGCGTGGCCGCGAGGGCATCGGAGGCATACGCGGTCACGGAGGCACAGGCCTCGCTCGCCGCCTGCGCCCCGGCATCGAGGACGGACCAGGCGCCGTCGACGGCGTCGGCGAGGGACGGCAGGGAAACAGCGCGGAGGCGATCAAGCATGATCGTGGCTCCGGCAACGGGCCGGGCTGGTGTACGCCACGGTCCAGGACTTTTCCGCCAGGGCTCGAACCGGGTCCTCAACACCGCAAACATCACAAGCGGCATTCTGGAGAAACGCACGTTGACCGATCACCCGGCACCGCTCGCCCCCCCCATCACGACACGCTTTCAGGTGCTGTTCGGCCCCGACGGAGCGGCCCGCATCGTCCTGTTCGCCGACACCTCGGCCGAGGATCGGCCCATCGCGACCCTCGACCTCGACGCGGCGGACGGCGACCTGCTGGCGCGCCTGCTGACGACGCGCCGCGCGACCTATGACGAGCAGCGCCGCAACCATGAGGCCGGCGCACAGCAGTGAGCGGGAGGCGGGCATTAGGCGCACCATTCGCTGAACTGAGGCGGAGTCGCTTGCTCGGACGAGCCTGCCCGATCAGGTCTAAGTTCATGAAACACCCGGAGCCCCGAAAGGAGACTGCCTTGGATCTGAAGCATGAAGCCCCGCATGCCCTGTGGGCCTACCGGGTGGACCACGCCCCCGGCCCGTTCGTCTTCCTGACCACTGCCGGCCAAGCCGACGAGGACGCTGATCCAGTTCGGCACACCCTCGGCCTGACGCCGCGCCAAGCCCGGGACCTCGCCCGCGACCTCCTGCGGTCGGTCGAGACGTCCGAGGTCGAAGGGCCGGCAGGCTGAATGACTGGATCGGGGAGCGGCCATCAGGCAACGGCTTGATGCACTGAGGCCTTCGGCTTCCGCTCCAGCGTCCTTTCGAGGATTCCGAATAGGACCTCAAACGTGATGCCTTTAGCCGACCCGGCTTCCGACTCGACGATGCGCCGGAAATAGATAGGGGGAATGCTGTCGCGCGCCTTCAAGGTCCGCGCATGGCTCTCCGTGATATCGAGGACATCAGCGGTGCCAGCGATCGAAAGCGCCTCAATGACATCGGAGAACGTGTTCATGGCGCAATCGCTACAAGAGGTAGCGATTTCAGTCAACACGGCACGTAGCGGTCGGTTCGCTACACTGCGTACTATGGATGAAGCAAAAATCAGGAAGGCGCAGGGCCTTCGATTGAAAGCGGCTCGGAACGCAGCCGGGTATCGCTCCGCGCGTGAGGCGGCTTTGCAGAACGAGTGGAAGGAAAGCAGCTACGCCGCTCACGAACGAGGATCGCGCACAATCGGCCAAGACGATGCGGAACGTTACGCATCACGCTTTAGGTTTGATGGCGTAGAAGTGACGGCACGTGGGATACTGTTCGGCGATACCGACGCACCAGAGCAGGTGATTGAGGGAACGCATATCGTTGGTGTAAAAGGTCTGATCAGCGCAGGAAGTATTATTGAGACCGGCTCCGAACAGCTTAGCGAAAATGAAAATATCTACGAAATTAGCGTCCCATTTCCGATTGAAGACGGAACGATTGCATTTCGCGTCATAGGTAATTCAGGCTACCCCAAATTCGATCCTGATGACGTTGTTTTGTGTTCGAAGTTTGGAGAAAACCCTGAGCGTCTTGTTGGTTCCTATGCAGCCGTAACTACCAAAAGCGGTGACCGTTACCTTAAGCGCATTTTGCAGGGTTCAAAAAAGGGTCGCTATCACCTCGAAAGCTACAATGCGCCTTTGATTCCTGATGCAAGTCTTCAGTGGGCAGCAGGGATCATAAGCACTGTCCATGCTCGCCACTGGACGCAGATCGTTGCCGCGTCCAGGCAAACATCCGATCCAGAGAAAGCCTAGAACGGTATCTCGTCAATCACGTCCGGCGGACAAACGCCAAAGACGGCGAGGATGATTGGCTCCTCCGTAGATCCCAAATATTCGTCGCCCCGCAGCAGCATGGCAGCAGCACCAATATCTGCCCTGCCACTGCAGCTTTGCTCTGCTTTGCGACGAGCTTCGTCCGCATTTTTGCAGGCAATACCTCGGCCTGGATTGATAGTCCCCCTGCGGTTACGCACGTATGTCTGAACGGCGTAACGATCAGTGCTTTTCATGATTCACCCCAAGGAATCCACTCCCATATGCTGCACCTGAAAATGAGAACGTAGCAAGAACAAATTTGTTCAACCCACGGTAGGTGTGGATAACGCTTGGCGGTAGCGCGTGACACAGCGTAGCTAAAATTCTGAAATCGCTACACCACGTGTTGACCATTGTCGCTACGCAACGTAGCGATAAGCCATCGCCACCTGCGATGGAGCCGCGTCCGTGCCCAACCCGTTCCCCGACCCGCCGTCGCCGGCTCAGGTCCGCGCCGCCCTTCGCAATCACCTCGCCCGCAAGCTCGGCTGGTCCGGCAAGACGGCGGACGCCTGCCTCGCCCCGCTCTCGAACGAAGACCTCGCCCGCTGCCTGACAGTGGACGTGGAAGAGACCCGCACGGCGCTCTACACCAGCTCGTGTGACGCCCTCGCCCAGGCCGGCGGCCTGCAAAGCGCGGCCGCGTGATGCGGCGCCCCTTCCTCACCTCCGAGCAGCACGAGCAGATCGCGGCACGCCGCGAAGCGGGCGAGAGCATTGGTCAGCTCGCTCAGGCCTACGGGTGCTCTCGCTCGAACATCAGCGCCGTCTGCCTTAAATTCGGGATCGAGCCGCCCGGCGCTCGCCCCATAACCCCGGTCGCCCCCGGCCCAAATCGCATCGAGCGCGGCGGGATCCTCGTGCGGCGGTTTTCGGCGGACGAGGACTCCCGCCTGCTCACCCTGGAAGCGGCGGGACACGGCTACATCGCCATCGGCGCGGCCCTCGACCGGCATCCCAACTCCGTCCGCTACCGGCTGATGACGCTGGCCCGCCACCAGGCGCGCAGCGAGGCCGCCTGACATGGCCGCCCACGCCCTCACCGAGGCCGCCGTGCCACGCAGCTCCCCGTCTACGACGGCGCTCCTGAGACGCAGAGCGTTTCGCGCGCCTGACACCCCGATCCCGCGCCCTGCTTCCTCCCGGCGCGGGACACTTCGGCGGGGCGCGTCATCCGCAGCCCCGCCGTCTTTTCCTCTCCACAGGCCCTGAGACCCGATGCGCCTCACCTGCGAACGCTCCGGCCTGTTCAAGGCCCTCAACGCGGCGACCCGAACGGTGGAGCGCCGCAACACCATCCCGATCCTGTCGAACGTGTGCTTCGCGGCCGAGGGCAAGCGCCTCACCATCCGGGCCACGGATCTGGACATCGAGATCCAGATGGAATGCGCGGCCACGGTGGAGGAGGCCGGCGGCGTCACCGTGCCGGCCCACACCCTGAAGGAGATCGTCCGCAAGCTGGCCGACGACAAACCGATTTCCATGAAGACGACGGACAAGGGGCAGATCGTCGTCCAGTCCGGCCGCTCGCGGTTCGAACTCGGCACCCTGCCCGTCGGCGACTTCCCCGACCTGCAGGCCGGCGAGATGCCGAGCCGCTTCACCTGGCCCGTGGCCGACGTGCTGCGGATGTTCGAGCAAACCAGCTTTGCCATCTCCACGGAGGAGACTCGGTATTACCTCAACGGCGTCTACCTCCACGCCCCGGACGGCCTGGAGCGCCACGAAGGCTTGCGCGCCGTCGCGACCGACGGGCACCGCCTCGCCCGCCTCGCGCTGCCCCGCCCTGAAGGCGCCGAGGGCATGCCTGGCGTCATCATCCCCCGGAAGACCGTGGCCGAACTCGGCCACCTCGTGGAGATCGAGGGCAGCGCGCAGTTCGAGGTGGCGGTGTCGCCCACCAAAATCCGGTTCACCCGCGATGACGTGGTGCTGACGAGCAAGCTCATCGACGGCACCTTCCCCGACTATGCCCGGGTGATCCCCACGGGCAACGACAAGCGCCTCACCGTCGCCCGCGAGGCTTTGGCCGGCGCCGTCGACCGCGTCTCAACCGTGTCGAGCGAGCGCGGCCGGGCCGTGCGCCTCGACATCGACGCGGGGGTGATCCGCCTCAGCCAGCGCAACCCCGATGCCGGCGAGGCCACCGACGAGGTGAATTCGAGCCTCGACGGGGCGCCCCTGCAGATCGGCTTCAACGGCAAGTACCTCAGCGAGGCCCTGGCCGTGCTGGGCGGCGAGCAGATCGTGTTCCAGCTCGCCGACCCCGGAAGCCCCACCATCCTGACGCGCACGGGCGACGATGCCCTACTCGTCGTCCTCATGCCGATGCGGGTGTGATCATGGCGCGCGACATCTTCGAGGCTCGCGACGTGAAGGAGACCTTCATGCGCTGGTTCCTGACCGACCACGACGCCGGGCTGATCGTCGGCCGCGTCATCATCGGCGCGCATCACGAGGGATGCCGCGTCCAGACCAATCACGTCGGCTGCAGCCCGACCGGCCTCGTCGCCATGGCGTTCGAACTGCTCATGGCCGCCGACGAAGCCTTCCGCGCCAGCGATGAGGACACGGCCGTAGCGACGGCCCGGATCGGGGTGGCCCTGGCCGCCCTCGGCTTCACCACAACCCCGACGGCCAGCGGAGCGCGATCATGAAATCCGACAGGCTGCGCACCCATCGCGTCGAACTCGCCGCTGCCTACGCCAAAGCCCGCCGCCGGCATCGCGGGCAGGCAGGGGCCGGCGCTCGTCTGCAGGACGCGACCACCGCCCTGCTCAAGGCCGAAGTGAAGGAACACCGCCCCCGCCGGGGTCGCCCACCCAACCCCCGCCCGAGCAACCCCGACCTTTTCGTCAGCGAGGCCCGCCCGTGACCGCACCGTCCCTCATCCGCGCGGCCCTGGCCGCCCCCGATCGCGCCGAGCGCACCCGGCTCATGGCCGAGGCCATGCGCCACCACGAGGCGGGCCCCGAGGGGGCGTGCACGTTCCATCACCTCATGGCCCGTGGCTTCTCCCCGGCCGAAGTCGAAGCCTACCGTGACGACGCCCGCGCCCTGTGCACGGGCCGCCCCGCCATCGTCCTCGCCACCCCGCCCGGCCGCCGCGAGGGACAGGCCCTGGTCCGAGTCGCTCGCGCCCTGCGCAAGCGCCAGGCCGCCACGCAACAGCAGGCAGGGGGCGCAGCATGACGCGCGCTGCCCTCGTCGCCACGATCGGTCACGCCGCCGCCGTCGCCAAGGCCACGCGGCTGCAGCAGGCCTATTCCGATCTGTCGGGCCGATACGAAGCCCTGCTGCGCGACTGCCATCCAGCCTACAGCGCCGGCCATCACACCCTCGTCCCGCAATCCCGCGCCGCGCAGGACGTGGCGGCCGAGCGGCGGCGCCAGATCGTCGAGGAAGGCTGGACGGCATCCCACGACGACACCCACACCGACGGCGCGCTGGCCCAAGCCGCCGCTGCCTATGCCTTCGTCGGCTCCCTCAGCGAGTATTGGCGGGCCCACCTCTCCCCTTCATCCGCCGGCTGCACCCTACGCGACCTTTGGCCCGAGGCATGGGGCTTCTCAGCGTTCAAGCCGAAGGACCGCCGCCACGATCTGGTGCGGGCCTGTGCTTTGCTGATTGCCGAGATCGAGCGCGTCGACCGCGCTGCCATCGTTCAACGTGAGGCAGGACAATGACGGAGTTACAGGAAGTCGCCCGCCCGCTGTCCGATTGGCACGAGGATATGGGCGACGTGCTGTGGTGGTTCTTCCCGATGACGGAAGCGCCCTACGTCGGGTCCCCGCTCGATTGCGGGCGTACCTGCGAAATCACGCTCCGGCTTGTCGGGGAGGAGCACACCCATAGCGTCAGCATCGGCGGTTGGCCCGGCTACCACACGCATTTCACGCCACTCCCAGCCCTGCCTAAGGAGCCCGCATGAACACCGCCTTCCTCCTGATGGCGCAGTACAGCGGGGCTGCCGTCATCCCGATCGACCGGGTGTGCAAAGACTACTTCTCACACCTCACCCCGGAAAAGCTCGTCCGCAAGATCTCGGCAGGCGCCATCGCCCTCCCGCTGGTCCGCATGGAATCGAGCGAGCGCTGCGCCAAGGGCGTGCATCTCAACGACCTGGCGCTGTGGATCGACGAGCGGGTCGAGGCCGCCCGCAAGGAATGCCGTCAGCTCTGCGGCTGATCCGGCCGCCTACCGCGCGTCGGATGTGGGCTGGGATGTGGGCCGATGCCCCGTGCCCCGCAGCATTCCTCTCGTGAGCCGCCCCGCTTAGCGGCGGAGGAATGATCCGCCATCACGAGGAGGGAACGGGCGTGTCCGACCGCATTCCACAAGCCGACAATAAGTGTGGCATCCGCGTGTGGTCCCACCGGCTGCACATTCCGGTGACGCGTATGACGTCGTGCGTTCCGCGCAAGATCGAGGCGAACCGCTTCGCCCGCCTTGTAAAACCGGCACCGCCCCCGGCGACCGAATAGAGCGATGAAATTCGCCAACATCCGCTTTCGATCTATTTCAACCGCTGCGATTACGATCGGTACTCTGAACGAGCGGTCATTCGCCCATTGTCTGGCGGCTCCGGCTAGTAGTTTGGAAGCATCCCAAGCTTTTCATCCCAAATCCGGCATTTGGATAAATACTCGTCATCGCTTTGTCATGCGCCTTAATCAGTTTTCAGGCCTGTTTCATAATACTGGGCCATCAGTCTGACGTTGAGCATGGCTGCAGCGAAGGCGAAGAAAGTGACCGCAGAGGACGTGGGGCAGCCAATCATAATAAGGCAGGGGCCGATCAGGCCGAAGCTGCGCTAGATGATCCGCCGCGCCACGTCGTTGTGCTTCTGTTCAATGAGAACACCTCGACCCAGGCCATAGACTGAAATCACCCAGCAGCTTGACGCTCAGAGACGGCATTTACAAGCCCCTCTACATAGTCCTTCAATTCAGAAAGCCGCTCAGGGGCTTCTACCTGGATTATTTGTAACAAACTGAGCGTGTCATCTTTCTTGTTGAAAGTGACACGTTGTTCTGAAATCTCACCACAAACATCAGCAATCAAATTCGCAGCATCTACTTTTGCAAGCCATCCTTGGTCAAACAGATCGTTTGTCCAGCTACAGCCTTTGTATTTATCCCTTTCCGCAACTTCTTTTATCTTGGCCTCCACCACGTTGGGCAATATTATGGTTTGATTCGTTAGGTCACGATCTGAAATAAACTTACAAATTGCATCCGGATAGACCATGTAGCATTCAATAAGTCGACGAGGGAGAAAATGCAGCGCGCCACGAGAGTCTTGGATCATCTTTTCTTTTTCAGTATTTGTCAGCTTTTCAGTGTCAAAGCTGAATATAGCAGCAGACAAAAGAGGTATTGCGACAGTAGTTAATCGCTGGTAGATCTCATAAACTAATGCCTTATCCCGCCTCTTCGCGTTGAAATCACCAGTAGTCAAAACTGATGTAAAAATGATTCCTTTTGGGACCGCTCGACCTACACCTTGAGCATAGATGAAAGGGAAGCATAATTCTTCGGTTGGACCTTCGACCCAAATTACACGATCTGCGGCAAAAACGTCCGCCATGGATACGCCAAGCTGACTTGCGACCTCGCGCAGGGCGTCAACGCTGGCGATATCTAATTTAGTGATCCTCGATTCGTAGCCTTCTCTTTGGACAAGTAATATATTACGTGGATTGCTTGAGGCGATTACTTCAGGCGCATGAGTCGAAACAATATATTGATGATTGCTGTATTCAGTTTGAAGAATACGTAAAAGCGTTTTCACGGCAGCGGGATGCAAAAAACTGTTGATTTCGTCAATGATAATAACAGCATTTTCAACTGTCATAACGGCTACAAAAATCGACATGACCTGAGCTACTCCGGTGCCACTCTGAAGCAGAGGGAAGCTCAGTTGCACTCTTTCCATTCTCTCCGTTGGCCAAACCCGAACCTCGACCAACCCAACACCCGATACCGGCGTCACGCTGACATTGCCGACGGTAGAAAACACTTCACGCATATGTCGGACAAGTTTTTGAAACAGGTCGCCGCGATCACCCTGCAAAGTGAGTAGTACGGAGGGGAGATTGCTAGCGTTAGGACTCAATCGTGGAGCGTTATCCGGAGCTGATCTCCCAATATTCATTCTTTCTGCCGAAAAATAGAACATTTCACGCCGCCACAAACCAATGACGATCTCTGCAGAGGAATCATTATCTGTTCCCTCCGCACTATAATTGAGATTACCTCCATCCGCCATGACGCGGATGGCAACCTTATGCTGGTTTTCGTTCCAAACAAAATCACGATGCCCAGGGTAATCAGTGGTCGGGTGCTGGCCAGGTCGCTGCACAATATTAATTTCGTGCTCTGCCTTCTCTAGCAACTTTGGAACATACGCGGGGTAGTCATCGTTGTATTTTACAGGTATAAAAGATCGACTATTCAATAAAAGGCAGTCGCGGAATTCTGTATTATTGAAACTTATTGTCAGATGAACAATTGGCATTGGGAGCTTAAACTCTTCCCAAGTGTTTGGAGATCGATGCCGATCATCTGCAAGATCTGGCATAAATGCTCTCAAAATGGAGCTTTTACCAACGTTATTCTGGCCAACGATAAGATTCATTCCTCCGGAAAATTCAATTAATCCTGAGTCACTAAATGATTGAAAGCCAATTATTTGAGCTTTTGTTAATTTCATTTCGTCTCCAGCCCAGTGCTTGCGTATGCTACATTAGTCCATTTTTCGTAACGGGTCGAACAGTTAAGTTTTTGGGTGAGCGACAGGCGCCATGGAAGGTGGCAGATGGTCTGACGCTTACCCAGGAATCCCAAACTTGGACGCTTGCCGCCCCTGCTGAGCTTGCGCGCGAGAGTCTGCCTAAGGCAACCAGCCTCAGCGATGCCGAGTGGGCGGTGCTTACGCCGCTTCTGCCTGCGGCATCCGACATAGGCCGTCGATGGCATCGGCCAGTGCGCGCTGTCTTCGGAGCCGTCCTATTGTGATAATTTTTGCAATACAAATAATTGCTTAAAATGTCTGGAAGCGAACTTTTTCATTTTTTTCTAGGGGGCGTCAGCGGTCCCGTCGATTAAGTCTGCTTCCATGCTTTGTCGCTCAAGAGCGGACGAGCTGCAAACTTCTCATGACGGACGTTCGCTAGTTCGGCGGAGGGAAATCTGCCTACGGAACCATAGGGGCTGTAACAGCTTCGAGCCACGGCCAGCCAATGTATAGGTCCCCTGTCTGACGGATGTGCGTATACCGCTGCAGGCTCTGCCAGGACCGATGTCCCGATACCGAAGCGGCGAGGGGCACCGTGCGCCCCATCTCGAAAAGCCGCGACACCCCTTCATGCCGAAGATCATGGAAGTGTAGATCCTCGATACCGAGGAAAGCACACGCACGGGTGAAGGCAGCCGAGATTGCGTCCGTCGTGTAGGGGAAGATGCGCAGATCGACCCGGGGCAGGGCGGTCGCAATGTGAAGCGCCTCCGACGGCAGCTCGCACCACACATCATTAGCGACCTTTTGGCCGGGATTCTTCATATCCCGCACCAGCACGCGTGACCCGTCCTCGTCGAGGTCCGCCCACGCGAGGCGAGTGATCTCTTCCTGACGGCGGGTGGAGAACAGCGCGAACGCGATGATGCGCTGCATGGGCAGCGACCCTGGCCGACGGGCACGCACCCCACCGAAATGCTCCATCAGCGTATCGAGCTCGCCCAGCGTCGGGCGCCTGTCGCGCGAGCGGGACTTCGCCGTCAGGCCGAGCCGCTTGGCAACGGACATAGCCGCATCCATCTGCGCGGGATCGAGCGGGTATCCCCATGCAGGCCTCGCTACGGCGAAGACTGCGCCGAGATGCGCCATGTAGTTTCCCACCGTCTGCGGCAGGCGGCCGGTCGACAGGTCGCGAGCGAACGCCACGATCTCCGCGCTGGTCACGGCCGAACAGGGCTTCTCCGCAAGGTCGAAGGTCTTGATGGTGCGCAGCACCTGCGCCTTCGTTTTTCCAAGCGCACGACGCGAATCGCTGATGTATCGGTCGATCGCCGCCCCAAGCGTCGGATCGTCAGCCTTGGTCGCGGCAAGAGCCCCAGGCTGTCCCAGCTCGTGCTCACGCTTAGCGATCCACGCTGCAGCGGCCGGACGCCGATCAAACGTCTTGGTCTCCCGGTGCTGGAGGCCATCCCTTTTGACCACGATCTGCGCATGGTATCCGGTCGAGCCGTCTTTCCGCTTGCGCGGCAGGATGGTGCCCACGTCGCCCCCGATGGCCGGTACAGCATGGCCTGAGGGCTACAGCATTGCTGTACAGCGGGCAACGTTTGAGGCGTTCCGAGCCGTACCAAGCCGGACTGAGTACAGCATTGAATGAGAGCGAAGTGACCGCAGGGCCTGAAAAATTCAGCAATCTCAGTGGATGGCAGCTAAGCGTTGCACCGATGATGGATTGGACCGACCGGTACTGCCGGGCGTTCCACCGCACCCTGTCGCGGCGTGCACGGCTCTACACCGAGATGGTCACCACCGGGGCGGTGCTGCACGGCCCGCGCGACCGCCTGCTCGGCTTTGCCGCCATGGAGCATCCCGTGGCGGTGCAACTCGGCGGCTCGAACCCGGCCGATCTCGCCGCCTCCGCGCGGATCGCCGAGGATTTCGGCTACGACGAGGTCAACCTCAACGTGGGCTGCCCGTCCGACCGGGTGCAGGACGGCCGCTTCGGCGCCTGCCTCATGCGCGAGCCTGCATTGGTGGCGGAGTGCGTCGCCGCCATGAAGGCGGCGGTCTCGGTCCCCGTCACGGTGAAGTGCCGCATCGGCGTCGACGACCAGGACACCGAGATCGCCCTCGACGCCCTCGCGGAGGCGGTGATCGCGGCCGGCATCGACGGCCTCGTGGTGCATGCCCGCAAGGCCTGGCTCCAGGGCCTGTCGCCGAAGGAGAACCGCGACGTGCCGCCACTCGATTACGATCGGGTGGCGCGGCTGAAGCGGGCGCATCCGGGGCTGCCCGTCGCCATCAACGGCGGCATCGCCACCATCGCGGACGCCAAGGCGCAGCTCGCGCATGTGGACGGCGTGATGATCGGGCGTGCCGCCTACACCGATCCGGCGATCCTCCTCGACATCGATCCGGGGCTGTTCGGAGAGGCGGCCCCAGTGGCCGACGCCTTCGCCGCCGTTGAGGCGTTCGTGCCGGTGTTGGCCGACTTCCTCCAGGACGGCGTGCGCCTGCACGGGGTGACCCGGCACATGCTCGGCCTGTTCAACGGCCGCCCCGGTGCCCGGGCCTACCGCCGGCATCTTTCGACCCGTGGCCTCGACCCGGAGGCCGGCGTCGAGATCCTTCGGGAGGCCGTCGCCCTGGTGGCGCGGGCGGAGGCCGAGCGGGATCAGGCGGCTTAGGAACCGCGCAGGATCAGCCGGTCACCGCGCACCTCGAAGCCGGACAGGCGGTCGAGGAAGCTCATGCCCAGGAGATTGTCGCGTAGGGCCCCCGGGCGGCTGACCAGGGCCGGAACCCGGCGCTCGACGATGGTGCCGACCCGCAGCGATTCGAGGAAGACCGGGGCCGCGACCGTGGTGCCGTTGGCGGTGGAGACCCGCACGGCGAACTCCGACGCCGTCGGGCGGATGCCCAGGGCTGCCGCCGTCTCGGCCGTGAGCACCACCGCGCTCGCGCCCGTGTCGAACTGGAAGCCATGGGACTGGCCGTTGATCTCGGCGCGCACGTGGAAATCGCCGTCCGCCCGGCGGGTGATGGTCACGCTGCCGTCGGTCCCGACCACGGCGCTGCCCGGCCGGACGGCGCCCAGGATCCGCGCGCCGACGGTCCGGGCGTCGTCGCGGTAGGCGTAACCGGCGACGAGGGCGAGGGCGAGGACGCCCCAGATCAGTGCCGCGCGGAGGTTCGCCCCGAGATTGCCCCGGAACTGGTGCCAGAACCCGGCGACGATGACGGCCAGCAGGCTGCCGCTGACGGCGAGACTCGCCAACTGGTCTGGCTCCAGGCCGACGACGCTCTGATTGTCGTGCGAGAACACCAGCACGGCGAGCACGATTCCGAGGGCGGCGAGCGCTAGACCGAGGACGCTCATGGGGTCGCTCGGGTCGGTACGTCTCGATCCGGTGCAGCCCGGTTCGGGTAGGCCTGGCGCAGGCGCTCGGGCAGCCCGGCCATCACCGCCCGCCGCTGGGGCTCGGACAGCGACCCCCACAGGGCGATCTCGTTGCGCGTGCGCCCACACCCCTCGCACAGGCCCGAGACCGCGTCGAGCAGGCAGAGCTTGGTGCAGGGACTGGAGGGTTTCGCGGCGGCCTGAATCATCCCGGCGTTCATGCCAGCCGGTGCGCCCCGGGATCAAGCCCGGTTGGGTCCGCGCGGAGCCTCACGCCGGCACCATGGCCACGAGGCCCAGGAGGGCGGCGATCTCGGCCATCTGCTGGCAGGCGCCGATGACGTCGCCCGTCTGGCCCCCGATCCGGCGCCGGGCCAGCGCCGTCACCGCCAGGGCGCCCAGGCCGGACAGAAGCAGCATGAGCAGAACGCCGCCGACGGGCAGGCCGAGAAGTCCGCCGAGGAGCGCCAGGGTGAGGGCGAGGGCACCCGCCACCGCGACGGCGGGGCGCCCCGGCCGACCGACGCTGGCGGCGGCACCGTCGCGGCGGGCGGGGACGAGGAGCACCATCGGGGCGAGGGCGGCGGTGCGCGACAGGGCGGCGGCGAGCACGAGGGCGAGGGCCGCGCCGCTCCCCGTCCGGTCGAGGAGGGTTGCGAGCGCCCCGATCCGCAGGGCGAGGGCGAGGACGAGGGCGACGCCCCCATACGCACCGATGCGGCTGTCGCGCATGATCTCGAGACGCCGCTCCCGGGTGGTGCCGCCGCCGAACCCGTCGGCGACGTCGGCCAGACCATCCTCGTGCAGGGCGCCGGTGATCAGGACACCCGTGGCCACCGCCAGGGTCGCGGCGAGGAACGGCCCGAGGCCGAGCCCCCAGGCCGCCAGCAGCACGAGACCACCGGGCAGGGCCAGGACGAGACCGGCCAGGGGCAGCATCCGGGGCACGCGGGTGAAATCCGGAGCGGCATGCGGGTCGCCCTCGCCGGGCAGGGCCGGCACCGGCAGGCGGGAGTAGAAGCGCAGGCACGCAGCCCCGTCGTAGGCGAGGAGGGCCCCCGGGAAGGCCGGCTCGTCCCGCGCATCCTCGCCCATCGCCACGTCGTCCCGCCTTCACCGCCACCCGCCCCGCCGTTATAGCTCCGGGCACAGGCGGCCCGCCATCCCGGCGCAGCGTCCGCCACCGGATCCGCGCCATGACCCAAGGGCCATCCCCCGAGCAGACCCCGTTCGGCGACATCCGCCGGCTCCTCGACGCCCTGCCGGGCCCGGACCGGGACGCCGTCGCCATGGTGGCCGAGCGCGACGCCACCCTGACGAAGCCCGCCGGGTCCCTGGGGCGCCTGGAGCATCTCGTGAGCTGGCTCGCCGCCTGGCAGGGCAAGGGCCAGCCGAGCCTCGACCGGCCCCTGGTCTGCGTCTTCGCCGGAAGCCACGGCGTCGCGGCGCGGGGCGTCTCGGCCTATCCCACCGCGGTGAACCGCCAGATGCTCGAGAACTTCGCCGCGGGCGGCGGCGCCATCAACCAGATCTGTGCCGCCTACGGCCTCGGCTTCAAGGTGTTCGACCTCGCCATCGACCTGCCGACCGGCGACATCACCACGGAGGCCGCCTTCGACGAGAAGGCCTGCGTCGCCACCATGGCGTTCGGCATGGAGGCGGTGGCCGCCGGGACCGATTGCCTCGCGGTCGGCGAGATGGGCATCGGCAACACCACCGTGGCGGCGGCGATCTACGCCGCCCTCTACGGCGGCGAGCCCGCCCACTGGGTCGGGCGCGGCACGGGGGTGGACGAGGCGGGCCTCGCCCGCAAGGTCGCGGCGGTGGAGGCGGCCCTCGCCCACCATGCGGGCCATCTCGACGATCCCCTCGAGGTGCTGGCCCGCCTCGGCGGCCGGGAGATCGCCGCCATCGCGGGGGCGATCCTCGCCGCGCGCCTGCAGCGGGTGCCCGTGGTCCTCGACGGCTACGTCGCCACGGCGTCGGCGGCGATCCTGCACGCCCTCGACCCGTCGCTCCTCGACCATTGCCTCGCCGGCCACGTCTCGGCCGAGGGCGCCCATGCGGACGTGCTGGAACGCCTCGGCCTCGTGCCGCTCCTGGCCCTCGGGATGCGGCTCGGCGAGGGATCGGGCGCGGCCCTGGCCGTCGGCCTCCTCAAGGGCGCGCTCGCCTGCCACCGCGACATGGCGACGTTCTCCCAGGCCGGCGTGTCGGAGCGCTCGGCCGGTTAAGCGAGCAGGCGGTCGAGGCGCATCCGGGTGATCAGGGCGATCTCGTCGAGGGCGCTCGCCGCCTCGTCCACTGGGGCCCGAAGCACGCGCGTTTCGAAGATCCGAAGGATCTCGGCCCGGTCGCGGCCCCGCACGGCGACGATGAATGGGAACCCGAATCGCTCGCGGTAGGCGGCGTTCAGGCGGTCGAAGGCGTCCGCGTCGGCGGGTGGCATGCGGTCGAGGGCGGCGCTGCCCTGCTCGCTCGCCGAATCGGCCGTCATGCTGCGTGCCCGCGCTTCGGGGCCGGCGAGTTCCGGGTGACCGTCGAGGAAGGCGCTGCGCGCCGCCGCCGGGGCCGCCCGCACCACGGCCATCATCGCCCCGTGCAGGTCCGCGACGCTCGCGAAGGGCCGGGCCGGGAACGCTCCCTCGGCCACCCAGGCGGCATGCTCGAACACGCCGCCCAACAGGGCTACGAAGGCCTCACGGTCGAGGTGATTCAGGGTGGCGAGGTCGGTCATGCGGCGTCAGCTTCCCCGATAGGTCGCGCAGTTGCCGGGCGTGCACAGCATCGGCACGTGATAGTGCTGCTTCACGTCGAACACCGAAAAACGCACCACCGGGTTGTCTACGAAGATGTCGGCCTCGGTCACGCCGGGCTTGGCTTTCAGATAGGCGTCGATGTGGAATTCGAGCTGGTACTGACCCGCCCTGGCTTCGTCGCCGGGCAGGATCGGCTTGTCCGTGCGCCCGTCCGCGTTGGTGACGACGGATTTGACGAGGCGCCACGCATCGCCCTCCCTCACCGAGAAATCGATGCGCACGCCCGGTGCCGGGCGGCCGCGATCGGCGTCGAGGACGTGTGTGGTGATACCGGCCATGGGGTGTCGTGTCTCCGGGAGGGCGTCGCGTGTGTGGGGTCAGCTGCCGCGGTAGTAGGAATAGCCCCACGGCGTGAACAGCACCGGCAGGTGGTAGCGCTGGCTCGCGTCGCGGATCACGAAGCGCACGGGCACGAGGCCGAGGAAATTCGGGCTCGGGAGGGTGGCGCCGGTCTTGGCGAAATACGCCTCGAAATGCATGAGCAGCTCGTAATGGCCGACCTTCAGGGCATCCTCCGACAGGAGCGGTTCCGGCGTGCGGCCGTTGGCGGCCGTGGTGACGGTCTTGATCGGCCGGTAGGCGTCGCCCTCGCGGATGGAGAGGTCGCAGACCATGCCGGCGCCGGGCGTGCCGTGGAAATTGTCGATGGCGTGCAGGGTCAGGCGTGGCCCGAGCCCGGCCTGGGTCACCGGCGCCGTCGTCAGGGCGCCGGGCTGGGACGGGCTCGCCGGGGGCGGATTCGCCTGCGCCAGGGCACCCGGAACGGCGGCCAGGGCGGCCCCGCCGATCCCAGCGCCGACGAGGCTCCGGCGCGTCAGGGCAAATCCGTCGAATTCCTGTCCGGCGACGTCACGTCGATCCGTTCTGCGTCGATCCATGGAAGGCTCCTTGGGCGGGTCCGGCTCACGCCACCGCGACGCGCGGCTCCGGGGCGGGCGTCTTCGGGGCAGGCGGCTCGGGCGGGACGAAACTGAGGATGAGGACGAGGGCGATGCCCTCGACGGCGGCGACGATCCACAGGCCGGTGGAGACCGAGCCGGTGAGTTCGCGCAGGAATCCCATGGCGGCGGGCGCGCCGAAGCCCGCGAGATTGGCCACCGAATTGATCAGCGCGATGCCGGCGGCGGCGGCCGAGCCCGCCAGGAACCGGCCGGGGATCTGCCAGAACACCGGGATCGCGCTCATGGTGCCGACGATGGCCACGGTGAGGGCGACGACGGACAGGGCCGGGCTCACGGGTACCAGGAATCCGAGGAGCGCGATGGCCGTGGCGCCGACGAGGGCCGGGACGCCGCAATGCAGCCGCGCCTCGCCGGAGCGGTCGGAATGAAGGCCGTTGAGGATCATGCCGGCGCCGCCGCACAGGTAGGCGCCCGACAGGATCCAGCCGATGGTGAGCGGATCGGTGAAGCCGGCCTCCCGCACCACGCTCGGGCCGAAGAAGGTCAGCGCCGAGTTGGCGGTGACGATGCTAAAGAAGATCGCGATGCACTGCCAGACGCGGGCGTCCTTCAGGGAGGCCAGGATGCGGTGCTCGCGGGGCCCGAGGGCCGCCGCGTCGCGGGCCAGATCCGCCACCACCAGGGCCCGCTGCGTGTCCGTGAGCCACAGGGCCTTCGCGGGCCGGTCGGTCAGATAGAACAGGGTGACGAAGCCGGCGAGGATCGATGGGATGCCCTCGATGAGGAACACCCACTGCCAGCCGGCCCACCCGTTCACGCCGTCCATGCCGGTCATGATCGCACCGGCGAGCGGCCCGCCGATGACGCCGGCCAGCGCCGAGGCCGACATGAACAGGCCGAACACCCGGGCGCGTCGCTCCGTCGGATACCAGTAGGTTAGGAACAGGATCACGCCCGGATAGAACCCGGCCTCGAACACGCCGAGCAGGAAGCGCAGCGCGTAGAACCCGGCCGGCGTCGTCACGAACATCATCGCCACGCAGCACGCCCCCCACAGGAAGGTGATGCGGGCGATGGTCCGGCGGGCGCCGATGTGTTCCAGGAGCAGGTTGCTCGGCACCTCGCAGAGGAAGTAGCCGAGGAAAAAGATGCCCGCGCCGATGCCGTAGACCGTCTCGCTGAACTTCAGGTCGGCGAGCATCTGCAGCTTGGCGAAACCGATGTTCACCCGGTCGATCCACGACAGGATCCACAGGCCCATCAGGAACGGCAGGAGCCGCCAGGTGATCCGGCGGTAGGCCGCGTCGAGGTCGGTAGGGAGGCCGGCGTACGGGGGGAGGGCGGTCCGGGCTGTCTGGCTCATGGTCCCCGTCCCCGCGGCCCGATTCGGCCCAGCCGATCGTCGCGGCGGCATCCTTCGGGACGAAGCAACATACGGACCAGGGACGGCGCCTGGAAAGGGGAGATCCGCGCTCCGGCTCCCGTCTGGGCCTCAGGCCGCCCGCGCCGCCGAGCGTCCGCGCTTGGCGTCCGCCGTGGCCTTGTCCGAATCCTGGCTCATGAGATCCTGGATCGGCAGGTCCCCGCCCCGCAGGTCCCCGCCCGGCAGGTCCAGCGCCGGCAGGGTATCCATGACCCGGCTCGCCGGGAAGGTGACCACCACCTCGGTGCCCTCGCGCGGCTTCGACTGCAGCAGGAAGTTGCCGCCGTGGAGATCGACGAGACCCTTCACGATGGGCAGGCCGAGGCCCGAGCCCTGCTCCGCCGTCTTGATGGCGAGGGACCCGCGCCCGAACGACGACATCACCGTGCCGAGCTCGTCCTCCGGAATGCCCGGTCCGCTGTCCTTCACGCTCACGTATTGCCCGCCGGACGAGGTCCAGCCGACCTTGATGGTGATCTCGCCGCCCGGCGGGGTGAACTTCACCGCGTTCGACAGGAGGTTGAGGATGATCTGGCGCAGGGCCCGCTCGTCCGCCCACAGGCGCGGCAGGCTGTCGTCGATGAACTCGTGGAAGGTCTGGCCCTTGCTGCGTGCGCGCAGGCCGACCATGTGGCGACACTCGTCCACGGCGAAGCCGAGCTGGATCGCCTCCTCGTTGAGCTCGTAGCGCCCGGCCTCGATGCGGGAGAGATCGAGGATCTCGTTGATCAGGTTGAGGAGGTGCAGGCCGCTGTCGTGGATGTCGGCGGCGTATTCCTTGTAGGACGGCGCGACGTGGGCGCCGAACACCTCGTTCTTCATCACCTCCGAGAAGCCCAGGATGGCGTTGAGCGGCGTGCGCAGCTCGTGGCTCATGGTGGCGAGGAACCGGCTTTTCGCGAGGTTGGCTTCCTCGGCCCGGCGCCGCGCCTCGTCGGAATTGGCCTTGGCTTGCTCGAGTTCGCCGAAGATCGCGTCCTTCTCGGCCTGGGATTTCAGCGCACCGACCGTCGAGGCGTAGACCCGCCGGGCCAGCCCCATGAAGAACACCTGCGCGCCCACCACCATGGTGACCAGCATCGCCGTGTCCATGTCGTGCGAGAACACGAGGAGCGACAGGGCGGCGATGTTGAGGGGAATGAGGGCGGCCACCGCGGCCGCCGGCAGGGTCGCGGCGAGCATCGTCGACACCGCCGCGACGATGAGCAGGCCGAACAGAACGAAGGTGCGGGCCCCCGGCGTGGTGCCGACGAGGATCATCAGGGCCCAGGATGTGCTCTGTACGATCTCGCACACCATGAAGTAGCGCCGCCACACCGCGACGGAGACCGCCTCCGGGTCCTGCGCCAGGAAGCGCCGGGTGGCGAACATCGACAGGGCGACGGCCGCCAGGAGACAGGCCGCCCACACGGCCGCCACGGGGGGCGGCACCCAGAGGGCGGAGCCCCCCGCGATGGCGAGGCCCAGCAATGCCAGGGGAATGACCGCGCCGGCCCGGTACTGGGCATAGACGCGCACCAGCTCGTAATCGAAGGCGCGTTCCAGCCCGCTCGTCGAGGTCAGCTTCTCGCGGGCCGAGCGCATTTCGCGCGCGACCTCGCGGCGGCGCACCGCCTCCGGGGCGGCCGGGCCGCGCCCACGCTGAATCATCTCCGCTGTCAGGTCGGGCATTACCGTCTTGAGGATCGCGCGAAGGGGCGCTCGCACCCCATGGGGGACCGCGAGCATGTCGGAACACGACCCCTGCGAGACTGACCCGGATATGTTAAGAACGGCCTGCCGCGATCCGCGGCATTGTCTCGATTCCGGACGCTTCGGCGGCGTGACCGGTCGTCGGCGTGGACAAGTCCTGTGTGGTGGCGCACACGAATCGCGCCGTCAGCGGTCTAGCATCGTTCCAAATTACGAATTCGGAGCACGACCCATGGTGAAGCTGACCGTCAACGGCGTCGCCCATAGCGTCGAGGCCGATCCCGAGACCCCGCTCCTCTGGGTGCTGCGCGACCACCTCGACAAGACCGGGACCAAGTATGGCTGCGGCATCGCGCAGTGCGGCGCCTGCACGGTCCACCTCGACGGCCAGCCCGTCCGCGCCTGCCAGACCCGGATCGGCGACATCGGCGAGGGCAAGGTCACCACCATCGAGGGCGTGTCCGGCAAGGTCGCCGAGGCCGTCCGCACCGCCTGGCGCGGCCTCGACGTGGTCCAGTGCGGCTACTGCCAGTCGGGCCAGATGATGTCGGCCATCGGCCTCCTCTCGGGCAACGCGAAGCCGACGGATGCCGATATCGACGGGGCCATGGACGGAAACGTCTGCCGTTGCGGCACCTACCAGCGCATTCGCGCGGCGATCCACGAGGCGGCGCGCAGCCTCGCCTGATCGTCCCCCTGCCCGAATCCTGAAGACCCGTCCGAATTGGAGTCCGCCATGCTGAAGGTCCGTCAGGCCCTGGAGACCGTCCCCTCCCGCCGCGCCTTCCTGGGCGGGGCCACCGTCGCGACGGGGGCGATCCTGCTCGGCTTCACTTTCGGCGGCCCGCGCCAGGCCCGCGCCGCGGGCGGTCCCGACCTCACCGGCGGTCCGGCGAAACCGAACGCCTTCGTGCGGATCGCCGCCGACGACACCGTCACGGTGATGATCAAGCACCTCGACATGGGCCAGGGCAACACCACGGGCCTCGCCACCATCCTGGCCGACGAACTCGACGCGGATTGGGCCACCGTCCATACGGCCTTCGCCCCGGCGGATGCGGCCCTCTACAGCAACCTGCTCATGGGCCCCGTGCAGGGCACGGGCGGCTCCACGGCCATCGCCAATTCCTGGCTCCAGCTGCGCCGGGCGGGTGCGGCCGCCCGCGCCATGCTGGTGGCCGCCGCCGCCGAACGCTGGAAGGTCCCGGCCGGCGAGATCACGGTCTCGAAGGGGCTGGTGCGCCACGCCGCCTCCAACCGGCAGGCCCGCTTCGGCGAGCTCGCCGAGGCGGCCGCGGCGCAGCCCGTGCCGCAGGAGCCGACCCTCAAGCGTCCGGACCAGTGGACGCTCATCGGCACCAAGGTGCCGCGCCTCGATTCGGCCGCCAAGACCGACGGCAGCGCCACCTATTCCATGGATATCCGGCGCCCCGGCCAGGTCACGGCCGTGGTGCTGCACGCGCCGCGCTTCGGCGGCGTGGTGGCGACGGTGAACAGCAAGGCGGCGCGGGCCATGCCGGGCGTCCTCGACGTGGTGACGATCCCCACCGGCGTCGCGGTGATCGCCAAGGACACGTGGTCGGCCATCAAGGGCCGCGAGGTGCTGGACATGACCTGGGACGATTCGGGCGCCGAGACCCGCTCGTCCGACGCGATCCTGGCCGAGTACCGCGAGCGTCTCAAGAGTCCCGGCATCGTCGCCTCGGAGCGTGGCGACGCCGGCGGCGCCATCGGCAAGGCCGCGAAGGTGCTGGAGGCGGAGTTCACCTTCCCCTACCTCGCCCACGCCTCCATGGAACCCCTCAACGCCACCATCGAGCAGGCCCCGGACGGCACCTACGATGTCTTCGCCGGCTGCCAGATCCAGACCATCGAGCAGGCCGTGGTGGCCGCCACCCTCGGGGTGACCACCGACAAGGTCCGCCTCCACACCCAATGGGCCGGCGGCTCGTTCGGCCGGCGCGCGACGCCGAGCGCCGACTACTTCGCCGAGACCGCCGCCATCGTGAAGGCGACGGGGGGCAAGGCCCCGGTCCATCTCGTCTGGACCCGCGAGGACGACATGGCCGGCGGCTACTACCGGCCGATGGTGGTGCACAAGCTCAGAGCCGGCCTCGACGCCGCCGGGGCGGTGGTCGGCTGGGAACACCGCATGATCGGCAAGTCGATCATGATCGGCTCGCCCTTCGAGGCGATGCTGGTGAAGAACGGCGTCGATTCGACCTCCATCGAGGGCGCGTCCGACACGCCCTACGCGTTGCCGGCCTACCGGTTCGAGGTCAACAACGCCCGCGAGGGCGTACCGGTGCTGTGGTGGCGCTCGGTGGGCCACACCCACACGGCGCACGCCATGGAGGTGTTCATCGACGAGTTGGCTCACGCCGCCGGGGCCGATCCCGTCGCCTACCGCCTCGCGATGCTGAAGGGCGCCCCGCGCCTCTCCGGCGTCCTGGCGCTCGCCGCCGAGAAGGCCGGCTGGTCGAACCGGCCTTCGGGCAAGGGGCACGGATTCGGCGTCGCGGCCCACGAATCCTTCGGCTCCTATGTCGCCATGGTGGCCGACGTCACCGCCGACGAAGCCAAGCTGAAGGTCAACCGCATCGTCGCCGCCGTCGATGTCGGTATCGCCGTCAACCCGGACATCATCCGGGCCCAGGTCGAGGGTGCGGTCGGCTTCGCGCTCTCGTCGGTCCTGCGCAACCGGATCACCCTCAAGGACGGGGTGGTGCAGGAGCGCAACTTCGACACCTATGAGCCGACCCGCATGAGCGAGATGCCGGTGGTCGAGGTTCACATCATGCCGTCCACCACGGCGCCCACGGGCATCGGCGAGCCCGGCGTGCCGGTCATCGCCCCGGCGATCTCCAACGCCGTCTTCGCCGCCACGGGGCGGCGCCTGCGATCCCTGCCGCTGGATCTCGGCGGGCTCAAGGGCGTCTGACCACCGTCGTCGGAAGTCACGGGCGCAAGGCCCGTGACGTCAATCATGGATTGTCAATCTCTCGCTCGTAGACCGGACGGACAACGACCGTTTTCGAGCGATCAGATGCTGTCCTGGGTTCCGTCGATCTTCAAGCGGTTTACTGGCGTTCAGCAGCCGTCCCGGCCGCGCAGCACGGACACTGCGCTCTTGCCGGCGATCCTGCGCATCGGCAACCGCACCTATGCCTGCGACATCGTCGGTCAGGTCAGCGACAAGACCCTGGTGAACCTGCGCCGGGACGTGGTCATCGGTCCGAACGAAGCCATCGACATCAAGCTCGATCGCGACCGCACCTATCGCCGGTTCAACGTGCGGTGGAAACATGGTCTCCAGATCAGCGTCCAGCCGATTACGTCCTGGGCCGCACCGAGGGCGCAGACCTCCTGAGCCGGGACCCCTCGGATTTCGTGAGCTAGGCGAGGCCGCCCGAGCCGATGAAGGTCACGCCGGATCGATCGCGAAAGCCATGCCGAGGCCCGGTCCCTGATCCGCATAATCGACGAGGGCGTAGCCGCGCTCGGCCAGTGCCGCCTCCAGGATATCGTGGTGCTTGCGGAACATCTGGCCGATGGCCAGCGGCGTCAGGCGCGGGTTGCCGCGTCGCAGTTCGTCCACGCCGACGTGCAGCGGCGCGCCGCCCCGGTCCGCGATGCGCACCAAGGCGGCGGCCAGATCCGCCGCCTTGGCCTCCGACGCCGATTTCGCCTTGAACGCCATATCGTCTCCCGTCCCGGCGCGCCTAAGGCCCCCCGCGCGGACGTGGTCCGCTCCAGGAATCCTCGCCAGAGATCCGACAACGAACTTGGACCGGGAAGGGATTCCAATCCAGGGTGCTGCCGGTCATGCACGCTAGTTGGGGTGGAACACCACCTTCACGCAGCCATCCTTCTTGTCGCGGAAGGTCTTGTACAGGTCGGGCCCGTCGGCGAGATTCGTGGAGCGGTGCGTGATCATCGACGTCATGTCGATCTTGCCCGCCTGGATCAGCTTGGTCAGCGGTTCGAGGTAGCGCTTCACGTGGGTCTGGCCGCTCTTCATGGTCAGGCCCTTCTGCACGATCATCCCCATGTTGATCGGGATCGGCCCGCCATAGACGCCCGGCACCGAGACGATGCCGCACGGGCGCACGGCCTTGATCGCCTCCATGAGGGCGTAGGGCCGCTCCGTCGAGGTGAGCTTCTCCTGGATGGTGTTGACGATGGAGGCGAGGCCATGCCCGGCGCTGGCCTCCATGCCGACGCAGTCGATGACGGCGTCGGCCCCCTCGCCCTTGCTGATCTCCTTGATGCGCTCGAACACGTCGTCGTTGGCGTAGTCGATGATGTCGGTGGCCCCGTAGGTCCGGGCGAGGGCGAGGCGCTCCGGCACCGTGTCGATGGCGATGATGCGCTCGGCGCCCATGATCTTGGCCGACTGGATCGCGAACAGGCCCACCGGACCGGCACCCCAAACGGCGATGATCTCGCCGCCCCTGATCTCGCAATGCTCGGCGCCCTGCCAGCCTGTGGGCAGGATATCGGTGAGGAACAGGAGCGATTCGTCGTCGACGCCCTCCGGCGCCAGCATGGGGGCGACGTCCGCCATGGGCACCCGGACGTACTCGGCCTGGCCGCCGGAATAGCCGCCGGTGAGGTGCGAGTAGCCGAACAGGCCGGCGGTGGGGTAACCGAACTGGGCCGCCGCCATGGCGCCGTTACGGTTCGAGCGCTGGCACACCGAGTAATTGCCGAGGCGGCACTGGCGGCACTCGCCGCAATTGATGTTGAACGGCACGACGATACGGTCGCCCTTTTTGAACTTGGTGAAGCCGGCGCCGACCTCGACGACCTCACCCATGAACTCGTGGCCCAGCACGTCGCCGCTCTCCATGGTCGGCATCTGGCCGTCCATGAGGTGGAGGTCCGAGCCGCATATGGCGCACGAGGTCACCTTGATGATGACGTCGCGTGCGTCCTCGATCCTCGGGTCCGGCACCGTATCGCACCGGATGTCGCCCTTGCCATGCCAACACAATGCCTTCATCCGGAACGTCCTCTGCGATGTCGCGTGGCAGTCCGAGCGATGCGATCCCAGAAATTCAGATCGAAATCTTGATCCGATCGGTCGGCCACTACCAATGATGCTTCGATACCGGATTCAAGACGCTTGGCCGGGGATATGTTCCGATTTCCAGGTCCGCAGGAACGTCGCAAGATCGTTCGGCCGGTGCTCGCCTTGAATCCGCGCGAGCGCCCGCGATCCACCCTCTCGGGACCCTGAAGGTCGGCTCCGGGATCGCCGCCGCCGCGGCCGGATCACCGACCCTCATCCGCAGCTGCCACCTCGGCATCGGCAGAGTTCGGCATCGGCGGATTTCGGCATCGGGGGGAATGAGGGAAATCGGGTCGATGCGTCGTTCGCCATCGGCCCAGGCCGGAAGCAGTCGTCTCGCCCCTGTCCAGGGCCGAGGCGCGCCCCTATCTCCGGATCATCATGCAACCTGTTCCGGATTTCGACGCGACGGCCGCGTCCCTGCGCGCCTGCCGGATCTGCCGCGACGCGCCGGTCTATGGGCCGCCCTTGCCCCAGGAGCCGCGCCCCATCGTCCAGGGCCGTTCCAGCGCGCGCCTCTGCATCGCCAGCCAGGCGCCGGGCAACCGGGCCGACAAGAGCGGCGTCCCGTTCATGGACCCCTCCGGGATTCGCCTGCGCGACTGGCTCGGCCTCGACGAGGCCGCGTTCTACGATGCGTCGCGCCTCGCCATCGTGCCCATGGGTGCGTGCTTTCCGGGCTACGACGCCAAGGGTGGGGACCGCCCGCCCCGGCGCGAATGCGCCGAGCGCTGGCGGGCCGAGCTGTTCGCGGGGCTGCCCAACCTCGACCTGATCCTCGTCATCGGCCAGTATGCGCAGGTGTGGCACCTCGGGCGGTCGAAGGGCGGGCTCACCGAGACCGTCCGGGGCTGGCGCGCCGTCCTGGCGGCCCCGCGCCGGCCGCGCGTGCTGCCCCTGCCGCACCCGTCCTGGCGCAACAGCGGCTGGCTGAAGGCCAATCCGTGGTTCGAGGCCGAGCTGCTGCCGGTTCTGCGGGCGGAGGTGGCCGCCGCGATGGCGCCGCGTTGACACCGGGCTCCCGACGCGGGATGGCCGCCCGACGCTTCCAGGCCGAAGGACCCGACGATGCCCGCCATGCTCGATCCGCGCGACCGCCTCATCGTCGCCCTCGACGTCGCGACGGTGGCTGAGGCGGAAGCACTGGTGGAGCGCATCGGCGACGCCGCGACCTTCTACAAGATCGGCTACCGCCTCGCCTATGCGGGCGGGCTCGCCCTGGTGCCCCGTCTCGCCGCCGCCGGCCTCAAGGTGTTCCTCGACCTGAAGCTCCACGACATCGGCAACACCGTGGAGGAGGGCGTGCGGGCGCTGTCCGACCTCGGGCCGACCTTCCTCACGGTGCATGCCTATCCGCAGACCATGCGGGCGGCGGTGCGGGGACGCGGCACCGGCGGCCTGCGGATCCTGGCCGTCACTGTGCTGACCTCCTACGACGAGGCCGATGCGCAGGAGGCCGGCTACGCGCTGCCCATCGCCGACCTCGTGGCGCAGCGCGCACGCCAGGCAGACGAGGCCGGGATCGACGGCATCGTCTGCAGCGCCGTCGAGGCGGTCTCTGTCCGGGGCGTGGTCGGGCCTTCGCGCCTCATCGTCACCCCCGGCATCCGCCCGGCCGGCAGCGGCCTCGGCGACCAGAAGCGGGTGATGACGCCCGGCGAGGCCCGACGCGCCGGTATCGACCATGTGGTGGTCGGGCGCCCGATCACTGGCGCCGCCGATCCCCGCGCCGTCGCGCAGGCCATCGTCGCCGACATGGCGTGATGCGGGATCAGGCGGGCGCGCGCAGGCTTCTCAGCAGAAAGGCGATCATCGCCTCGACGGGGGGAACCCCGGCATCGGGGTAGCGACTGACGAGGGTGGGATGGCAGTAGCGCAGCACCGCCGTATGCAGGCAGGCGGCGGCGGTCGCTGGATCGTCCACCGCGAATTCACCCGCCGTGATCCCGTCGCGCACCAGGGTCTCGATCATCGAGCCGATCCGCTCGATATGGTGGGCGCAGACATCCCAGCTCTCGGCGACGGCGGCCTCGACCATCTCGTGCATGCGCGGGTTGGCGTCGCAGCGCTCGACGCAGGCCCGGTGCAGGACCAGGATCACGCTCGTGAGCCGTGCACTCGCACTTTGCCCGGGCCCCTGCGCCGCGATGGCCACGCGCTGCTCGGTCTCGTCCATGAGACGCTTGATCACGGCCTCGTGGATCGCCTTCTTCGAATCGAAGAAACGATACACGTTGGCCGGACTCATCCGCAGGGCGCGGGCGATGTCGGCGACGGTGGTCTTCTGGTAGCCGATCTCCCGGAACGCCCGTTCGGCGGTTTCCAGGATGCGGCACCGGGTCATCGGCGCCGCTTCGTGCGGAAGAGCGAGGTCGTCGGGGAGGGCGGTCACGGGTGCCGCTGCGGTGGTCATGGCATCACGCTAGGGGGCGGCCCAGGCAAGGTCAAAGGCTCAAAGAGCCCTCGACGCACGTGACGCGGGGAGTGTGCCTTACGAGCCGAACTGAGATCCGAGCTGCTCCAGATATTCGGCCAGATCGACTCCGCCGACGCGCTTGCCGTAATCGAACCGCATGCCCTGCTGAATGTCGACGCTGCTCGACTTGGTCGTTAGGGTAAAAGGCTTGACGCAGATCCAGGCACCGTCGTGGCGATGTTGGAAGAAATTTAGGATCTCGTGCTTGGCCATGGCCGGGTTCCCCTCTGTCTGGGGAATCAACGGCCATCAACCGCAACGGTTCACTCAAGGCCCGAATTTCGACATGTTTCGAAAAAAGGTGGCCGATGCGGTCGCGTTCCTGACCGTCGTTCACACGGATCGGAGCGGCGTCACCCGAATCATCTCGGCTCGCCCTGCCTCGCAACGGGAAAGGAAACGCTATGATGAAGCGCTACGCGCGTCCGATGACCTCCGATGAGATCGCGGCCGTACCAGACGCCGAGATCGATTTCAGCGATGTGCCGGAACTCGATGAGGCGTTCTGGACAAACGCCAAGCTCGTCGAGCCGGATCGGACGCAATCCGTCACGCTCCGGGTCAAGACATCGGTCCTCGATGCCTACAAGCAGCAGGGGCGAGGCTACCAGACGCGCATGAGCGCCGTTCTGGAAAGCTATGCCCGTGCGACGCTCAAACATGAGTGAGGGAGCGAGACATCCCCGCTCCCTCGCCGCAACTCAGGCCGCGCTCTTCAGCGGGCCGATCTTCTCGTGGAAATCCGGGCCGTTGACCGTCTTCGTCACGTAGCCGTCGCGGATGAGGTAGTCGCCGAAGCGCTCGCCGGGCCGCTTGTTCTTCGCGTAGGCCGCGAACAGGGGATCGAGGATCGTCTTGATCTCGGAGGCGGTGATGTCTTCGCCGTAGAGCTTGCCCAGGCGCGAGCCGTCGAAGGCCGCCCCGAGATAGAGGTGGTAGCGCTCGGGACCGCGACCCACGAGACCGATCTCGGCGATGAACGGCCGGGCGCAGCCGTTGGGGCAGCCGGTCATCCGGATGGTGATCTCGTCGTCCTGCAATCCGTGGGACGCGAGGCTGGTCTCGAGCTCGGTCATCAGGTCGGGCAGGTAGCGCTCGCTCTCGGCCAGCGCGAGGCCGCAGGTCGGCAGCGCCACGCAGGCCATGGAGTTGCGGCGGAGCGCACTGGCGCCCTTCATCATGCCGTGCTGGTCGACCAGGGCCTCGATCTCGGCACGCTTCTCGGACGGCACGTTGGCGATGATGACGTTCTGGTTGCCGGTGAGGCGGAAGTCGCCCTCGTGAATCTCGGCGATGCGGCGCAGGCCCGTGAGCAGCTGCGGGCCGTTCTCGTAATCCTTGATCCGCCCGGAAGCGACGTAGAGCGTCAGGTGGTGGCGGCCGTCGTCGCCCTCGGTCCAGCCGTAGCGGTCGCCGTTGCCCGTGAAGGTGAAGGGCTTCGGGTCGGCCAGCGGCTTGCCGACGCGCTTCTCCACCTCGGCCCGGAAGGCGGCCAGCCCGTAGCGCTCGATGGTGTACTTCAGGCGGGCGTTCTTGCGGACCTTGCGGTTGCCCCAGTCGCGCTGCACCGTCATCACGGCCTCGGCCGCCTTCAGGGCGTCCTCGGGCGCGACGAAGCACATCACGTCGGCGGTGCGCGGGAACGTGTCGGTCTCGCCGTGGGTCATGCCCATGCCGCCGCCGACCGTGACGTTCCAGCCCGTGACCTTCCCCTTCTTGTCGAGGATTGCGATGAAGCCGAGGTCGTGGGCGAAGATGTCGACCTCGTTCGAGGGCGGCACCGCGATCACGGTCTTGAACTTCCGGGGCAGGTAGGTCTTGCCGTAGACGGGTTCGATCTCGGCCGCGTCCTCGCCGCCGACCACGCGCTCGCCGTCGAGCCAGATCTCGCGCCAGGCGCTGGTCTTCGGCAGCAGGGAATCCGAGATGTTCTTGGCGAGATCGTACGCGACCTTGTGGGCGCCAGACTGCGCCGGGTTCGTCGCCGACATGACGTTGCGGTTGACGTCGCCGCAGGCCGCGATGGTGTCGAGCAGCGTCGCGTCGATGGCCGCCATCGTGCGCTTGAGGTTCGACTTGATGACCCCGTGATACTGGAAGGTCTGGCGCGTCGTCGCCCGCAAGGCCCCGCCCGCATAGACCGTGGCGATCTCGTCCAGCGCCAGCCACTGCTTCGGTGTGACGACGCCACCGGCGATGCGCAGGCGGATCATGAAGCTGAAGGCCTTCTCGAGCTTCTTCTTGGTCCGTTCCGCGCGGATGTCGCGGTCGTCCTGCATGTACATCCCGTGGAACTTCACGAGCTGACCGTCATCCTCCGAGATGGCGCCGGTGGCGTGCTTCAGGAGCCCGTCGGCCAGGGTCCCGCGCAGGTAGCCGGACGCGATCTTGAGGTGCTCGTTGTGCGCAAGGCCGGCCGACCGGGCGGCTTCCGCCTCGGTGATGGGACGGTCGGTCGGCGGGGTCTCGTAGAGGCGGGGAGGGGTCTGCTCGGCCATGGCGGAATTCCGATACAATCAGTGTCGATCGCGAGGCTCGTATCGCTCGCGGATCGCTCAGTGGAGTCGTGCTCTCGGATGCTGTCCGCCGCGTCATTCCGGGGCGCCGTAGGCGAACCCGGAATCCAAAAAACACAAGTCGCGGTTCAGTCGGCTCCGTCGGCGGTTCTGGGTTCCGGGCTTGCTGTCGCGCCCGGAACGACGGTGTGATCCTCAGTAGACGTCCTGCTGGTAGCGGTGGGCGCGCTCCAGGGCCGCGACCGCCGCTTCGGCATCGGCCGGGGTGAGGGCCTTCACTTGCTGATAAGCGCGCACGACGGCGCTGCGCACGTCCTTGGCCATGCGGTTGGCGTCGCCGCAGACGTAGAAGCTGGCGCCGCCGTCGAGCCACGCCACCAACTCCTTGGCGTGATGGTCGATGCGGTCCTGGACGTAGATCTTCTCCGGCTGGTCGCGGGAGAAGGCGACGTCGATCTGCGTGAGCGACCCGTCTTCCAGGGCGTCCTGCCATTCGAGCTGATAGAGGAAGTCGTGGGTGAAGTGGCGGTCGCCGAAGAACAGCCACGAGCGTCCGGGAGCTTCCACGGCGCGGCGCTCCTGCACGAAGGCGCGGAACGGCGCCACGCCGGTGCCGGGGCCGACCATGATGATGTCGGTGGCGGGGTCCTGCGGCAGGCGGAAGTGGCGGTTCGGCTTCAGCTTCACCCGCAGCTTGGCGCCGTTCTTCACCCGGTCGGCCACGTGGGTCGAGGCGACACCGGAGCGGGCCCGGCCATGGGTCTCGTAGCGCACGGCGGCGATGACGAGGTGGACCTCGTCGCCGACTTCCTTGCGCGATGAGGCGATGGAGTAGGCGCGCGGCGGCAGGGGCCGGGTGATGGTGCTGAGGTGTTCGGCCGTCACCTTAGCCGGGAAGCTCTGGATGAGGTCGATGAGGTGGCGGCCCTCGATCCAGGCCTTGGCTTCGCCGCTGTCGATGAGCTTCTGCGCCTCGGCATGGCCCGTGGCCTTGGCGAAGCGCTCCACCGTGGTGGCCGACAGGGTGGTGATGTCGCGCTCGGCGAGCAGCGCCCGGCGCAGGGCGTCGTCGCCGGAGAGCCCCGTCGCGGTCAGGATCTCGTCCACGAGGGCGGGGTCGTTCTCGGGGTAGATCTCGAGGCTGTCGCCCGGCTCGTAGGCCGGCGCGCCGTCCTCGAATTCGAGGGCGATGTGGATCGTCTCCTTGTCGGAGCGCGACGAGTTCAGGTTCACGTGGTCGACGACCTCGACCACCCGGGGCTCGCGGCTCGGCTCGGCCTCCTCCTCGTCCTCGGCGGCGCGGGCGGCGAAGTCGACGGCCACAACGTTGTCGGCGCTCGGCGCCGGGGCCAGGGCCTTGAGGGTGTTCTTGATCCACTCGGCGGCCGGCTTGTCGAAGTCGAGGTCGAGGTCGGCGCGCTCGTACGCGCGCTTGGCCCCGAGCGCCTCGAAGCGGGCATCGAGCGCCTTCCCGATGGCGCAGAACTCCGCGTAGGAGGTGTCGCCGAGCGCCAGCACGGCGAAATCGATGCCGTCGAGGCGCGGCGCGCCGTCCCCCATGAGTTCGCCGTAGGCCCGCATGGCCCGGGCCGGGGGCTCGCCCTCGCCCCAGGTCGCCGCGATGGCCACCACGTGCTTCTCGCCCGCGAGCGACGCCACGTCGAGATCGAAGAAATCCACGATCTTGGGCTTGAACCCGTTCTTGCGGGCGAGTTTGGCGACATCGCTCGCGAGCTTCTCCGAATTGCCGGATTCGCTGGCGAACAGGATGGTCAGGGGCTCGGCCGCCTTCGGGGGGGCGGCGGGCGCGGCGGCGGCGGGCTGGCCGCCCGCGGCGTCGAGGCCCGCGAGGAAGCCGGCGAGCCAGGCCCGCTGGATCGGGGTCGCGGCGCCCAGGACGGCGTCGAGGCTCGCCCGTTCCTTGTCTTCGAACGGGGCCGTGCGGGGGAGGATCGCGTGTCGTGCCATTGGGAAAGCCATGTCGTCCTGAGCGGCCGCGCTGTCAACGGAATGTCCGTTTTACAGAACGACGTCACGGTAGAAGGAGCTGCCTGCGGTTGCGCCGCAAAACAGAAGTTCGTTCTCTTGTGCCTATTCCCCCGCAACCACCGACAGCGTCGGCACGAAGCGTCCGCTGGCCGGTGGAGCCGGCAGGGGCAGGGCGGTGGTGGACTTCACCTTCTCCATGGCGAAGCGCGATGTCACGTTCTTCAACGGCAGCGTCGCGATGAGATGCTTATAGAAGGTGTCGTAGGCGCGCATATCGGCCACGACGACGCGCAGCATGTAGTCCACATCCCCGGCCATGCGGTAGAATTCCAGCACCTCCGGCATGGCCGAGACGGTCTCGGCGAAGCGCTCCAGCCACTCGCGGGAATGGTCTGCGGTCTCGATGGAGACGAACACCGTCAGGCCGAGGCCGAGTTTCACGGGATCGAGCACGGCGACGCGCCGGTCGATGACCCCATCGGCCTCCAGGCGCTGGATGCGCTTCCAGCACGGGGTCTGCGACAGGCCGACCCGCTCGCCGATGGTGGCGATGGAGAGCGTGGCGTCGTGCTGCAACAGCCCGAGGATCTTCAGATCGATCGCATCCAAGGTGGCCTCGTGTCGGTTCCGGGATCGGCGCGGCGTGCGGACGAGCACGGCGCACGACCCTTATGAGAAGGATCTTTCCTTGTCAGGCAACCATGACGGGATCGGGCCGTTGGCCGATCGCACCGCCCACAGGGCCGGGATGTCCGGCACGCAGGCTGTGATGCCTTGACAGCGTTCGTTATAGCGAACATTTCAATCGTCAGACAAGCGGACATTCCGAACACCGTCATGAGCTTTCCCCTGGAACACGCGGCGCGCGCCCTCGCCGACGGCATGGCCGGCCTCGATCTCAAGGGCCGCATCGCCCTCATCGAGGCGACGGTACCGGGCCGCCTCGTCTTCACCACGAGCCTCGGCATCGAGGATCAGGCCCTGACGCACGCGCTGGCGATGAACAAGGGTCGTACCGAGATCGTCACCCTCGACACCGGCCGGCTCTACCCCGAGACCTACGACACCTGGACCGAGACCGAATCGGCCTACGGCATCCGCATCCAGGCCTACGCGCCGGAGCGCGAGGCCGAGGAGCGTTTCGTGCGGGAGGAGGGGATCAACGGCTTTCGCCAGTCGGTGTCCGCGCGGCAGGCCTGCTGCGGCTTCCGCAAGGTCGAGCCCCTGGGGCGGGCGCTCGCGGGCGCCGCCGGGTGGCTGACGGGCCTGCGCGCCGGGCAATCGGCCAATCGGGCCGACACGCCGCTGGCCGAGGCCGACGAGGCCCGCGACCTCATCAAGATCAATCCCCTGGCTGATTGGAGCCGGACGGATGTCGACCGGTTCGTGGCCGACAACTACATCCCCTACAACGTCCTGCACGATCGCGGCTTTCCCTCCATCGGCTGCGCCCCCTGCACCCGCGCCATCAAGGTCGGCGAGGACGAGCGTGCCGGCCGCTGGTGGTGGGAGCAGGCCTCGAAGAAGGAATGCGGTTTGCACATCCACGCCCCAGAGGCCGACGTTCAGCCTGGCCAGGAGCCGGCGGCATTCGAAACCCCGACCCACACGAACGCCCCGGAGATGGCCCGATGAGCGCCGCCCTCGCAGCCACCCGCGCCGAGCGCCTCACCCACCTGCAGCGCCTGGAGGCCGAGAGCATCCACATCATGCGGGAGACCGTCGCCGAGACGGAGAACCCGGTGATGCTCTACTCCATCGGCAAGGATTCCTCGGTGCTGCTGCACCTGGCCCTGAAGGCGTTCGCGCCCGGCCGCCTGCCGTTTCCCCTGATGCACATCGACACGACGTGGAAGTTCAAGGAGATGATCGCGTTTCGCGATCAGCGGGCCAAGGATCTGGGGCTCGACCTCATCGTCCACACGAATCAGGAGGGTCTGGCGCGCGGCGTCGGTCCCATCAGCCACGGGTCGGAAGTCCACACCGACGTGATGAAGACGCAAGGGCTGCGGCAGGCGCTCGACAAGCATAAGTTCGACGCGGCCTTCGGCGGCGCGCGCCGCGACGAGGAGGCGAGCCGGGCCAAGGAGCGCATCTTCTCGCTCCGTACGGCCCAGCACCGCTGGGACCCCAAGCGCCAGCGCGCCGAGCCGTGGCACGTCTACAACCTGCGCAAGAAGCGCGGCGAGTCCCTGCGGGTGTTCCCGATCTCGAATTGGACCGAGCTCGACGTCTGGCTCTACATCGAGCAAGAAAACATCCCGATCGTGCCGCTCTACTTCGCCAAGCCCCGCCCGGTGGTGGAGCGCGACGGCCAGCTCATCCTCGTCGACGACGACCGCCTGCCCCTCGAGCCCGGCGAGACCCCGAAGGACATCTCCGTCCGCTTCCGGACGCTCGGGGATTATCCTCTCACGGGCGCCGTCGAGAGCGACGCCGCGACCCTGCCCGAGATCATCGGCGAAACCCTGGCCGCCCGCACCTCGGAACGCCAGGGCCGGGTCATCGACAAGGACGGGTCCGGCGCCATGGAGCGCAAGAAGCAGGAGGGCTATTTCTAAGATGACCATCCATCAATCGCCCGGGGCCTTCGGCTATGACAGCTTCCTCGCCGCCCATCAGAGCAAGGAGGTGCTGCGCTTCATCACCTGCGGCTCGGTGGACGACGGCAAGTCGACCCTGATCGGCCGGCTCCTGCACGACACCAAGCAGATCTTCGACGATCAGGTCACCGCCCTGCAGCGCGATTCGCGCAAGCACGGGACGCAAGGGGCCGAGATCGACCTCGCGCTCCTCGTCGACGGTCTCCAGGCCGAGCGCGAGCAGGGCATCACCATCGACGTCGCCTACCGGTTCTTCTCCACCGACAAGCGCTCGTTCATCGTCGCCGACACCCCCGGCCACGAGCAGTACACCCGCAACATGGCCACCGGCGCTTCCACGGCGGACGTGGCCGTGATCCTCGTCGATGCGCGTCAGGGTCTGACCCGGCAGACGCGCCGCCACGCGCTCCTCGTCTCGCTGCTGGGCATCAAGCGGGTCGCCCTCGCCGTCAACAAGATGGACCTCGTCGGCTGGTCGCAGGACAAGTTCGCGGCCATCACCCAGGCGTTCGACGCCTTCGCGGCACCCCTCGGCTTCACCGAAGTCCGGGCGATTCCGCTCTCGGCCAAGAACGGCGACAACGTCGTGCTGCCGGGCGCCGCCGTACCCTGGTACACGGGCACGCCGCTGCTGCAGTACCTCGAAGAGGTGCCCGTGCGCGTCGAGGAGCAGGCGGCGCCGTTCCGCATGGCGGTGCAGTGGGTCAACCGGCCGAACTCCGAGTTCCGGGGCTTCGCCGGCCTCATCGCCAGCGGCCGCGTCGCCCCCGGCGACAGCGTCGTCATCGCACCCTCGAACCGCACCTCCACCATCGCCCGGATCTACACCGCCGACGGTGACCTGCCGCACGCGGTGGAGGGCCAGTCCGTGACCCTCGTGCTGGCCGACGAGGTCGATGCCTCGCGCGGCGCCGTCATTGCGGCGGCCTCCGCGCCGATCCGCGTCACCGACAGTCTCGACGCCCGCCTGTTCTGGGCCGCCGAGACCGAGCTGAACCAGGGCGCGACCCTGCTCGCCAAGATCGGCACCGTCACGGTCAACGCCGTGGTCAGCACCATCCGCAGCCGCCTCGATCCCGAGACGGGGCAGGCCGAGCCCGTGACCCGGCTCGTCGCCAACGACATCGGCGACGTGACCCTGACCCTCGACCGGCCGGTGCCGGTGGACGCCTACGCGCAGAACCGCGACACCGGCGGCTTCATCCTCATCGACCGCGAGACCACGGATACGGCGGCGTTGGGCCTCGTCCAGGCGGCGTCCTCCGCCCCGAAGCCGGCGGAGACCAACGTCGCCGAATCCGAGCCCTTCGAACCCGTCAAGTCCGGCGGCCTACTCTCCGGCATCAAGCGCCTGTTCGGCGGCTGATCCTTCGGCCCGACCCGCCCTCGCGCCGCCGTCCCCTTGCGGGGGCGGCGGCGTTGTCGTTCCCGAGGGTGACGGGCGCGGCGGCGATGTGCGACACGGCTGACCCCGTCGTCCATCAAAGGATCGGTTTGTAGGAAAAATGGCGAAATTTCACTTCGTCGAGGATTACGAGCGCTACGTCGCCGACCTGATCCGGCAGCATCCCATCGACACGGCCATGAGTCTGGCGGTCGGCGGCTCGTACGCGAGCGTCGGCGCCATCGAGTGCGAGATCCTGCTGCACGCCGGCCTGGAGCCCGGCATGGCGGTGGTCGATCTCGGCTGTGGCAGCGGACGCCTCGCCGTGGCCCTCGCAGACCGGATCGCGGTCGGCTATCTCGGCCTCGACGTGGTGCCGGCCCTCCTCAACTACGCGCGGTCGCGAACGCCGCGGGCCTACAGGTTCGTCCTCAACCGCGCCCTGTCCCTGCCCGTCGAGGCGGCGTCGGTGGATGTGCTGTGCGCCTTCAGCGTGTTCACCCACCTTCTGCACGCCGAGACCTACCTCTACCTTGAGGATGCCCACCGGGCCCTGCGTCCCGGCGGCCGCGTGGTGCTCTCGTTCCTCGAATTCGCCATCCCCGACCATTGGGCGGTGTTCGACAAGACCGTGCAGGCCCAACGCGCCAGCACGGTGCCCCACCTGAACCAATTCATCGAGCGCAACCAGATCACCGTCTGGTCCCAGCGCCTCGGCTATGCGCACGTGGCGTTCATCGACGGCAACACCGCGCCCTGGCCTTCGGGCGAGCCGCTCGGGCAGTCCATCGCGATTCTCACCAAGGGGTGAAACTTCGAGCCCCTTGCAGTTCCCGACGTTGTCATCAGGCCGGCTGAGCGTCTTCTGCGGACGCGCTGTCGAGACGGATATGCAACATGGCACCCGTCGCGTCGGCGAAGCGGCGGAGCGAGGTTGTTGTGGGGGCGGATTTCCCACTCTCCCACCGCGCGACCATGGCCTGGGACGTGCCGATACGCTGGGCGACTTCCGCCTGGGAGAGGCGCGCGCGATGACGGGCCTCGGCCATGGCGAATGCCAGGTCCATCACCGGCGATACTGCGTCCCGCGCGGCCCGGTAGTCCGGCTCGGCATTCCACCGTTCGCGGATGGTCTTGAACGGAATCGCCATCACACCACGCCTTTCGCTCGCTCTTCGGCCAGATCCAGCCACCGCTCGGTGTTTTACGGGTCTTCTTCATGAAAGCGGCCACGATCACGACGCGCTTGTCGGTCCGCGAGAACGCCCTCGTCGAGGACATCGACTATCCAGCTCATGCCCATGAACTTATGCCCATGAACTTATGCCCATGAACTTATATCAAAAATGGCATTGCGCAATGCGGTCCCGGTGAACTTGCCCCGCTTTCGAACGGCGACTACGGTCCCGCCCGTCCGAAAACCGCGCAAAACTACCGGAGTTCTCCCATGGGCTTTCTCGCCGACGCCCTGTCGCGTGTGAAACCGTCCGCGACCATCGCGATGACGCAGAAGGCGCGCGAACTCAAAGCCGGCGGGATGGATGTCATCAGTCTGTCCGTGGGCGAGCCGGATTTCGACACGCCCCAGCACATCAAGGATGCGGCCGTCGCCGCCATCGCGCGCGGGGAGACGAAGTACACGCCCGTCTCCGGCATCGTGCCCCTGCGCGAGGCCATCGTGACGAAGTTCAAGCGCGAGAACGGCCTCGACTACAAGGCGTCGCAGACCATCGTCGGCACCGGCGGCAAGCACGTGATCTACAACGCCCTGCTCGCTACCCTGAACCCCGGCGACGAGGTGGTGATTCCGCGTCCCTACTGGGTCTCGTACCCCGAGATGGTGGTCCTGTGCGGCGGCACGCCGGTCTTCGCCGAGACCACCATGGAACACGACTTCAAGCTCCAGCCGGAGGAGCTGGAGCGGGTGATCACCCCAAGAACGAAGTGGATCATCCTCAACTCGCCGTCGAACCCCTCGGGGGCGGCCTATGCGCGGGACGAGATGAAGCGGATCACCGACGTGCTCCTGCGCCATCCCCAGGTCTGGGTTCTCACCGACGACATGTACGAGCACCTCTGCTACGGCGATTTCGAATTCGTCACCCCGGCCCAGGTCGAGCCGAATCTCTACGAGCGCACGCTCACCATGAACGGCGTCTCGAAGGCCTACGCCATGACCGGCTGGCGCATCGGCTACGCCGCCGGCCCGGAAAAACTCATCAAGGCCATGGATTTCGTCCAGGGTCAGCAGACCTCGGGCGCCTGCTCGATCTCGCAATGGGCGGCGGTGGCGGCCCTCGACGGGCCGCAGGCGCACCTCGCCGAGTTTCGCACGGCGTTCCAGGCGCGCCGCGACCTCGTGGTGTCGATGCTGAACCAGACCCAGGGGTTGAAGTGCCCGACGCCCGAGGGTGCGTTCTACGTCTATCCCTCCTGCGCCGAGGCGATCGGGCGCAGGGCGCCGTCCGGCAAGGTCATCGAGACCGACGAGGACTTCGTGGTCGAGCTGCTCCAGGCCGAGGGCGTCGCCGCCGTCCACGGCTCGGCCTTCGGCCTCGGGCCGAACCTGCGCATCTCCTATGCGACCTCGAACGCCGCCCTGGAAGAGGCGTGCACCCGCATCCAGCGGTTCTGCGGTTCGTTGCGGTAACCATCGTCGGTCGACCCGCGCCCGGGGCTCCTGCGGCGCGGGGACCAATTGCCGGCTCCCGGCCCGGCGCCTACATCGACACTCCCTGCCGCCGATGCGTTCGATGGTTTCGCGGACCCGCTCGGGCCTCGCATGGTGGCGGGGCCTGTCGTGACGGGGCGGTGCGGACCAGTTCTCTGCACCGTTCCTGTGAGGCCTAGTGGGCCGGGTTGCGGCAGGCGTGTCACGGATGCGGGGAACAGGAACCGCGGCCGTGGCGCAAGGCCCACCCTTTTCACCGCGTCCCGCTCCGTCCGTTGCTGCCCGTCCGGTGTTTGGCCGCCGAGACCGTGTGCGGCCCGATCCGGGACGGCGGACCGGGGCGGACGGGGCGGTTCGTTAACGCTCGCCGGTGAAGATGCTCCAAGGCCGGGGAACCGGTCGCGTGCCACCGCGTAGCTTCGGGCCTGACCACAATGAGACGCCTCCTCACGGGTGGCATCAAGGCGATCCTCGCCATCGCCGCGCTCTCCACCGCCGCCCATTGGACCATGCGCCTGCAGCGCGAGACCGCGCCCCGGCCCGTGGTGGCGCTTCCCGATCCGGTGACCACCGGCTCCATCGACGCGCGAAAGCCCGTCGCGGGCCCGGCCGCCGCGTCGGCGGACGTGACCCGCGGTCTCGACCAGCGCCGCCTGTCGGAACTGTTCGCCGGCACCGCACCCGAAAAGGCCAAGGTGCAGAAGGCCGCCGTCAAACGCTGACGGGACTTCCACAGGGGCGCGCCGCTGCGACCGCGACGACCACGTTTCCGGAACCCTCCGTCCGGGGCATGTGTTGGTCAGCGCATTCCCATCGCAGGAGAGTCCGCATGGCCAACCCCGGCCTACCGATCCCCGAACCCTTGCCCGGCGGCATTCCGGGCGATCTGCCGACGCCCCCGCCGCCCGACGAGCAGCCGGATATCGGCCCCACCGGTCCGCGCACGCCCTATCCGGTCAACGATCCGGGCATCGACGAGCCGACGGGTCCGGGGTCCGAGCCGGATTACCTTCCCGGCGGCCCGACCGATCCCGGCGTCCGGATGTAACCGTCCGCTCAATGATCCCCGTGCGAGGCACGCACGTCGCGCGGGGCACTGAGGATTTCCGAGAGGCTCGTCACCACGTGGCGGGCCTCTTCGTCCGTCAGGCGCAGCTGGAACGGCGGCAATGCCCCGGCCTGGAGGGCGACCACGGCCTGCCCCTGCTCGTCCGTCCCCACCTCGATGGCCGAGGAGGTCACGTCGAGCATCGCCAAGTCCTCGTCCAGCTCCTCCGGCCCGTCGGTGTCGTCCGGCTCGTCGATGGCCGTGAGGAGATGGCCGACGGCCCGCACCAGGGCGCGGGCGGCACGCGCATCCATCACCACCGCCGTCGCCTGGTCGTCCTTCTGGAAGGAAAGCTGGATGTTCGCGCCTTCGAGGGAAACCGAGATGCCCGCCATGAACCGCCTAACTGCCTCGTCACCGAACCGCCCCCGCCCATTCCGGTCCGCGAAACTCCCACGGGCGAGGCGGGACGCGGCGGAGATGGGCATCGACGGCGCTCAAGAGTGCCTTACAAAATCTCCGTCCGCCACCGGTGCGCGCGTTGGGCGCGGCGGAGCGGAAGGCGTTTCGGAAAGGGACACTAACTGCCTGGACCCGAACCCTTATATGCACCGGGACGCCCGGGAATCCCAGCGGTCGGCGCCATTGCCGCAGGCCATTCGAAGGCATCCGTGAGCCGGCACGCCTTGTTGCGGCCGCATGAACCGACTACATATCTCATCAGCGGGTTTCGGTGAGCCGGGCGCTTGTACACCCAAGCGTTTCACGTCCTGCTGATCCCCGTCAGGACGTTTTGAAGAGGATCTACGTTGCCGTATCCCCAGGATCCGGTGGCCAGATCGACGAACGATACGAGGATCTATTCGTGAATACCGGCACTGTTAAGTGGTTCAACGAGACCAAGGGCTACGGCTTCATTCAGCCTGACGATGGCGGCAAGGACGTTTTCGTCCACATTTCCGCCGTCGAGCGTGCAGGCATGCGCAACCTCATCGAGGGCCAGAAGATCTCTTACGAGATCCAGACGGACAAGCGCAGCGGCAAGGACTCGGCTGGTAACCTCCAGGCGGCCTGACGCCCTCGGCGCCAGCCCTCGGGGCTGGCGTCACCAACGGTCCTCGTGAAGAGCCGTTCACCGTCGGTCATCGATCACGCGTTCCGGATGGGAACGATGGCTCGATCCGGCATCCCGCAGCACCAAGCGACGATACCGGACCCGTTAAGGGGTCCCGCACATCACGACACCTGAAAGTACACAAGAAAAAGCATGTTGTTCGAATACACCCGACGCAGAAGCGTCCGTTCGCCCGTCACCGACGCGGCGACCTTCCGGGTGGACCGTCTCAAGCAGGCCGCGACGCGCGGCGCCAAGACGACCGACCTGAGCCATCTCATCGACACCTCCTACAACTATCATTCGGCCCGAGAACTGCGCTGGCACCTCGCCGAGCGGTTCGGCATGGCCCCCGAGGCCGTGGCCCTGCGCGAGCACGCTTGAGCACCGGCGCGCGGACCCGGTTTCGCTGAGCGAAACGGTTTTCCGCGTTTGAACGGGCGCCGATCGGGTCGCCCCCGTCTCGGCTCCCGACGGGCGCTCCACCCACCTCCAGACGACCGGACACCCCCTCACCTTCCAGAGGGGGCATCGTCGTGTCGAGCGCGGACGCGGAGACCTTCCGCGTCGTGGCGACCCTCGCGGGTCGCGCCCCTCGACGACCCTAGCCGCGGGCCAGGGCTTCCACCGTCTCGGCCCGCAAGCCGTCCGGCAGGGCGATGAGGGCGCCGTGGACCGGGTCCGGGCGGTTGTAGGGCGTGGGACGGCCCGACAGGTCGCTCACCGAACCGCCGGCCTCGCGCAGGAGCAGGTCGGCGCCCGCCAGATCCCAGTCGCGGGCGTCCGACGACACCAGTCCGACATCGATTGAGCCGTCGGCCACCCGCGCGACGCGCAGGGCGAGGGACGGCACGCGCTCGACCACGACGAAATCCGGCTTCACTCCGCCCTGGGTCGCGCCGCGTGCGAGGCGCTCCATCATCGGTTTCGGGCCCGTCACGCGCGCGCCCGCGAGGGCCGCCTGCGCGGAGGCGCGGAGGGGCGCGCCGTCGCGGGTCGCCCCGAAGCCCGCCGCCGCCTCGTAGAAATGTCCGCTCACGGGGGCATGGACGAAGCCGAGCACCGGCTGGCCGCCGGCCAGAAGCGCCACGGAAATCGACCAGTCCGGGTGCCCGGTGAGGAAGGCCCGGGTGCCGTCGATGGGATCGACGATCCAGACGAGGTCGGCCTTGAGGCGCAGCGCGTCGTCGGCCGTCTCCTCGGAGAGCCACGCCGCCGCCGGCAGCAGAGCGCTCAGGCGGATCTTCAGGAACGTATCGACGGCGACATCCGCCTCGGTCACCGGCGAGCCCCCAGCCTTCGACCAGATCCGCGCGCCCGTCTGCTCGCCCGCCCGGAAGAACGGAAGCGCGAGGCCGGCCGCCTCGCGGATCGCGTCGCGCAGGGCCGGCACGAGGGCGTGCACCTCGTCCCGGACTTCGACGGGTCCTCGGGCGTGGGCCGCATCCGGTCCACCCGTGGCGGGTGGTACGCTCGTATCGGGCATGCGACTCCTGTCGGATCGGGGTTCTAGCGAAAAAGGCGTTGGGGACGGAGCAGGGAGGATGCCACGCGGCAGGCCGATGCGCCGTCCCGTCCGTTGTAGGGTGCCGGGTCGGCCGCCACAAGGATTGCTGCGCAGAGGTCGATACGCTTGGATCTCGGATATCGCGGCAAGGAACCGTTGAGCATTCTTGGCATCAAGCCCGCGTCCATATTCGCTTAACGCTCACTCTTAAGGTCGCTGGAGGAGGTTAGACGCAATTCTGCTTGTCATAGACGGGCGGTCCAGCAGAGGCCGTTGCCAGCAACAGGGTCACCGGGCCATGAACACTTTCGCAAGCACGAACACTTTCGCAAGCATGAACACCGTCGCCAACCTGAATCACGCCGCCGACGCCGCCACCGTTCAGGCCCTGCCCGCCTTCGTCGCCGCCCGGCTGCCGGTGATCGGCCGCACCGGTGCGCTTGCGCCCACCGGCGTCGCCCTGGCCTTCTCGGAGGACGCCAGCGACACCTGCGGCGAGGATCGCTTCGATCTCCTCCTCGTCGGCGCGGACAGTGCCGTCATCGTCCGCCTCGGCCCGTTCTGCGAGGACGAGGTGGTGGCCCTGTGGCGGGATGTTGCCGGCAAGTCCGGCTTGGCCCGGATGATCGTGAAGGAGGACGGCAGCCTCGCCGCCGTGTCGCGTCAGATCGGCCCCGTGGCGCTGGGCCTGACCCGCACCCGCCGCCGCCACGGCCTGCTCTCCGGCCGCCGCCCGCGCTTCCTCGTGCGTCGCAAGACCGGCTCGCTGCCGGTGCGCCCGCTGATCCATCGCGGCGAGAGCGAGATCGCCTGCGGGGGCGTCTGCTGAACCTTATCCCGTCCAGGCCCGCAGGCCCGCGTCGAGCGCCAGACCGGCGAACAGGATCAGGCCCGCATCGCGGTTCGATCGAAACAGCATGAGGGCGCCGCGCCCGTTCCCCGCTTCCAGGCGCCGGACCTGCCATCCGAGATGGGCGGCGAACCCGGCGACGCCGAGGAGCCCCACGGGGCCGGCCCCCGCCCGCCAGGCGGCGACCCCGACGAAACCCGCGGCGGCGGCGTAGCAGGCACCGATGGCCGGCTTCAGACGCGGTCCGAAGGTGCGGGCCGAGGAGCGGATGCCCGCGATGGCGTCGTCCTCGATGTCCTGTACCGCGTAGATCGTGTCGTACCCCACCACCCACGCGATGGTGCCGGCGTAGAGCAGCCAGGCTGGGGCATCGAGACGGCCGAACACCGCCACCCACCCCATCAGCGCGCCCCACGCGAAGGCGAGGCCGAGGACGAGCTGGGGCATCGGCATCACCCGCTTCATGAACGGATAGATCGCCACCGGCAGGAGCGACGCGATGCCGACCAGGACGGCGTCGGCGTTGAACTGCAGCAGCACCGCCAGGCCGACGAGGGTCTGGAGACCGAGGAACACCGCCGCGTGCCGGGCCCGAACCTGGCCGGAGGGCAGGGGGCGCGAGCGGGTGCGCTCCACCTGCGCGTCGAGGTCGCGGTCGGCGATGTCGTTGTAGGTCGAGCCCGCGCCGCGCATGGCCACGGCGCCCACGAGGAACAGGACGAGGTGGAGCGGGTTCGGAGCCGTGCCCGCGGCGAGGCCGGCCAGGGCCGCCGACCACCAGCACGGCAGCAGCAGCAGCCACCAGCCGATGGGGCGATCGATGCGGGCGAGGCGCAGGTAGGGGCGCGTCCGCCGCGGCGCCCAGCGGTCGACCCAATGCCCGACGACGGCATCGGCGACGGGGTGTTCTTCGGATGGGGGGGAGCGGGTCACGCGCATGCGGGACCGGGGGTGCTGGGAACGCCAATCATCCCGCGGCGTATGGCGGGCAATGCCCCGACGAGACAAGTCGCCGGGCAAGTCGCCAGGAAAGGCGCCGGGACTGCGCGATCAGAGTGCGCCCTGGGGCATCTTCATCGCACCGGTGAGGCCCGGGCCGCCGAGGAGGCCGCCGCCACCGCCGCCGTTCTGGGCCTGGGCGCGGCCCTGGGCTTCCATCTTGGCGGCCTGGGCGGCGATGCCGCAGATCTTGGTGCGGATGCCGCCGACCTTGAGATGGTCGGCCTTGAAGCCTTCCGCGAACGAATCGGGGATCGAGCACCACTCCTTGTTGGCGGTGATCCACTTCATCCCCTCGGAGCCGTTGTTCTGGAGCTTGCCGAACAACGCGCAGGCTTCCTGCGGGGTCATCTTCTTCTTCGAGTTCGAGGCGGAGTTCGCCTTGGCCACGAGGTCCTTGCGGGCCTGCAGGGTCTTCTGGATCTCGCCGCACTCGACGGCCTGCGCGAAGGCGGTCTGCGAAGCCAGCACGGAGCCGGCCAGCACGGAGCCGGCGAGGACGACGGCGACCGTCGCGATATGCTTGAACGACATGCTCTGACTTCCCTTAAAGTCTCCCCGACGCCCCGACGGGAGCTCTGCCCCTGACCGCCGGCGCGATGGCCCGATCCGCTGCGGGGACGCGATGCGTCCCGCGCGATTCGAAACCCCGAAAGGCGTTTCGCCATAGGAATGTGGCGTCTTTCGAGTCGCAAACCGCGCCGGCCGTTCGGCCGTGGGCAAAGCGCACAAAGTCGGCCCGCGTGGCTCTTTGGCCACAGGCGGCGCGTTGACAGGCTTCGAGCGCCACGCGACCACCCCCGCATGGCCGCCTACGATTTCACCGCCCCCCGCCTTCACGTCGAGGCCAGCCTCGCGCCGGACGTGGTCCTGCCCCTCGACCGGGCGCAGGCGAACTATCTGCTCAACGTCCTGCGCCGGGGGCCGGAGGATCCGGTGCTCTTGTTCAACGGACGCGACGGCGAGTGGCGGGCCACCCTGGCGCAATCCGGCCGCAAGAGCGCCGACCTCGTGGTGCGGGAGCGGACCCGTGGCCAGACGCCGCGCTCCGACCTGCACTACCTGTTCGCGCCCCTGAAGAGCGCGCGCCTCGACTACCTCGCCCAGAAGGCCGTGGAGATGGGGGCCGGCACCATCCGGCCCGTCTTCACGCAGCGTACGCAAGGGGAAAAGCTGAACGCCGAGCGCCTGCGCGCCAACGCCGTCGAGGCGGCGGAGCAGTGCGGCATCCTTAGCCTGCCGGACCTTCCCCCGGCCGTGCGCCTGCCCCAGGCCCTCGCCGACCTCGCGCCCGAGCGCCTGCTCGTGTTCTGCGACGAGGACGCGCCCCTGTCCGATCCCATCGCGGCCCTGCGCGGGGCAGCCGACCCGGGCGCGCCCCCGCCACTCGCCGTGCTGGTCGGGCCGGAGGGCGGGTTCGCGCCGGACGAGCGCGCGCTCATCGCGGGCCGGCCCAACACCGTTGCCCTGTCCCTCGGACCCCGCATCCTGCGGGCCGATACGGCCGCCGTCGCGGTGCTCGCCCTGGTGCAGTCGGTGCTGGGGGACACACGCTGACGCCGCGCGCCGTCGCGCGCGTTGTTCGCGCCGCGGGCGTGGATTAAGGAGGCGGCATCCCGACGGGGCGCAACCGACCCCAGGTCGACCGGCCTTTCATCCGACCCTATTCACCACGAGGCCAGCGCATGGCGCGCGATACGTCCGACACGACGCCGCTGACGACGCGGGATGAACTGATCGCGTGGTTCGCCGAGGGCGAGAAGCCGCCCGCGCGCTTCGCCATCGGCACCGAGCACGAGAAGGTCCCGTTCTACCGCGACGGCAACCGCCCGGTCCCCTACGCCGGGGATTCCGGTATCCGCGCCCTTCTCGAAGGCCTCGCGCGCGAGACCGGCTGGGAGGCCATAGAGGATGCGGGCCATCTCATCGGTCTCGCAGGCCAGGAGGGCGGCGCCATCTCCCTGGAGCCGGGCGGGCAGTTCGAGCTCTCCGGCGCGCCGCTGGCCGACGTGCACGCCACGGAATCCGAGTTGCGCACGCACCTCGAGGCCGCCAAGCGCGTGGCCGACCCCCTCGGCATCGGCTTCCTCGACCTCGGGATGAGTCCAAAGTGGACTCGCGAGGAAACGCCCGTGATGCCGAAGAGCCGGTACAAGATCATGGCCGGCTACATGCCGAAGGTCGGGACGCTCGGCCTCGACATGATGCTGCGCACGGCCACCGTGCAGGTGAATCTCGACTTCGCGTCGGAGGCCGACATGGTCGCCAAGATGCGCGTCGCCCTGGCGCTCCAGCCCGTCGCCACCGCGCTCTTCGCCAATTCGCCCTTCACCGACGGACGGCCCAACGGCTTCCTGTCGCGCCGCTCGGAGATCTGGCGCGACACCGATCCCGACCGAACCGGCATGCTGCCCCGCGCCTTCGCCCCGGGCTTCGGCTACGAGGCCTATGTCGACTGGCTCCTCGACATGCCGATGTACTTCGTCAAGCGCGGCGAGACCTATCACGACGTCTCCGGCGCCTCGTTCCGCGACCTGATGGCGGGCCGGCTCGCGGCCCTGCCGGGCGAGCGCGCCACGGTGTCGGACTGGGCCAACCACGCCTCGACGGCCTTTCCCGAGGTGCGCCTGAAGCGCTTCCTCGAGATGCGCGGCGCCGATGTCGGCGGCCCGGCGATGATCGCCGCCCAGGCGGCGTTCTGGGTCGGCCTGCTCTACGACGATGCGGCGCTGGCCGCCGCCTGGGACATCGCCAAGGGCTGGAGCGACTGCGATCGCGAATGCCTGCGCGCCACGGTGCCGCGCCTCGGCCTCGCCGCCCGCATCGGCGGACGGCCCCTCGGCGCGGTCGCGGCGGAAGCCCTGGCGGTGGCCCGCTCAGGGCTCGCCGCCCGGGGGCGTCGCGACGCCCAGGGGCAGGACGAGACCCGCCACCTCCAGCCCCTGGAGGCCATCGTCGCCGCCGGGCGCTCGCGGGCCGAGGGCTACCTTGCGGATTACGAGGGCCGGTGGCAGCGCTCCGTCGAGCCGGCCTTCACCGAGTGCGTTTTCTAGGAAAGCCGCTGCGGATCCGATCGCGCCGATTGTGAAAGGCTTGACTGTGTTCGTTCGGGAACGGTTCAGGCACGATGCCGTTCATAGGGATATCTGATCGCAAGCCGGAGACGTTCCGCATGTCGCGCATCCTGTCCCTCGCCCTCGCGGGCACCACCGCCCTCGGTTTGTCGGCGGGCTCCTTCACCTCCGCCCAGGCGGCCCCGTTCCCGGCCCTCAACGCCGGCCAGATCGCCGGTGAGCGCGCCGGCGTCGAGAGCGTGCGTTGGCGCGGCGGCTACGGCGGCGGCTATTACGGCGCCGGCTACGGCCGGGGTTACGGCCGTGGCTATTACGGCGGTTACCGTCGCGGCCCCGGCATCGGCGGCGCCCTCGCGGCCGGTGCGGCCCTCGGCATCATCGGCGGCGCCATCGCGGCGAGCCAGGCCCCGCGCTACGGCTACTACGACCGGGGCTATGTCGGTGCCGGTTACGGCTACGGCGCTCCGGCGTATGGCTACGGGTACGGTGCCCCCGCCTACGGCTACGCCGCGCCGGCCTACAGCTACGGCTACCCGGCCTACGGCTACTGAGGGCGGCGGCCGTCCCGGCGGTGAACGCCGGGCTTCCATCCCGACATCACCCGTCGACGGCTCCCGGGCCGCGACGGGTTTTTTCATGGCGCCAGAGCTGATGCCCGCTGAACCGCCCGATCCTGTCGAACTCGACCTGTCGGGCCTGAAATGCCCGCTGCCGGTTCTGCGCACCCGCAAGGCCCTGCGGCGCCTGCCCCCCGGTGCCGTCCTGGCGGTCCTGAGCACGGACCCCCTGGCGGCCATCGACATCCCGCATCTCGTGCGGAGCGAGGGCGACGCGCTGCTGGACCAGGAGCGCCGCGACGGCGCGATTCGATTCACGATCCGGCGCTGCCCGGACTGAGGCCGCCTCATTCGTGCGCCAACGCACTGCTAAGGCCCGCGCGTCGGCCGTCCCGCATCGGACGGCGCGTGAGGAAAGAGCATGGCGCCTGTCATCCGTGGCACTCGGATCCTGCATGACGGCTGGAGCCGGTTTCTCGTCGCCGAGGTGACGATGCCGGACGGAACGCGTCTCGCCCGTGAGATCGAGGATCATGGCCGCGCCGTTGCCGTGCTGCCCTACGATCCGGTGCGCGGCGTGGCGCTCCTCGTCGAGCAGTTCCGGCCCGCGGCCCTCTACGCCGCCGGGACCGAATCCCTCTTCGAGGTTCCGGCCGGCCTCCTCGACGAGGCCGATCCGGAGGAGGGCGCGCGGCGGGAGGCCTACGAGGAGGTCGGCGTGCGCCTCGGGGCCCTGGAACGCATCGCCTGCGGCTGGAGCATGCCGGGCATCTCCACGGAGCAGATGGACCTGTTCCTCGCCCCCTACGGCGCCGACGACCGCTCCGGTCCGGGCGGCGGCCTCGACGCCGAGCACGAGAACATCACCGTGCACGAGATGGATCTCGCCAGCCTCAGCGGCATGAGCGACCGGGGCGAGATCACCGACATCAAGACCCTGCTCCTCGTCTACGCCCTGCGCCTGCGCCATCCCGACCTGTTCGCGGCAGCCTGAGGGGGCCTTCCGGCGCGGCGCCGGTCCCTGAGCGGGTCCACGTCGGCAAGCCAACGTGAACCTGCTTAGCTCTCTGATCTGTCGCTGGTTTTCGACGCAGAGCCGGTGACCACTCTTGTGAAACCCGCTCAGGCGTCGACGGCGCGGAAACTCCGGGCGCCGACGGGTGCGGCGGGGCTGCGATCCATCGCGTCACGGCGGTCGCGGCTGGCGCCCCGCAGCAGGGCGAGGCCGGCCCCGAGGGCGAGGCCGAGCGCCAGGGCGACGGGCAGGATCACCTTGGGCGAGGGCGGCCAGCTCCGCAGGCGCGCCGGGGTCGCGGCCGAGATCACCCGGACGTTGGAGCTGTTGAGGCGCTCCTGCTCCGAGGTTTCCCGTGCCCGCCTGAGGAAGGTCTCGTAGACGGCGCGCCGTGAGTCGAGCTCGCGCTCCAACTCGCGCAGGCCCACGTTGGCGCGGTCGTTCCCGGAGGTCTCCACCTTGGCCCGGTCGAGGCTCTTGCGCACGGCGGCTTCGGTGGCGGCGGCCCGGTCGTAATCCTTCTGCGAGGTGTCGATGATCCGCTCCTTCTCGCGTTGGATCATGCGTTGGAGATCGCGTTGCTGGGCGAATTGCTCGGCCATGGCCGGGTGGCGCTCGCCCAGCCGCGTCGCGAGTTCGGCGGTGTTGCGGGACAGGCTGGCGTAGGATTGCCGCAGGTTCTGCATCTCGGTGGATTGCAGCATCTCCGGCAGGGAGGTGCCGGCCTCGCCCGTCCGCATCCGCCTGGCTTGGTCGAGGCGCGACTGGGCTTCGGCGGTGCGGATCGTGGCGGTGACGAGCTGCTGGTTGAGGTCGCTGAGCTGCTGGTCGCTCAGAAGACGGCCGCTGGTGGTGACGAGCTTGTTCGCCTCCCGGTACCTGACCACCTTGCCCTCGGCCTCCTCCACCCCGCGCCGCAGGCTGGTGAGGCGCCCCGAGAGGGCGTCCGAGGCCCGCCGCGCCGCGTCCATCCGCGCCCGGGCCTCCTCGGCGAAGTAGGCGTCGCCGATGGCGTTGGCGATGCGCGCCGATTTCTCCGGATCGAGGGTCTGCACGTAGACGTCGATGACGAAGGTCCGCTCCGCCCGGCGAACCCCGAGCTTCGTCCGCAGGGTGTCGAGGGCGATGTTGACCGGGTCGCGGCTCGCCGGCGGCGGATCGAGGCCGAGGAGTTGCTTGACGCCGATGACGACGGGGTTCGTCGAAGGGGTCCGGACGAATTCGTCGTCGGTGGCGAGCTTAAGGCGTTCCACCACCCGGCTCAGGACGCTGTCCGACTGGATCACCCGCGCCTGACTCTCGGCGATGGAGACGCCGCTGTCGGCCTGCGGCGACCGGGTGGTGAGGTCGTTGGCGATGACGGAGAGATCGGTCGGATCGACGAGGATCTGCAGGACCGAGGTGTAGGCCGGTTTCAGCAGTCCGAGGCCCGCGACCGCGAGGGCGACGGCGATCACGCCGGCGAGCACGATGAGGCCGAGGCCCCGCCGGAGCCGGCGCAGGATGGCGGCGGGCTCGGGCGCCGAGGACGGGCGCTCCATCGCGATCGGCTCCCCGCGTATCGTAGTCCCGAAGTCGAACATCGTCCCGTCTCCCGACCGTCCCGCTTCCGGGGTGTCGCCCCGCCCTCGCTCCGCTTCATCCGGGGAACGACCGTACCGATTTGGCACAGGCGCTCCCGTCGTCGACGTGGATGCGGGGTGGTTCAGCAGCGGGCGTGCCAGCCCGCACCGTCCCGGTTTCGCGTCGTCCCGGCTTCGCGTCGGCCGAACCGGAACGGATGAGCGTCGCCTCGCGGACGGGCCTCACGGAGCCGTCCGCGGCACCGGCAAACCCTACGAACGCCCCGGTGTAGAAGACGCTATCGCGACGCCGACCTCCACGGGGATTCCTGTGGGGAACCTCGATGACAGGGGGGTATGATTACCGAACTCTGCCCGAATCTCGCATGCGACCCCGTGGCTCGGTCCGGCCGGGGGGGCGCAGGCGACCCCTCAGGAGGCCGGAACGACGCCGTCCGGCGCGTCCGCGTAGGCCGCCGTCCCCCGGTCGAGGAAGCTGCGGAAACGCGCCGCGTCGGCGGTCGCGAGACCGTTCCAGCGGGCCACGTTGGCCCGCGATGCCCGCGCCGCCTCGGGCAGCCGCGTCCGCGCCCAGGCGGCGATGCGGGCGGCCGTGCCCTCCGGGTCGTCCGACGCGACGAACAGAGCGGAGTCTCCCAGCACCTCGGAGAACACCGCTCCCTCGGGGGCGACCACGGGCAACCCGCCGTGCTGGACCTCGAGGAGGGGCAGCCCGAGGCCCTCGGCCTTTGAGGTGGACAGGAGAAGGTGACAGCTCTCGGCGAGGCGGCGCAGGCCGGCATCGTCGACGTAGCCGTGCAGGGTGAGGAAGGCGGGCGGTGCGTCGAGGAAGGCGTGGCGGCCCCAGCCGACCCGGCCGACCACGTGCAGTTCCGCGCGGATGCCGGCGGCATTCAGGGCCGCCACGATGGCGAGGGCGGCCGGATAATCCTTGCGCGGTTCGATGGTGCCGATGGCGAGGATGCGCAGGGGTAGGGCCGGATCGTAGGCCGCCGTCCGCGCCAGATCAGCGAGGCCGAAGACGTCGCGTACCCCCGGCCGAAGCAGCGCCACGAGGGCGTCGCGCCGGCACACGTCCCGCACCGCCAGCCCGGTGGTGCGTGAATTGACGAGGAAGCGGCGTCCGAACCGCATGGCGAAGGCGAAGCTCGGTGCCATGTAGAGCCGGCTCTTCCAGCTCAGGTCCTCCGGCCGGGTCAGCAGGAAGGTGTCGTGGACGTAGGTGACGCAGCGGGTGCCGAAGGCGATGCTCAGGGGGCTCGGCGGGAAGCCGGGGAAGACGAACAGCGCCGAGCGGTCGGCGAGCGCCCGTGCCGGCAGGCCGAGATGCTGGGCCAGCATCATCCCGGGTACACCGCCGCTGCGCACGGAATGGACCTCGTGCGGGGCGAGGTTCGCGGCCGAGAACAGGTCGAGGGCGACCCGCTCGATCCCGGTGACGTGGCCGCGCAGGTTGCTCAGGTCGAGATAGACCCGGCGCGGCGCCGGCGTCGCCGTCAGGGCGAGGGCCGCACTCATCGCGCGCGCCGCGAGGGGCTGGCGAGAAGACTGCCCACGTACAGGACCCGGCGAATCCAAAGCGGCAGGTCCCGGCCGAAGACGGCGCGCTTGGCCCGGCGCAGGAGGCGGATCGGGGCGGGGGAGGGGCCCGGCACGGTCCCGGTCTCGCCCGGATGACGCACCCGCGCGAAGGCGAACCGGCCGAGCATGGCCGGCGTAAAGCGCAGGCGCCCGTCGGCGGGCGCCGGGATCAGGCCCCGTGCGACGAGGACGTCGTTGAACCGTAGGGCGGCGGCGGCATGGCTGAACCGGCCCTCGAAGGCGATCCGCGCCTGCGCGCCGAGGCGCCGGCGCCGGGCTTCGTCGGCGATGAGACCGGCGAGGGCGGCCGCGAGGGAGCCGGGCTCCTGCGGGACGAGGACGCCCGAGACGCCGTCGATCACCGCGCTGGTGAGTCCGGAGGCCCGGTAGGCGACGGTGGGAAGTCCGCACAGCCCCGCCTCCACAGGGGTCTGTCCCAGGGTCTCGTTGAGGCTGGCGGTGAGGTAGATGTCGCAGGCGCCGTACCACGCCGCCAGACCGGCCTCGTCGCCGACGGGACCGGCGGCGAACAGGTCGGGCAGGCCGAGGGCGTCCGGATCGTCGAGGCGTCCCACGGCGACGAAGCCGACACCCGGCCGCGCGACGCGGCGCAGGGTGGCGACGAGGTCGGCGAACCCCTTGCCGGGGGCGTCGGCGATGACGGCGGCGAACATCACCAGCACGCCGTCGACGGGCAGGCCGAGGTGTCGGCGCAGGGCCGTCCGGTCGCCGGGCCGGAAGGCCCCCGTGGGAAACGCGAGGTCGATCCGGGCCACGGCGGTGCCGGCGGGTGCGTTGGCACGGGTGTACTCGTGGGTCCAGGCCGAGTTGGTCAGGAGCAGGGGGCCGCCGGGACCGGCGAGGTACGCCCGCTTCTCGGCATGGACGCCCGCGATCCGGGACGGTGCGAGGTAGGGGTACTGCGTCGGGGTCGGGCAGCCCGCGTCGCAGCCCGTGGCGAGGCGGGTGCAGTCGCACGGGAAGGCGCAGCGCCCGGTGATGGGGAACAGGTCGTGCATCACGACGGCGACGGGAAGGTGTGCGGCGAGGCGCGCGAGGAGCCCGAGCCGGCGCGTCGCGCCGTGGATGTTGCCGACGAGGAGGAGATCGTGGCCCCCGTCCCGGATCGCCGCCTCGGTGCGGGGGAAACGGTCCTGCCACTCGGCTCTCGCCGGCACGGCCTCGTCGAACAGCCGCAGGCCCGTCACCCGATGCCCCGACAGCGCGAGGGCTTCGGCGAGGCGGCGATGGGCGATGCCCGCCCCGCCGCCGGCGCCCTGGTCGGTCAGGGCCGCGATGGCGAGGCCGGCGGGGTGCGGGGGTGGGACGTGACCCTCCGGCGCGCGCTGGAGCAGGACCGGGCGCCCGACCCGCGCCAGCCGCAGCCCCGCGAGGCGTGGCCACAACGCGCCGACCGGAGACGGATCGGCGAGGTCGAGGCCGCCGGCCGCGTGGATCGCCGCCCGCGACAGCAGGCATTCGCCGCCTGTGAAGGGGCCGAGGCGTCCGGCCGGAACCCGGCCGTCGAGGGGGCCGGGCGCCTGCGCGACCGCATCGAGGCCCAGAACCGTTTCGCCGAACACCACCCGCAGGCCGGTGACGACGTCCGCCGCCGCGAGGGACGCCTCCAGGGCGAGGGACGTGAGGGCGCCCGGCGCCAGGAGGTCCCCCGCCCGCAGGACGAGGACGAAATCCACGGACGGATCGGACAGCAGGGCGGCGACGCGGGCCGTTGCCTCGGGTCCGGGCGGGACGTGATGGTGCTGGAGCGGCCGGTAATCCTGGCCCGCCACGGAGGCGTCCGTGCCGGCGAGGCCGGGCGTGCCGGGGGGCGACGGCGTGAGGACGTGCAGATTCGGCCAGGGCCGTCCGTCCGGAAGGGTCGCCGGAACGGCTCCGTCCTTGGCTCGTGGCCCGAAGGGCCACCCGGCGACGCCATGGCCATCGTGTTCGCGCATGACGACGGTCACGTCCGTGATGGGGTGCCGCCGAGACCTCGACACGCCGAACCAGCCCCAGCCTTTAGCCGAGGGTGGGAGGAATTCATGAAGAATTGCCTGTGCTCTCTGAGCCGGGAAGACCGCTCTCCCGGGGAGAGCTGGTCGGAGTGGCAGGATTTGAACCTGCGACCCCCACGTCCCGAACGTGGTGCGCTACCAGACTGCGCTACACTCCGAAGGCCGGCGCGCTGCGCCGACGAGCGGACCTATAGCGAGGCCGACGGCGGCCTGCAAGCGGATCGTTGCCCGGCCGCGCGCTTTCTTCGATGTGCCGACCGTCAGGTGCCGATCCGGTCGGCCCAGTCGGGCGACAGGGCCGCCAGGGCGATCGCCGCCCGGGGAATCGCGAGGGCCACGGCGCCGACCGTGCCCGGTGCCGGCGCGAGGGCGGCCAAGGTCCAGGCGGAGGCCGGCCCATCCGCATCGTCGACCTCCAGCAGGGCCGCAGGGGCGGGTGGGACCGCGACGGCGAACCCGTTCAGTGGCCGCGACAGGCCCGCCCCCACCGCCTTCACGAAGGCTTCCTTGGACGTCCAGCAGGCATAGAACGCGGCCTCCCCGTCGGATCCGTGGGCTTCGAGGGCGGCGATCTCCCGGGGATGGAAATGGGCGCGGGCGATCCGCAGGGCATCGGGCATCGGCCGCGGCACCTCGATGTCGACCCCGATCCGCCCCGTGGGCGAAAGGGCCACGAGGGCGTGCTCGCCCGAATGGGACAGGTTGACGTCGAGGCGTCCGGCCTGCGCACCGGCGAGGCTCGGCCGTCCGAACGCGGAGACCGAGAAGGACAGGGTTCGCGCCTCCGCCTCCAGGGCGCCGGCCAGGAGGAAGCGCAGGGCCGCGTGGCTCGCGATGAAGCGATCCCGGTCGCGGGCCTGCAGGAACCGGTCGGCGCGGAGCGTCTCGTCGCGGTCGAGGAGGGCGAAGCAGGCGGCGCGGCGTGCGGCGTCGAGGCGAAGGCCTGCATGCCAGACGATGGCGCCCCCGGGCCAACCGGGCTCACGGACTGGCCAATCCGAGACCGGCCAATCCGAGACCGGGAATGCGCTTCCGGGAGGACCCGTCACCGCCCGCGCGAGACGGGAAGTCGTCGAGGCGTGTCGCGACGGCTCACGGCGACGAGGATCAGCAGATACCCGATCTCCACCACGGCGAGGGCGCCCACGAACAGGCCGATCGCGGCCTGCACCGACAGGCGGTGGTGAAGCGAGACCAGCAGCACCGCCGAGGCCGAGAGGGCGATCAGGGTCGGCAGGACCATGATCGATTTCCAGGGGAGGGGGTCTCGGTCGTTCATCGGCTCGATCACACTTCCGTGCCCGAGCGTAACGCGACCGCCGCGGGTAGCGAAAGATGCCGGATCGATAAAATTGTACCGAACCTCACGCTGTTGCGTGGGTGTCACATTCAGAAACGAAAACGGCGCCGCCCCGGATATCCGACCCGACGCGACGCCCAGATCCAACCGATATGCCTCGTTCCTACGAGAGCCCGAGAACCCGAGAGCCGTCAGGCGTAGACGTTGCCCGCCGTCTGCGGGAACCGCTCGGCGAGGGCCCGGCGCAACTTCTCGAGGGCCCGGTTCTCGATCTGGCGCACGCGCTCCTTCGAGATCCCGAGGCGCAGGCCGAGGGCTTCCAACGTCGCCTGATCCTCGGCGAGACGGCGCTCCTTGAGGATGCGCAGTTCGCGCTCCGACAGCACGGCCAGGGCTTCGTTGAGCCAGGTCAGGCGGCGCTCGCCGTCGACCTGGGCCGAAACCGTCTCGTCGGGCAGGGCCGCACCGTCCACGAGGAAATCCATCCGCTCGGACGAGGCCTCGCTCTCCTCGCCGACGGGGGCGTTGAGGGACATGTCGGGCCCCGACAGGCGCGCGTCCATGAGCGCGACATCCTCGCGGGAGACGCCGATGGCGGTGGCGATGCGGCGGTGGATCTCGTCGCCGACATGCTCCTCGGTGGATTGCATGAGGCGGGCACGGAGGCGCCTCAAATTGAAGAACAGGGCCTTCTGGGCCGAACTCGTGCCACCGCGAACGATGGACCAGTTGCGCAGGATGTAATCCTGGATCGAAGCGCGGATCCACCACGTGGCGTAGGTCGAGAACCTGACCTCCCGCTCCGGCTCGAACCGGGCGGCGGCCTCCATCAGACCGACATGCCCTTCCTGGACCAGATCCGCCATCGGCAGGCCGTAGTGGCGGAAGCGGCCCGCGATGGCGATGACGAGGCGCATATGGGCCTCGATCAGGCCGTGCAGGGCGCGCTCGTCGCGCTTGTCCTTCCAGCGGACGGCGAGGCCGCGTTCTTCGTCCCGGGCAAGGAAAGGCGCTTCCATCGCCGTGCGTATGAACTGACGCCGTATCCCAGCGATGTCCGCCATCCCCGCCTCCGCCTCGTTGAAACGTTCGCTTCTGCCGCAAGATCGGAACGTCCCGTTCGGGGGCGAACACACAGTCTTTGCGTGGCGACTGACAACGGAGGCGTCGCGGCGATTGTTCCCGCATCGCGCCTTGGTGAATACAGATCCGCGCAGGGGCAGCCGGGGTCGGTACGAAAAAGCCCGGCGCTGCTGCGCCGGGCCCGGATCTTCGTGTCGATTCAGATGGAGCGGATGCGGCTCAGGCCGCCTCTTCCTGGATCTCGTCGGCCTCGGCCTCACCCTCGGCTTCCGCCTCGCCCTTGGCGCGGCGCGGCGACTTCGCCAAGCTCTGCTCGATGAGCTTGAGGGCCTCGGTCTCGGTGATGCGGTTCACCGAGGAAATCTCGCGCACGATGCGATCGAGGGCGGCCTCGTAGAGCTGACGCTCGCTGTAGGATTGCTCGGGCTGGGCCTCGGAGCGGAACAGATCGCGCACCACCTCGGTTACCGAGAGCAGATCGCCCGAATTGATCTTGGCCTCGTATTCCTGGGCCCGGCGCGACCACATGGTGCGCTTGATCCGGGCGCGGCCGGTGAGCACGTCGAGGGCCTTCTTGACGAGCTCGGGCTCGGCGAGCTTGCGCATGCCGACGCTGTTGGCCTTCGCGGTGGGCACGCGCAGGACCATCTTGTCCTTCTCGAACGAGACGACGAACAGCTCGAGCTTGTACCCGGCGATCTCCTGCTCCTCGATGGCGGTGATGCGGCCGACACCATGCGCCGGATACACGACCGCTTCGCCGGTCTTGAAGCCTTGCCGGCCCGTTGCCGTCGTCTTCTTGGCTGTGGTCATGCGAGAAGCGCCTCCAGAACATCGCGCGGAATCGATCGCCGCGCCGAACCGTAACTCCCGGGGTGGGTCACCCGGCCTCAGCCCCTTGGCCGGAAGCCGATCCTCGAAAGAGGCCGGACCCACGGATTCCCGGGCTAGCCGACACAGCGCAACGAAAGACCGTCCGCCGAAGGCGCCACGCGCCTCCAGCGGTCGATCGCATGCGACCTCGTTTTCTCAAGCTTGCGAGAGAGCCATCTGTCGAGGGCCGGAGGCAGCACGTCGGGCACGAACGACGGCAGGCCATAGGCATAGCACAATCGTGCCGCCGAATCAAAGGATTGCCGGCACAGGCTCACCCGGCGTCCAACGCGAATCCCCGGCGATCGCATCGCTTTGACGCAGGCCGGGACGCGCGAGCGGCATCGGGAGCGGCACGCAACGGACGGTTCGACCCGGTATCCGGCGCGGTCTCCCGGGCGCGACGATCCACCCGGCGCCATGGGCGCGGCAGGCGGTCGAAGCCGGTTCTCGTTCGCCCTCGACGCGCGTCGTTCGCCCTCGATGCGCGTCAGTCTCCCTTGCCGGGGCTCGCCGAGAAGTGCGCCTCGAACTTGCCGGCGACCCCGTCCCACTCCTTGGCGTCGGCGGGGGCGTCTTTCTTCTGGGTGATGTTCGGCCAGGTCTTGGCGTAGTCGGCGTTGACCTTCAGCCAGGTCTCGAGGCTCGGCTCCGTGTCGGGCTTGATCGCCTCGGCGGGGCATTCCGGCTCGCACACGCCGCAATCGATGCATTCGTCGGGATGGATGACGAGCATGTTGTCGCCTTCGTAGAAGCAGTCCACCGGACACACCTCAACGCAGTCCATGTACTTGCACTTGATGCAATTGTCGGTGACGACGTAGGTCATGGGGCCTTCAGTCCTCGATCCGCGCCGGCCCGGACCGCGATGGGGAAACCCCGCCGACCCGATGGCTTTGCAAATCCGTTGACGCTTTGGCTGGTGCGGGTACCCGCTCCGCCTGATGGGGCAGGCTCTAGACCCTGGCCGAAGGGCTGACAAGCGCGGCAACCCGGCCCTGCGCAGTCGACGGTACCGGTGTCGTACGGGGGACACGGGGTGTTCAGCCCGGCGGCGTGTCGACGGCGGTCGTATCCAGGGAGGCCGTGTTGAGATCGGCATAGAGTGTCTGGGCTTCCGGCGCACCGCCGCGGCGTTCGCCGAGGTCGAGCACCCGCACCAGGGCGGTGGTGTGGGCCGCCGCCACGGTGACGACGTCGCCCACCGCGATGGCGGTGGCCGCCGCGTCGGCCCGACGTCCGTTCACCCGGACGTATCCCGCTTCGACGAGGCCCGCCGCGAGGGTGCGGGTCCGCGCGAAGCGCGCGAACCACAGCCATTTGTCGAGACGCTGGCGCCCCGGCTTCATCGCTTCATGTGCGCCTCAACGCTTGTTGCCCTCGCCCGCCTCGAGCTGGGCCTTGAGGGCGGCCAGCTTGGCGAAGGGCGAATCCGGGTCCGGGGCCCGCTCGCGGCGCTGCGGCCGCGGCTCGTCGCGCGGCGCCGCACGGGGTTCGTCGCGCCGGTCGGGACGGGTCCGGCCCGGCTCGAAGCGCTCGCGGCGCTGGGGACGACCGTTCTCGGGCCGTCCACCCTCGCGGCGTCCGCCCTCCGGACGCTCGCCGCCGGGGGCACCACCACGCGGGCGTCCCTGACCGTCGGACGCACCGGCACCGGCCTGACGGCGCTGATCCGGCCGACCTTCGCCGGGGGCGCGGTTGGGAGCCGCCCCGTCGCGGTCGCGACCACCGCCACGCGGGCGGTTCTGACGCGGGGCGCTACGCTGCTGGCGCTGAAGCCGCCAGACCTCGACGGTGACGATCTCCGCCGCAGCGGCCTCGTCCTCGGCGCCTTCGCTCGTTGCGTCCTCGCCCTCAGCGCCGTCGGCCGACACGGCCTCGGTGGGGTGCTCGGCCGCGTCGGCGAGGCTGGCGGCCTCGGCCACGGGCTCGGGGGCCGGCTCAATTGTCTCGGCAGTCTCTGCCGAAGTCGTGTCTGCCGAAGTCGTGTCTGCCGAAGTCGTCTCGGGTGTGGTCGCTTCTTCCGAGGTCGCTTCTTCCGAAACCATCGCCGGCTCCGGTGCGGTGGCTTCGATGGGGTTCTCGATCAGGGGCGTCGCCACGGCGTCGGCCGTCGCGCCGGGCTCGATGGCGGCATCCACGGCCGTGGCGCCGTCGTGGCCCTCGGCCGCCTGAGCGGCTTCACCCTCTGCGGTGGGGGCATCGTCGTTCGCGGCGCCGTCCCCGGTCGTCGCGTCGGCCGTGTCATCGGCCGGCACGCTCACCTGTACAGGCTGGGTCGAGGCCGCGGGCAGCAGCGGCACGGTGATGGCCGGGCCCGGACGGGTCTCCGGGGCGTAGCCGAGCGACTTCAGGATCGAGGCGAAATCCTCGCCCGAGCAGCCGACCAGCGAGGTCATGCCCACGGTGGCCACGAAGGCGTCGCCGTCGGCGGTGCCGGCGGGCGCCTCGCCCGGCGTGGTGCCGGGGCGGTAGGCGATGGCCGGGCGGATGAGATCGGCGAGGCGCTCGAGGATGTCGACGCGCACGGCGCGCTCGCCGCACACCCGGAAGCCGGCGGCGCGGTAGAGGCCCTTGGCGATCTCGGGGTCGACCTTGATCGAGGTGCGGCCGGAACTCGCAAGATGCGCGATCTCGTCGAGGCCGCGCTGGTCGAGGCCGCCGTTCTTGAGGGCCCAGAGCTGGGCCGCCAGGGTCCGGGGCGCCGGCTTCAATAGGGCCGGCAGGAAGATGTGATAGGCGCCGAAGCGCACGCCGTGGCGGCGGAGCGCCCCGCGGCCCTCCTGATCCAGGGTGCGCATCTCGTGCATCACCTTGGACCGTTCCAGGACGCCCAGCGACTCGACCACCTGATAGCCGATGCCCTTGGCGAGGCCCGTGAGGTCGGCCGCCGTCTCGATCTCCATGAGCGGCCCGAGGAGCCGCACCACGTGGGCCTTGAGCCAGGCGGTCAGCCGGCCCTCGACCTTGTCGCGGGCGGGGCCCGTGAGCTGCTCGTCGGCCAGCAGGCGCACGTGCGGCTCAAATAGCTTGTCGCCGGGCGTCAGCTTGGCCACCGGGTCGCCGGTCCAGCGCACGACGCCGTCGTGGCTCAGCACCAGGGACGCGTCGGCGGCGGCCGAGAACCGCTCGGCGCGGGCCTCGATCTCGCCGGCGAGCGCCTTCTCGGCCGCGCTGCGCAGGGTCTTGGCCTCATGGCCCTCCGCGCCGGGGTCCGGGACGAACTGGAAGCCATGCAGATGGCCGACATGCTGTCCCTCGACGGTCACATCCCCGCCGGCGGTGATCTCAGCTTCCAACATCGTATTCTCTCTCAAGCGCCGCATCAGGACGCTGGTACGCCGGTCGACGAAACGACTTGCAAGGCGTTCGTGCAGGGCGTCGGACAGCCTGTCCTCTACCCGACGCGTCTCGCCCTGCCAATGCACCGGATCGATGAGCCAATCCGGCCGGTTCGCCACGAAGGTCCAGGTCCGCCCCTGCGCGATGCGCTGGGAGAGCGCGTCGATGTCGCCGTCGGTGCGGTCGATCATCGCCACGTGCTTGGCGAACCAGTCGTTGGGAATGCGCCCGGCCATGCCCCGCATGAGGAAGCGGAACAGCTGGGCGACGAGGTCGGCATGGGTCTGGGGATGGACCTTGCGGTAGTCCGGCACCCCGCACACGTCCCACAGCCGCTTCACCGTGGCGGGTGTGGAGGCCATGTCGCGGATGTCGTCCTCGCGCATGAGGATTTCCAGCGCCGACTGGTCCTCGCCCATGGGGGCACGGGTGAGGCCGCGTTCGCGCGGGTGCTCGTCGAGGCTCGCCTGCAGGGCCTTGAGGGAGGAGAAGTCGAGGTCCGGGTTGCGCCATTGCAGCACCCGCAGGGGCTCGAAATCGTGGGTCTCCAGGGCCTCGATCATCTCGGGCTCGAAGGGGGCGCAGCGCCCCGTGGAGCCGAAGGTCCCGTCCGAGAGGTGGCGCCCGGCCCGCCCCGCGATCTGCCCCATCTCGGGGGGCGTGAGCTTGCGAAAGCGCGTGCCGTCGTACTTCCAGTTCGCCGCGAAGGCGACGTGGTCGACGTCGAGGTTGAGCCCCATCCCCACCGCATCCGTGGCGATGAGGTAATCGACCTCGCCGGACTGGTAGAGCTCGACCTGGGCGTTGCGGGTGCGGGGCGACAGGGCGCCGAGCACCACCGCCGCGCCGCCGCGCTGGCGCCGGATCAGCTCCGCGATGGCGTAGACCTCCTCGGCCGAGAACGCCACGATGGCCGTGCGCCGGGGCAGGCGCCCGAGTTTCTTCTCGCCCGCGAAGGTGAGCTGGGAGAGCCGGGGCCGCGTGGTGGTGCGGACGCCGGGGATCAGCGACTGCACCAGGGGCAGCATGGTCGAGGAGCCGATCAGCAGGGTCTCCTCGCGCCCGCGCTGGTGCAGCAGGCGGTCGGTGAAGACGTGGCCCCGGTCCATGTCGGCGGCGAGCTGGATCTCGTCGATGGCCACGTAGGCGACGTCGAGGTCGCGCGGCATCGCCTCGATGGTGGAGATCCAGTAGCGCGGCCGGTCGGGTTTTATTTTTTCCTCACCCGTGACGAGAGCGACCTTGTCGACCCCGACCTTGGCCACCACCCGCAGGTAGACCTCGCGCGCCAGCAGCCGCAGGGGCAGGCCGATCATACCCGTCGGGTGGGCGAGCATTCGCTCGATGGCGAGGTGGGTCTTGCCGGTGTTGGTCGGCCCGAGCACCGCCGTGACGCCGCGTGCGCGGGCCTGCGGGGGGAGGGAGGGGCGGAGCATGGGCGCGGGGCGGTCCCTTCGGCGAGACAGGCCGGCGACGGTGAACGTGTCGCGCGGGAAAGGCCCGATCAGTCGCCCCGGCGTGGGCGACGTGGCGGTCCACGCTCATATGGGGCGCCGGCCCCGGTTCCGCCAAGGCCATCGGGGCCAGGTCGGCCCGCGTCGTAACCGCCGCCCGGGTCGTATCCCCCCGGACCCGCACCGCCGAGGCCCGGCACGCCGTAGATCTCGATCCGGGTCCGGGCCGGCGGCGCCGCGAGGTCGGCGCAAAGGGTGTCGGGCATGGCCGTGAGCGGCCTGCCCCGGGGGCGGCGCCCCTCCACCACCTCGGCCGAGGAATAGGCGTCGCCACCGCACCCGGAATCGTCGGTGCTCAAGGGGGCCGCCGCGGCGGGGCCGGCGGCGAGCAGGAGGGCGAGGACGGGACGGAAGCGTCGCATCCGCAGGGTCAGCGCTGCTCGCCGAGGCTCGCGAGGGTGCCGGTCGTGGGCGCCCCGGCCGTCGTCGTGCCGCCGCTGCGGTTCCAGCGCGTCGCCTCGATGATGTTGGTGCCGATGGTGGTGCGCACGGAGATGCGGATCGGCAGGAGCACGCGGGTGCCCTCCACGGGCGCGAGCCACACGGACATGTCGCGGTTGTCCTCCATGAACTTCACCCCCGGCCGGTCGGGCCGGTGACCCGCGATGGCCTGGTAGCGGGCGTTGCAGACGAGGATCGGCCCCGAATAACCCGGCTTCTCCACCGTGCGGGTCTCGCCGTAGCTCAGCACCACGTCGAAGCGGGTGGCGCCGTCGAAGACCGGCAGGGTGCGGTTGCAATTGGCCGGGTCGATGAGCTCGCCCCGGGCCACGGCGGGCATCATCAGGGCGCTCGCCGGATCGATGACGCCGCGCTTGTTCTCGGGCGTGATCGGCACGCGGTCGCCCATGTCGACCAGCGGCGGGGTGATTTCGGCCTGGGTGACGGTGCCGCGCGCCAGTGCCATCCGCACGGCGATGCCTGAATTCGAGGTCTTGGTGGAGATGGCGAAGGCGCTCGGCTGCGGGCCGGTGGCGATGAGGCCGCTGGCGCGGGCCGAGCCCATGCCACCCGTCACCGCGCCGACGAGGCCCGTGAGGCGGGCCGACACGTCCATGCGGTAGCGCGTGCTCTCGAAGGCCCCCGTCACCTGGGCGGTGCCGATGGGGATGCCAGCGAGCGCGATGCCGTAATCGACGGTGACGTTGGCGGGGGCGGCGGCGGACGCCTTGGGGCGCGCCTGAACCGGCGCCGTCGCGACCATGAGGGCGGCGAGAGCCGCGAAGGAAAGGCTGGCGCTGGGGAAACGCTGGGCGCACATGGCTGGGAACTCGGGGTGCTGCGAGGATGCCCGGTCGAGACGCGGCCGGGTCCGTAGTCCCGCATCGTCCGCTCCCATGGTTAACACATCGTTGGACCCGTGCCAGCTTGACCGTGCCGAGGCTGAAAAAGGCCGCGATGCCTTGACGCCTGGGGTACCCTTCCCCTATAGGCTCGCGCCTTCAATGAGAACGCCGCTCCACCGGGCTTGGCGTGCGTGAGACCCATTCGCGGGTGTCCCGCCATCGCCCTGTCGGACATGCGGAACGAACCGGGAAGTTTGATTATGTCGCGCCGTTGCGAACTCACGGGCAAAGCCGTGCAGACCGGCCACCTCGTGAGCCACTCGAACCGCAAGACCAAGTGCCGGTTCCTGCCGAACCTGTGCCAGGTCACCCTGCAGTCGGACGCCCTGAAGCGTCGGGTGCGCCTGCGCGTCACCGCCCATGCCCTGCGCTCCGTCGAGCACCGTGGCGGCCTCGATGCCTTCCTCATCAAGGCGCGCGAGATCGAGCTGTCGCAGACGGCCCGCCTGATCAAGCGCGAGCTGCACAAGAAGCTCGCCGAGGTCGAGACCCCCGTCGCTGCCTGAAGGCCGACGGGCCGGCCCCTGAGCCGGACCAGACATCTCAGTCGAAGCCGTCGCCCGCTTGAGTGCGGGCGGCGGCTTCGTCGTGTCCGGGGTGTCTCCGGTCGCGCGCGGGTGGGGCGCTGCGACCCGGATTGACGCGGCTCCGACCGGATTGTACCGATCGGTACAGCGCTGGCGAATCGGCGCGCCAGGAGTTCGCATGTCCGACGCCCGTCCGCCCCTGCCGCCCTTCACCCGCGAGACCGCGATTCAGAAAGTCCGCGCCGCCGAGAACGGCTGGAACGGCCGCGACCCCCACAAGGTCGCCCTGGCCTACACGCCCGACAGTCGCTGGCGGAACCGCTCGGAGTTCTTCACCGGGCGCCCCGCCATCGTGGCGTTCCTCGAGGCGAAGTGGGCGCGCGAGCACGAGTACCGGCTGATCAAGGAGCTGTGGGCGTTCACCGAGAACCGCATCGCCGTGCGCTTCGCCTACGAGTTCCACGATGCCGTCGGCGCATGGTTCCGCGCCTACGGCAACGAGAACTGGGAGTTCGACGCCAACGGCCTGATGCGGATGCGCCACGCCAGCATCAACGATCTGCCCATCACCGAGAACCAGCGCCTGTTCCGCTGGGCGGCGCCCGGCCTGCGCCCGGAGGATCACCCGGGGCTCACCGAACTCGGGTTGTGAGCGCAGCGGCCCCGGGCGCGCGGGAGGCGGCGATCCCGGCGCTCGCCGAGGTGTTTCGCGAGCATGGCTACGCCGGGGCCAGCCTCGCCCTGCTCGGTGCCCGCGCGGGGCTCGGCAAGGGCAGCCTCTACCACGCCTTTCCCGGCGGCAAGGCCGAGATGGCGGACGCCGTCCTCGACAGCATCGGCGCCTGGTTCGAGGCGGAGATCTACGCAGCCCTGCGGGACGATCCCGACCCTCGCGCCGCCATCCGGCGCATGCTGTCGGAGACGGATGCGTATTTCCGCTCCGGCCGGCGGGTCTGCCTCGTCGGCGCCCTCGCCCTGTCGGAGGGGCGGGACCGATTCGGGATGCGGATCGCGGGGTATTTCGCGGCGTGGCGGGATGCCCTCACGGGAGCGCTGCACCGCGCCGGCCGGGCGGAGGCCGAGACCCTGGCCGAGGACGCCGTCCTGGCGATCCAGGGCGGCCTCGTCCTGGCCCGCGCCCTCGACGATCCCGGCGTGTTCGAACGCCTGCTCGCTCGCCTGGAGCGGCAGCTCTGTGGGACGCCATGAGCCTAGGGATGCGTTCGTCTTTGCAGGGTCGATTCATCCGACCGGCGTCCCGACTACTCCGCCCCCGGCGTCCCGGAATTGCGTCGTCACCCAGGTGAACGGGCGACGGGCCGGCTCAGGCCGCTGCCAGAGTATGGCCGCGGGCCGCCGCCAGAACTGCCTCGGCCGGGACGTTCACCCAGGTCTCGCCATCCGCCCCCGGATTCGCCCGCACCCAGTCGCCCGCAATCCGGTAGCCGAGGGTGTAGCCGTACCACCGCGGATACGCGTCGGACCCGAAGAACCAGGCCGCGTGATCGTAGTCGCGCGCCGCCAGAAGAGCCGCGTCGGGGCGCTGCGCCGCGAGCGCGGTGTCATCGAAGGCGTTTTCCCACGGTTCGGGGGCCGCGCCGAACAGGCGCTCCACGAACCGGCCCGCCAGGCCTTCGCTGACCAGGGCTTCGCCGAGGGTCCAGCCGTAGCCGGGCCCGGCCATGCGCAGGCAGTGATGCGCTTCGTGCACCACGGTCCGGCGGATGTCCCCGTCCGCCAGCACGCCTGCGAAATTGGGATTGTCCGGGTCGATGGTCAGGGAAAACAGAGTCGAAGCGTAGGCCCGTCCACCGGTTCCGGTCTCAGGTAGGACCCCGTCGGCGTCGCGCTGCACGAGGATGTCGAGGGGGCGCACCGGTACCAGGCCGACGATGGCGCGGCGGGCGATTTCCACCTCCGCGGTGATCGCGTCGCGCCAGGGGCTGAGATCGCCCGAGGCTTCGAGCCAGTGCAGGTGCCACGTCATCGCGGGATCCGGGTCGGTTTGGATGCCTGCCTCTCGAGCATCGCGTTTCACAGACGACAAGCGATATCTCAACGCCCGCGTGCAGCCGGGCGGCGATGAAACCGCCGTCGGGGGCCTAGCGCCGCCCGCCCGCGCGTGAGGCTTTGCGCCCGCCGTTGCCCGCATCCTCCTCGAACAGCTCCGCCAGCTTCTCCGTCATCGCGCCGCCGAGTTCCTCGGCGTCGATGATGGTCACGGCGCGGCGGTAGTAGCGGGTCACGTCGTGGCCGATGCCGATGGCGAGGAGCTCGACGGGGGAGCGGGTCTCGATGTCCTCGATCATCCAGCGCAGGTGGCGCTCGAGGTAGTTGCCCGGATTGACCGACAGGGTCGAATCGTCCACCGGCGCGCCGTCTGAGATCACCATGAGGATCTTGCGCTGCTCCGGCCGGGCGATGAGGCGCTTGTGCGCCCAATCGAGGGCTTCGCCGTCGATGTTCTCCTTCAGCAGCCCCTCGCGCATCATCAGCCCGAGGTTCTTTCGCGCCCGGCGCCAGGGAGCGTCGGCGCTCTTGTAGACGATGTGGCGCAGGTCGTTGAGGCGACCGGGCGCGTTCGGCTTCGACGCGGCGAGCCACGCCTCGCGCGATTGCCCACCCTTCCACGCCCGGGTGGTGAAGCCCAGGATCTCCACCTTGACGCCGCAGCGTTCCAGGGTCCGCGCCAGGATGTCGGCGCAGGTGGCCGCCACGGTGATGGGCCGGCCGCGCATGGAGCCGGAATTGTCGAGCAGCAGGGTCACGACGGTGTCGCGGAAGTTCGTGTCCTTCTCCTGCTTGAAGGAGAGTGGCTGGAACGGGTCCGTCACCACCCGCACGAGGCGGGCGGGGTCGAGCTGGCCCTCCTCGAGGTCGAAATCCCAGGCGCGGTTCTGCTGGGCCAGGAGCCGGCGCTGGAGCCGGTTGGCGAGGCGCCCGACCACGCCCTGCAGGTGGGCGAGCTGCTTGTCGAGGTAGGTCCGCAGGCGGGCCAACTCCTCGGCGTCGCAAAGGTCCTCGGCGTGGATCACCTCGTCGAAGCGGGGATTGAACACCTTGTAGTCGGGGCCGCGGGCCTCGTTGCCCCGAGACGAAGGCGGCCGCCAAGCCTCCGAGGCCTCCTCCGATTCGGCGTTCTCGGCCTCCTCCGGCAGTTCGCCGGACGGGGCGTCGGCCGATTCGGTGGCGCCCTCCTGGAGGTCGTCGGAGGCCTCTTCCGACACCTCCATCTCGGCGCGGTCGCCCTGCGACTGCTCCTCGGCCTCGCCCTCGCTCGGGGTCTGCTCGTCGTCCTGGGACTCGCCCTCGTCGTCGTCGTTGTCGTCGTCCTCGGGGTCGAACGGCGTCTCGTCGGCCATGTCGAGGGAGCTGAGGAGGTCGCGCACGGAGCGGGCGAAGGCGCGCTGGTTCTCGAGTGCGCCGATGAGCCCGTCGAGGTTCGGCCCAGCCTTGTCCTCGATATGGGCGCGCCAGAGGTCGACGATCTTCTGCGCCGCCGGCGGGGGCGCCTGGCCGGTGAGGCGCTCGCGCACCATGAGGGCGACGGCGTCCTCCATGGGGGCGTCGGCCCGGTCGGTGATCGCCTCGTACTTGCCGCCGCGATGGTAGCGGTCCTCCAGCATGGCGGAGAGGTTCGAGGCGACGCCCGACATCCGCCGCGCGCCGATGGCCTCGACCCGGGCCTGCTCGACGGCGTCGAACACCGCCCGCGCGCCGGAATTCTCGGGCGCCAGACGGCGATGGACGGCCACATCGTGGCAGCCGAGCCGAAGCGCCATGGAATCGGCGTTGCCGCGCAGGATCGCCACGTCGCCGGGCGTCAGCTTGCGCGGCGGTTCGGGCAGGCGCGCCTTGTCGCCGGTCAGCGCCGGCCGGTCGCTGGCATAGACCACCTCGACCTCGGCCCGCTTGGCGATGGCGCGCAGGCAACCGGCCACCGAGCGCTTCAGCGGTTCGGCGACGGGCTCGCGGCGTTCGCCGGCTTTGCGGTTGGAGATGCTCACGGGCGCTGCTTCTTCACCGAGTCAAAATCGAAGGGCCGGTTCAGGATGTCGTCCCATTCGTAGGGGCATTCGGGGGGAAACTCATCCGGCGGGAGGTGCGTCTCGTCGGACGCCCACTCCCGTGCGTCCGGGTAGGCGTTGCCCAGAGCCTCGTCGTTGCGCGACTTCAGACCGGGGTTGCTCGCCAGAATGCGCTCGTAGCGGCGACGCTGCTCGCGGATCGAGAAGATCCAGCTCGGCGTACGGTGCTCGGGCTGCTGATCCCATTTGAGCATGTGCATCACGAGGACGCGCAAGGTGCTCTGAAGCTTGCCGAACTCGCTCTCGGACAAGCTCTCCAACTCCTCGGCGATATGATCGAGATCGAGCGCATCGACCCGCCCGGCACGGAGAAGCGCGACCTGCTCCTGCACCCAGGTGTAAAGGTCGTCCTCGTAGCGCGTCCGGCCGGGGACCACCTCCCCCGTACGCGGTCCGCCCTTCACAGCCGGCTCGCCCATCGCGTCCTCCGCCAAAGATTCCCTAGCTCAGGGCCACGTTCGAGGCGCTCTCGGGCAGGTCCTTGCCGAAGGCGCGCTGGTAGAACTCCGCCACGAGGGTGCGCTCCAGCTCGTCGCACTTGTTGAGGAACGTCACCCGGAAGGCGAAGCCGATATCCTGGAAGATGTCGGCGTTCTCGGCCCAGGTGATGACCGTGCGGGGGCTCATGACCGTCGACAGGTCGCCGTTCATGAACGCATTGCGGGTCAGATCGGCCACGCGCACCATCTTGCTGACGATCTCGCGGCCGCCGTCGCGCTGGTAGTGCAGGGCCTTGGACAGGACGATGTCGACCTCGCGGTCGTGGGGCAGGTAGTTGAGGGTGGTGACGATGGACCAACGGTCCATCTGGCCCTGATTGATCTGCTGGGTGCCGTGATAGAGGCCCGAGGTGTCGCCGAGGCCCACGGTGTTGGCGGTGGCGAACAGCCGGAAGGCCGGGTGCGGGCGGATGACCCGCTTCTGGTCCAGCAGGGTCAGGCGGCCGGAGAGTTCGAGGACGCGCTGGATCACGAACATCACGTCGGGCCGGCCGGCATCGTACTCGTCGAACACCAGGGCCACGTTGTTCTGCAGGGCCCAGGGCAGGATGCCGTCCTGGAAAGCAGTGATCTGCTTGCCCTCCTGCAGCACGATGGCGTCCTTGCCGACGAGATCGATGCGCGAGACGTGGCTGTCGAGGTTGATCCGGATGCAGGGCCAGTTCAGGCGGGCGGCGACCTGCTCGATATGGGTCGACTTGCCGGTGCCGTGATAGCCCGTGACCATGACGCGGCGGTTGCGGGCGAAGCCCGCCAGGATCGCCAGGGTGGTCTCCCGGTCGAAGATGTAGTCCGGGTCGAGGTCGGGCACATGCTCGTCGGTCTTCGTGAAGGCCGGAACCATGAGGTCGAGGTCGATGCCGAAGGCCTCGCGCACGGAGACGGTCCGGTCGGGCAGCGAGGCGGGCGAGACGTCAGAGAGCATACGGGACCTCGTGGAGCGGGCGCCGGCGGGACCGGAACACGCGGGGGCTGTGTCGGGCGAGAGGGGCGCGACGCGCGCGGAGCCGCTTTCGCCCCGTCATCTAGGGGACGGCGCCGGGGGACGCCAAGGGTGGATGCCACACGAAAGAGACGTGGTCGGGCACGATATAGGGCGTTGCGCGCCGATTGCCGCCCCGGCCCGGGCCGACCAGACCTGCAAATCCGACCAGACCTGCAAATCCGACCGGATCCCGAAAATCCACGCAGGGTTCGTGCCGCGCTCAGCACAACCCGGCGGCGCGCAGGGCGTCGTGGGCGCGGATGATGTCGCGCAGGCGCTCCTCGAACGAGCGGTCGCCGCCGTTGGCGTCGGGGTGGAAGCGCTTCACCAGCACCTTGTACTGCGCCTTGATGGCCGCCGAATCGGCGTTCTCGTCGAGCCCGAGGACGTCGAGGGCCTTGAGGGTGGCCGAGGAATGGCGCGGCCGGCGCGGCTCGGGCGCGCGTTTGCGCCGGGCGGTCTCGCCGACGCCCTCGGCGCGCAGGATGTCGAGGGGATCGACATAGGCCCAGTCGCGCGTGGCCTCGGGCTTCGGCTTCGCCGCGGCGGTGGCGGGGTTCACCCCCATGGCCCAGGTCGGGCGATGGCCGATGATGGCGTCCTTCTGGAAGGCCTGCACGGCGGCGTCGTTCATGCCGTCGAAGTAGTTGTACGTGGCGTTGTAGGCCTTCACGTGGTCCATGCAGAAGCGCCAGTACTGCCCCTCCGCCTTCCGGCCCTTGGGGGCGCGGTAGAGCCCGGGGTTCTGGCAGCCGGGCGTGTCGCAGCCCTGCGCCGACGCCTTCTTGGGCTCGTCGCAGGTGCGCTTGATGCGGATGCTGTCGAACAGGGGCGAGTTGAGATCCATGATGGGGCGATTATGAGAGGGCGGGTCGCAGACACAAGAGCGCCGGGCCTGATGCCGCATGCGGCCATCGGGGGTTGACGGGAGCGGCGGCCAAGCCCCCGAACGAGCGAGCCCCGAACGCGAGATCATTCGCCCGGAAGGAGACCGCACCATGACGACCATGAGGGACTGGATCGACGAGACCTTGCGATCCGCGCTCGCGCCGACGCATCTCGACGTGATCGACGAATCGCACCTGCACGCCGGCCATGCCGGGGCGCGGCCCGAGGGCGAGACCCATTTCAGACTGGATGTCGTCTCGGCGGCCTTCGACGGCAAGAGCCGGGTCGAGCGCCACCGCCTCGTCAACGGCGCCCTCGATCCGGCGTTCAAGCGCGGCCTGCACGCCCTGGCGGTTCGGGCGCGGACGCCGGCCGAGGCCGCCTGATCGAACGGGCCGGAGACCGTCGCCGTGGCGCTTCAGTGCACGCCCCAGATCAGCATCGACGAGGCGGAGCTGGAGGAAAGCTTCGTGCGCGCCTCGGGCCCCGGCGGGCAGAACGTCAACAAGCTGTCCACCGCGGTGCAGCTGCGCTTCGATGCGCGGCGCTCGCCGTCCCTGCCCAACGCCGTCGCGGTGCGGCTGATGCGGCTCGCCGGCCGGCGCCTGACGCTGGACGGCATCATCGTCATCTCGGCCCAGCAGCACCGGACCCAGGACCGCAACCGGGCCGATGCCCGCGAGCGCCTCGCCGCCCTGGTGGCGGAGGCCGCCGTGCCGCCGACCCCGCGCCGGGCCACGCGCCCGACCCTGGCCTCGAAGAAGCGGCGCCTCGACGAAAAGTCGAAGCGCTCCGACACCAAGCGCCTGCGCGGGGACCGGGGCGACGGGTGATCCCCGACACCCGCCCGCCTCAGGGCGTCGGGGCGGCGGTGCCGTCCGGCGGATGGTGCTCGACCTCGCCGCTGACGTAGGGGCTGCCGGGCTTGGCGATGGTGAGCACCAGGGCGATGACCGCGAGCAGGGCCGCCAGGGCCGCCGGGAACAGGAACGCGTCCTCTCCGTAATGCATCTGCAGCACGCCGCCGATGACCGCGCCGGTGCTGAGCGCCGCCCACAGGGGGGCCTGGATCCAGAACGACGGCGCGACCACGCCGAGGAGCAGGTTGGCGAGCCCGGTTCCGAACCGCACCACGGCGCCGGTGACGTAGGTGAGCGCCAGGCTGCGGCCGCCCTCGTCCTGCAGGGTCGCGTTCTGGAGGCCGAGCGCGATGACGATGGGATAGGCGTGGAGCGGGAATGCGAAGGTGCCGTGGGGCACGATGAGCCCGACGGTGAGCAGCACCGCCTGGAGCAGCAGCAGCACGGACAGGCGCCAGCGCCCGACCCAGGCGGCGATGAGCGTGCCCGCGAAGGCGCCGAAGCAGAACAGGATGATGACGGAGGCGACGCGCGAGGTGCTCTCCCAGTCGAACCGGCTGACCGACACGCCGAACCGCGTGGTGTTCCCGCTCATGAACGACATGAACAGCTGCGAGAATTCGAGGAAGCCGATGGAATCGGCGCAGCCCGCCACGGCCGAGAGGGCGAGGGCGAACGGGATGCGCGTTCGCGCGCTGGCGGGAAACGCCTTGCTCTGCGGGTCTGCCATGGAATCTCCAGAGGATCGGCCCCGGGGAGGGGCAGGGAAACGGCCCGACGCGGGGACGACGCCACGACGCGGGATTGCCGGTCCCCATACGCGCCCGGGCGCGCAATGGGATTCCGGGAGGCTGTCGAATCTGGCCATGGCGTGCCGTGCGGCACCTGTCCACCGTTCCGCCTCGCGGGGACCGGATGATCGGCTGACGTTCGCGTGATCCGGCTTGCCAGCGACCCACCCTCGCCCGTGATCCGAACTCGCCCGGGATCCGGACCGGATCAGCCGGGCCGGCGGGCGACGACGATGCGTCCCGGGACGGGCAGGCCGCGTTCGCGCCGGAGGGTCGCGGGGTCGAGGCATTCGAGGACGAGGCCGGCCCGCGCCACGGCCCGTTCCACCAGGACATCGCCATGGGCGTAGCGGGCGTCCGGGCCGAGCACGAGGCCGTCGCCCGCATGGGATTGCACGCTGAAGCCGAGGCACCCGCCCGGCCGCAGCACCCGCGCGGACCCCGCTAGGAGGTCCGTGAGTCCGCCCACGTAAATCATCACGTCGGCGGCGGTGACGAGGTCGGTCCCGGCGTCCGGTTCCGCCGCGAGGCCCGCCACGAGGTCGGCCTCCACCAGGCGGGCGTAGCGCTTCCCCCGCGCGGCCTCGGCCAGCATGAGGGGCGAGAGGTCGATGCCCGTGAGGTGGCGCGCCCGGTCACCCAGGGCCGCGCCCACGAGGCCGGTGCCGCAGCCGAGGTCGAGCACGGTGTCGTAGACCGCCGGCGCGTCCGGCAGGCGATCGAGGGCGGCGACGATGAGTTCCGGCGCCCGGTAGGCGAGGTCGTCCACGAGGTGGCGCTCGAACCGCGCGGCGTAGGCGTCGAACAGGGCACGGATGTAGGCCGGGGAGATCGCCCCCAGAACGTCGCCGTCGCCGTCCTCTCGGCGGCCCGCGCCGATCTGTGCCAGGGCGAGCCGGGCGCCCTGCACGTCCTCGGGGTCGAGGTCGAGGGCCGCCGCGTAGGCCCGCAGCGCCGCGTGGTGGTCGCGGAGGTCGCCGTGGGTGACGTAGCGGGCCTCCCGCGCCCGGCCGAGGAGAAACCAGGCCGGGGCGTAGCGGGGGGCGATCTCCAGGGTCTGCTCCGCCATCTCGGCGGCCCCAAGGGCATCGCCCTCGGCCAGGCACCCCTCGGCGTAGGCGTAGCGTCTGTCGGCGAGGAACTCGCCGGAACCGGAGGGGCGTGACATGCTGGGTGGGGGCGGCCGCTTCGCTCGGGGATCGGGCGCCCTATATGCCGCGCCGATGACCTTCAGCGCCAGCGATCTCCTCACCCTGACCCGCGAGGGGCTCTACTGCCCCCTCGGCGATTTCCACGTCGATCCGACCTGGCCCGTGCCCCGGGCCCTGATCACCCACGGCCACGCCGACCACGCCCGCGCCGGCCACGGGCAGGTGCTCGCCACGGGCCAGACCCTGCGGATCATGGCCGTGCGCTACGGCGAGGATTTTTGCGAGACCCGCCAGGAGGCCAAGCTCGGCGAGGACATCCGCGTCGGCGACGTCACCGTCCGCTTCGCCCCCGCCGGGCACGTCCTCGGCTCGGCCCAGATCGCGATTCAGGCGCGGGGCGTGCGCGTCGTGGTCTCGGGTGACTACAAGCGTGCGCCCGATCCGACCTGCCTACCCTTCGAGGTCATGCCGTGCGACGTGTTCATCACCGAGGCGACCTTCGGCCTGCCGGTGTTCCGCATGCCCGACACCCGGGACGAGGTTCAAAAACTCCTCGATTCCGTGGCGCTGTTCCCCGAGCGCGCCCACATCGTCGGCGCCTACGCGCTCGGCAAGGCCCAGCGGGTGATGGCCCTGCTGCGGGAGGCCGGCTACGACCGGCCGATCTACCTCCACGGCGCCATGGAGAAACTGACGGAGCTGTACAAGCAGGAGGGGATTCCGCTCGGCGAGACCCCCAAGGTCGTCGCGGCCGAGCGGGGCAAGCTCCACGGCGCCATCGTGCTGTGCCCGCCCTCCGCGATCCAGGACGTGTGGTCGCGCAAATTCCCCGATCCCGTCGCCTCCTTCGCGTCGGGCTGGATGCGGGTGCGCGCCCGCGCCCGCCAGAAGGGCGCCGAACTCCCCCTGTGCATCTCCGACCATTCCGACTGGCCCGACCTCTGCCGCACGATCCGGGAGACCGGGGCCGGGGAGGTCTGGGTGACCCACGGGCAGGAGGACGCCCTGGTGCATTGGTGCGGGACCCAAGGGATCAAGGCCAAGCCCCTGCACCTGCTGGGCTACGGCGACGACGGCGAGGCCGAGCCGGGCGTCGCGGAGGTCGCCGCGTGAACCACTTCGCCCAACTCCTCGACCGTCTCGCCTACGAGCCGCGCCGCAACGCCAAGCTGCGCCTGCTGCAGGATTACTTTTCGCGGACCCCCGATCCCGAGCGCGGCTTCGCCCTCGCGGCCATGACCGGCAACCTGACCTTTCGCGAGGCGAAGCCCGCGATGATCCGCGGGCTGGTGGAGGCGCGGGTCGATCCGGTGCTGTTCGCCCTGTCGCACAACTACGTCGGCGATCTCGCCGAGACCACGGCGCTGATCTGGCCGGCGCCTGACGTCACGGCTTCCCTCGATGCCCTTACGCCCGGGCGTGGGGATGCGCCCCCGCCTCTCGGCCACAACAACCCGCCGCCCCACATCCCGACCCTGGCGGAGGTGGTCGAGACCCTCGCCACCGTGAAGAAGGCCGACCTGCCGGCCCGCATCGCCGAGTGGCTCGACGCGCTGGACGAGACCGGGCGCTGGGCGCTGCTCAAGCTCATCACCGGGGCCCTGCGCGTCGGCGTCTCGGCGCGTCTGGCCAAGACCGCCGTAGGGGCGCTCGGCGGCCACGAGGCCGACGCGGTGGAGGAGGTCTGGCACGGGATGGTGCCGCCGTACCTGAGCCTGTTCGCCTGGGTCGAGGGGAAGGCCGAGCGCCCCACCACCCTCAACCCGGCGCCGTTCCGGCCGCCGATGCTGTCGCACCCCATCGACGCGGAAACGGACTTCGAGAAACTCGACCCGGCGGCGTTCTCGGGCGAGTGGAAGTGGGACGGCATCCGCGTCCAGCTCTCGGGCGGCCGCGACGAGGCGGGAAGCCAAGTCGCGCGGGTCTATTCGCGCACGGGCGAGGACATCACCGGCGCGTTCCCGGATCTGGCGCAGGCCATCACCTTCACGGGCACGCTGGACGGCGAATTGCTGATCCTGAAGGCATCCCGCGTCCAGAGCTTCAACGTCCTGCAGCAGCGCCTCAACCGCAAGGCGGTGACCCCGAAGCTCCTGGAGGAATTCCCCGCCCATGTCCGGGCCTACGACCTCCTCACGGCGGAGGGCGCGGACCTGCGCCCGCTGCCCTTCGCCGAGCGCCGCGCCCGGCTCGAGACGTTCGTCGCCGCCCTCGACCATGCCCGGATCGATCTCTCGCCCCTCGTGCCCTTCGCCACCTGGGAGGATCTGGCTGAAGCGCGTGCCGATCCTGCCGCAGTGGGGGCGGGGGAGGATGCCGACGCCATCGAGGGCGTGATGCTGAAGCTGCGCGACAGCCCCTACCTGCCCGGCCGCCCCAAGGGGCCGTGGTGGAAATGGAAGCGCGAGCCCCACCTCGTCGACGCCGTGATGATGTACGCCCAGCGCGGCCACGGGAAGCGCTCGTCGTTCTACTCGGACTACACCTTCGGCGTCTGGCGGCCCCGCCAGGACGGCAGCCTCGAACTGGTGCCCGTCGGCAAGGCCTATCACGGCTTCACCGACGCGGAACTGGCCAAGCTCGACCGCTACGTCCGCAACCACACGGTCAAGCGCTTCGGCCCCGTGCGCGAGGTCGCGTACGGCCTCGACGAGGGGCTGGTGCTGGAGATCGCCTTCGAGGGCGTGCAGCGCTCGACCCGGCACAAGTCCGGCGTCGCGCTCCGCTTCCCCCGCGTGCACCGCATCCGCTGGGACAAGCCAGCGGCGGAGGCCGATCGCATCGCCCTCCTCGAAACCATCCTGGCCCGGGGGACGAGCGAGATCGCCCCGGGCGCCACCCTGGAGATCCCCTCATGACCCGTGGCGCCCGCATCGGCGAACGCGACGGCTTCCGGGTGGGCCCGGTGAGCCGGCAGGCGAGCGCCCGCCTCGTGGTGGCGACGGAGGGCCCCGGCTTCACCAACATCACCGGACGCGTCGCCGCGTTCGTGGCCCGCAGCGGCGTCGCGCACGGCGTGCTGACGGTGTTCTGCCGGCACACCTCGGCCTCCCTGACCATCCAGGAGAACGCCGACCCGGACGTGCAGACCGACCTCATGACCGCCCTCGACGGGTTCGCCCCGCGCCACGGCGCCTACGTGCACGGCAGCGAAGGCCCGGACGACATGCCGGCCCATATCCGCACCCTGGTGACGGATGCGAGCCTCGCCGTGCCGGTGCTGGACGCCCGCCTCGCGCTGGGCACCTGGCAGGGCATCTATCTCATCGAGCACCGCGACCGGCCGCACCGGCGGGAGGTTGTTCTGGCGGTCGTGGGGGCCTAACGTTCCCGCTTGGCCCCGGCCCCTCTCCGGCCTCGGTTCCTCCGCGCTATCGAAACGCAGGCGCTGCGGCGTCGAGGGTCGCGGTTCCGCCCCTGGCGAGGGCATCCACGACGGCCTCGGGGTGGCGATAGATCGTCCAGATGAGGGTCATGGCCGTCGCGTTCGGCTTCGACTTGCCCTGCTCCCAGTTCTTGACAGTTGCTTCCTCCAGCCCGAACCGCAGGGCGAACTGAGCTTGCGAGAGATGCAGGGATTCCCGCACGATCCGAACCGAGATCTGGTCAGGCCAATGCCTGCGCGCGTCGATGCCCAAAGCCGTCAGTTCGGAGATCAGGTGGTTCAGGCTCTCGACTTTCGGCACCTCGACATAGGCCTCGCCCGTATCGAAGAGTTCGGTCATGACCGCGTGAGCGGCCTTCACCGGGAGATGCCGACGGATCAGGGCGCGGGCCGCCGCCACCGTGTTCAGGTCAGCGTCCGGCCGCCGCTTGAGGCTGAGGCGCTCTGCGGAGCCTTCGCGGACGGGGGGCTCGTCCCGGATTTGCACCCGTGGTCCGAACACCGCCAACAATGTGGATCTCGTCGACATCCAGCTGCTCCATGACCCCCTGCACGATGTCCCGTAGCGCAGCCGCGCCCCATTGCTCCGCCGGATCGCCACCGATGTGCAGGCCGGTCAGCACAAGAGTTCGGCCCAGGAGCGTCACCTCGGCCATGACGTCGAGGGATCCACGCGGGGTCTGCACCGCGACCGTGAAAATCGGGTCGTCGCTGTTGGCGTGATCGACGACGATCCCGACGTCACACGCCACGACACATCCTATGCCCTACGCAACTTGCGTACAAGGTGCAGGCAGGCGTCGTCGCCTCGTGTCTGCCGGCGAACCTCACGCACGCTCCGCGACGAACGCCCGATACCCCTTCGCCCGCAGGTCGCAGGCCGGGCAGGTCCCGCACCCGTAGCCCCAATCATGCCGCGCGCCCCGCTCGCCGAGGTAGCAGGTGTGGCTCTCCTCCACGACGAGGTCGACCAGGGGCCGGCCCCCGAGGGTTTCGGCCAGGGCCCAGGTCGCGGCCTTGTCGATCCACATGAGGGGCGTGTGGAGGACGAAGCGGCGGTCCATGCCGAGGTTGAGGGCCACCTGCAGGGCCTTGATCGTGTCGTCGCGGCAATCGGGGTAGCCGGAATAATCCGTCTCGCACATGCCGCCGACGATGTGGCGCAGGCCCCGCCGGTAGGCCAAAGCCGCCGCGAAGGTGAGGAACAGCAGATTGCGGCCCGGCACGAAGGTGTTGGGCAGGCCGTCCGCCGCCAGGGCGATCGCGGTGTCGCGGGTGAGCGCCGTGTCGGAGACGGCGCCGAGCGCCGCGAGGTCGAGGGTGTGGTCGTCGCCGAGGCGGGACGCCCAGCCCGGGTTCAGGGCCGTCATGCCGTCCCGCAGGGCGGCCCGGCCGTCGAGTTCGATCCGGTGGCGCTGGCCGTAGTCGAAGCCCAGGGTCTCGACGTGGGGGAAGCGGTCGAGGGCCCAGGCGAGGCAGGTGGCCGAATCCTGGCCGCCCGAGAACAGGACCAGGGCGCCGTCGTGGCTCACCGGGTCTCGCCTTCGTATTCCGCCCAGGACATCGGCGTCTCGTAGACCTTCACCGAGGACAGGGCCGGCAGGGCCGCCTTGGTGCGGGCCCAGATCCAGGCGGCGATGTGCTCGGCCGTGGGATTCTCCAAGCCTTCGATGTCGTTGAGGCAGTAATGGTCGAGCTGCAGCAGCACGGGGGCGAAGGCGTGCTCCACGTCGAAGAAATCCACCACCCAGCCGGTGTCGGGATCGACGGCGCCGGTGAGCGTCAGCTCAACCCGGTAGGAATGCCCGTGCATGCGGTGGCAGCGATGCGTCTCGGGCACGTTCGGAAGGCGGTGGGCCGCCTCGAAGGTGAAGGCTTGGGTGATCTTCATGGGTCGCAATCTACACGGCTCGCTAGGGGATTCCGATGATCTTGTGGGTCTGGAGCGAGAGCCGCCAGCGCGCGTCGCTCCGACAGTACGCGACGGCCGCCTGCATATTGGCGCGGCGCGCCGGCCCGTCCATGGGCTGGAGCCAATGGTGGCGGAAGGGAAGATCCGCGAAATGCGCCGGATCGGCCGCGGCCTCCGCCTGCGGATAGACGAGCTTGAGTTCGTGGCCCGTGCGCTGCACCAGGGGATTGCCGGCCTTGGGGCTGACGCAGATCCAGTCGATCCCCTCGGGCGCGGCCAGGGTGCCGTTGGTCTCGACCGCGATCTCGAACTCACGGGCATGCACCGCCGCGATGAGGGCGGGATCGAGCTGGAGCAGGGGCTCGCCGCCCGTGAACACCACGTAGCGATGGTGCGGCCCGCCGGTCCAGGTCGTCGCGATGGCGTCCGCGAGGGCGTCCGGCGTGGCGAAGCGTCCGCCGCCCTCGCCGTCCATGCCGAGGAAATCGGTGTCGCAGAACCGGCAGGCCGCATCGGCGCGGTCCTGCTCGCGGCCGGACCACAGGTTGCAGCCGGTGAACCGGCAGAACACCGCCGCCCGGCCCGCCTGCGCGCCTTCGCCCTGGAGGGTGTGGAAGAGTTCCTTGACCGCGTAAGCCATGCTGTTCCGGGGCGCCCCTCGCCAAGCGCCGCGCCCGATGTTCCCGAATGAGGCCCTGCACATAGGCCCGCCGCGCCCGCGAGGCCACACCGAACCGCGCGGATGCCGTATCGCGGGAAGACGGGCCGGCCGTCGGCCTCACGATCGCTGCGCCTGCTTCATGGAAAACACCCAGCCCATCCACGCGAGCGCGGCTGGCCTGTGCGCTGCGAAACCCTTCGCCATGCTCTCGCCACGGAGGCCGGGTTGGTGGCATCCGAATGGCGGGGACCCTCGCCCGAGCTTTGCCGTTGCCCCCAACATGTCCGCCGGGTTCGATGTCCATCGAGCCGGACTGGACCTTTCCGAGACAGGCCCGATGTCGAACCCGTTGTTGAGGCGTCTCGCCTTTGGTTTCACGGCGTGCGTGGGACTGCTCGGTGCGAGTTCCGCCGGCGCGGTGACCGCGCCGATCCTCGTCGTCGAGGTGGATTCCGGCAAGGTGATCTACGCGCAGGGTGCCACCGACCCGTGGTTTCCCGCCTCCATCACCAAGCTGATGACCGTCTACGTCGCCCTCGACCTCGTGCGCCAGGGCAAGGTCTCGCTGGATTCGCTCCTCACCATCTCGCCCGCCGCCGCCGCCGAGCCGCCCTCGAAGATGGGCTTCCGGCCGGGCACGCAGCTCACCCTCGACAACGCCCTGAAGATCATCATGGTGAAGTCGGCCAACGACGTCGCCTGGGCCATCGGCGAGAATCTCGGCGGCTCCATCGACGGCTTCTCCGCGATGATGAACGAGACCGCCCAGCGCATCGGCATGCGCGAGAGCCGGTGGACCAACCCCAACGGCCTGCCCGACGCCCGGCAATGGACCACGGCCCGCGACATGGCGATCCTCGGTCGCGCGCTCATCCGCGACTTTCCCGACAATCGCGGTCTGTTCTCCATCTCGGCGATCCAGTTCGGCAAGTCGATCATGGCCAACCACAACGGCCTGCTCGGGCGCTACGCCGGGGCCGACGGCATGAAGACCGGCTTCATCTGCGCGGGTGGGTTCAACGTGGTGTCGAGCGCCACCCGCAACGGGCGCCGCCTCATCACCGTGGTCATGGGCCAGCCGAGCGCCCGCGAGCGCGACCTCAAGGCCTCCGACCTGTTCGATTACGGCTTCGGCCAGTCCGCCGGCTGGACGGCCCAGACCCTCGATGCCCTGCCGACCTCCGCCATCGCCGAGCCGCCGGACCTGCGCCCCTACATCTGCGACCGGAAGAAGCCCATGCCGGTGGACGAGGGCCCGGGCGCCATCGCGGGCAACACCGACAGCTCCAACGCCCAGATCCTCGCCGCGGCGGCGCTCCCCGGTTCGGCCCTGGCCCTCGCCACCCTCAACAACGGCGCCATGCGGGGCCGCGCCCTGCCGGCCCGCGCCCCGCTCCAGCCTATTCCCGTGTGGATCGGCCGCAATCCGGCCGAGGGCGCCATCGTCCTCAACGCCCAGGCGGAAGCCGACAAGGCCGAGCGCGCCCAGACGCAGTCCGCCGCCCGCAAGGCCCGCCTCGACACCCTCGCGGCCCGCCGCGAGGCGGCGAAGGAGGCCCGTCAGGCGCAAGCGAAATCGGACCCGAAGCACCCCGATGCCAAGAAGGTCAACGGCAAGACGCCCGAATCGAAGAAGGCCTTGGCGCGCGGCAAGTCCACCGTCCCGTCGACGGCGAGCGCCTACGCCCCCGTCGAGTCGACGCCGATCTTGGAGGGCGCGCCGAAGCTCAAGGTGACCACCCCCGCCGGGAAGACGGCGCCGAAGGGGGGCAAGCCCGAGGCGAAGGTCGAGATCAAGCCGGTCGCCAAGCCAGCGACCAAGCCGGTCGTCAAGCCGAAGCAGGCGGCCCGCCCGGCGAAGGCCGGCGACGACGAGTAACGCCGGGGGCTTCCCCCACGGCTGGGGCCAAGCCCCGGCATCGGAGCGGTCGAGCCTCGGTATCGGGGCGATTGAGCCCCGGCGCGCGCCGGGTTAGGCCATCCCCATGACTGCATCCCCCGCTTCCGTCCTCTCGCCCACCGATCCGCGCGCGCCCGCGCCGATCCCCCTGACAGTTCTCACGGGCTTCCTCGGGGCCGGCAAGACCACCCTGCTCAATCGGATGCTGCGGGATCCCGCGCTCGCCGACACCGTGGTGATCGTCAACGAGTTCGGCGAGATCGGCCTCGACCATCTCCTCATCGAGACGGTGGACGAGGACATGATCCTCCTCGGCGCCGGCTGCCTGTGCTGCACCGTGCGGGGCGACCTCATCGCCACCCTCGAAGACCTGCTGCGCAAGCGCGACAACGGCCGCATCCCGCCGTTCCGCCGCGTGGTCATCGAGACCACGGGCCTCGCCGACCCGGCCCCGATCCTCCACGCCCTGATCTACCATCCCTACCTGGTGATCCGGTACCGCCTGCAGGGCGTCGTCACGGTGGTGGACGCGGTCAACGGCGACGCGACCCTCGACGCGCACCCGGAGGCCGTCCGGCAGGCGGCGGTGGCCGACCGGCTGGTGCTGACCAAGGCGGACCTGGCGGAGGGAGGCACCGACGCCCTCGTCGCCCGCCTGCGTGCCCTCAACCCGGCCGCCCCCATCGACGGCGCCGACGTCGCCCCGGCCGACCTTCTCGGCGGCTTCTTCGGCCTCGCCGGCAAGAGCGCCGATGTGGCCGCGTGGCTCGGGGTGGAGGCCGTGGCGGCGCACCACCACCATGATCACGCGCACGACCACGGGCACGGCCATCGTCATCACGACGTGAACCGGCACGACGCGGCGATCCGGGCCTTCACCCTGACCCACGACGTGCCGGTGCCGCGCGCCCGGTTCGAGATGTTCCTCGACCTCGTGCGCTCGGCCCACGGCCCCAAGCTCCTGCGCCTCAAGGGGCTGGTGGCCCTCTCCGACGCGCCGGACAACCCCGTGGTGGTGCACGGCGTGCAGCACATCGTCCACGCCCCCGTGCACCTCGACGCCTGGCCCGACGACGACCGGCGCTCGCGCCTCGTCCTCATCGTGCGCGACCTCGACCCGGCCTTCGTCACCGGCCTGTGGGACGCCTTCCTCGGCCGCCCGCGCATCGACGCGCCCGACATGACCGCGCTGACCGACAACCCCCTGGCGATCCCGGGCGGCTGAGGCCCCGCGGCCCGATCCGGGGCACATCCGCACGGCATCGATCTTGGAGCGATCGACCAAAGGGCGCCCTGCGGGGTGCCGGTTCGTCCCGAAACGGGACGCCGCGTGGGATCGGTGCGAAATGGTGAAACGGCGCTTCACGGTGATCATGGGCGGGGCGGGCATGGCACCCGAGGCCGGACCCTGGCAGGTCGATCTGTGCCGGCCGGGAGAGGTCGCGCCCGAGGCCGTGGCGGGCTGGCGCGCCCTCCTGACCCGGACGGGCGCGGCGGACCCGGTCTTCTCCGATCCCGATTATCTCCTGACCGCGGCCCGGCACCTTTCCGACGGACGCACGGTGACGGTCGCCCTGGTCTCGGCCGGGGAGGGCGTGCGGCGTACGCTCCATGCCGCGATCCCCCTCACGGTGCCGCATCCGGTCTGGGGCAAGGGGCGGTTCGCCGTCTGGCAGCCGCACGGGCACGCGGGCGCCCCGGCCCTCGACCCCCGGTTCGCCGGGGTGATCCGCGCCGCGTTGGTGGAACGCCTCGGGGCCCTGCGCCGCGGCGCCAGCCTCGACCTCGCTTCCACGGGTCCGACGACCGTCGGTCCGGCCCTTCGGCCGGTGGCGGAGGCCGTGCGGATCCCGGCGCACCACATCCTCGCTGTCGGCGGAGCCGGCGCGTCGGTGCGGGAGCGCATCGCCGAGCCGCACCGCATCCGCGACGCCGTGGAAGAATTCTTGGGCCTCGATGCCGACCATGCGGCGGCGCCGATCATCGGCGACCCGTGCGAGGCGACCCTGGTCCGGGTGGTGACGCGCCTGTTCGCCGAGCGCCGTCAATGCGCCGTCGACCTCACCCACCGGGACGGCCAAGTCGTCGCCGCCAGCCTGATCCTCGGAACCGGCCCGCGGGCGGTGGTCTGGCGGCGCGCGGCCGAGGGCATGGCGGGGCGCGGGCGCCTCGACCGGTCGGCTTGAGGGGGAAGCCACCGCAGGCGCCTACTCGTGAGGACCAAGCGCCGGCGGCGCCTACTCGTCCTCGCCGAACTTGTTCGCCAGGAGGTCGGTGATGGCCTGGAGGCTGGCATCCGCGTCCGGGCCGGAGACCACCACCGCGATGGTGGTGCCCTGGGCGGCGCCGAGGGTGAGCAGGCCCATGATGGAGCGCCCGCCCACGGTCTCGCCCGAGCGGGTGACGGTGACGACGGCGTCGTAGCGCTCGACGGTCTGGACGAACTTCGCGGAGGCTCGGGCGTGCAGGCCGCGCCGATTGACGATGGGCAGCACCCGCAGCAGGCCGCCCTCGGGGACGGGGGGAAGGGCCGCGTCGGAATCCTCGTCGTCGATCATGCGCTTGGTCGCCATTCCCGATCCGCCGCGCCCCGTTGGCCGGCACCGGATCCGTCACGATGGCCTGTAGGCCCTTGTGAAGGCGTTAGGAAGGCAAGCCGATGTTCGAATCGGCCTCGACCCGTGCTCGGCCTACTTGCCCGCCAGGACCCGCGAGGCGACATTGATGTACTTGCGGCCCGCCTCCTGGGCGTGGAGCACCGCGTCGCCGAGGGGTTCGGCGTCGCGCACGCTGGCGAGCTTGATCAGCATGGGCAGGTTGATGCCCGCCACCACCTCGACCTGACCGCCGTTCATACACGACAGGGCGAGGTTCGAGGGCGTGCCGCCGAACATGTCCGTGAGCACGACGACGCCCTTGCCGGAGTTCACCCGGCCGACGGCGGTCATGATGTCGAGCCGCCGCAATTCCATGTCGTCCTCGGGCCCGATCGTGATGGTCTCGATCTGCTTCTGCGGCCCGACCACGTGTTCAAGGGCAGCCTTGAACTCCGTCGCGAGCAGCCCGTGGGTGACGAGCACCATTCCAATCATCGACGCGGATTCCAACGCCCTGTGAGCGGAGCCGCCATCTTGTGCAGCGCAAGGTCGAGCGCAAGGTGATCGCGACGTTTTGTAGGCCCGAACGTCATGATCATGCCACGATGGTGGCCCCCGCGCTACGGTTCGCTTGGCCTCGGCATCCGAAGGATCGCCCCGGGGGCTCCGATCCCGAGCTCCGCCAGGGCGTCGAGGACGAGGCGGGGGCCGAGGCCGGAGCGCAGGTGCCGCCGGTCGAGGACCAGGCGCGGGAGCGCGAGGCCGAGGAGCCGGGCCGGGGCCGCGGGCTCCGGCAGGCGCGGTTGGCGCGCCACGAGGTCGACCACGAGGCGGACCGGGGCCTCCGTCACCGCCACGGCCTGGCACAGGCCGAGGCCCCGCACCTCGATCCCGTCGCCGAGCGCCGGATGCCGCCGGGCCAGGAGGGTGTCGCCGTCGCGGGCGAGCCGGATGCGGTCGTCGCCGATGAGGGCCGCCGGCAGGGTGAGGGCGGCCGCCCGGTCGAGGAGCAGCAGGGCGAGGGTCGATTTGCCCGATCCCGACGCGCCCCGGACGATCACGCCCGCGCCCCGGAGGGCGAGGCCGGTGGCGTGGATCGTCTCCCCGTCCAACGCGCGGCTCAGCGCACCGCCGGCAGGCGCACGATGAAGCGGGCGCCGCGCACCGTCGGCTCGCCGTCCTCGTCCGCCGGGCCGGGGCGGTTCTCGGCCCGGATGGTGCCCCGGTGCGCCTGGACGATCTGGCGCGAAATCGAGAGACCGAGGCCCGAATTCTGGCCGAAGCCCTGCTCGGGCCGGTCGGTGTAGAAGCGCTCGAAGATGCGCTCCAGGGCGTGCTCGGGGATGCCCGGACCCTCGTCCTCCACCACCAGCTCCACGTCGGCCCGGACCCGGCGCAGGGCCACCCGCACCTTGGCGTCGGGGGGCGAGAACGAGCGGGCGTTGTCGAGGAGGTTGTTCACCACCTGACCCAGGCGCGAATCGTGGCCGAAGATCGCGAACGGCGCCTCGACCTCGCCGGGCGGCACGGCGACGTCGAACAGGATCACCGCGTCCTTCGGGCGTCGGCGCTCGTTGGCCACCGAGACCACGGTGGTCATGAGCTTGTGCATGTCGACCTTGCGGGCCTCGGCGCGGGCGAGCTCGGCGTCGAGGCGCGAGGCGTCGGAGATGTCGGAGATCAGCCGGTCGAGGCGCTTCACGTCGTGCTGGATGATCTGGAGCAGGCGCGCCTTGGACTCGTCGGATTTGGCCAGCGGCAGGGTCTCGACGGCGCTGCGCAGCGAGGTCAGGGGGTTCTTCAACTCGTGGGAGACGTCGGCCGCGAAGCTCTCGATGGCGTCGATGCGCCGGTAGAGGGCCTGGGTCATGTCGCGCAAGGCACCCGAGAGGTGGCCGATCTCGTCCGTGCGCCCGGTGAAGTCGGGGATTTCCTCGCGCGACTTGATGCCGAGGCGCACCTTCTCGGCGGCGTCGGCGAGGCGGCGCACCGGCCCCGCGATGGCGCCGGCGAGCAGGATCGACAGGACCAGCATCACGGCCGCCGCCACCAGGAACACCTGAAGCAGGCCGAAGCGCTCCGAGGCGATGACGCGGTCGATGTCGCCCCCTTGCGTCGAGAGCAGCAGGGCGCCGCGCACGGACGTGCCGCGCTGGATCGGCACCGCCACGGACACGATGGTCTCTCCGACCTCGTTGCGGCGCACGATGGTGCCGCGCGAGCCGCCCAGCGCCACCTGCACCTCTTTGAGGCCGTGCCCGCTGGTGGGGCCGACCTCCTCGGCCGGCACCGCGCGTTGCCCGCCGAGGATGCGGGTCTGAACGAAGTCGAACGCCTGTTCCAGGGTGGTGCGCTTGCTCTCGCGCAGGACGGACTCGCCGCGCCCGATCTCGCCCCGCCCGATCTCACCCCTTGCCGACAGGGTGCGGGAATCGAACAGCAGGCCGCCGTCGCCGTCGTAGACCCTGGCGCGGTTGCCCGTCGGGGTGATGAGGCGGCGCAGGAGCGGGGCCACGCGCTCCGGGTTCAGGGAGAAGGCCAGGGGCGAGGGGGCCTCCTCCGCCTCGCCGGCCTGGAGTTCCAGGAGCTTGTCGGGGTCGATGCGGATCGCGCCCGTATCCCCGGAGGCCGAGGCCGAGGCCGCGATGGCGCCGGCGATGATCTCCCCCTGGATCAGCAGGCTCTGCACCCGCGCCTGGATCAGCCCCTGGCGGAACTGGTTGAGGTAGAGGAAGCCGAACAGGAGGGCGAAGAGCCCCACGAGGTTGAGCACGACGATCCGTCGCGTCAGGCTCGACGAGGCCCTCTGGCCGATGGCGTTCCACAGGGCGCGGGGCCACTCCACCAGACGGAGGGGACGGTCTTCGGCTTGATCTGTGGTGGCCACGTCTGTCCGGTTCGGTGGGATTGCGGAAGGGGGGCGGCGAGCCGCCCGGTGCCGGGCCGGTCTCAGCCTTCCTTGAAGCGGTAGCCGACGCCGTAGAGCGTCTCGATCATGTCGAAGCTTGTGTCGGTGACCTTGAACTTCTTGCGCAGGCGCTTGATGTGGCTGTCGATGGTGCGGTCGTCGACGTAGACCTGGTCGTCGTAGGCGGCGTCCATGAGGGCGTTGCGGCTCTTCACGACGCCGGGGCGGTGGGCCAGCGCCTGCAGGATGAGGAATTCGGTGACCGTCAGGGTCACGGGCTCGCCCTTCCACGTGCAGGTGTGGCGCTCCGGGTCCATCATCAGGAGGCCGCGCTCGAGGGAGCGGGCGGCGGCGTCGGCCTCGCGGGCGGCGGCACCGGGGCCGTCCTTCGGGGCGAAGCGGCGCAGGACCGCTTTCACGCGCTCGACGAGGAGGCGCTGCGAGAACGGCTTATGGATGAAGTCGTCGGCGCCCATCTTGAGGCCGAACAATTCGTCGATCTCCTCGTCCTTCGAGGTGAGGAAGATCACCGGAAGGTCGGATTTCTGCCGCAGACGCCTGAGAAGCTCCATCCCGTCCATACGCGGCATCTTGATGTCGAAGATCGCGAGATCGGGCGGGGAATGCTTCAGGCCGTCCAGCGCCGAGGCGCCATCCGTGTAGGTCTGGATGCGGTAGCCCTCGGTCTCCAACGCGATGGAGACGGAGGTGAGGATGTTTCTGTCGTCGTCCACGAGGGCGATGGTGGGCATGCGCGTTCCCTACTGCTCGGATGCGGTCCTCGCGGCCGAAGGTTCGCCCGCATCCCCGCATCCCACCCCGAACACACCGGAGCCGGCGAAAAACGCGCTGGCGGCCGGGCCCCGAGGGGCGAGGCCGCATTCGCGCGGAGAGTCAGGCTGTGTAAAGGCTCCCTTCCGAAAAAGCGAGCCGTGTTGGATTGGCGCTTGACTGAGGCCAACGGGCCGCACTCTCTCCACCTCGCAAACCGGACCGTGCCACCGCTATCATCGCGTGTCTGAACGAGAGCCGAGACGGGGACGAGACCATGGCGGACGCTGGCGAGAAGACCGGGGACAACACGCCCGCGCGGCGTGGGCCGGCGGTGCCGCTGCCGGCCGCGGAGGCGCCGTTCGACGCCATCGGTCTCGCCCGCCACCTGCTGCGCACGATCCGATCGGGGGCCCTCGCCACCCTCGATCCGGAGGACGGCACGCCGTTCGTCTCCCTGGTGACCATCGCCACCGACGTGGACGGCACGCCCCTGATGCTGCTGTCGCGGCTCTCGGCCCACACCCGCAACCTGCTGGCCGATCCGCGCGCCTCCCTGCTGTTCAGCGCCGGCGGCAAGGGCGACCCCCTGGCCCATCCGCGCCTCACGGTGACCGGGCGGGTGGCGCAGACGGCCGAGCCGCGGGCCCGCGCCCGTTTCATCGCCCGGCACCCGAAGGCGAAGCTCTACGCGGATTTCCCCGATTTCGGATTTTTCGCTCTGGAGCCGAAGGCCGGCCACCTCAACGGCGGGTTCGCCAAGGCGGCGGTGCTGACGGCGGGCGAACTGCGCCTCGACCTCACGGGCGCCGACGGCCTGGTGGCGGGCGAGGCCGGCGCCGTCGAGCACATGAACGCCGACCATGCCGACGCCCTGGCGCTCTACGCCACCGGCACCGGCGCCGAGCCCGGGCCCTGGCGCCTCACGGGCCTCGATCCCGAGGGCATGGACCTGCTGACGGGAGACCGGACCGCACGGGTCCTGTTCCCGGCGCCCATCCGTGAGATGGGGGGCCTGCGCAAGATCCTGGTCACCATGGCGGCCGAGGCGCGCGCGGGGGCGGCCCCCAAGACCGAGTGAGCGCGGCTCCGGACCGATTCGCAGGAGCGTAAGTCCGAAGGCATCTGCGCGTCGGGGCTCGCCGCGCAGATGCCGCTCCGGTGGCCTACTTCTTGTCGCGGGTGTGGCCGTGGGCGTGCCCGTCATTGGCGGAATGCACCGGCTTGCCGTCGCGGGTCACCTCGCGGTTCTCGCTAACGTGCGGGTCGTCGCGGTGGGCCGGGCCGCCCGAGACGCTGCCGGTGTTCGGGACGGCCTGCGACGGGTTGGCGGCGTTGCCGTGGCCGTCGATGGCGGAGGCCGGGCCGGCGAGCGCGGCCATGATGGCCAGGGAGAGCAAGCTGAGCGTGGTGCGTGTCATGCCGTTGTCCTCGTGTCTCGCAGCCCCATCGGCCGCGTCGAGGATGGAGATAGCGAGGCTGTTCGACTGCCGGATGCCGGCTTCGTGACGAAGTGTGCCGGACCCGGTCCGTGCGATCCCTTCGCGATGCCCGCGCCCGAGGAGTCCGGCCCGGTCAACCCGCCGGGCGGGGCAGGCGGATGCAAACCCGTAGGCCGCCGCCGGCCCGGTTTTCGAGGTCGATGCTCCCGGCCTCGCCCTCGATCACGCGCCGGGCGATGGTGAGCCCAAGCCCGGTCCCCCCGGTGTTCCGATTCCGGGAGTTCTCCAGGCGGGTGAAGGGCGCGAAGGCGAGGCCGACCGCTTCGGGCGCGATGCCGGGGCCCTCGTCCTCGACCCACAGGACGAGGGTCGCGGCCTCCAGGGCGAGACGAAGGTCGGCCCGACCTCCGTAGCGCACGGCGTTGTCGACGACGTTGTCCAGAGCCCGCCGCAGCGCGACCGGGCGGACGACCGCGAGGGCGCGGCCCGGCCCGTCGTAGCGGACGGCGTGCCCGGCATCCTGTCCCGCATCGGCGATGCTCATCAGGAGGCTGGCGACGTTGGTGACGCGGCGCGCCTCCGGGTCGGCGTCGCCGCGCAGATAGGCCAGGGTCGAGTCGATCATCGCCAGCATGTCGTCGAGGTCGGACGCCATCGCCCGGCGTTCGGCGGCGTCGGCGAGGCCGTCGAGGCGAAGGCGCAAGCGCCCGATCGGCGTGCGCAGGTCGTGGGAGACGGCGGCGAGCGCCTGGGTCCGCTCGGTGAGGAGGCCTTGAATCCGCCCCTGCATGCCGTTGAGGGCGCGCGCGATCGCGCGGGTTTCGTCGGGGCCCGCCTCGGGCACGGCAACCACTTGCCCGTGACCGATCAGCCCGGTCAGGCGCGTCAGCGTGCGAAGCGGACCGGCGATCCCGTGCATCAGGATCACCGCCGCGAGCCCGACGAGGATGGCCATGGCGGTCGCGAGGAACGCCCAGGGATTCCGCAGGGCCAGGCTCGGCGCATGGGCGGACCGGAAGGTCAGCGTCGTTCCGTCCGGCAACACGAGGCTGCCGGCGAGATCGTTCGCGTGCAGCGGGTCGCCGCCCTCCATCGCCAGGGAGAGGCCGGGGCCGAGGCTCGGGTCGAACGCCCGCAGGCGCTCGCTCAGGGCGAAGAGGGCCGGATCGTTCCGCGCCCCGGCCGGCGCGGTGGCTTGTGACCACCCGATCTCGAAATGCAGATTGGACAGGGCCTTCGCCTCGGCGTCCCGCTCGGCGGGCGGCCGTCGCATCACGGCCTCGCGGGCCAGGGCGAGATGCGTGGCGGTCTGGCTCGCGAAGGCCTCGTCCGCCGCCGCCGCGGCCGACTGGCGGTAGAGCAGCACGGCACCGCCATGGACCGCCAGGATGGCCACGAGCAGGACGGCGACCGTCCGGACCTCCAGGCTTCGCGCCAGGACGCGCCAGCGCCTCATGCGCGCGCGACCTGCGCCGCCAGCATGTAACCCGAGCCCCGCACCGTCTTGATCACCGGCACGCCGCCCTCGGGTGGATCGAGCTTTCGCCGGAGCCGGCTGACCAGGGTGTCGACGCTGCGGTCGGACGGCGAGCCGAGGCGGGCACGCGAGAGTTCGAGGATCTGCTCGCGGCCGAGGACGCGCCCGGGATGGTCGAGGAACACCAGGAGGAGGTCGTATTCCGCGCCCGAGAGGTCGACGCCGGCGCCCTCCGGATCGACGAGCGCCCGGCTGCGCAGATCGAGCCGCCAACCCGCGAAGGTGAGGATCTCGCTGGCGCGTGCGGCAGAGGGAGCCGGTGCCAGAACGGAGCGCCGCAGCACGGCCCGGACCCGGGCGAGAAGCTCGGGGCGCCCGAACGGCTTGGCGATGTAGTCGTCGGCGCCGAGTTCCAGGCCCAGGACGCGGTCGGCCTCCTCGCCCCGCGCGCTGACCATGATCACGGGCACCCGAGAGCGGGAGCGCAGCGCGCGCAGGAGATCGAGGCCCGAGGCGCCGGGCAGCATCACGTCCAGGAGAATCAGGTCGACGCCCCCCTCCGGCAGCAGCAGCCACATCTCGGCGCCGCTCCGGCAGCCGGTGACGCGGTAGCCGCTCTCGCGCAGGCAGCGGGTCACCAGCAGGCGCATGCCGTCATCGTCCTCGACGAGGAGGACGTGACCTGCGTCGGGGAGGGAACCGGCGCTGTCCATCGGGATCCTCCTTCGGCCTCGGCTGCGCGGATCGGGAGCGCCCGACGAGACGCCGGGGATGGGCGTGACACCGGGAGCATCGGGAAATCAAGCTCGGCCGCAAGGTCGGGTCGCGCGCGTCCCGTTTGCGGTGGCTCGCCCTCGCGGCAGGGGTGCGAAAGGCCGCGGCCCCCGGCCGCCCGATCCATCGCGGCCGCTCCCCCGCGCTTGGCGCAAGGGGCCCGCACTGCTATCTGCGGCGTTCCAGTTTTCTCAGCCCTTATGACCGTGCGCCGGGTTCGTCCTCAGACGACGCGCCGCGCCGCGCCGGAGATCGCACCCTCGATGACCACGTCCCCCATCGACAACATCCGCAACTTCTCCATCGTGGCGCATATCGACCACGGCAAGTCGACGCTGGCCGACCGGCTGATCCAGACCACCGGCACCGTGGCCCTGCGCGACATGAGCGAGCAGATGCTCGACTCCATGGACATCGAGAAGGAGCGCGGCATCACCATCAAGGCGCAGACCGTGCGCCTCGAATACAAGGCCCAGGACGGCAAGACCTACATCCTCAACCTGATGGACACCCCCGGCCACGTGGATTTCGCGTACGAGGTCTCAAGATCGTTGGCCGCCTGCGAGGGCTCGCTGCTGGTGGTGGACGCGTCCCAGGGCGTCGAGGCGCAGACCCTCGCCAACGTCTACCAGGCGCTGGACGCCAACCACGAGATCGTCCCCGTCCTCAACAAGATCGACCTGCCGGCCGCCGAGCCCGAGCGCATCCGCGCCCAGATCGAGGAGGTGATCGGCATCGACGCCTCCGAGGCGGTGGCGATCTCGGCCAAGAGCGGGCTGAACATCGAGGCGGTGCTGGAGGCGATCGTCACCCGCCTGCCGCCGCCCAAGGGCGACCGCGACGCGCCCCTGAAGGCGCTCCTGGTGGACAGCTGGTACGACGTCTATCTCGGCGTCGTGGTGTTGGTCCGCATCGTCGACGGCGTGCTGAAGAAGGGCATGAACATCCGCATGATGCGGGCCGACGCCGTGCACGGCGTCGACAAGATCGGGGTGTTCCGGCCCAAGATGGCCGATATCGGCGAGCTCGGCCCCGGCGAGGTCGGGTTCTTCACCGGGTCGATCAAGGAGGTCGCAGACACCCGCGTGGGCGACACGCTCACCGAGGACAAGCGCCCCTGCAAGGAGATGCTGGCGGGCTTCAAGGACGTGCAGTCGGTGGTGTTCTGCGGTCTGTTCCCCGTGGACGCCGCCGAGTTCGAGACCCTGCGCAGCGCCATGAGCAAGCTGCGCCTCAACGATGCGTCCTTCTCGTATGAAATGGAGACGAGCGCGGCGCTCGGCTTCGGCTTCCGCTGCGGCTTCCTCGGCCTGCTCCACCTCGAGATCATCCAGGAGCGCCTGGAACGCGAGTTCAACCTCGACCTCATCTCCACGGCGCCCTCCGTGGTCTACCGCCTGCAGATGACGGACGGGTCGATCAAGGAGCTGCACAACCCGGCCGACATGCCGGACGTGATGAAGATCACCGCCATCGAGGAGCCGTGGATCCGCGCCACCATCCTCACGCCCGACGAGCATCTCGGCGGCGTGCTGAAGCTGTGCCAGGACCGGCGCGGCGCCCAGGTCGACCTCAACTACGTCGGCAAGCGCGCCATGGTGGTGTACGATCTGCCGCTCAACGAGGTGGTGTTCGACTTCTACGATCGACTGAAGTCGATCTCGAAGGGCTACGCCTCGTTCGACTACCACATCTCCGACTACCGCGAGGGGGATCTGGTGAAGATGTCGATCCTGGTCAACGCCGAGCCCGTCGACGCCCTCTCGATGCTGGTCCACCGCACCCGCGCCGAGCATCGCGGCCGGGCCATGTGCGAGAAGCTGAAGGACCTCATCCCCCGCCACCTGTTCCAGATCCCGGTCCAGGCGGCGTTGGGGGGCAAGATCATCGCCCGCGAGACCATCAAGGCCCTGTCCAAGGACGTGACGGCCAAGTGCTACGGCGGCGACATCTCGCGCAAGCGCAAGCTCCTCGACAAGCAGAAGGAGGGCAAGAAGAAGATGCGCCAGTTCGGCAAGGTCGAGATTCCGCAGGAGGCGTTCATCGCGGCTTTGAAGATGGACGATTGAAGCTTTCCTCTCCGGTCCGCATCCATCCGGGCTCGTCCACGCTGTAGGCAGGGGCCGCTCTTGCTCTGGCGCAGGTTTCCCCTCCTACCGGAAGCGGATCGGTGTCGGTCGGTGGCGTTGCCATTCCGGGGGGCGCTGAGCGAACCCCAACCCGGAGGGCTGTGCCGGAGGCGTGCAATCCAGCCCCTCTGCCGATATCGAATTTTTGGAAGGTCCGAATGTCCGGTTCCCGTGTTCTGCCTCGTCGCGAAACGCGGACACGACACTCCGAAAGAATTATCTAGAATCGCAATCCCCTGAGAAATTGAAAAGGTGAAGGCGATGGGCAGGGCATCATGTCGCGGTTGCAAGAATCTTCGAATCTGGCTCTGCTGGCTTTCTTAAGTCTAAAACACGAAAGGTGATATTCATTTTTGCTATGACGACTGAGTGATAAGATTAGCTGTATGTGGTCATGTCCCTGAAATTTCGCGGTAAACCCTTCGTGCGTCTTTTCCGGAGTCATGGGGTCTGTTCCGCTCCTGAACATCCCGGTGTTCTTTTCGATCTCGAATGACTTTCCGGCACCGCATTTATGCAACTCGGCCAGGGTGCGGAACGCATCCTCAGTCATGAGGGGGGCTGGGCGCTTCTGCTGCCAAGTCATTCTAAAAAAATGACCATGCGAATCCAAATAGATCTTATAGGCTCCTCTCTCGCTTTCGAATGCCAGTTCGTTGCCTTTGGCATGACAGCTTTTCGGCAGCGGTTCTCCAAGAATTGCGCTGACGTCCTTCGCCTCCATTCCGGGAGTCAATCGGTAGAAATCGAGATCGATGTTTCGAGCCTGGACGGTCACTGGCGCAAGACCAATCATGGCCGTGCTCGACGATATAAACATGATCAAAATGTTGGCCGGTGGCGGCATGATTGAGCTTTGCTCCGATCTCGATGCTTCGTTCACTGAACAGGCGTAGCGCAGTCCTGGTCCCTTGCATTCGCGTCCCCCTCTGCTTCGTGTGCAAGAACGCGATGGCCGTCTGGCGTGGCTGGGGTAGGGCGTCGATCTCGATGAACTTAATGAATATGTCTCGGATGCGGCGTTGAAGGCGCGCCATCACGAGGGTCGTGCGCTGTCCCTTATCCCGTCGTCCCGCCAAGCGCCCGCATCGCCTCGCCCAGCGCCCGCTCCTGATCCCACAATTGCCCCCAAGTTCCCCAGAGAGCATGCGGCTGGGCCAAGGCCGCGTCCGTGGTGGTCCGCACCGAGTCGCGGTGCTGCGTCGCCGCACCCCGGGGGGCGGGGACTTGGCCGACCCCGGCGGCAATCCGGCCGGTGGCCATCTGGTGCGCGCCGCTCACCAGCAGGAGGTCGCTTGCCGTGTCCTGCACCGTCACGATCTCAGCCCGCATCCCGCGACAGGCATTCCGGCGCGCGGGTAGCACCCGGGCGCAGGTGATCGATCCGCCCCGCGATCTCGGCGCCGGCCTGGCTCGCCCGGGTCGACAGGACCTTCATTTCGCCCGCCACCATGCAGAGGCCGCGCCCGGCTTCCCCGCCCGCGCCGCCGCGATGGCGATGGTCAGCCTCACCAGGTCGGTCCGGCCCGCGAGGGTGCGGATGAGGTCGCCGATCCGGCCGATCCCGACGTGGCGCCCCACGAGGTCCGCGAACACCCCGGCCGCCCCGTCGGTGGCTTCGAAAACAACGGTGCATTCGCTGCGATCGGCGCCGCTCTTCCCCGAATGGCCTCTTGGAAAAACAACCTGAGGTAACGATACTGCCCCGTGCCTTCAGCGGGACAGCCGATGCCGATCGACGCAGACATCCTCGCCGCCATCGTGGCGGAACTGACGAGCCGCCCGGGTCACGAGAAGGTTCGGGCCCTCCTGCACCGGCTCCTCACCGATGCGCTCGGCGCTCGCAGCGAGCAGATCGCGTTCGAGCGAAAGATACCTGAGGTCAACGGGCGCGTGGACGCCCTCCTCGGGCGTACGATCATCGAGATCAAGGCGGACCTGCGCCGGGAGCGGCCCGCCGCGGAGGCGCAGCTCGCCCGCTACCTGCCCGAGCGCGAGCGGGCGACGGGCCAGCGCTACGTCGGCCTCGCCACGGACGGCGCCACCTTCACCGCCTACGAGATGCGCGACGGCGTCCTGGTGGCGCTCACCGGCCACGACGTGCGCGTGGCCGAGGCGGCCCGCCTCGTCGCCTGGCTCGAGGGCGTCATCGCCGTGCGCGACTGGCTGCCCGCCGACGCCATCGGCATCACCGGCGAGCTCGGGCGCGAGAGCGCCGCCTTCGCGCGGACCCTCGGCCTCCTCGCCGCGGCCTGGGACGCCCTGGAGCGCCACCCGGAGGCCGTGCTCAAGCGCCAGCTGTGGTCGCGCCACCTCGGGATCGTCTACGGCCGAACCATCGACGACAGCACCCTGTGGCTCCAGCACACCTACCTGGTGATTCTCGCCAAAGCCATCGCGGCCGGCACTATGGGGTCGGGCCGCTACACCCCGGCCGATCTCCTCTCCGGGCGGCAGTTCCGGGAAGCCGGCGTCCACGGCGCCGTCGAGACCGACTTCTTCGGCTGGGTCCTCGACGCGCCGGGGGGCGAGGCCATCGTGGCGGGCCTTGCGGCCCATGCCGCCCGGTTCGATCTCGGCAGCGTCGACGTCGATCTCCTCAAGGTTCTCTACGAATCCCTCATCGATCCCGAGCAGCGCCACGATCTCGGCGAATACTACACACCCGACTGGCTCGCCCGGAAGGTCGTGCGCCGCGCCCTCGACGCGCCGGCGGACCAGAGCTGCCTCGATCCGGCCTGCGGCTCGGGCAGCTTCCTGTTCCACGCCGTGCGCCTCAAGCGCGAGGCCCTGCTGGCCGCGGGCGTCGAGCCCGGCGCCGTGGCGGCACGCTGCTGCGCTTCGGTGACGGGGTTCGACGTCCATCCCGTCGCGGTGATCTTCGCCCGGGTGACCTATCTCCTGGCCCTCGGCGAGGCCCTGCCGGCCCGGTCCGGCGACATCTCGCTCCCGGTCTATCTCGGCGACGCCCTGCAATGGAACGTCACCCGCGACGGCCTGATGCGCGACCTCGTCGTCGAGGTGCCGCGCGATCCCCGCGAGGGCCGCAAGGGGGCGCCGCTCCTGCGCTTTCCCCTCGATCTGTGTGCCGACCCGGCCCTGTTCGACCGGGTGGTCACCGCCCTGCACGCGGCGAGCGAGGCCGGCTGGCGGGTCGAGGCCTTCGTGGCGAGCCTGCCCGGCCTCGGCGTGCCGCCCGGGCAGGTCGAGACCCTGCGGGCGACCTACGTCACCTACGACCGCCTGCGCCGGGCCGGGCGCGACCACGTCTGGGGGTTCGTCGCGCGCAACCTCAGCCGGCCCGTGGCGCTCTCGGACGGCGCGCGGGTGGACGTGGTCATCGGCAACCCGCCCTGGCTGTCCTATCGGTACATGGCCCGGCCGATGCAGTGCCTGTTCCGCGACACCGCCCGGCGCCTCGGTCTCTGGGTCGGGCCCGACGAGGCCCGCCTCGTCACCCAGACCGATCTCTCCGGCCTGTTCTTCGCCCGCGCCGCCGAGCTCTATGCCCGCCGCCCGGCGGGACACCGGGCCGGCGGGCGCGTCGCCATGGTTCTGCCCCTGGCGGCCCTGAGCCGGGGCCAGTTTCGCGCCTTCCGCACCGGGGACTGGACCGGCCTCACCGTCGCCTTCACGGAGGGTTGGGTGCTCGACAACCAGGCGGTCGCGCCGGTCTTCCGAGTCCCCACCTGCGTGCTGTTCGCCGAGGTCACCAACGGCCGGGCCCGGGCGACGCCGGCGCGGGTCACCGCCTTCGCCGGCCGCCTGCCGTCGAAGGATGCGCCCGAGGCCCTGGCCGACCGCCACCTCGTCCTGCGCGACGCACCGGCGCCGGAAGCGGCGAACTTCGCCGCCGTCTCGCCCTACCGCGACCGCTTCCGCCAGGGGGCTTCCCTGGTCCCCCGTGTGCTCTGCCTCGTCGAGCGCGTGCCCGTGGGCCGGCTCGGCGCCAATCCGGGCGCGCCCCTGGTGCGGAGCCGCCGCTCGTCCCTGGAAAAGATGCCCTGGCGCGACCATCCGGGACAGCAGGGCGCCATCGAGGCGCGCTACCTCCGCCGCGTCCACCTCGGGGCGACCATCGCCCCGTTCCGCGCCCTGGACCCGGCCGAGGGCGTGATCCCGGTGGCGGACGGCGTCCTCCTCGATGCGCGTCAGGCGGCCGGAGCGGGCGCGCCGCGCGCCGCCGCCTGGCTGCGCGAGGCCGAAGCGGCATGGACCGGGAAGAGCGCCGGCACCATGACCCTCAAGCAGCAATGGGACCATAACCGAAAGCTCACCGTCCAGTTTCCCATCGCCCCCCTGCGGGTGGTCTTCGCGAAGGCCGGCACCCGCCCGGCGGCCTGCCTCCTCGACGGTGACGAGATCATCGATCACAAGCTCTACTGGGCGGCCGTGGAGAGCCGGGCCGAGGGCCTCTACCTCCTCGCCCTGCTCAACAGCGAGGCGGTGCGTCGGCGGATCGCGCATCTCCAGAGCCGGGGCGAGCAGGGCGCCCGCGATTTCGACAAGCTCATGTTCACCCTGCCGATCCCGCTCTTCGACGCGCGCCTGCCCCTCCACGCCGAACTGGCGCGGTATGCTGAGACCGCCGAGGCCGTGGCCGACGGGGTCGCGCTCGTGCACGACCTTCCGTTCCAGAAGGCCCGCGCCCTGGTGCGGGCGGCCCTCCAGGCGGACGGCATCGCGGCGCGGATCGACGGCGCCGTCGAGACCCTGCTCGGGCCGGTGGTCGGCGGGCTCGTCGTGCCGGTCGAGGCCAGGCTCCCGGAACCGGCCGATGTCTGACCATCGTCCGCTCCCCCGAGCGCGGAGCAGTACGGCCAAGCTTTCGCCGGTGCGACCCTGCGATGGGTGGCCGGTTCGGTGCGTGCGGAACGAGGTTTCCTCACGCATAACGCGATCTTTCACCGAGAAAGACGTTTGCCGGTCGCACAGAACACTGGCAGCGGCAGACTATTTTTTTGGCGTATTGAACGACATTGCGCCGACTGCGTTGCCAATCCAAGACGAACACATTGGATGGAACGCACCATGCGCACGACGACACTCGCCCTCGCCGCCACCCTCGCCCTGTCGCTCACCGGAGCGGCGTTCGCTCAGACCCCGGCCGGCGGCGGAAGCGCCACCGGCAACATGAACAATCCCGGGAGCGTGAAGAGCAACGGAGAGAAGATGAACGAGCGCGCGACGGGCTCGGCCACGGGCGACACCACCGGCACCGTCGGCGGTGCCCCGGGGGCTGCGGGCGGCGCCGGCAACATGGGTGGCGGCACCGGTGCGAGCTCCAACACCGGCGTTGGCCTCGGTGCGGCCGGAAACACCCAGGGCCCGCGCCAGTAACATCGGCGCAGGTTCGGACCGAAGGGCGAAGCGCCGTTCGGTCCGGGCCTTTCTCTAAGAGCGATCGACCGGAAGGGCTGGGGGTTTCCCCGGCCCTTTTCGTTTGGCCGGGGCCGGCTTCGTCCCACCCGTCGTTCGATCCCGTACAGCCCCCGTACAGCCCCCTGATCTGCGTCGGCCTGTACTTGTTGCGTTAGCTATGGGGTGCGCTAGCCACGCGGAAGAGCGTCTTTACATTTGATCAAGCAAGGCGGGGCACGGTTTTTTCATTTCTCTCCGTCAATTAAGAGGAGAACGAGCGACACGTTATTCGGTGCAGGCAACGATGGTTTCGATTTTCCGCACAACTAGAGTTCACACGAACACCGCCGTCGACTGCGCTGACTTGGGCCATGTCTCGCGCACCGCAGGGTTGGGAACATCGACTCGACGGCCGGGCGTCGACTTCGTCGCTGCGCGCGACCAAAGCAGACGGACGCGCGGAGCGGGCGTCCGGAACGCCCGAGTCCTGGCGGCTCGAGTCCTGGCGGCCCTGGCCGCCCTTGCGCTGGCGACGCCGCTCGGCTCCGTTCGCGCCGAGCCCGCGCCCAGCGACCTCGAGACCCTGCTGAACTGGTCCGCCGATCTGCCGCCCCGGGGGACCGCGCGCGACGGCGAGAACCCGCTGCACGACCGAGTGGTGTTCGTGTCCTTCGTCAGCGCCGGCTGCACCATCGGGTGCGTCGTCCGAACCCGCGACTTCGACAAGGCCGCCCGCGCGCTCCCCGAGGCCCTGCGGACCCGCGTCGCCTTCCTGGCCATCGGCACCGATCCGGCCGGCGACGACGCCGGACGCCTGCGCGCCTTCGCGGACGGCCTCGTCGGCCGGGAAACCCCCTTGCGCTTCCGCACGGGCGACGCGGCCGGAACGGCGGCGCTGGCAGCCCGGCTGCACTACCCGGCCGCGTCCCTGCCCGAACCGCCCCCGACGATCCTCGCCTTCGACCGGCGCGGCCGGATCGCCATGACCTACGCGGGGGACAGCGTCGACGGGGACCGCCTCCTGCGCGATGCGGCCCTGCTCGACACCTTCGCGGACGGCATCGGCCGCCCGCCGCGCGTCGCCCCCGACGCCGCCCCCTTCTGATCGGCTCCCGCCCCGGCGCGCCGGGGTCCTGCCCGTTCGGTTCCCCCCGATGCGACACCGGTCCCCGCGACGGGGACCGGCGCCCATCGTCATCCAACCTGCCGAGGAGATCTTCGTGACGACACCGACCCTGGACGCGGTTCGAGACCGGGCCTGCGCCCGCAGGACCTCGCTCCTTTCCGCCACCATCCTGGCGAGCTTCGTGCTGCAACCGGCGCAGGCGGCCCGCTTCGGCGTCGTCGTCAACCCGGTGGCGGACCCGCTCCTCGCCGGCCTGGCGATCCCCGACAACGCACCGACCGCCGGGATGTGGTCGGGCGTGCGCGACTGGCCGATGAACGCGATCCACCTCGGCCTGCTGCCGAGCGGCAAGGTCGTCTCCTTCGGCACCGCCGGCGGCAATCCCGGCGTGCAGGACGGCCGGACCTTCGACATCTGGGACCCCTACCGCGGCCTCGCGCGGGAGAGCCACCTCACCCTGCGGGGGCCGGGCGGCGTCAACAGCTTCTGCGCCACTGATGCCTTCCAGGCCGACGGCTCGCTCCTGATCTCGGGCGGCATCTTCGAGGCCGGCAACGACAAGGGCAGCGCCATCCTCAACATCACGGCCAACACCGTGACGGCCGCCGGGGCGCGGCTCGCCAACGATCGCTACTATTCCACCATGCTGACCCTGCCGAACGGGCAGCAGATCATCATGGGCGGTTCGTACCCGTATCTCGGCGGTTACGCCGATCCGCAGGGGAGCATCGACCGCGGCTGGATGACCGGCATGACCCCGGAGGTCTACGATGGAGGGGCCTGGCGCAGCCTGTTCGGCGCCACGAGCCGCGAGGCGTTCGGCCCCGATTTCGGCCGCTTCTGGTATCCGCGTGCCTGGGTCGCCCCCAACGGGCGGATCTTCGGCATCTCTTCCGAGCGGATGTGGACCCTCGATCCGGCGGGGAACGGGGCCGTCACCACCATGCCGTTCCGCGAAGCGCAGCGGAACGCCGGCACGGCGGCGGATGCGCCGAACGTCGGCCCCTCCTCGACGGCGGTGATGTACGAGCCCGGCAAGATCCTCCAGGTCGGCGGCAACAGCTACGACAACGGCAACGGGTTCCTCGCGAGCAGCCGCGCCTCCCTCATCGATATCAACGGGGCGGCTCCCGTGGCCACCGACGCTGCGCCCATGAGCACCGGGCGCGCCTGGGCCAACGCGACGATCCTGCCCAACGGGATCGTGGCCGTGACGGGCGGCAGCAAGTGGAACGACCGCGGCGGCGGCGACGTGGTTCTGGCCTCCGAGTTCTGGGACCCGAAGACCGGCCGCTGGTCGGTGGGCGCGTCCGGGGCGGTCTATCGCGGATACCACTCCACCGCGATCCTGATGCAGAACGGCGCCCTGCTCATCGCCGGCGGCGGCGCTCCGGGCCCCGTCGACAACCAGAACGCGGAATTCTTCTATCCGCCCTACCTGTTCACCACGGTCGGCGGCCGGGCGGCCCTCGCGCCGCGGCCGCAGATCATCAGCCTGAGCACCAACCGCCTGCAGCACGGCCAGGCGATGCAGTTCGAACTCGCCTCGCCGAACGGGGTCGCGCAGGTGGTGCTGATCGGCCTGAGCCAGGTCACGCACAGCTTCAACACCACGCAGCGCCGCTACCCGGCGAGCTTCACTCAGACCAACGGGACCGTCACCCTGCAGACACCCCCCAACACGGCGATCGCGCCGCCGGGCTACTATCAGCTCGTCGCCATCGACGAGAAGGGCGTGCCCTCGCCGGGCGTGATCGTCGCCCTCGGCGCCGTCGCCGCACCGCCGCAATCCGCGGCACCCATCGTCGGCACCCCGGCGACCGCCGGGGGAACCGGCACGGCCGGCGGCGGCACCACGGCCGGCGGGGGCGGCACGGGGACTGGCACCGGCACCGGCGGCACCGGTGCCAATCCGGGCACCGACACCGGCGGGGGAACCGGGGGCCTCGGCACCGGTGGGGGCGGCCCGCTCAAGGCGGCGAATTCCGGCCTGTGTCTCGCCATCCCGGCCGGTGACGCCAGTGACGGCGCGCCCATCACCCAGCAGCCCTGCTCCGGCAAGGCCGAGCAGACCTGGAAGATCCAGGCCGTCAACGGCGGGTCCGCATTCGTCAACGCCGCCACCGGCAAGTGCCTCGATGCGAGCCTGTCGACACCCCTCGTCAACGGCAGCCGGGTCCACCAGTGGGGTTGCCACGGCGGCACGAACCAGGCGTGGACCCCGCGGGCCCAGGGCGGCGGCAACGCCTACGTCTCGGTGGCGGCCAACCTCTGCCTCGACGTCTTCGGCGCCACCACGCAGGCCGGTGCCGGAACGGTGGTGTGGGCGTGCAACGGCGGCGGCAACCAGACCTTCACCAGTCCCACGACCGCGACGGGCGGCACGACGGGCGGTGGCACGACCGGAGGCGGCACGCCGACCACCGGGACCCAGACCAGCGGCGGTGCCCTGAGGGTCGCCAATTCCGGCCTGTGCCTCGCGGTGCCGGCCGGGGATGTGAGCGACGGCGCCGTCGTCTCGCAGCAGCCCTGCTCCGGCAAGGCCGAGCAGAGCTGGAGGCCGAGAGCCGTCAACGGCGGGTCGGCCCTCGTCAACGCCGCCACCGGCAAGTGTCTCGATGCGAGCCTCGCGACACCCCTCGCCAACGGCAGCCGGGTCTACCAGTGGGGTTGCCACGGCGGTGCGAACCAGACCTGGGCGACGCGGGCACAGGGGAACGGGAGCGCCTACCTGTCGGTCGCGGCGAATCTTTGCCTCGATGTCCTCGGCGCGACGACGCAGGTCGGCGCCACCACGGGCCTGTGGGCCTGCACCGGCGCGGGCAACCAGACCTTCGCCACGACGGCCGTGACCCAGTAACGGGCCGCGCCCGCCTTGCCCCGCCCGCCGGACCCGACGATGGTCCGGCGGGCGGGGTCGGATCATCATCGACAGGGACGCAGTCCACCGGACGGCGTCCCTGTCCGCGTGTTCGCGTGTTCGCGACGGGCGAGAACCGGGGCGGAAACCGAGGGGAGGGGCATGGCGCGGGGCACGGACGGCTTCACCCTCGTGGAGATGCTGGTGATCCTCGCGATCATGGGCATCGCCGTGACCATGGCCGCCCGCTCCATGGGCGGCGGCGCCGACCGGCGCGCCCTCCACGTCGCCGACGCCATCGCGGCCGAGATCGGCCGGCTGCGGGCCGATGCCCTGCGCTCCGGCCGCAGCGGGCGCCTGGTGTTCGAACCGCCGACCGGCCGCTTCCTCAGCTCCCGGGCCGGCATGGCGCCCATCGGCGCCGCCGCCCTGCGGGTGAGCGTGGAGGCCGACGGGCCGGACCGTGCGGTGCCGGGCGAGATCCGCTTCCTGCCCGACGGCAGCTCGACGGGCGGCCGCATCGTCCTCGACACCGGGGCCGCCCGCCTCGTCGTCACGGTCAGCGCCCTGACCGGCCGCGTGCGCCGCGACGAGGTCCGATGACGACCGGGACGCCTCGGCCGGGCGATCGCCCCGAGGCCGACGCGGACGCGGCCGGCTTCACCATCGTGGAGGTGCTCGTCGCCTTCGCGGTCACGGCCCTCGCCACCCTCGTCGCCCTCGAGACCGGGGCCGGGCTGGTCGCGGGACTCCGCCGCGTCGATGCGGTGCGGGTCGCCGTGGACGAGGCCGAGGGCGTCGTCCTGCGGCGGCTGTCGCAGGGGCGCCTCGCGCCCGGCCTGACGCAGGGGGCCTTCTCCAACGGTGCACCCTGGACCCTCGCGGTGAGCGATGCCCGCCCGGCCCTCGGCCTCGTGCGCGCGCCGCCGCTCTGGCGCATCCGGGTCACCCGGGGCGGCCCCGACGGCGAGCCGGTCTTCGCGACGGTGGTCACGGGGGATCCCGATGGCTGACATGGACGCGGACGCCCGCGCCGACGAGAGCGCCGATGCATGGGTCGATGCGCGCCGGGCCGGCTTCACCCTGGTCGAGATGATCGTCTGCCTCGCCCTCGCGTCGCTGATCGGCGTTCTCCTGATCAACACCATGCGGATCGCCGGCTCGGCCTCCGTCGCCGCCGCGACGGCCGCCCGGGCCGAGGACGTGCAATCCGTCCGCGATCACCTGCGCCGGACGTTCGGGGGCCTTGCCCGGCGCCGCGTCGACGGCCGTCGCCCCCCCCTGCGCGGCGGCCCCGACGGGCTCACCGCGGTGATCGGCGCCGACGCGTCCCTGGAGCGGATCGAGGAGATCGCCGTGTCCCTGAGCGGGCGTCCGCGCGCGGACGGCACCGTCGATCTCGTGGAAACCCGCGCGCCGTCGGAGGCCGCGCCCGGCGCCGGCGCCCGCACGGAGGTTCTGCTGGAGCGCGTCGCCGGCTTCGAGATCCGCTACTTCGGCGCCCAGGCCGAGGGAACCCGCCCGTCCTGGCACGCGACCTGGCGGCCGAACGAGCGCCAGCCCACCCTCATGGAGATCTCGGTGGCGTTCCCGCCGGGGGACCGGCGCCGGTGGCCGCTCCTCCTCGTCGCGTTCGGGGACCGGCCGTGACGGCGCGGCGCGAAGCGGCGGAGGTCCGGCGAGCCGGCTCCGGGGCCGAAGGCGGACGGGCGGGCTTCGTGCTCGTCTCGGTGCTGGTTCTCCTCGCGGTGGTCAGCGCGATCCTCACCACCGCGATCCTGCAGGCCCGCTCCGGCACGGCGTTGACCCAGGCGCGGGCGGCGAGCCTTCGCCTGCAGGGCGTGGCCGACGGGATCGCCCGGTTCCTCGCCTACGATCTCGCCATGCAGCGGACCTACCGGGCCGCCGGGCTGGCGCTGCCCGAGGACGGGACCGTCGTGGTCTGCCGGCTCGCGCCGGGGCGGACGGCGTGGCTGTCGCTGCAGGACCAGGGCCGGCTCATCGACGTGAACACCACGCCGCGCCCGGCCATGGAGGAGGCCTTCCGCCTCCTCGGAATCCCCGACGCCACGGTGCTCGCCCTCGCCGCCGAGATCGTCGACTACCGCGATGCCGACGACGTGCCCGAGCCGAACGGCGGAGCGGAGGCGCCGCAGTACCGCGCCCGCGGCCTGGCGCGAGGCCCGAAGAACGCCCCCTTCGCCAGCCCCGACGAGATCGAGCGCCTGCCCTCCATGACGCCCGAGATCGCCGCGACCCTGGCCCCCGTCCTCACGGTCTACAACGAGGGCGGGCGCTTCGATCTCGCGGCCCTGATCGGGACGGTGAAGCCGTCGGCGCTGCGCTCGCTCCCGCAGGTCTCCGGGCCGGTGCCCTCGCCGCGCCAATACTACCGGATGCAGGTGGTGGTGGCGGGCCGGCGGGCGCGGGCCGGGCGCTCCGCCCTCTACGCCATGGGCGGCAGCCGGACCGGCACCGACTTCCTCGTCTGGCAACAGGCGGCGCCGCCCCTGGCCGCATCCGGACCCGACCACCCGGCCTGCCGGACGATCGTGGCGGTCCTCGGTCCCGAGGCCATCGGGTCGGAGGCCGGTCCGGCCCTCCCGTGACGGCGCGGGAGGTTCTGTCGCAGGCTCCTCGCCGTGTCCGCCGCGTTGCCTGCTGCGAACCCAATCACGCACCCGCACCCGCCAGCTGGAGATCACATGGCCGCCACCGAGAAAGCCGCAGTCTACACGCTCAAGCAGGCCATCGCCGCCAAGGTCGACGACCATGTCGAGATCGCCGTCGAGGCCGAGGACGGCACCAAGTTCAAGATCGTGGCCACGCCCGAGCAGCTCGAAGCCCTGACGGGCGACCTCGAAACCATCCTCGACGCTGACGACGCCTGACCGCCCGGCGCCACCCCCTCGGGGGTGCCCGAGGGAATTTCGCCGCGCCACCCGCCCCGGGCATCGGGGCCGGGTGGCGCGGGTTTCCGTGCGTCGTCGCTCGGCCGACGCGTCCCGTCGCGCCTCGGACATCAGCCGGACCGAGAAGGCGGCGAGCAGGCTGCCCCTGAGCCGCCACTGCGCCAAGAGCCAGCGTTGCGCCAGGAGCGAGCACGGGCGCCTGGCGAGCGCTCTGGTCTGGTCGACGGCGCATCACAACCCGTTGGTCGATGCCGTCCTCGAACTGGTGGGACAAGAATCCGCCCGGCCGTCGGCGGATCCGAGATGAACGTCCCCCGCGGCTTCCTTGATGTACGGCTTCCGGGGCGAGACCGACGGGCTTCGACGGCGTGCCCCGGGGAGCCGGCCCCGCCTCTCACCTTCCGGCGATCCGCGTGATCGATGGCACCGCCACGGCCGCCCCGTCGCCGAGGTGTCAGCCGGCGGGGACCGACTCCGACATCCGTGGAAAAAAACTCCGGTGGGCGTTCCCACCCGTGGCCTTGGCGGCGTAGAGCGCCCCGTCGGCCCGGTCGAACAGTTCGGCCGCGCCGCAGCTGCCGGTCCGGGCGATGCCGATGGAGGCCCCGAGGTGGACGACGCGGCCGTTGCCCTCGATCCGGGTGCCGAGGGCGGCGATGATCCGGTCGGCGCAGGCCTCGGACCCCTCGGCTTCTAGGGGCCCGTGGAGCAGGACCGCGAACTCGTCGCCGCCGATCCGGGCCACGAGGTCGCCGGGCCGGCAGGCGTCGTGCAGGCGCGCGGCCGCCTCCGTCAGACAGGTGTCGCCCCGCGCGTGCCCGAAGGTGTCGTTGACGGCCTTGAACCCGTCGAGGTCGATGAGCAGCAGGGCCGCGAAGGCAACCGCGTCGGTACCGGGCCCGTCGAGGGCGGCGAGGCCGGCCTGGAACACGCTGCGGTTGGGAAGCCCGGTCAGGTCGTCGAACTCGGCGCGGTGCCGGGTGCGGTCCGCCTCGCGCTTCTCCTCGGTGATGTCCTGCTTCATGCCGAAGATTCGCACGGGCACGCCGTCCACGCACTCCACCGTGGCGGTGAGGCGCATCCAGCGCCGCCGGCCCCGCGCCGTGACGATCTCGGTGTCGAGATGGAAGCCGCCGCCCTCGGCGATGGCCCGGCTCCGCAGCGCCTGCATCGTCGCGAGGGACCCCGGCGGGTAGCACCGTAGGGTGGCGTCGCGGTCGAGACGGTCGCCGCGCGGAATCTCGAAGAGGTCGTAGACGCCGTCCGTCCAGGTCAGGCGCTCGTCGGACAGGCGGCACTCCCACACGCCGATCCGGGCGCCCCGCGCCGCGCCCTCGAAGGTGTTTCGCGATTCGGCCAGGGCCGCGCCCTGGTCGCGGACGATGGCGGTGAGAAGGGCGCACTCGGACTTCACCCGCGCCAGGGCCGCCGTGTCCTGCCGCCGCGCGAGGGTGAGCGCCACCGCGAGGGCGTAGCCCGACAGGCACGCGCCCTGGGCCTCGGACAGACCGGGCAGGCTGGGATCGAACAGGCTCAGGGTGCCGAGGTCCCCGTCGGGTCCGAGGGGAATGTCCACGAGCCGTCGCGGCTCGGCCCGACCGGTCCCACTGCGCACCAGAACCCCGCCGGCGAGGCGGACCTCCGCGCACGCGACCCCCACCGCACCCCGCAGGGTGTCGAGCAGGCCGACGAGGGGGTCCGCCGCCGTGGAGGATACGCCCCACGGCCCCGCCGGGATCGGCTCCGAGGGAAAATCCGGTTCGGACCACCGTGCCACGAACATGAAGGGTCGCTCCATCCGTGCAACGCTGCACCGATGCCGTACCCTATCGCACGAACCTGAAGGAAAAACCCCGGTCCGCGTCCTATTCGGCCGTCCGGCTCACGGCGAGGATGTCGGCCGTATCCAGGGCGGCCTCCGCCCGCTCGAAGGCGGGTTCGGCGCTGGCGACATCCTGGCGCGTCAGCACCGGCTGGAGTTGGCCGGCGAGCTGCTCGCCGAGGTGGCGGGTGTAGGCGGTGCGGAAGAACCGCTCGCCGCTGCCGCGGCCGTAGAGTCCGTCATGCGCCCGCACCATGGCGTCGACCTCCGGCCGGCACAGGAAGCCGATGACCCCGGCGGCCTCGTACCAGCGCCCCGCCCGCGCATGCTTCATCGCGGTGGGATTCGCCAGGATGGTCTCGGCGAAGCACGCCGTCGCGGCGGTTTCGAGGGGGGACATCACCGCGTGCGGTCGGGCCGGATTCCGGGGGGCGGCCCCGGCCTCGGACCCGAAGCCCGTCAGGACCGCGATGGCGCCCAACAGCCGAATCGTCCCGAGCAAGCCAGTCTTCATCGCGCCACGCCCCGATCGAACCCTGCTTCGAATCCGAACGAGTATTCCGTGGGAATTTCGGCGGGAACAGGGCCGGGATGCCGATCAGCGCGGTTTGCGCCCGTCGTGTGACCGGCGCATCACAGGGGTGGACCGGTCCGCGCGCCGGCGCAGGGCGGGATGCGCCGTTCCACGCTGCGTCAGCTGCGCCGCTCGGCGTTCCAGCGTCCGCTGCAGCCGATGAGACCCGTGGTGTTCCAGGTTCCGCCACCGGTGCCCTGGCGCCCGAGCCGCCCCACCACGTCGGCCTTGTCCGAACCCCGGCTGATCACGGCACGCACGGAGCCGTTGCCCGAGACCCGGCCGTTGATGCTGAACTCGCCGCCCGCATAGGTCGCCTCGCCCCGGCGGATCTGGACGCCGTAGCGGTAGGCGCGGTCGCACGGCCCGTCGAGGGTGACCACCTCGATGCTCCACGCGCCATCGTACCGATGCGGCACCTGGACCTTCTTGGTGGCGGCCGTCGCAGGTCCCGTCAGAACCAGTAGGGCAGCGGTAAGAAGTTGAAGGCGCATGGTTTTCCGCTCCGGAGATAGTACGGCAACGCTCGTAGAACGCCCCGGATGCCGGTTCGGTTGCGGCTTCGGCGTACCGCGGTCTGGTCGTCAGCGCGCCACAGCTTGGTCTTCAGCGTGCCGCAGCTTGCGCCTCCGTGAGCAGGGCCAGCAGGTCGCAGCCGGCGAACAGGAAGTCGTGGACGCCGGCCGCCTTCAGCGCGTCGTTCAGCTCCCCGGGCTTGCCCGCGAGGTAGATCCGCTCGGCGCCGGCCGCCTTCAGGGCCTGCGCCACCGCCACCGCCCTGGCGGCGTAGACCGCGTCCGACGAGCACAGGCAGGCGATGCGGGCCCCCGATTTCGTGAACGCCTGCGCCGCGGCCTCGGCCTCCTCGAACCCGTCCTCGTTCACCGCCTCGATGCCGCCGGCCGCGAACGCATTGGCGGCAAACGTCGAACGGGCATTGAACACCGCCACCGCGCCGAGATTGGCGAGGAACACCCGCGGTCGCTTGCCGGTCGCGGCGAGGTGCGCATCGGACGCATCGCGAAGCGCCTCGTAGGGCTCGGCCAGACGGCGCGAGGGCAGGGGCGCGCAGGTGAGTGTCTCGCCCGCGCCGAACGGAACGGCCTCTCCGGGCACTGGTGCGACGTCCAGAACGGTCACCGGCTTCTCGGCCAGGAACGGGAATTCGCTTGCCCCGGTCAGGGCTTCACGCCGGGTGGCGACGTTCCGCGTACGGGTCTCGGCGGTCTCGGCGATCCGGGCCTGGAGGGTGCCGGCGCGAAGGCTCGCGACGATGCCGCCCTCGGCCTCGATGGCCTGGAACGCGCTCCAGGCGGTCCGGGTCAGCTCGTCCGTCAGGGTCTCGAAGCTGCCGGCCCCCGCCGCCGGATCGGCGACCCGGGCGAGGTTGGATTCCTCGATCAGGACGATCTGGCTGTTGCGCACCACCCGGCGCGCGAAGGCGTCGGCGAGCCCGAGGGCCGCCGTGTAGGGCAGGGCGGTGACGCTGTCGGCGCCGCCGAGGCCGGCCGACCCCGCCGCCATGGAGGTGCGGAGGATGTTCACGAACGGATCGTTGCGGTTCATCATCCGCCACGCCGTTTCCGCGTGCAGCCGTAAGGGCTTGGGGTCGAGCCCGCAGGCCGCCTCGACCCGGGCCCAGAGCCGGCGCATGGCCCGGAATTTGGCGATGGTCAGGAACTCGTCGGCATCGGCCACCAACAGGATCGCGATGGCGTCGCGGGCACGGGCGAGATCGTGGCTGCCGGTTTCGAGCGCGCGCAGGTAGGCGACCGCCGTGGCGAGGCTGGCTGCGAGTTCCACCGCCTCGCTGGCGCCGGCCTCGTGGTAGGGGCGCCCATCGGCGAGGCCCACCCGGCCGTCGAAACCCGCTTCGTCGAAGCGCGCGAGCGTATCCGACAGGTCCTTGGCGAAGTCCGCGCCGAGGCGGCCCGTCGCCGCGAAAGTGCCGATGGGATCGAGACCGAGATCGAGGTCGAGGCCGGCCAGGGCCTCGCCCCGCCGCTCGGCCACCCCCTTCAGCAGGGTCGCGGCCTCGACACCCCGGCCGCCCGCATCGAGGCGAATGGCGATGAGGGGCAGCATCACGCTGGCGAGCGCCGCGTCCAGTTCCTCGACGGTGGCGGCGCTCAGTCCGTAGCCCCTGGCCGAGGGGGCACCTGAAAAGACGAGGGTCAGGGCATCGGCGCCGCCTTCGAGATCGGCGAGCGCCAGCGCCTGGGCAGGCTCCGCCTGCGGGTGATCGACCCGTTGCGCGATGCGCCAGGGCCCGGGCGCCCGCATGGGCTGGGCTACGGGGGCTGCCGGTTCGTAGAGGGGTTCGACCCGGATGCCGTCGGCGGTCTTCGAGACGAGGCGCTTCTCGAAATCCCCGCCTTTCAGCACGCCGTCGACGAGGCCGAGCCAGCGCTCGCGGGTCGCAGGCGGAAACAGGTCGGCGAGGGGACGGTCTTCCATCGTTCGGGCCTTCGATCGGGGCACCGGCCGCAGAGGGCCGGTCACAGCATCAATGTCCGGAAAAGCCCTTGCACGGTGGCGCACGCCGAAGCAATCGCCCCCGATCCCGGATATCGAATACGCCGGCCCGGTCTCGGAATTGCCCTCCGGTCCTCGCCGGCGTGGCGCGCCTCAACCGAAGACGATCAACCCGAAGAAGCCGAGGGACCCGACGATGATGCGCCACCATGCGAACAGGCGAAAGCCGTGGGCGGAGACGTAGTCGAGCACCGTACGGACCACGAACAGGGCGGAGAAGAACGCGACGATGAAGCCGACGACGATGAGGCCGGTGTCGTCGCGGGAGAGGTTCTTGTAGTTGTCGAGCAGGTCCTTGGCGAAGGCACCGGCCATGGTGGGGATCGCGAGGTAGAACGAGAATTCCGTCGCGGAGCGCTTGTCGGCACCCATGAGCATCGCACCCACGATGGTGGCGCCGGAGCGCGACACACCGGGAATCATCGCGATGCACTGGAACAGGCCGATCTTGAAATCCATCGGCAGGGAGAAGTCGAACACGTCGCGCTTCTTCACCTCGAGATCCGTCTCGTCGAGCACGAGGAGGACGAGGCCGCCCGCCACGAGGGTCGCGCACACGATCCACGGATTGAAGAGGTAGTACTTGATGTACTTGGAGAAAAGGCCGCCGACGATGGCCGCCGGCAGGAACGCGAGGAGGATGCCGAACACGAAGCGGCGGGCGTTGGGATCGCTCGGGAGAGCTTTGGCGATGCCGAGCAGACGCCCGAAATAGACCGCCAGGATCGCCAGGATCGCACCGAGCTGGATCAGCACCTCGAAGGTGTTGTTGGGCGACTGGAAGCCGATGAAGTGGCCGACCAGGAGCTGGTGCCCGGTGGACGAGACGGGGATGAATTCCGTCGCGCCTTCCACCACGGCGAGGACGACCGCCTTCGCGATGCTCATCGCATCCATCATCGTATCGCCTCGCTTCAAGTTGTAGAGCATTGTGTCGCGGCGTGGCCACGCAGGTCACGCGCCGGGCACGGCCTCGGATTTAATCCGAGCCATCGACCATGACGGTTGACGGATGGTTACCGCCTTTGGCCGAGCGTGTTAATGAGGCGGCAACGATCGAGCAATATGTCTGGAGGGGCGACCCTCTGCGAGGGGCCCGATACGGCTCGTCCCCGGCAGCTTCCCCCGTCCGAACGGCCTCGATGGCGACGCTTCACCACTCCCCCTTCTGCCCCCATTCGCGCTTCATCCGCCTCGTGCTTGCCGAGATGGGGATGGAGCCCTCCCTGCTGGAGGAACGCCCGTGGGAGCGGCGCGACGCCTTCCTGATCATCAACCCGGCCGGCACGACGCCGGTGCTGGTGGAGCAATCGGGGCTGGCGATTCCGGGAGCCGGCATCATCGCCGAGTATCTCGACGAGACGCGGGGGCTCGGCCTCAGCGGCCGGCGCCTCTTGCCCGAGACCACGGCGGCCCGCGTCGAGGTCCGCCGGCTCCTCGACTGGTTCCTGGTCAAGTTCGATGCGGAGGTGACGGGCTACCTCGTCACGGAAAAGATCTTCAAGCGCTTCATGAACAGTGCCGCGGGTGGCGGGCCCCCGGACATGAACGCCATCCGGGCGGCGCGCACCAATGTGCGCTATCACCTGAAGTACATCGGCTACCTCATGTCCCGCCGCAAATGGATTGCGGGCGACCATCTGACCTATGCGGATTTGGCGGCGGCCGCCCACCTTTCCTGCGTGGATTACCTCGGCGACGTACCATGGGACGAGGACGAGACGGCGCGGGACTGGTACGCACGGGTGAAGTCGCGCCCGTGCTTCCGCACGCTCCTGGCCGACCGGGTGCCGGGCATGGCGCCGGCCGACCACTACGCGGACCTGGACTTCTGACCGACGGCCCGACGAAAGTCCGTCCACCGCGCAAGATTCTGGCGGGGGACGACCTGCGCCGGGCCGTGGAGACCCGCGCCCGGCACCTCGGCTTCGACGATGTGCGCGTGACCCGGCCCGATGCGGTGCCGGCCCTGGTCGAGCGCCTGACGACATGGCTCGCCGCCGGCCATCACGGCGACATGGCCTGGATGGTGGACCGGGCCGACCAGCGCGCCGACCCGGCGACCCTGTGGCCGGGGGTGCGCAGCGTGATCATGCTCGGCATGAGCTACGGGCCGGAGGAAAATCCCCTCGCGGCGTTGGACCGGCGCGACAGGGGCACCATCGCGGCCTACGCGCAGCGGCGCGATTATCACGAGGTGATGAAGGGCAAGCTCAAGGAACTCGGGGGCTACCTCTCGGCCAAGGGCGACGTGCGCGTGAAGGTGTTCGTGGACACCGCGCCGGTGATGGAGAAGCCCCTGGCCGAGGCCGCCGGCCTCGGCTGGCAGGGCAAGCACACGGTCCTCGTCTCGCGCGCCCACGGCAACTGGCTCCTGCTCGGAGCGATCTACACCTCGGCCGATCTCGCGGCGGACGCGCCCGAGACCGACCATTGCGGCTCGTGCCGGCGCTGCCTCGATATCTGTCCGACCAACGCGTTTCCGGCGCCCTACCAGCTCGATGCCAGACGCTGCATCTCCTACCTTACCATCGAGCATGAGGGTCCGATTCCCCGCGCGTTTCGCGCCGCCATCGGCAATCGCATCTTCGGCTGCGACGACTGCCTCGCGGTCTGTCCCTGGAACAAGTTCGCGGCGATCGCGGGGGAAGGGCGGCTCGCCGCGCGGGCCGACCTAGTGGCTCCCCCCCTCGCCGATCTGGCCCGGCTCGACGACGCAGGGTTCAGGACGCGGTTCGCCGGGACCCCGATCAAGCGCACGGGCCGAGACCGATTCCTGCGGAACGTCCTCATCGCCATCGGCAATTCCGGATCGGCCGCGCTCGCACCCGAGGTGGTACGCTGCCTCAGCGATCCCGCGCCCCTGGTGCGCGGCATGGCGGTCTGGGCCGCCACCCGCCTCTTCGACGCGGACGCCCTGCGGGCCGCATTCGAGGAGCACGGTCGGCAGGAAACGGATGACGCGGTCCGGGCTGAATGGCAGAACGGCCTGACTCAGAATGGCCCGTCGGGATCGATCGCGCAGGAACTACGAGACTCATGAACCTCTTCGTCTTCGGCCTCGGCTTCACGGCTCGCCGGTTCGTCGAACGGGCCTCGGGCCGCTTCGCCGAGGTCCGTGCCACGGTGACCGATCCGTCGCGGCCCGGGGCCGGCCTCGCCGGCGTGGCACTTCGGACGTTCGGGCCGGACGGCGACGACGACCGCATCGCCGCCGATCTCGCCGATACCGATGTGCTCCTCGTCTCGGCTCCCCCCGGGCGGGAGGGCGACACGGTTCTGGCTGGCTACGGCGATGCCATTCGCAGGAGTCGCATCGGCTGGATCGGTTACCTCTCGACCATCGGCGTCTACGGTGACCAGCAGGGTGCGTGGATCGACGAGACGACGGAGCCGCGTCCGACGAGCCAGCGCTCACACGGGCGCCTCGCCGTGGAAGCGGCCTGGCTCACCCTTGGGCGCGAGTCCAACAAGGCCGTTCAGGTGTTCCGCCTGGCCGGCATCTACGGGCCTGGCCGAAACCCGATCGTCAAGTTGCGCGAGGGCAAGTCGCAGCGGATCATCAAGGCCGGGCAGGTGTTCAACCGCATCCATGTGGACGATATCGCGACCACGCTGCTCGCCTCCCTCGACCGGCCCCGGGCCGGGGCGGTCTACAACGTCACGGACGACGCACCGACCCCGCCACAGGTGGTGACCGAGCACGCAGCCAGCCTCGCGGGCCTGCCCCTGCCGCCGGAGATCGATTTCGAGACCGCGGATCTCAGTCCGATGGCGCGCAGCTTCTACGGCGAGAACAAGCGCGTGCGGAACCGGCTGATCCGCGAGGAACTCGGCGTCGATCTCGCCTATCCGACCTACCGCGAGGGACTGGCCGCCCTCGTGGCGGATGCGCGCGCGCCTTAGACTTCAGGCCCGGCCCTGGGTGGGCTGCGCCCATCCGAGCCGCGACAGAGCACCGAAGAGGGCCGCCCGTGCCGGCTTCGGACGCTCCACGGCACGGGCGGCGGCGATCGCAACAGCCTGGGCCACGAGCCACGCCGCCGCGAAGGTCGCAACATCGCCGGTCCGACCCGACGCCCAGCCGAAGTGGGCGCGAACGGAGAACACCAGGACCAGGATCGGCATGTGCACCACGTAGAGGGTGTAGGAGAACGAGGCTGCGCCTTCCCAGCGCGCGAAAGTCCGTGCGGCGGGCGCCTCGTTCGTCGCCAGACCGAGCAGAGCGACGGCCAGGGGCAGTCCCAGTGCAGCCTGGTAGGCGAGGAACGGCCCCCACGCGCTCATGGCATCGACGAAGCCGGGGTTCGCCGCGAAGGCCAGGGGTGCGCCGAGCGCGAGCCCCGCGATGGGGAGAACGACCGGTGTCGCCGCCAGCCGGCGTAGACCGGGATGTCCCCCGAGCCGGGCCGCGCCCACGCCCGCCCCGAACAGGGCCAGGGATTGCAGGTAGAAGAACCGATTGGCCGTCACGAGAACGAGCCCCGAAGCGAGGACGATCCCCGTGGCGCGCCAGGCTCCACGCCCGACGATGGCCAGGGTGGCGAAGGCGGCGACCGCGTAGAGGTAGACCTCCTGGCGCAGGGACCAGAGCGGATTGTCGATGACGAAGGTCGCGTCGCTGGGGGCGAACGTCAGGGTGATGCCCCGCAGGAAGGCGAGGACGCCCATGGTGTAAGGCTCCCCCGTCCGGGTCAGGAGGGGGAGGCCGGCCCGGCCGAGGATGCCCACCGCGAAGGTGAGGGCGATGGCGAAGATCAAGGGGGGCGCGATGCGGGCCACCCGGTGGACCGCGTAGGGCACGAGGAAGCGGCCATCCCGCCCGGCTATCCGGCCGAGACTCGTCGCGATGACGAAACCGCTGAGGGCGAAGAAGGTCATCACCGAGACTCGGCCGATCCAGCCGGTGATGGCCGCTCCTGTCCCATGGGTGGGCAGGAACGCCATCTCCACCGCGTGGGTGAGCACCACCGCCTGCGCGGCGAGACCCCGCACACCGTCGAGCGCCTCGTATCGATAGCCCCGCATCCGTCCCGCCCCTCCGGCCCGCGGGACCGGGTTGCCGGAGGGATGCGGTTCCCGCAAGCCGCGTTACGCGGCCTTGCGGTTCGCGGTGGGGCCGAAATGATCGATGTAGCGCGCGGCGATGGCCGAGACCGGCAGGACCACGAATACGTCGGTGGTGCCGAACTGATGATCGACCACGGCCCCGTCGCCGAAGGTCGCGCCGACCCGGAGGTAGCCCTTGATCAGGGGCGGCAGGGATTGAAGGGCGGCTTTCGGGTCCACGGCTTCGCGGGCGAGGCGGTCCATGGCGACGTAACGTGCGGGCAGGGCCGTGGCGCCCCAGCCTTCTGGCGCGCGGGCGTGATGATGGAGGAAGCTCAAGGGGAGGGCGAGGCGGTCCGGATCGATGCCCTCCAGGCTGGCGCAGCCGAGCATGGCATCGATGCGGTGGTGTTGGACGTAGGCCCAGATTCCGGCCCAGAGCAGTTCCACCGTGCGCTTGGTCCGGTAGGGCTTGAGGACACAGGAGCGGCCGAGTTCGAGGAAGCGCTCGCCCGGATGCGCGGCGAGGAGGGGCGCGATGTCGTACTCGGCCTCCGTGTAGAAGCCGAAATGCCGGTCGGCCGTCTCCTGGCGCAGGAGGCGGTAGGTGCCCACCACCTTCGGGCGGGGGCGCCGGAACGGGGTCTCGTCCGTGGCTGCGTGATCGATGACGAGGAGGTGGTCGCAGACCGTGTCGTAGGCATCGATATCCCGGCGCGAAAGCAGGGACAGGCCGGTGGCCACCGCCTGCATCTCCTCGAAGAACACCCGGTAGCGCAGGCGCTGCGCCCGGCGAATCTCGGACACGGAAGTCGCCAGCCGAACCTCGAGATTGCCGATGCGTCCGAGGCTCGGATCGAGGCCTGGGGCCGGGAACGGCTTCTTCAGGCGCGGCGTGAACTTGATCGGTACGGAACCGGGCGGGATGAGCGCCCGCCCGTGTGGGGTGGGCACTCCCAAAAGGCCTGCTTCGCTGCGCTTGCGCTTCATTCGGGTGAAGGGCGCATGAACGTGCGTCTCCCAACCGGTGAGCCACGCCGCGGATGCCTCTCGCGCGAAGTTCGGAACCATGGTCGAATCCGCCTGTCGGGATCGCGAGACGGGCTCACCCCGGAGCCCTGAACCTCACGCCTTCGGGACGCCACAACACCATGCGGCGCACACGCTTTTATGACACGGATTAGCCAAGTGCGAGAGGGAGTTGAGGCGCTTAGCCGACACCTCTCCGGCAGCCCGCACGTGCGTAGCCGCCGAAGTGGATCGAATGGATGGTCAGACGAACTGGTTCAGGCCAGGGATCGAGCCGACGATGGGCCCCATGACGTCCTCGCCGGCCTTCTCGCGGCCGTAGGCGAACAGCTCCCGGCCGAGCGGCTGCATCTGGCCCATGGGGACACCGGCCGCCATGAGTTTCTGACCCAGCGCCATCACGCCGCCGCCCATCATGCCACCGAGCATGCCCATCAGACCGCCGCCGCCTTCGCCCGCATTGGACTCCGCAATGGTGGTCTCAGAACCGGGAAGGGTGGCGAGGAGCTGGCTGACTTCGGTGGCGGGCCCTTCCTTCTGGAGGAAGGCCAGGATGTGGCCGATGGCCGTCTGGGCGGTCGCGGCGTCCAGCCCCGTCACGGTGGTGACGCGGGCAATCAACTCTTCCATCTCGGGTCGCTCCAGAGCATTCGGGATTTTGTCTGTCCGGCCTTGCCGCGGGTAAATCAAGGGTGGCAGCCGCGTCAGGCCTCTGTTGCTGGAAAATGCCGCGCCCAGGCCGCATAACCCACCTGAGCGAGGCGGCACGCCGCTTCTCAGCATCGGGGAGTGGGCGATCATGCAGGGCGACGGCACAATCCTCGTGGGCAAGAGTCTCCTGAAGGGGGGCGGCACCAAGCCGGAGGCACTCACCCTGCGGCTCGCCAACCGCCATGGCCTCGTGGCGGGCGCCACCGGCACCGGCAAGACCGTGACCCTGCAAGTGATGGCCGAGGGCTTTTCGAATGCCGGGGTCCCGGTCTTCGCCGCCGACATCAAGGGGGATTTGTCCGGGCTCGCCGCCGCCGGGGAAGCGAAGCCTCATTTCGTCGAACGTGCCGAGCAGCTTGGTATTCCGTACGAGCCCGACCGCTTCCCGGTGGTGTTCTGGGATCTGTTCGGCGACCAGGGGCATCCGATCCGCGCGACCGTGATCGAGATGGGGCCCCTGGTTCTCGCCCGCCTGTTGGAACTCAACGACACCCAGGAGGGCGTCCTCAACATCGCCTTCCGGATTGCCGACGACAACGAATGGCCAGTCCTCGACCTCAAGGATCTGCGTGCCCTCCTGCTCTACGTCTCGGAGAACCTGAAGGCGATCTCGGGCCAGTACGGCAACGTCTCGGCGGCGAGCGTGGGGGCCATCCAGCGTCAGCTGCTGATGCTGGAGAATCAGGGTGCAGACCAGTTCTTCGGCGAGCCGGCCCTGGACCTCAACGATTTCATGAAGACCGACCGCGAAGGGCGCGGCATCGTCAACATCCTGGCCGCCGACAAGCTCATGCAGCGGCCCCGGCTCTACGCCGCCTTCCTGTTGTGGATGCTGTCGGAGCTGTTCGAGCAATTGCCCGAGGTGGGAGACCTCGACAAGCCCAAGCTCGTCTTCTTCTTCGACGAGGCCCACCTGCTGTTCGACGATGCGCCCAAAGCGCTTCTCGATGCCGTCGAGCAGGTGGTGCGGCTGATCCGCTCCAAGGGTGTCGGCGTCTACTTCGTCACCCAGAACCCCCTCGATGTCCCCGAGTCGGTTCTCGGTCAGCTCGGCAACCGGGTGCAGCACGCATTGCGTGCCTTCACGCCGCGCGACCAGCGTGCGGTGAAGTCGGCGGCCGAGACGTTTCGCCAGAATCCGGGTTTCGATGTCGCCAAGGCCATCACCGAACTCGGCGTCGGCGAGGCCTTGATGAGCTTCCTCGAAGCGAAGGGAACGCCTTCCATCGTCGAGCGGGCCCTCGTCGCTCCGCCCCAGGGCCGCGTCGGCCCCATCACGCCGGCCGAGCGAGCGAGCCTCATGGCGAACAGCCCCGTGCGGGGGAAGTACGATGCGGCGGTCGACAACGAGAGCGCCTACGAGATCCTGGCCAAGCGCAAGGGTTTAGATTCCGCGCCGGCAGAGGCGGCTCAGCAAGCCGAGGGCGGTCTGACGGGCATGCTCGGTGGATTGCTCGGCAGCGTCTTCGGCTCGAAACCCGCTGCAAAGGGGCGCCGCCCTCCACAAACCCTCGCCGAACAGGTCATCGGTAACGCTGCCCGTTCCATGGCGCGCAAGGTTGGAACGGAGGTGGGGAATGCGATCCTTCGCAATGTGCTGGGCGGGCTGACCAAGCGTTGAATTCGTGGCACGCGGCTCTTGCCCGAACCGGCATCGCATTGACAAATCACCCCCATCGCGCCTATGCACCAGCGCAATGCGCGGCTTCCTCGACGAAGTCCGCGCGTTTCGCGTTCGCGCCCGGCTCGACCCGGTGTCGCGGATGACCTGAACAAGAAGACGGTCCAGGTTCACCTGACGGTGAGCGGGAGGCCGGCAGAGAACACGAAAGAGAACGATGTTCGCAGTCATCAAGACGGGCGGCAAGCAGTATCGCGTTGCCGCCAACGACACCATCACGATCGCCACCCTCGAGGGTGAAGCCGGCTCCACCGTGACCTTCGGGGACGTGCTCCTTTTCGCCGACGGCGCTGGCGCCACTCAGATCGGCGCGCCGCTGCTCTCGGGCATCAGCGTCACCGGCGAGATCGTCAGCCATGGCCGCGACGCGAAGGTCATCGCCTTCAAGAAGCGCCGCCGCCAGAACTCGCGCCGCAAGCGGGGCCACCGCCAGCACCACACGGTGGTTCGCATCACCGGCATCAGCGCCTGACGGTCGGATCGTTTTTCGAGATTTCGGAGTAAGCCACAATGGCCCATAAAAAAGCAGGCGGCTCGTCCCGCAACGGCCGCGATTCCGCCGGCCAGCGCCTCGGCGTGAAGAAGTTCGGCTCGGAAGCCGTCATCGCCGGCAACATCATCGTGCGCCAGCGCGGCACCAAGTGGCATCCCGGCACCAATGTGGGCATGGGTACGGATCATACCCTGTTCGCCAAGACCGATGGCCGGGTGCTGTTCATGACCAAGCGCGGTCGTGCCTTCGTCACCGTCGTGCCGCTGCAGGAAGCTGCCGAGTAACGAACTTTTCTTTCGGTCGCCCGGCCTTCCGGCCGGTCGGGGCATGGATGGGGGAGGATGGGTATCCATCCTCCCTTTCGTCGTCTGAGGCGGAGTAGGTTCCGCCCACAGCGATGGGGTCGAGGCCATGAAGCGTACCCTTGCCGTATCGGGCGCGGCTGCCCTGGCGGCCTTCGGGTTTGCCGCCCTCCTGTTGCGTGGCTTGGACCACCCCCAGCCAGCACCCGGTGTCGTCGCGACGACGTCTGCGATGCCGACGCTGTACTGTGAATTCTACAATTTCGTCGGCCGCGCTCCGAAGGTCGGGTTCACCTTCTCGACCTCGCGCGCCAACGAAGCTCCGGCCTTCGCCCAAGTGAACCAGATCGAGGCGGACGGGACGCGGACCGCTTTTGGCGCGGACAGCGAGCCGTCACGGAATTGGACTTTCGAGGCGGGAGACCCGCCGAATCTGGTTTCGCCCGACGATGCCATCCGCATCCTCCTTTACGGATACGAGGGCACCACGTCCGCCGGGACGTGGTTCGAAGCCGGACTTCGGAGTATCCAGTACCTGAACCTCGACGGGAAATGCCGTCGCGGCGGCGCCTGACGCCGATACCGGCATCCCGCCGGAGCCGACCCGCGAGACCGCTTCGCGTGTCCGAGACGAATGAAGTGAGACGAGCAGTACCGTGAAATTCCTCGACGAAGCCAAGGTCTACGTGCGCTCCGGCGACGGTGGTGCCGGATGCGTGGCCTTCCGGCGTGAAAAGTTCATCGAATTCGGCGGTCCCAACGGCGGCGACGGCGGCCGCGGTGGCGACGTCTGGGTCGAGTGCGTCGACGGTCTCAACACCCTGATCGACTACCGATACCAGCAGCATTTCAAGGCCAAGAAGGGCGAGCACGGCATGGGCTCGAACCGCCACGGGGCCAACGGCGCCGACGTGGTGCTCAAGGTGCCGGCCGGGACTGAGATCATCGCCGAGGACGGCGAGACCCTGATCGCCGACATGACCCATATCGGCCAGCGGGTACGCTTGGCCAAGGGAGGCAACGGCGGCTTCGGAAACGCCTATTTCACCACCTCGACGAACCGTGCCCCCAAGCATGCCAACCCGGGCCTCGAGGGCCACGAGCAATGGGTCTGGCTGCGCCTGAAGCTCATCGCCGATGCGGGCTTGGTCGGCCTGCCGAATGCCGGTAAATCGACGTTCCTCGCCACCGTGACGGCGGCCAAGCCGAAGATCGCCGATTACCCCTTCACCACCCTGCACCCCGGCCTCGGCGTCGTCCGCTCGGACGAGCGGGAATTTGTTCTCGCGGATATTCCCGGTCTCATCGAGGGCGCACACGACGGCGTCGGCCTCGGCGACCGGTTCCTCGCCCATGTCGAGCGCTGCCGCGTGCTCCTGCACCTCGTCGAGGCCACCAACGAGCATGCGGGCAAGACCTACAAGCTCGTCCGCAAGGAACTCGAGGCCTATGGCGGCGGCCTGACCGACAAGCCCGAGATCGTCGCCCTATCGAAGGCCGACGTGGTCGATCCCGACACGCTCAAGGAGCAGGTCGCCCGGCTCAAGCGCGCCTCGGGGAAGAAGCCGCTGATCCTGTCGTCGGCGACGGGGCTCGGCGTTCAGGACGCGCTGCGGGCGATCACCCGCTCCATCGCGGAGGCCAAGCGCGCCGAGGCGGAGGCGCAGCCGGCCGATGCGTGGCAGCCGTGAGTGACGCGGCGGTGACTTCGCCGCGTGCATCGACGCCCAACCTCCAGGACTTCCGCCGGATCGTCATCAAGGTCGGTTCGGCACTCCTCGTGGACCGCGCGCGCGGACGTCTGCGCCATGCCTGGCTCGCGGCTCTGGCCGAGGACATCGCCGACCTGCACGCGCAGGGAGCCGACGTCCTCGTCGTCTCCTCGGGCGCCATCGCCCTCGGGCGTACGGTGCTTGGATATCCGCCCGGTACCCTGCGGCTGGAGGAGAGCCAGGCGGCGGCGGCCGTGGGACAGATCGCGCTCGCCCGGCACTGGTCGGAGGCGCTCGGCCACCACGGGATCGCGGCCGGCCAGATCCTGGTGACGCCGCAGGACACCGAGGAGCGCCGACGCTACCTCAACGCCCGCGCCACCGTGCTCAAGCTGCTCGAAGTGCGCGCCGTGCCGGTGGTGAACGAGAACGACACCGTGGCCACCAGCGAGATCCGCTACGGCGACAACGACCGGCTCGCCGCCCGTGTCGCCACCATGATCGGTGCCGACGTCCTGGTGCTCTTCTCCGATATCGACGGCCTCTATACGGCGCCGCCTCACACCGACCCGCTCGCTCGCCATCTTCCGGTGATCGAGCGCATCACCCCCGAGATCGAGGCCATGGCCGGCGGTCCGGCCTCGGATCTGTCGCGCGGCGGGATGCGCACCAAGGTCGAAGCCGCGAAGATCGCCGCCAGCGGCGGCACCCACATGGTCATCGCCGACGGTCGCGAGAAGAACCCCCTGCGCACCATCCTGAAGGGGGGGCGTTGCAGCTGGTTCCTGTCGGGCTCCAACCCGATCGCCGCGCGCAAGGCCTGGATCGCCGGGTCCCTCGAGCCGCGCGGCATCCTCATCGTCGATGACGGTGCCGCCCGCGCGCTTCAGGGGGGAGCCAGCCTGCTGCCGGTGGGCGTCACCGGGATTCACGGCGGATTCGGACGCGGCGACGCCGTGGTGATCCGCGATGCCGCCGGGCGGACCCTCGGGCGTGGCTTGGTGGCCTACGACAGCGATCAGGCCGTGCGGATCATCGGCCGCCCGAGCCGCGAGATCGCCGATCTGCTGACTCATCCCGGCCGCGCCGAAATGGTGCATCGCGACGACCTCGCCATGGTGGGCGAATAGCCGGGTTGTCATGCGTTACGCTTGTTTCCCCAGTATCCGGCATGCGATGACGGGCGGGACAACAGGCGGGCGCGCCGGATCGCGCGACGGCCCGCGAGGATGAAGGCCGTGCCCGTTCTGAACCTGCGTACCGATTTTCAAGCTCCCGATCTGACCGCCGAGATGCATGCCATCGGCCAGCGCGCGCGAGCCGCCGCGCGTGGCATCGCGCTGGCACCGGCCCAGATCAAGGATATCGCGCTTCGCACCATCGCCGAGCGCTTGCGGGGGGCACAGTCCGAGATCCTGACAGAAAACGCCCGGGACGTGGAAGCGGCCCGCGCCGCCGGCCAGACTCAGGCGCTCATCGACCGGCTCACCCTCGATCCCACGCGCCTGAGCGCCATCGCCGACGCCGTCGAGAAGATCGGTGCCTTGCCCGATCCCGTCGGGCGTCAGGTCGCTGCGTTCGAGCGTCCCAATGGCCTGCTGATCGAGCGCATCGCCGTGCCGCTGGGCGTCATCGGCGTGATCTTCGAGAGCCGCCCCAACGTCACCGCCGATGCCGGCGCGCTGTGCCTCAAGGCCGGCAATGCCGCCATCCTGCGCGCCGGGTCCGACAGTCATCGCACGGCCATGGCCATCGCGCGGGCCATGCGGGCCGGTCTGGAAGCGTCCGGACTGCCGGCGGACGCGATCCAGATCGTACCGACCCGTGATCGCGCTGCCGTTGGCGCCATGCTGTCCGGCCTCGACGGCTGCATCGACGTGATCGTGCCCCGGGGCGGGCGCGGTCTGGTGGAACGTGTCCATGCCGAGGCGCGGGTGCCGGTCTTCGCGCACCTCGATGGTATCTGTCACGTCTACGTCGCCGCCGGCGCCGATCTCGACATGGCCCGTACCATCGCCCTCAACAGCAAGATGCGCCGTACGGGTATCTGCGGCGCCGCCGAGACCCTCCTGGTGGATCGCGCCTGCGCCAGCACGCATCTGGCTCCCCTCGTCACGGCTCTCATCGAGGCAGGGTGCGCCGTGCGTGGCGATACGGACGTGCAGGCGGTCGATGCCCGTGTGACGCCGGCCGCGGAGGCGGACTGGCGTACGGAGTACCTCGATGCCATCATCGCCGTCCGAGTGGTCGATGGTCTCGACGCGGCGATCACCCATATCGAAACCTACGGATCGCACCACACCGATTCCATCGTGACCGCCGACCGCGCCGAGGCGACGCGCTTCCTCGCCGAGGTCGATTCCGCCATCGTCGTCCACAACGCCTCGACCCAGTTCGCCGATGGCGGGGAGTTCGGCTTCGGGGCCGAGATCGGTATCGCAACGGGCCGGATGCATGCGCGCGGCCCCGTCGGCGTGGAGCAACTCACCACCTTCAAGTACCGCGTCCACGGGAGTGGGCAGACGCGTCCTTGACGGTTCGCTTCGTTCCGCCATCACACGCGGCTTCCGATGCGACTTGACGTGTCGGGACCCGTTCGGCTTCCGCCGGCCTGCCCCGGCCTCCGGATCGGCCTCTACGGCGGTTCGTTCAACCCGGCTCATCTCGGGCATCGGCATGTCAGCCGCGTCGCCCTGCGGCGCCTGGGCCTCGACCGCGTCTGGTGGATGGTCACGCCGGGCAATCCCCTGAAGGACCGGGCCGATCTCGGTTCCATCGACGCGCGCGTCTCGGCCGCTCAGGCTATCGCTGCCCATCCCCGCATCGTGGTGACGGCTTTCGAGAGCCTCATCGGTGCTCGCTACACTCGGCAAAGCCTTCGCTACCTCACGGACCGCCATCCGGCCGTGCGATTCGTCTGGATCATGGGAGCCGACAGCCTCGCGACATTTCATCGCTGGCAGGGATTCCGTGCGATCGCCGAAACCATGCCCATCGCCATCATCGACCGGCCCGGGTTCACTCTCAAGGGGCCGGTTGCGCGGGGTGCGCAAGCCCTCGGCCGTTGGCGGATCGACGAGGCGGATGCCCGTGTGCTCGCCGATCTCGACCCACCGGCCTGGGTCTTCCTGCACGGTCCACGCTCTCATCTGTCCTCCACGGCCCTGCGAACCGGGGGGCGGAAAGATGGATTGCGCGAAGACGCAACGGGAACGTTCCATGTCGCGCCCATTCAGGGTACGATCCCCGCATGACGATGGCCATTGCAGGAACTGAGACGCTGAACGACGCGGTCCACCAGGGAGCCCCAGGTTCCGACGACGTTGCCGACCGCAAGATCGGCGACCTCAGAGCGCTCGCCCTCGATTGTCTGGAGGACATGAAGGCGGAGGAGACCATCGAGATCGATCTGATGGGTCGGACGTCGCTCGCCGACACCATGATCATCACTTCGGGTCGCTCGCAGCGCCATGTCGGTGCCATCGCTGACCGCATCCTCCAGGACATGAAGGCCAAGGGTCTCGGCTCCGCCCGGGTCGAGGGCATGCCGGCCTGCGACTGGGTGCTGATCGATGCAGGCGACATCATCGTCCACATCTTCCGCCCGGAAGTGCGCGGCTTCTACAATCTCGAGAAGATGTGGGGCGCCGACCGTCCCGCCGTCGACCTGCCCAGCAACGCCCTGGCCGAGTAAGCGACCGCGGGTCGTCGACTCCATGCGGCTCCTCATCGCGGCGGTCGGGCGCCTGAAGGCCGGTCCGGAGCGCGACCTCGCGGCACGCTACCGCGAACGGGCGGCCCAACTCGGCCGCAGTCTCGGCTTTCCAGCCTGCGATACGGTCGAGATTCCCGAGAGCCGTGCACGTCGGCCTCAGGATCGTTGTGCGGAGGAGGGCACGGCCATCCTCGCGCACGCGCAGGGAGCCGCCCTCGTCGTCTACGACGAACGCGGACGCGCCGATCTCACCAGTGAAACCTTCGCCGATCGCGTGGCGGCCTGGCGCGACGCCGCGCGTCCGAGCCTCGCCATCGCCATCGGCGGAGCCGACGGACTCGATCCGGCGGTACGAGCGCGAGCCGATCTCACCCTGTCCTTCGGCGCGGCGACGTTGCCGCATGGCCTTGTGCGCGTGCTGGCCTTGGAGCAGGTGTATCGAGCGCTGACGATCCTCGCCGGCCATCCCTATCATCGCGGAAACCTCGACGAACGATGACGGCGGCCAGGCCATGGATGGCGGCACGGAGGGGAGGGCGCAGCATGTGCGCGCTCGCCCTGACCGGCCTCGTCGTGACCACGCCGGCCGCAGCGCAGGAATCTGCCAGGCAAGAGTCTGCCAGGGAAATGACTCCGAAAGACCCAAGCGCCAAGTCACCGGCAGCCGAACCGGATGCGGTTCAGAAAGCCGTCGAGGAAAAGAACCGACGTGCCGAGAACTTGAAGCGCATCGAGGAGGCACTCGCGGCCTCGACGGGGACGCGTGCGCAACTCGAGGCCGAAATCACATCCATCGGCGGCGACCGGGCCAAATTCAATACGGCCCTCCTGGATGCGACCCGTCAGGCTCAGGCGACGGAAGACCGGATGACCCGGTTGGAAGAGCGTCTCAAGACCCTTGGGGCCTCCGAGGCGGCCATCCGCCGGTCGCTGGACGGGCGGCGCGGCGTCATCGCCGAGATCCTCGCAGCCCTCCAGCGCATGGGTCGTCGGCCGCCTCCCGCGGTGCTGGTGCGTCCCGAGGACGTGCTCGCCGTTATCCGAACTTCGATGCTGCTCGGTGCCGTGGTGCCCGAACTGCGCGGCGAAGCCGAGACCTTGGCGGCCGACCTCACCGAACTCGTGCGCCTGAAAGGTCTCATCGCCGCCGATCGCGAGGGTTTGAAGAACGATCTCGCCGGATGGGCGCGGGAGCAGCAGCGCCTCAACGGCCTCATGGCTGCCCGAAAGGCGCGGCTGGCCGAGGTGGAGAGCGGCTTGGCGACCGAACGCTCACGCACCGCCGAACTCGGCCTCCAGGCCCGCACCCTCAAGGAACTTCTGGAGCGGATGGAAGGCGAGGTGGCCTCGGCACGCCGTGCGGCGGACGAGGCGCGTGCGGCCGAGACCCGGGAGGCGCGCGCCACGCAGGAGCGCTTCGCCGCCGCCGGTATCCGCGACCCGGCGCGCCTCGCGCCCAAGGTTCGGTTCGCGGACACGCGCGGCGATCTGCCTCGACCGGTGAGCGGAGTACTGACGCGCGGCTTCAACCAGCCCGACGGCAATGGTACCACTACCCGCGGCATTTCGCTCACCACCCGACCCAAAGCCGTGGTTTCGTCACCGGCCGATGGCTGGGTCTCCTTCGCCGGCCAGTTTCGGTCGTATGGCCGACTCTTGATCATCAATGCCGGCGATGGCTACTATCTACTGCTGGCGGGGATGGATCAGATCGACGTCGAGGTCGGCCAGTTCGTCCTGGCGGGCGAGCCCGTGGCGGCCATGGGCGAGGGCGGCGCGGGTACGACCCCGGCCAGCGGCGATCCGGTGTTATACGTCGAGTTCAGAAAAGACGGCGGCTCCATCGATCCGGAGCCTTGGTGGGCCAAAAGCCCCAGCGAGAAGGTTCGCGGATAATGCGCAAGGTTTCCCTCGTTCTCCTCGGCGCGTTCATCGGCGTCGGGTCCTCCATGGTCGCGACCCAGACCCGCCTGCTGTCGGGGACCAGCGCCGTGGCGGCCTCGGCCGAGACCTATCGCCAACTGAGTCTGTTCGGCGACGTATTCGAGAAGGTCCGCACCGACTACGTCGAGAAGCCCGACGAGGCCAAGATCATCGAGGCGGCGGTGAACGGCATGCTCACGTCGCTCGATCCGCATTCGAGCTACATGGACTCGAAGAGCTTCCGCGACATGCAGGTGCAGACCCGCGGCGAGTTCGGTGGTCTCGGTATCGAGGTCACCATGGAAGACGGTCTGATCAAGGTCGTCACCCCCATCGACGATACGCCCGCGTCGAAGGCCGGCATCCTTTCCAATGACGTGATCACCCAGATCGACGAGGATCAGGTCCAGGGACTCACCCTGAATCAGGCCGTGGACAAGATGCGTGGCCCGGTGAACTCGCCGGTCAAGCTCAAGATCAGCCGCAAGGAGTCGAAGGACCCCATCGAGGTCGTGCTCAACCGCGACGTGATCAAGATCAAGCCCGTGCGCTCGCGCGCCGAGGGCGGCGACGTCGGCTACATCCGCCTGACCCAGTTCAACGAACAGACCTTCGACGGGCTGCGGTCGGCCATCGACAAGCTCAACGGCGAGATCGGCGCCGACAAGCTCAAGGGCTACGTCCTCGATCTGCGCAACAACCCGGGTGGCCTCCTCGATCAGGCCGTGATGGTCTCCGACGCGTTCCTCGATCGCGGCGAGATCGTCTCGACCCGCGGCCGCAATCCCGACGAGACGCAGCGCTTCTCGGCGAAATCCGGTGATCTGACCAAGGGCAAGCCCATCGTCGTACTGGTCAACGGCGGCTCGGCCTCGGCCTCCGAGATCGTGGCCGGCGCCCTGCAGGATCATAAGCGCGCGACGGTGCTCGGCACCCGCTCGTTCGGCAAGGGCTCGGTGCAGTCGATCATTCCGCTCGGCGGCAGCGGCGCCCTGCGCCTGACCACGGCACGCTACTACACCCCGTCGGGTCGCTCGATCCAGGCCAAGGGCATCGAGCCGGATCAGGAGGTGCTGCAGGAGGTGCCGGACGAGCTCAAGGGCAAGGACGAGACCAAGGGCGAGGCCGGCCTGAAGGGCCACCTCAAGCAGAAGGACGTCGAGGAGCGCGGTGGATCCTCCGCCTACGTTCCGCCCGACCCGGCCAAGGACAAGCAGCTCACGGCCGCCTTCGACTACCTGCGCGGCATCCAGAAGGGTGCGTCCAACACCAAGACGACGGTTCCGAACTGAGCCGGCACACGGTCGCTCTTTAGGGAAGCGTTAACCATGGCGGCCCCCAATGTCGGTTCAGAACCGATATCGGGGGCCGCTTTCGTTCCGGGAGGCGGTTGCCGTTCTCGTCCCGACCCTGAGGGAAGCGGCTGAGCGTGGCCTCCGACGACATCCTGACCCGGCCTCTCGGCGCCAAGCGAACCCCACGGGAGCGCCTTCGCAGCCTCAACGCCACGTACCTGACCCCACGGATGGTGACAGGGGGCCTCGTCCTCGGCCTCGTCGGTGGCCTGAGCATCCTCGGCGCCGTCGGCGATCCGCAGGGAGGCGAGCCGGTGGCCGTCGCCACCATCGCCCTGCGCGACCCGCCGCCCGTGTCGACCGCTGCGGTCCCGGTGCCCGAGAAACCGGTCGCAGCCCAGCGCTCGGCCGATGCCGTCGAGACCGCCTCCGGTGTCACCGTGGTGCGCGCGGGCGGCGGCAATGCGCCGAGCGACGCCGTGGTGATCCGTGTTCCCGATGCGGCACCGGTCAAGCTCGCGTCCGCCCCCGACCCGCGCCTCGTCGAGCGCGGACGCCACGGCAGCGTGCCGCGCCTCGGCGAAGGGCGAACCCGCCCCCTCGACGTTTATGCCCGGCCCGATCCCGGGACCACCGGCCCACGCATCGCCATCCTGGTGTCGGGGCTCGGCATCGGGCAGGCCGCCACCGCCAGTGCCATCTCCCGGCTGCCGCCGGAGGTCAGCTTCGCCTTCGCCCCCTACGGCGGCGACCTCGAACGGACCGTGGCGCGCGCCCGGGAAGCCGGCCACGAGGTGCTTCTTCAGGCACCCATGGAGCCGTTCGATTATCCCGACAGCGATCCGGGGCCACAGACCCTGCTCACGACCGCGCGTCCGCCGGAGAACCTCGACCGGCTCGCCTGGGCCATGAGCCGCTTCCAAGGCTTCGTCGGCATCGTCAACTACATGGGCGCCAAGCTGACGAGCGATGCCGCCGCCTTCGAGCCGGTGCTGCGCGAGATCGCCGCGCGCGGTCTCGGCTACGTCGACGACGGCACCTCGCCGCGTTCCATCGCCACCACCCTCGGTGCCAAGGCGAAGGTTCCTGTGGCACGGGCCGAGTTCGTCCTCGACGCCCTGCCCCGGCCCGAGGCCATCGATCGGGAACTCGCGCGGGCCGAAGCGCAGGCCCGTGCCAAGGGCTTCGTCCTGGTGTCCGCCACCGCGATGCCGATGACCATCGATCGGATCGCGCGTTGGTCGAAGGACCTCGAAGCACGCGGCGTGCGGCTCGTGCCCGTGAGCGTCGCCCTGCGTGCGGCTTCGGGGAGCGCCCGCCTCAGCAGCGCCGCGCCCTGAGTGTCGGGCCGATACGATTCTTCGCATCGTGCCGCCATCGTGCGTTGCGGCGCGGGGATGGGGTGCCCTATGGTCGCGCCGATGACAGCCCTCCCGAACGACGACGGCGCCGGATTGCCGTACCGCCCCTGCGTCGGGATCACGTTGATCGCACGCACCGGTCTCGTATTCATCGGTCGTCGCCGCGCCGATGCCGGTCCGGAACACGTTGCCGATGGCCGTGCCTGGCAGATGCCGCAGGGCGGGATCGACCCCGGCGAGGCCCCAAAGGATGCGGCCTTGCGTGAACTCTACGAGGAAACCAACGTCGCACCCGGCTCCGTCCGGCTGCTGGCCGAAGCGCCCGACTGGCTGACCTACGATCTTCCGCCAGCGGTGATGAAGCAGGCCTGGAAGGGGCGTTATCGCGGGCAGACGCAGAGGTGGTTCGCCTTCGGTTTCCTCGGCGACGACAGCGAGATCGATGTCGCGTCACCCGGTGGGGGTGCCCACGCGTCCGAGTTCGATGCTTGGCGGTGGCAACCCATGGCTGGATTGCCGGACGTCATCGTACCGTTCAAACGGCCCATCTACGAGGGTGTGGTCGCGGCGTTCGGTGGTTTGACCGACTGGTGCGTTCCGGCGTGAGCTCCAGCACTCTCCCGGCTCGCCGGTAAGGCTGCCCACCGATGCGCTGGTGGTCGATCCCCGTTGTACTGGCACTGTGCTGGTTCGTGTTCACCCTGACGCCGTTCTGGGCGCTCTACGACCTCGCCCGTGCCGTGCAGGCGCATGACGTGGCCTATATCGAGCGCCACGTGAACTTCCGCACCCTGCGGCTGTCGGTGATCCGACAGGCCGCCGCCGCCGCGCAGGCCCGTGGCGAAACGGGCGGTGCGGAACCGCGCGAGCGCCAGCGCGTGACCGATGCCCTGGTGGCCCTCGCAATCCCCATCGCCGAATCCCTTGTGACGCCTCAAACCGTGGTCGACCTCCTCGACGACGGCTGGCCCCAATCCATCGACCTCGGCCCTCCGGAGCCCCGCCAAGGAGACACACCCGCCGACCTGCGCAAGCCCGGGCTGCATGCCGAGGGCTTCCGCCGGCTCGTCCCGTTCTACCTGTCCTCGGAGATGCGCGGCTTTCGCACGGTGGTGATTCCGGTCCCGCCCGACGCGACGCGGGATCGCCGATTTCGCCTGCGCCTGCGCCTGCGCGGCTGGACCTGGCGCCTCGTGGACATCGAGCTACCCGAGGAATTGCGCGAGCGGATCGCGCAGAAGCTCGCCCGTACGGGGCGGAGCCGTTAAGGCGAGGGTGCCAGGGATATAGGACCGGTTACTGGCCCCGGTTTGGTTGGGCCGGATCCCAGTGTTCGCTTTGCCAGAGCCAGCTTCTCAGGCCTATCTCTCAGGCAGCCGCATCGTCGGCGTTCCGGTTGGTGAAGCGAGCGTTGCCCAGGCCGGTGCCGATGGTGAGGATGCCCCAGCGGGTCACCTCCTGTCGGTACGGCACCTCGCTCAGGCCCTGCACGACGGCATCGTTGTGCATCACCACCATGGTGGCGTGGTCGCCGATCCGCGGGATCGCCGCGACGAGGCGCTCGGCGAGGTTGAAGCGGTCGCTCTCCCAGTTGCCGGGCAGGTTCTGTCCACCGCGGTCGATGGTGCCATCCGCTTCGATAACGCCGGGGCAGCCGATGCCGATGAAGGGCGCCAACGTGAGATTGGCCCGGCCCGCTCGCCGGATCAGGTCGTTGAGCATCCCGATGAGCCGATCCACGGCGGCGTCGCGGGTCGGTGCCGGATCCTCGTCGCGGTGACGCCAGATCTCGGAGCGCCAGACCGCGCTCCGGGACAGGTCGGGCGCCTTGCGGAGGTTCGTCGCGACGACCCCGGCGCGGATGTTGGTGCCGCCGATATCGACGGCGAGCAGGCTGTCGTATCCGGCGAAGATCCAGGCCGGTGCGAGGTGGACCGACCCGATGAGGCCGGCTTCGTCGGGGTGGTGGCGGATCGGCTCCAGGGTTAGATCGAGGCCGGCGGCCCGCAGGAGCACACCGGCCCGGGCGATGGCGAGGTGCCCGACGCGGCTGTCGCTGAAGCCGCCCCCGACCACGATGCTCTCCGTGTCACGCCAGCCCTTCTGACGCAGGAAGCGGCGCACCACACGCGCGAGTTCCTGGGCGAACTCCTCGATGGCGCTGAAGATCAGGCCGGAGCTCAAGGGATCGCTGCCGTCCAGCGCCCGATCGAGCGCCTTCTTGCTGAGGTCGGCACTGGGCTTGTCGCCGAAAGGATCGGGGCCGGCCTTGCGCAGGGTTTCCCGCCACGTTTCCAGGATCTCGCGAAACGCCTTCTTCGAGACCTTGTCGCCGACGAACCCGTCGTCGGCCTTCAATTCGCTGTTGTAGTCGTCGACGATCACCGAAGGCAGTCGATGGGCGGCATGTGCGATGCCCGCCTCGCGGGTGAGGATGTCCGTCGCCATGCCGATACGCTGCCCCTGGATACGCGGTCGCCCCCTCAACGCGGCATCCGCTTCAGTGGATGGCGGTACGCGCGAGCGGGCGCCGCGGTCCTAACGCGGCGCCCGGGGCATGGGAAGCCGACCGCACCCCCAGGGGTGGGCCGGCCTGGATATCGGGTCGTCAGTTCGCCTTCGGCGCGGCCGGCGCGGCCTCGGCCGGGGGGGCCTTCGGCTCGCGGGTTTCCAGAACCTCCTCGGCCTTCTCCTCGTCGGTGTCGCCGCCGCGCTCGATTGCCTTTGCGGGATTGGCCGCGAGCGCCTTGACGATCGCGACGAGGCGTTCGCACTCGGGACCGTACTGGTAGGTCTCGAGCACGATGGCGGCGTCGCGCAGGGTACGAAGATCGCGCACGGTCTGCTTGTTGGCCGCCTCGCGCAGCTGGCTCTTCGCCGCGATGGCCTCTTCGAGCTTGGCTGCCTTCACGTCGCAGGCGGAAGCGACGCCCGTGGAGGCGATCACGAAGGCGAGGGTGGTGAGGATGGTGCGCATCGGGGGGTCCGGGGGCTGGCGCTCAGGCGTGGTGGGCGGGTGAGCGCAGGATGTCGTTGGCCAGGGCCACGAGGGCGCTGAGGCGATAGGGCTTCGGTACGAACACCGAGTCCGTCACGGCGTCGCCGTGGGCAAGATGGCCGCGTCCGCCCGAGGTGTAGACGACGGGCAGGTCGGGGCGAACCCGGCGGGCACGCTGAGCCAGGGCGAGACCGTTCGTGTTGCGGGCCAGATCGATATCGGTGAAGAGCAGATCGACCCGCTCACGGGCCAGGATGCCCTCCGCTTCATCCGCATCGGACGCGGTGAGAACGCGATAGCCTTCCTCCAGAAGCGCCTCGGCGGCAAGCTCGCAGACCATGATCTCGTCCTCGACGATGAGCACGGTCTCGGCGATCCCGCAGGAGCCGAAGACGGACGGGGTGAAGCTGGGCAGGGCGAGGGCGGCGCAGGCGAATGGGATCATGACGCAACTCCTACTCACCCGGCGGGGGACGCATGGTCCCGTACCGGATCACCCAACCAACGGACCGCAGCGGCGCGATGTTCGAGTGCGTTCACTCCAATTGCGCGGACTTGGTGAGCAAAGCTTTAACCCTGCCGGCCCGGTGGTGAACGCGAAGGGGCAGCGCCTGTGACCCGCCCCTGGCATCTCGGCTTCGGCCTGATCCTCACGGCGCTGGCCGGCTACGTCGACGCCCTCGGCTTCATTCGGCTCGGTGGCCTCTACACCTCGTTCATGAGCGGCAACACGACCCAGTTCGCCGTCGCCCTCGGACACGGCCAGCCCCACCTCGCCTGGCTGCCGGCCCTGCTCATCCTCGCTTTTCTCCTCGGCGGAGTCTGCGGCGGCGCCCTCTCGGCCCTGACGCCCGCACGCTGGAGCACGCCGGTGATCCTCGGCTTCGAGGCCGCAATCGTCGCAGCTGCCTTCGAGGCTGCCGTCGCCGCCCCGGATTCGGGCCTCGCCTCCCTGATGCTGGCGCTTGCCATGGGGGCGCAGAACGCGGTCCTGTCCCACGTCCAGGGCTTTCGCGCCGGGACCACTTTCGTCACCGGCGCGCTGTTCAGCTTCGGCCAGAAGCTCGCTTTGGCGCTCGCCCGGCGCGGCGCCCGTTACGCCTGGGTCGGCGATGGGGTGGTCTGGCTCGCGCTTCTCGTCGGATCCCTCGCCGGAACGGTCGCCTACGGCCGTTTGGCGTTGTATGCCCTCGCCATCCCTGCCGGCATCGCCGGCATCCTGGCCGTCGTCGCCACGATCCTGACGGCGCGGCGTGCGGTCTCCGGCGCACCCGCCCTGTGAGGCTCGGGCTCCGCGCGCCTATCGCAACCGAGTGACGAGAGATCCCCGCCGGATGGCCGAGACTGCACCTTCCCTCCTCGACCACGTCACGCCCATCGCGGCCGGGGCCCACGTCACCGCGGCCGTGTGGTTGAAGGACACCCTGGCCCTGGCGCTGGGCGACGGCGCCGTGCTGCTGGCCGGCCGCGGCGAGGTCCGCCGGATCGAATCGCACCCGGACGGCGCCATCCTGGTCGCCGCCGGTGACGGACGCCGGATCGTGACCGGGGGCGATGACGGCCGCGTGGTGGCGACATCGCCCGAGGGCGATGTCGTCGAGGTGGCCGTCGCCAAGGGCGGGGCCTGGATCGACGCCCTGGCGCTCCATCCCGACGGCGCCATCGCGTACGCCGCCGGACGAAACGTCGTGGCCCGCGACGCCAAGGGCCGCGAGAAGGTGTTCGCCGCCCCATCCACCGCGCGCGGCCTCGCCTTCGCGCCGAAGGGCTACCGCCTGGCCGTCTCGCACTACAACGGCGCCACCCTGTGGTACCCGAACCTCGAGACCGCGCCCGACTTCGTCGAGTGGAAGGGCTCGCACATCGACGTGACCTGGTCGCCGGACGGCCGCTTCGTCGTCACCACCATGCAGGAGAACGCCCTGCACGGCTGGCGTCTCCAGCCCGACCGCGGCCACATGCGGATGTCGGGCTATCCCGGCAAGGTCCGCTCCATGGCCTGGTCGGGCGATGGCGACTGGCTCGCCACCGGGGGCGCGGAAGCCGCCATCATCTGGCCGTTCGACTCGAAGGAAGGCCCCACCGGCAAGGCCCCGCGCGAGTGCGGCGTGCGCCCGGCGCGGGTCTCGCGGGTGGCGTTCCATCCCAAAGCCCTGGTGCTCGCCATCGGGTACGAGGACGGCTGCATCCTGCTCGTGCGTTTCGCCGACGGGTCCGAACTGTTGGTGCGCCCGGCCGTGAAGGGCAGTGGCGTCACGGCCCTCGCCTGGGACGCGCGCGGCGCCCGCCTGGGCTTCGGCTGCAGCGACGGGGCCGCCGGCCTCCTCACCCTTCCGGGCTGACGCCCATGGCGCTGTTCGGGCGGAAACAGCCACAGGCCGATGCGGCGGTGCGCGCGGCGATCCTCGCCTGGGCACGACAGGCCGCGGGCTTCGACGCGGCGGGAATCGTCAAGGTGAACGAGATCGTTTGCGCCGATCCGGCCTGCCCCGGCACGGAGACGATCCTCCTGCTCATGCCGCCGGGGCAGCCGACCCGTGCGGTGAAGATCACCAAGCCCATGGCGGCGGTAACGGAAACCGATGTGGTCCTGGCCCTCGCGCAGGATTGACGATCTCGCGCAGGATTGAAACCGCGTCGCTTTTCTGTCATACGCCGCCTCGCGTTGAACCGCCCGGCCGATCGGGCTGCCGTGGCGGTTCGTGCTGCTCCATCAGAAGCATCAACCGAGCGCATCCCTTCGATCCCAACCCGGATCGGGGTGCATGCGCGTTCAGGAGAGCCAAATGCCCAAGCTGAAAACCAAGTCGGGCGCGAAGAAGCGCTTCAAGATCACCGGCACCGGCAAGGTCATGTACGCCCAGGCCGGTAAGCGCCACGGGATGATCAAGCGGACGACGAAGCAGATCCGCAACCTGCGCGGCACCACCACCCTGTTCGAGGGCGATGCCGCCAACGTGAAGAAGTATTTTTTGCCGAACAGCCGGTAAGCCTTCTTTCACCCGCCGAACTGCTTTTTCTGATCCAGGAGACTCCATATGGCCCGCGTCAAGCGCGGCGTGACCAGTCACGCGAAGCACAAGAAAGTCCTCAAGGCCGCCCGTGGTTATTACGGTCGCCGCAAGAATACGATCCGGATCGCCAAGCAGGCGGTCGAGAAGGGCATGCAGTATGCCTACCGCGATCGTAAGAACAAGAAGCGCACGTTCCGCGCCCTCTGGATCCAGCGTCTCAACGCCGCCGTCCGTGAGCATGGCCTGACCTATTCGCGCTTCATCAACGCGCTGTCCAAGTCCGGCATCGAGGTGGACCGCAAGGCCCTGTCCGAGCTCGCCATCCATGAGCCGGCCACTTTCGCCGCCGTGGTCGAGAAGGCCAAGGCCTCCCTGCAGGACGTCGCCAAGGCGGCTTGAACCTTCTTCGTTCGGCCTTCGCGTCGGACTCTGTGGAAAAGGCGCGGCCCCGCACGGGCGCCGCGCCTTTTCGTTTTTACTGGGCGCGCCGGGTTTTCCAGGGCGCGATGGCTTGCCAAGGCGGCCTCGACCCGCAAAACCCTCGCGCCATGATCGCCCGACCATCCTGTGGTCGAGCCGCAGCCGGTGAGTTGAACCGATGACCGATCTCGACACCCTCGAAGGTGACCTCCTCGCAGAAGTCGCCGCCGCGTCCGATGAGGCCGCCCTCGACGCCGTACGCGTGGCGGCGCTGGGGAAGAAGGGCTCGGTCTCCGAACTGCTCAAGACTCTGGGCGCCATGACGCCCGACGAGCGCAAGGCGCGCGGGCCCCTCATCAACGGGTTGCGCGATCGCGTGCAGGGCGCGTTGGGCGCTCGTCGCGAAGCCCTCGGCGAAGCGGCGCTCACCGCACGCCTCGCCGCCGAGCGCATCGACGTGACCCTGCCCGTGCGCGAGGCGCCGGAGGCGCGCGGCCGCATTCATCCCATCAGCCAAGTCATGGACGAGATCGCGGCGATCTTCGCCGATATGGGGTTCTCCGTCGCCGAAGGGCCCGACATCGAGACCGACGACTACAACTTCACGGCTCTCAACTTCCCGCCCGGCCACCCGGCGCGCGAGATGCACGACACCTTCTTCCTTGCGCCCGACCGCAACGGCCAGCGCAAGGTGCTGCGCACCCACACCTCGCCGGTGCAGATCCGCACCATGCGGTCGAAAGCGCCGCCGATCCGGGTGATCTGCCCGGGACGGACCTACCGTCACGATTCCGACCAGACCCACACGCCGATGTTCCATCAGGTCGAGGGTCTCGTCATCGACAAGGCGGCCAACATCGCCAACCTCAAATGGGTTCTGGAGGAGTTCTGCCGGACTTTCTTCGAGGTCGACGCCGTGAAGATGCGCTTCCGTCCGTCGTTCTTTCCCTTCACCGAGCCCTCGGCCGAGGTCGACATCCAGTGCTCGCGCAAAGGCGGCGAGATCCGCTTCGGCGAGGGCACGGATTGGCTCGAGATCCTCGGCTGCGGGATGGTCCATCCCAACGTCCTGCGCAATTGCGGCCTCGACCCCGACAGCGTCCAGGGCTTCGCCTTCGGCATGGGCATCGATCGTATCGCCATGCTCAAGTACGGCATGCCGGACCTGCGCCCATTCTTCGAGGCGGACGTCCGTTGGCTCGATCATTACGGTTTCCGGCCGCTGGATATCCCGAGCCTGGTCGCCGGGCTGACCGGCTGATGTGATGTCGCGAAGGTCCGGGCGCTGCCCGGATCGTTCTTCTCAACCCTGATGGGTGCCGGATCGCCAGTCGCTGGCCGATCGGAGAGCGCCGACGGACGCAAGTCATGAAATTCACCCTCTCCTGGCTCAAGGATCACCTCGATGCCGAGGCCTCCCTCGACACGATCTCCGAGACGCTCACGCGCATCGGGCTCGAGGTCGAAGGCATCGAGGACAAGGCCGCGAGCCTGAAACCCTACGTGATCGCCCACGTGCTCATCGCCGAGCAGCACCCCAACGCCGACCGTCTGCGCGTCTGCTCCGTGGATGCGGGCGACGGGGAGCCGGTACAGGTGGTCTGCGGTGCGCCGAATGCGCGCGCCGGCATGAAGACCGTGTTCGCCCCCCCCGGCACCTACGTGCCCGGCAAGGCCATCACCCTGTCGGTGGGCACCATCCGCGGCGTCGAGAGCCGGGGCATGCTGTGCTCGGGCGCCGAACTCGGCCTCGGAGACGACCACGACGGCATCCTCGATCTGCCGGAGGACGCGCCCACGGGGCAGACCTACGCGGTCTATGCCGGCCTCGACGATCCGATCATCGAGATCAACCTGACGCCGAACCGCGCCGACTGCACCTCGATCCACGGCATCGCCCGCGATCTCGCCGCCACCGGCCTCGGTGGCCTCAAGCACACGCCCCAGCCGCCCGTACGGGGGGAGGGGGCCTGCCCGGTTCCCGTCACCCTCGACTTCGAGCCGGCCGACCGCGGCCTGTGCCCCTACTTCACCCTGCGCCGCGTGAGCGGCATCACGAATGGCCCCTCGCCGGATTGGATGCAGGCCCGCCTGCGCGCCATCGGCCTGCGCCCGATCAACGCCCTCGTCGACATCACCAACTATCTCACGTTCGACCGGGGCCGGCCGCTGCACGTCTTCGACGCCGCCAAGGTGGCGGGCGGCCTCACCGTGCGCCGCGCCCGCGATGGCGAGGCCCTGAAGGCGCTCGACGGCAAGACCTACGCGCTGACGGACGACACGGTGGTCATCGCCGACGACAACGGTGTCGAATCCATCGGCGGCATCATCGGCGGGGAGGCGTCCGGTTGCGACGCCGGCACCACCGATGTCCTCATCGAATCCGCCCTGTGGGACCCGGTGAACATCGCCCAGAGCGGCCGGCGCCTCGGAATCATCACCGATGCGCGCTACCGCTTCGAGCGCGGCGTCGACCCGGCCTTCACCCTGCCGGGCCTCGATCTCGCCACCCGCCTCGTCCTCGAGATCTGCGGCGGCACCCCGAGCCAGCCCGTGATCGTCGGCGAGCCGCCCGAGACCGAGCGGGTCATCGATTTCCCCTGGACCGAGACCCGGCGCCTGGCCGGCCTCGAACTGTCGCGCGCCGAGATGAAGGTGACCCTGGAAGCCTTGGGCTTCCACGTCGCCGGCAGCGGCGACCGGGTGAAGGTGCTCACCCCGTCCTGGCGCGCCGACGTCGAGGGCAAGGCCGATCTCGTCGAGGAGATCATCCGCATCGCCGGTCTCGATCGCATCGAGCCGAAACCTCTTGCGCGCATCGAGGCCCAGGTCGGTAAGTCCGTGCTCACGGTGATCCAGAAGCGCACGCGGCTCGCCAAGCGCGCACTCGCCGCGCGCGGCCTCGTCGAGGCCGTGACGTGGTCGTTCATTCCGCATGACGACGCCGTGCTGTTCGGCGGCGGCCGGGCGGATCTGGTGCTGGCCAATCCCATTGCGGCTGACCTCTCCGATATGCGCCCGAGCCTCGTGCCCGGCCTGCTGCGCGCCGCCCAGCGCAATGCCGACCGGGGGCTCTCCGACGTCGCCCTGTTCGAGGTCGGTCAGTGCTTCGAGAACGATCAGCCGGAAGGTCAGACCGCACGCGCCACGGCGATCCGCCGTGCCACCGCCGGCCATCTCGGCGGTGGCCGCCACTGGGACGGCGCCGCTGCCCCCGTGGATGCGTTCGACGCCAAGGCCGATGCCCTGGCGCTGCTCGCCGCCTTCGGCATTCCCACGGGTGGCCTGCAGGTGGTCGCCGGCGGGCCGAACTGGCTGCATCCCGGCCGCTCGGGTACCCTCCAGTTCGGGCCGAAGAACCCCGTGGGGTATTTCGGTGAGATCCACCCGCGCGTGATGAAGGCGCTGGACCTCAAGGGCCAGATCGTCGCCTTCGAAATCACCCTCGATGGCGTGCCGTTGCCGAAGTATCGCCCGACCAAGGTGAAGCCGGCCCTGGCCCTCTCCGACTTCCAGCCGGTCTCGCGCGACTTCGCCTTCGTGGTGCCCCGCGACGTGGCGGCGGGCGACGTGGTGAAGGCGGCGCAAGGGGCCGAGCGCAAGCTCATCGCCGGCATCGACGTGTTCGACATCTACGAGGGCGTCGGCGTTCCCGAGGGGGCGAAGTCGGTGGCCATTGCCGTTCGGCTCCAGCCCGTCGAACGCACCCTGACCGACGCGGAGATCGAGGCGGTGACGGCCAAGATCATCGCCGAGGTCGGCCGCAAGACCGGCGCGACCCTGCGCGCCTGAACCCCGGAAGAACGGAGCCTCGCCATGATCGACCGTGCCCTCGTCGATGCCCTCTCGGCGGCCGAGTACCTGCCGGCCGCCGAACTTCGGCGCGCGGTCGAAACACCGGAGGCCATCGCCGACGAGGTGCTGCGCGTGCTGGCCGGGCCTGCGGACGGTGCCGAGGTGTCGGAGGCCGACGCCAACCTGCTGTTCTACGGTCTCCACGTCCTCGCGGCCGCCCGCGACACCCGTGTGTTCGCCCCCCTGGTGCGTCTGCTGCATCAGGACGGGGATACCCTCGACGCCCTGCTGGGCGACGCGGTGACGACGACGCTGGCCCGTATCCTCGTCAGCGTCTTCGACGGGGAGGTGGCGCCGCTGCACCGCCTCATCCTCGACAGCACCCTCGACGATTTCGTCCGTAACGAGGCCCTCGCGGCCCTGACCTTCCTGACCCAGACCGGCCACGTCGACCGTCAGGCGACCCACGACCTCCTCGTGCGCTTCGACGACAAGCGCGTCGCCGTGGAGGGTGATATCGGCTGGGTCGGTTGGGAGGAGACCATTGCGTTGCTGGGGTTTCGCGACCTGGCGCCCCGCTCGGCAGCCGCGCGCAAGGATGGCCGTCTCACCGATGAATTCAGCGACGCGCCGTGGTTCCGCACCACCTTGCGCCAAGCCGAGGCCAAGCCGGACGACCTCGCCCGCTTCGATCCGCGCCGCTACGGCACCATCGACGATCCCGTCGCGGACCTCGCCTGGACGGCCGAGGATGCCGGCCAGCCCGTGCGCAATCCGTACAAGGATGTCGGGCGCAACGATCCGTGCCCGTGCGGCAGCGGCAAGAAGTTCAAGAAGTGCTGCCTCGACAAGGCCGCCTGACGGCTTACCGCGCCGCGCCGCTGAGCGGGTTCGCGTCGTCCCAGGCATAACCCAGGGTTTCGAACCGCATCGAGCGGGCATCGACCATGAGCAGGCGCCCGACCAGGGGCTCGCCGAAATCCGTCACAGCGCGGATGACCTCCAAGGCCATGAGCGAGCCCATGATGCCGGCGAGCGCCCCGAGCACCCCTGCCTCGGCGCAGGCCGGCACGGAGCCGGGTGGCGGGGGGCTCGGGAAAAGGCAGCGATAGGTCGGGTTCGGCCGCCCGTCCGCCCCGGTCTCGTGGGCCCGGATGGTCGTCAGCGACCCGTCGAACTGCCCGAGCGCCGCCGTCACCAGGGGGCGCTTGCCGTGGAAACACGCATCCGAGACGGCGTAGCGCGTCGCGAAATTGTCCGAGCCGTCGGCGACGAGATCGTAGTCCGCGACAAGTTCCACCGCGTTCTCTGCCGTCAGCCGGAAGGGGTGGGCCTCAATGGCGACGTGCGGGTTGAGGCGACCCACGGCGTCCGTGGCGCTCTCGACCTTCGGCCGGCCGATATCGGGCGTGCCGTGGATCACCTGCCGCTGCAGGTTCGACAGGGAGACGATGTCGTCGTCGACGATCCCGATGGTGCCGATGCCGGCGGCCGCGAGGTACTGGATCAGGGGCGCGCCGAGGCCGCCGGCCCCCACCACGAGGATGCGCGCCGCCTTGAGGCGGGCCTGTCCCGGGCCGCCGACCTCGCGCAGGACGAGGTGACGGGCGTAGCGTTCGACTTCATCGGATGACAGGGCCATGACCGGGAGATAACGCCCGCGAGGGCACATCGGAAGCCCCGCGATTTGCGCGGGCACCGGCGGGCGCCTATGGCCGTGGCGATAGTCGCCGAGACCCCGCGAGATTCTGGCCGTGTCCGATTCCCTCGACCGTTCGCCGCTCACATTGGCCCAGGCCCTGATCCGCTGCCCCTCGGTGACGCCGGAGGAGGGCGGCGCCCTCGCTTGGCTCGGCGAAGTTCTGGAATCGGCCGGCTTCACGGTCCACCGGCCGCGCTTCTCCGAACCCGGCACGCCCGATATCGACAATCTCTACGCCCGCATCGGCACCGGCGCACCCTATCTGCTGTTTGCCGGCCACACCGACGTGGTGCCGACGGGCGATGTCGCCGCCTGGCGCCACGGGCCGTTCGCCGGAACGGTGGCCGACGGCCTCCTCTACGGGCGCGGCGCCGTCGACATGAAGGGCGGCATCGCCTGCATGCTCGCCGCCGCCCTCGATTATCTCGACGCGGTCGGGCCGGGCTTCTCGGGCTCCCTCGGTTTCCTCATCACCGGCGACGAGGAGGGCCCGGCCGTCAACGGCACGGTGAAGCTGCTCGAATGGGCGCGCGCGCGCGGCGAGCGCTTCGATCACTGCCTGCTCGGCGAGCCGACGAACCCCGAACGTCTCGGCGACATGATCAAGATCGGACGGCGTGGCTCCCTCACCGGCAAGCTCACGGTCCATGGCCGCCAAGGCCACGTCGCCTATCCGCACCGGGCCGAGAATCCCATCCCCGGCATGCTGCGCCTCGCGGATGCGCTCCTGGCCGAGCCCCTCGACGGCGGCACCCGGCATTTCGATGCGTCGAACCTCGAATTCACCACCCTCGATGTCGGCAATCCGGCAACGAACGTGATCCCGGCGGAGGCGCGGGCGACCTTCAACATCCGCTTCAACGAGGGCTGGACCGCCGAGACCCTCGGCGCCGAAATCCGTGCACGCCTGGAGCGGGCGGCCGGGAACAGCGTACGCTACAGTCTCGACCTGCAGCCCTCGAATTCCCCCGCCTTCCTCACGGAGCCCGACGCCTTCACCAGCCTCGTCTCCGCCGCCATCGAGACTGAGACCGGTCGAGTGCCGAAGCTCTCGACCACGGGCGGCACCTCGGATGCCCGTTTCATCAAGGATGCCTGCCCAGTCATCGAGTTCGGCCTCGTCGGCGAGACCATGCATCAGACCGACGAGTGCGTGGCGGTGGCCGACCTGAACCGGCTCACCGCAATCTACACGCGGGTGCTCGCGGCGTATTTCGCCGCCGCGGCGCCGTCGGCTTGACCGTTCGCGTCAGGCGGCTCGGCGCTTGAGACTTCGGCAGAGCCAGCCGTGTCCGGACCGGTAGCGGCACCGATAGTTGACGCGGCTCGACCGAAACCGCCGGCTGCTCGCGCCCAGGCGATCGCCCACGGCGATGTAGATCTGCCGCAGGCGCTGGACGTGGGGATCGTCGAGGCGCAATTCGATGCTGGCCCGGACCATGGCCACCGCAGCCAGCCAATCGGCAATCTCCCTCGGGACCAGTCCCTCGCCCAGGATGACCCGTCCGACTTCGAGGAGAAGGGCTTCGCTCGCACCCTCGCCCGAAGCGGCGAGGCGCTCGAGGTCGAACAGGGTCCGAACGCCCAGGGGCCATAACCGGATCACGCGATCACGCCCGACCGAGCAACAGAGTTGCGCCTGGGCGACCCAGTCCATGATCTGATAGACCCCATAGGGTGTCTCCACGAACAGCATCAACGGGTTGGCCGCGGCGAGGTTCTGCGTGGAGTGGATATGATAATCCTCGAGCCGGATGCGGATATCGCTGTCGATGCCGTCGATGATCTCCACGGGCGTGATCTTGAACGCCTCGAACACCTCCTCCTCCCGCTTGAAGTTCCGTAGTTTGTCGCGCTGGATGATGCTCCGCAGGACGACCTCCGGCATCACGCCCGCGATGAAGCTGGCGGCGACCACCAGCGCGATGACGGATGGCGCGGTCAGGGTCGCCTCGTTCGTCACCAGGGCTTGAACCGCCTCAGTGCCGATCCAGAAGAGGCCGACGACGAGTACCGGGGCGAGCACCGCGCTCAAAAGCATCCGGATCGTCTCACCGACGAGGGTTCCGGGGCTGAGATCGAAGTTCTTGATCGCTCGGTAGAGATTGCGAAGGGCGGTGATGTAGCTGCCGGCGAACGCTGCGCACAGGCCAAGCAGCCACACCATCCCGATGCCGTCGAGCGTAGGGTAAGTCACCCCCGGCCAGCGGAACGCCGCCGCATCGCTTCCCGCAGGCGCCAAAAGCGAAACGAGGAGCGACAGAGCGTAGAACATCGCCAGCCCCGACAGGACGCTGAACGGGATGCTGCCGATAAGCCAGGAGAGCGTTGCGTAGTCTTCCTTCCGACGCGGGAAGTCTTGGACTGCCGTGCCAAGCTGCATCGGAGTGACGACGGGCACTGAGCGGCGCTTGGCGCCGACGAAATACTTGTACTTCACAAATTCGAAGGATGGGATCAGGGAGGGGCTCGACCGGTCGGCGATCTCGAAAACCAGGGCGAGATCCTTGATGGTCTCCTGCCGCTGGCGTTTGATGGCCTCTCGGATCGCAATGAAGATCAGGGGTGAAAGGACCGCGAAGGCGGAGGCAACGACGATGATGACCCGCAGGGGTGTTTCCATGGTGATAATCCCGAGCTCCTCACGATGATCGGAGAGGTTGCGCATTTGGACGCAGAGCCGGGTATAAATTCAACCTCAGATTAAACTTTAATGTGAATCAGCGGTTCATTTAGGTAATCCACCCCCACCAGCGTCAGGCCACACGACGGGGCTAGAGGGCCGCAACGACTGCGGTCCCGGCTCGCCAGGATCTCTGCGACATCGTCGGCCGTGATCTTGCCGGAGCCTGCGAGCACCAGGGTGCCGACGAGCCCCCGGACCTGGTGGTGCAGGAACGAGCGCGCCGACGCCGCCACCACGATCTCGTCGAAGTGACCCATGCTCACCATCGCGACGTCGAGCTGTTCCAGGGTGCGGATCGGGCTCTTGGCCTGGCATTCGGCGGCCCGGAAGGCCGTGAAGTCGTGGCAACCCAGGAGCGGGCGCGCGGCGGCCTGCATCAGCGGGACATCGAGGGGCCACGGCACCTGCCAGACCTGTCCGCGCGTCAGGGCCGCCGGGCTGCGGCGGTTGAGGATGCGGTAGCGATAGTGCCGGCGGAACGCGGAATGGCGGGCGTTGAAGTCCGGGGCAACGCGCTCGGCACTCAGGATCGAGACCGGATGCGGGCGCAGATGCGCGTTCAGGGCGTCGCGCACCACATCCGTGCGCCAAGCCTTGGTGAGGTCGAGATGCGCTACCTGATGCGTGGCGTGAACCCCCGTATCGGTGCGGCCGGCGCAGGTGAGGCCGGCGGTCTCGCCGGAAAAGCGTTTCACCGCCGCCTCGATGGCGCCTTGCACGGAGGGCTGCGCCGTCTGGCGCTGCCAGCCGCAGAACGGCGTGCCGTCGTACTCGATGACGAGCTTGTAGCGCGGCATCAGGCGCCGAGGGACGAGCCGGGCACCAAGCGGGCGCCCCGCATGAACTCCGGCCCGGTCGCGACGCCGCCCTTGCCGGCGCGGCGCAGGGCCGTGAGGCGGACGGCGCCCGTACCGCAGGCAAGGGTGCAGGCTTCGTCGAGGATCGTGCCGGGGTCGCCCTTGGCCTCCGTCGCGAGGGCGCCCAGCACCTTCACCCGCTCCGGACCCTTGCCGAGATCGGCCTCGAAGAAGGCGCCTGGGAAGGGGGCCAGTCCGTTGACGTGGTTGGCGACCTCAGGGGCCGGGCGGGTCCAGTCGATGCGCGCCTCGTCGTTGGTGATCTTGTGGGCGTAGACGACGCCCTCAGTCGCCTGCGGTGTGAACGTGAGGGCGCCGTGCTCCAGTTCGGCGAGGGCGCGGGCCATCAGGTCGGCGCCGAGCGGCATGAGCGCGTCGTGCAGGGCACCGGCGTTCATGCCGTGCGTGATCGGCAGGCGCGCCTCCAGGCCGACCGGGCCGGTGTCGAGGCCGGCTTCCATCCGCATCACGCCGACGCCGCTCATCGCGTCGCCCGCCATCACGGCGCGCTGGATCGGAGCGGCGCCGCGCCAGCGCGGCAGCAGGGAGCCGTGGAGATTGAGGCAGCCGTGGCGCGGCAGGTCGAGGATCGCCTGGGGCAGCAGCATCCCGTAGGCCACCACCACGGCGACATCGGCCGCGTGCGCCCGAAAGGTCTCGACGGCTTCCGCATTCTTCAGGGTCGTGGGCGTCAGCACGGGCACGCCGAGGGCTTCGGCCATCACGTGGACCGGGGATGCCTTCAGGGCCATGCCGCGCCCGGCTTTGGCCGGCGCGCGCGTGTAGACGGCGACGAGGGTGTGGCCGTCAGCATGAAGGCGTGCCAGCGTCGGCACGGCGAAATCCGGCGTGCCCATGAACACGACGCGCATCGGGCTTTTTCCTAACGTGGGATCACGCGGCGTCGCGCTTGGCCGCCTTGGCGAACTTCTTCACCACCCGGTCGCGCTTCAGCTTCGACAGGTGGTCGATGAACAGCACGCCGTCGAGGTGGTCGATCTCGTGCTGGATGCAGGTGGCGAGCAAGCCGTCGGTCTCGATCTCCTGCGTCGCGCCATCGAGGCCGCGGAACCGCACGCGGACCCGGTCCGGCCGTTCGACCTCGCCATAATAATCCGGGATCGAGAGGCAGCCCTCATCGTAGACCCGCTTCTCCTCCGAGCCCCAGACGATCTCGGGATCGAGAAAGACCTGCGGCCGGCGGTCGTCCTCGTCCTTCGACGTGTCGATGGTGACGACGCGCTTCGCCACCCCGATCTGGATCGCCGCGAGGCCGACGCCCGGAGCGTCGTACATCGTCTCCAGCATATCGGCGACCAGGGTGCGGATCTCGTCCGTCACGGGGCCGACGGGCTCGGAGACCTTGCGCAGGATCGGGTCGGGCAGGATGACGAGCGGACGGATGGTCATGGCGTGATGGGGTTCGGCTGTGGGGATCGCGGCGCCGCGATCCCCAGCAGATAAGGTCGTGCCGATGAGCGGTCAAATGACCCGTGCGTCCGCCCGTCAGAAGGGTGTGCGGCTGCGGATGGCGGCCGTCAGCGTGCCCTCGTCGAGGTAGTCGAGTTCGCCGCCCACCGGCACACCGTGGGCGAGGCGGGTGATCTTCAGTCCATGGACCTTCAGCGATTCGGTGACGTAATGCGCCGTGGTCTGACCGTCGACCGTGGCGTTCAGCGCTAGGATGATCTCGCGCATGGCCGGGTCGCCGGCGCGCGCCACGAGGCTGTCGAGGTTGAGGTGCTCCGGCCGCACGCCGTCGAGCGCCGACAGTACGCCGCCGAGCACGTGGTAACGGGCCGTCACCGCGCCCGAGCGCTCCAGAGCCCAGAGGTCTGAGACGTCCTCCACCACTACGAGGGTCGAGGGGTCGCGGCTCTCGTCGCGGCAGATGGTGCAGGGCTCGGCGGTATCGACGTTGCCGCAGGCGCTGCACACGACGATGCGCTCCGAGGCGACCCGCATGGCGTCGGCCAAGGGAGCGAGCAGGGTTTCCCGCTTCTTGATGAGCTGCAGGGCCGCGCGCCGGGCCGAGCGCGGGCCGAGGCCCGGCATGCGGGCGAGGAGCTGGATCAGGCGCTCGATCTCGGGACCGGCGACGGCTTGGGGCATGAACGGTCCGTCTGGGCTCGTGCGGATGGCCCGAGGCCACCACATGGTTCAAGCGGGATAGCGGGTGAGGCGTACCCGGCGAAAGCAGGAATTCTCCACACATAGGGTCGCGCCGCTCCGGTTTCGCCCCCGCAGGCCTACGCCCGCGCGGGATACGGAGAATTCAAATTTCTTTTTCCATTGTCGCAAACGTGATTTGTCGGCAAGATTTGAGGAACCGAGCACAAACGGTGACTCGTGGGGCGGCGAACCTGCGCGCGGCGGACCTGAACGACCGCGCGGACGCCCCACACACGAGTCCGGCCCGGCGGAGCGATCAGGGGCCCGAGGAGGAACGCACATGACCAACATCGGACTTTTCAATTCGGGCCACGGCGCGGAGGCCATCGGCCTGCGCCAGCTGAAAGCCGTGCATTGGAATCTCGAAGCTCCGCGGCTCTACGAAGAGGCGCTGCGCCGCAACGAGGCGGAACTCGCGCAGGGCGGCGCCCTGGTGGCGACCACGGGAAGCCACACGGGGCGCTCGCCGAAGGACAAGTTCGTGGTGCGGGACGAGGCCACCGAGAACGAGGTCTGGTGGGAGAACAACGGCGCGATCACGCCCGAGCAGTTCGAGACGCTCTATCAGGATTTCCTCGGCCATGCCGAGGGTCGCGAACTGTTCGCCCAGGATCTCCATGGCGGCGCCGACCCGTGCCACAGGGTCAAGGCCCGGGTGTTCACCGAGCTCGCCTGGCACTCCCTGTTCATCCGCAACCTGCTGATCCGGCCCGAGCGCGAGACCCTGTCGGATTTCGTGCCGGAACTGACGATCATCGATCTGCCGAGCTTCGAGGCTCAGCCGCATCGCCACGGCTGCCGCTCGAAGACGGTCATCGCCATCGATTTCTCGCGACGCCTCGTGCTCATCGGCGGGTCGGCCTACGCCGGCGAGATGAAGAAGTCGGTCTTCACCTACCTCAATTACCGGCTGCCCAAGGTCGGGGTGATGCCGATGCACTGCTCGGCCAACGTGGCCCTCGACGAGGCCGGCCAGTCGGCCCTGTTCTTCGGCCTGTCGGGCACGGGCAAGACGACCCTCTCCAACGACTCCTCGCGCATGCTGCTCGGCGACGACGAGCACGGCTGGAGCCCGGATGGGATCTTCAACTTCGAGGGCGGCTGCTACGCCAAGACCATCCGCCTCTCCCGGAACGCCGAACCCGAGATCTACGCCACCACCGAGCGCTTCGGCACGGTGATGGAGAACGTGGTCATCGATCCCGAAACCCGGGTGCCCGATTTCGACGACGCCTCCCGCACGGAGAACACCCGCTGCGCCTATCCCCTCGACTTCATCGCCAATGCGAGCACCACGGGACGCGCCGCGCACCCGAAGAACATCGTCATGCTCACCTGCGATGCGTTCGGGGTGATGCCGCCCATCGCACGGCTCACGGGGGCAGAGGCGATGTACCACTTCCTCTCGGGCTACACCGCCAAGGTCGCGGGCACCGAACGCGGCCTGACGGCCCCGGAGGCGACGTTCTCGACTTGCTTCGGGGCGCCGTTCATGCCGCGTCACCCGAGCGTCTACGGCAATCTGCTGCGCGACCTCATCGCGAAGCACGCGGTCGACTGCTGGCTCGTGAACACCGGGTGGACCGGGGGTGGTGTCGGCACGGGCCGACGCATGCCGATCCGCGTGACGCGCCGCCTGCTCACGGCAGCCTTGGACGGATCCCTGTCTCAGGTGGAATTCCGACGCGATCCGTATTTCGGGTTCCAGGTGCCGGTCTCGGTGCCGGGCGTCGAGGCGCAGGTGCTGTCACCCGTGGAAACCTGGACCAACAAGGCGGCCTTCGCTGAAACGGCGACGCGCCTCGTCGCCATGTTCCAGGAGAACTTCAAGCGCTTCGCCGAACACGTCGACGCCGACGTGCGGGCGGCCGAGCCGTCCGCTCAGGCGATCGCAGCCTGATCTCTCGAAGGGGGCGACCTGCGGGTCGCCCCCTTCGAGCCCCTAAAAGAGTTTCAGGCCGGGCGGCAGGGGCAGGCCCTTCGTCAGCTCGCCCATGCGCTCGGCGGCGACCTGCTCGGCCTTGCCCCGGGCGTCGTTCATGGCGGCGACGATGAGATCCTCCAGGATCTCGCGCTCATCCGGGTTCAACAGGGTCGGATCGAGCTGCACGCCCTTCACCTGTCCCTTGGCCGTCATGGTCACCCGTACGGCGCCGCCGCCGGAGGCGCCCGATACCTCGACGGTGTCGAGTTCACCCTGTAGGGCGGCCATCTTCTCCTGCATGGCCTGCGCCTGCTTCATCATGCCCATGAGGTCGCGCATGCTCGTAATGTCCTTCGGCTGTATCGGGTGAGGCGTTCAGGCTGATCTGGGGACGGAGCGGCGCCGGCGCTATGCCTCGCCGTCCGTGTCTTCGGTCTCGGCCTCGCCCGTCGGCGGAGCCTCGACCGCAATCTCAGGGGTCTTGTCGCGCACGTCGACGATCTGGGCACCGGGGAAGCCCGCCATCACCGCACGCACGAGGGGATGGGCGGCGGCGCTCTGATGGCGGGTTTCCGTCGCGGCCCGTGCCGTGGCGTCGAGGGTCGGCTCGCCGGCCTCCTTCGACAGGGCGACGATCCAGCGCCGGCCCGTCCACAGGTCGAGGGCCTTGGCGAGGTCGTTGGCGATGGTCTGGCGCCCGCCCTCCGCGAGACGGAACTCGATGCGTCCCTCCTCGAAGCGCACGAGATGGACCTCGCGCTCCAGGGCCATCTTCAGGCCGATGTCGCGCTTGGTGTCGGCCAGCGCGACGACGTCTGCAAAGCGCGTCAGCCGTGGGCCTTCTGGTTCGGGGGAGGGGGCTTGGCTCGGTGCGGGCGCCTGGCTCGGCATGGGCGAGGGCGCGACCATCGAAAGGGCCGGACGGCCACCGCCGCCGGCCGCCATGGACAAGGCCGGGCGCGGCGGCGGCTCGGACGAGAAGGTCGGGATCGGCGGCAGGGCCGGGCGCCCCTGCGCCGTGACGGGTGCGGAACTGGCGTGGGTGTCAGCCGGTGTCCGGGCCGGAGCCGCCAGGGCCTCGCCCTTGAACTGACGCAGGGCTTCGTCGGGGGTCGGCAGATCGGCCGCGTAGGCGAGGCGCACCAGGGCCATCTCGGCGGCGGCCAGCGGGCGCGTCGCAGTCTGTACTTCCGGAATCGCCTTGAGGAGGATCTGCCACGCCCGCGATAGCACCCGGACGGAGAGCTTGCCCGCGAATTCGCCGCCGCGCGACCGCTCCGCCTCGCTCAGGGTCGGATCGGCCGCGGCCTCCTCCGGTACCAGCTTCAGGCGGGTGACGAGGTGGGTGAAGCTCGCGAGATCCGACAGGATCACGGCGGGGTCGGCGCCCGCCTCGTACTGGCCGCGCACCTCGGAAAAGCTCGCCGGAATGTCGCCGCGCATCACCGCCTCGAACAGGTCGACGATACGGCCCCGGTCGGCCAGACCCAGCATGTCCCGTACGCCCTGGGCACTCACGTGTCCGGCGCCGTGCGCGATGGCCTGATCGAGGAGCGAGAGGGCGTCCCGCACCGAGCCCTCCGCCGCCCGCGTGATCGCGGACAGTGCCTCGGCATCGGCCTCGACACGCTCGGCGGCGCAGATCCCGGCCAGATGCGACACCAGGGTGTCGGCCTCGACACGGCGGAGATCGAAGCGCTGGCAGCGCGACAGGATCGTCACCGGGACCTTGCGGATCTCGGTGGTGGCGAACACGAACTTTGCGTGAGGTGGTGGCTCCTCCAAGGTCTTCAGGAAGGCGTTGAACGCCTTCTCGGAGAGCATGTGGACCTCGTCGACGATGTAGACCTTGTAGCGGGCCGAGACGGGTGAATAGCGGATGCCGTCGATGATCCCGCGCACGTCGTCGATGCCCGTGTGCGAGGCGGCGTCCATCTCCAGCACGTCCATGTGCCGGGATTCCATGATCGCCTGGCAGTGGCACCCGAGTTCGGGCATCGCGATGGTGGGACCGGTGTCGGGATGGCCGTCGCGGACGTAGTTCAGGCCCCGCGCCAGGATGCGGGCCGTGGTGGTCTTGCCGACGCCGCGCACGCCCGTCAGCATCCACGCCTGGGGGATGCGGTTGGCCGCGAAGGCGTTGGCCAGGGTCCGCACCATGGCGCCCTGTCCGATGAGGTCGTCAAAGTTCTGGGGGCGATACTTGCGGGCGAGCACCCGATAGGGCGTCGCGGACGCTTGCGGCTCGGGAAAACCCGGAAGGCCGGGGGCGTCGCTCGGAGTGCCGGAGGTCGCGTCCATGCCGCCTTCGCGTGGGTTGGCGCCGCCCTGGTCGGAGGGATGCCGCCACGCGGGCTATAGATCGAAAGGTGGGAGGCTGGACGAAGACCCGCTCGGTCTCGTTAGGGCTGCTTCCTTCCGGACCTGACCCGGTTGGCGAGTGAAACGTCCCTCGCCAACCTCCCGTGCGCTATATGGCCGGGGCCGGCGGCGGATGCAAGCGGCCGGACCGCAGCAGTGACACGGGAGAGCGAGGCATGGCTTCATTTCGGGCGCGGGCGCTCCACACCGCCTTGATCCTATCGGCCGGTTTCATTGCGCTGGGGACCACGGTGTCGGGGCAGGCCCCCGCTCAACCCTGGGCCGGACACTACGCCTTCGTACACGATGGCGGCCGCACGGCCGGTGGTTCTCCCATCGTCGTCACGTATCGCCTCGACATCGCGTCGGGCCGGGGAAACCGCGACTGTCTTCTCAGGATCGAAGGGTTTCAGACCGACGAGACCATCGTCTGCAAACTCGATGGCGACGCGACCTCGGTCGCGGTGAAATTCCACACCTACGGCGATGGGCGGCTCGTCAACGCCTACGGCACGAAGCTCTACGAGATCGGAAAGACGTTGTTCGCCCTACGCCGGACCGGACCGGTGGTTCTCACGGAGTGGGAAGCTCTAGGTCCGGACGGCGTCCGCCGGGGCACGGCGGGCACCGCGTTCGAACGGCAGCGGTGATCCTCTCGGGAGCGACCGCTGCCGTTCGCCTTACTCGGGCTTGCGCTTCACGATCGCAAAGGTCTTCGGGTCGAGCTTGAGGTCGAACTGCTTGCCGTTGGCGTCGATGGCGTCGTCCACCTCGATCTCGTCGCTCTCGACTTCGATTTTCTTCCACTTGGTGAAGCCCGCCTCCTTCAGCACGGCGTCGATCCGGGTCAGCTCGGCGGCGGTGGGCTCGCGGTCCGCGCGGGCCGCACCGGTAAGGGCGAGGCCGAGGGCGAGTGCGGCGAGGCCGGTGGTCTTGAACGACATGTGAACTCCTTAAAGACGGTCGAGGTGGGGTGCGAACGATGCACCGCATGATCCGGTTCCCGGTCCCTGCGAAGTCCTGCGTGCGCTAAGGTTGTTTCCGATCGAACTGCCGCCTACGCTTGTATCCGTCGAGCCGTCCCAAAGGGTTGAGAGCCATGGTCACCCGCGTCGCCACCGTCGCCTTCGAGGGAATCGAGGCGCGGGCCGTCGATGTGCAGGTCCAGATCGCGCCCGGCCTCGTGGCCTTCACGGTGGTGGGACTTGCCGACAAGGCCGTGGGAGAATCCCGCGAGCGGGTGCGCTCCGCCCTCATCGCCTCGGGGCTGGCGCTGCCGGCCAAGCGCATCACCGTCAACCTCGCGCCGGCCGATCTGCCCAAGGAAGGCTCCCATTACGATCTGCCCATCGCGCTCGCCGTGATGGCCGCCATCGGCGCCCTGCCGGCCGATGCCTTGGCTGGCTACTGCGTGCTCGGCGAACTGGCCCTCGACGGCACCATCACGGCGGTCTCCGGCGTGCTGCCCGCCGCAATGGCGGCCAACGCCCGCGGCCTCGGCCTCATCTGTCCGGCTGCCACCGGGCCGGAGGCGGCTTGGGCGGCGGGCGACATGGACGTGCTGGCACCGCGCTCGCTCATCCAGCTCGCCAACCACTTCAAGGGCACGCAGGTGTTGGCTCGCCCCGAACCCGCCATCGCCGCGTCGGGCGGTCCACTGCCGGACCTGCGCGACATCAAGGGCCAGGAGGGTGCCAAGCGTGCCCTGGAAATCGCGGCGGCCGGATCGCACAATCTCGTGTTCAATGGCCCGCCCGGGGCCGGCAAGTCGATGCTGGCCGCCCGCCTGCCCTCGATCCTGCCGCCGCTCTCCCCGCGCGAACTCCTCGAAGTCTCCATGATCCAGTCGGTCGCCGGTGCCCTCAAGGATGGGGCGCTGTCGAACCGTCGGCCCTTCCGGCAGCCGCATCACTCCGCCTCGATGGCGGCTCTGGTCGGCGGCGGGATCAACGCCCGGCCGGGCGAGGCGTCGCTCGCCCATGGCGGCGTCCTGTTCCTCGACGAATTGCCAGAGTTCACCCCACAGGTGCTCGATTCCCTACGCCAGCCCATGGAGACGGGGGAGATCATGATCGCCCGCGCCAACCACAGGGTGACCTATCCGGCCCGCTTCCAGCTCGTGGCGGCCATGAACCCGTGCCGCTGCGGTCAAGCCCTCGAGCCGGGCTACGCCTGCCGCAAGGGTCCGAACGAGCGCTGCGTCGCGCAGTACGGTGCCCGCATCTCCGGGCCTCTCCTCGATCGCATCGATCTGCGCATCGAAGTCGCCGCCGTCACCGCCGCCGACCTCATCCTGCCGCCGCCGGCGGAAGGCTCGGCCGAGATGGCGGCCCGGGTCGCCGCCGCCCGCGCCCTGCAGACGGCACGTTACGCTGCCCGGGATCTCGGACCCAGCGTCACCAACGCCTCCTGCCCGGCCACGGTGATCGAAGCGGTGGCGGCGCCCGATGCGGAAGGGGCCGCCCTGATCCGGAGCGCGGCCGAATCCATGCGCCTCTCGGCCCGCGGCTTCCACCGCACCCTGCGGGTGGCACGCACGCTGGCCGACCTCGACGGCGAGGCCCAGGTCCGTCGCATCCGCCTCGCCGAAGCCCTGTCCTACCGCGGCCGCGCCGATCGGCCGGTGGCGGCGTGACTCAGCGCCCGTAGATGTCCTCGACCCGGATGATGTCGTCCTCGCCCGTGTACGAGCCGACCTGGACCTCGATGAGTTCGAGGGCGATCCTGCCCGGGTTGGTGAGGCGGTGCATCGAGCCGATGGGCAGATAGACCGCTTCGTTCTCGTGGACGAGGACCACCCGGTCGTCGACGGTGACTTCGGCGGTGCCCCGCACCACCACCCAGTGCTCGGCCCGGTGATAGTGCTTCTGCAAGGAGAGTCGGCCGCCCGGCGTCACCATGATGCGCTTCACCTGGAAGCGTTCGCCGATGTCGATGCGCTGGTACCAGCCCCAGGGGCGGTACATCCGCCGATGAGCGTCGGCTTCCGGATGGGCCTTCTCGCGAAGCTGGGCGACGAGGTCCTTGACCTGGCCGGAGCGGGCCTTCGAGGTCACCAGCACGGCGTCCGGAGTCGCCACCACCACCACATCGTCGAGGCCGACCACGGTGGTGAGGAGTTCGCCCTCGCTGTGGATCAGGCTACCATGGGTGTCGATGGTCTCGACCCGGCCGCGCACGGCATTTCCCGACGCGTCGCGGGGCAGGACTTCCCACACGGCGTCCCAGGTGCCGACGTCCGACCATGGGAACGAGACCGGGAGCACGCCGGCCCGCTCGGTCCGCTCCATCACGGCGTAGTCGATGGAGGTCTTCGGAGCCCGCGAGAAGGCGGAGCCGTCGAGGCGCAGGAAGTCGAGGTCGACCTGCGCGGCGTCGAGGGCCGCCCGGGTCGCCGACAGGATCTCGGGCGCCCGCGCTTCGAGCTCGGCCAGCATCACGTCGGCGCGGAACAGGAAGTAGCCGGAGTTCCACAAGGCGCCCTCGCCGATGAGGCGCTCGGCCCCGTCGCGATCCGGCTTCTCGACGAAGCGCTCGACGGCGTAGGCGCCCGGCACCCCATCGAGGCCCGCTCCGCGCCGGATGTAGCCATAGGCGGTGGCCGGCCCCGTCGGTTCTATGCCGAGGGTCATGATCCGGCCGGCCCGCGCACCGATGGCGGCCGCCTGCGCGGCGGCGACGAAGGCCGGCGTATCGCCAATGACGTGATCGGCCGCCAGGATCAGAACGACGGCTTCCGGATCGCGGCGGGCCGCATGCAGGGCCGCGACCGCCACGGCTGCGGCCGAATCTCTGCGCTCGGGCTCCAGCACGATGTCGGCCTGCACGCCGGCCTGGAGCAGCTGCTCGGCGACGATGAACCGTGCCTCGGCGTTGCTGATGATCGTCGGGCGACCGAACACGGCGGGATCGAGCACCCGGCGCGCCGTGTCCTGGAAGGTCGAGCTGTCGGCGTTCACCAGGGGGGTGAACTGCTTCGGCATGCTCTCGCGCGAGGCCGGCCACAGGCGCGTACCCGACCCACCGCACAGGATCACGGGGTGGATCAGTTCGGAACGTGCCTGTGCCATGGTCGATCACTCACGCGAGGGGAGGGCCAGGGTCCAGCATGGACCGGGCCGCGTGGATCATTCCGCCGCTTGGCGCGCGGCGTAGCCCAGGCGGCCGTTCAACTCCTGGATGAGCTTGACCGCCGCCTCTGCGATGACGGTGCCGGGCGGGAAGATCGCCGAGGCGCCCGCTGCATGGAGGGCGGGGTAATCGCCCGGGGGAATGACGCCGCCGATGACGATCATCACGTCCTCGCGCCCCTGCGCGGTGAGCGCGGCCTTGAGTTCCGGCACCAGGGTGAGGTGGCCGGCGGCCAGCGACGAGACGCCGACGATGTGGACGTCGTTCTCAACCGCCTGCCGGGCGGCCTCGTCCGGGGTGGCGAAGAGCGGCCCGATATCGACGTCGAAGCCGAGATCGGCGAAGGCCGAGGCGATGACCTTCTGGCCGCGGTCGTGGCCGTCCTGTCCCATCTTGGCGACGAGGATGCGCGGACGGCGCCCGTCGTTTTCCTCGAACGCTTCCACGAGATGACGGACCGTCTCGACTGCCGGCGACATGCCACCCACCTCCCGCTTGTAGACGCCCGAAATCGAGCGGATCTCGGCCCGGTGCCGACCCCAGGCCTTCTCCAGGGCATCGGAAATCTCGCCCACGGTGGCCTTGGCCCGCGCCGCTTCGATGCCGAGTGCCAACAGGTTGCCTTCGCCCTGCGCCGCCTCGGTCAGTGCTGCGAGGGCCGCATCGACATCGGCTTGGCTGCGCTCGGCGCGCAGGCGCTTGAGCTTGTCGATCTGCAGCATGCGGACGTTGCCGTTGTCGACGCGCATGAGCTCGATGGCGCGGTCGTCGTCCGGCTTGAACTTGTTGACGCCCACGATGGTCTGCCGGCCGGAATCGATCCGGGCCTGGGCGCGGGCGGCCGCCTCCTCGATGCGCAGCTTCGGGATGCCGGCCTCGATGGCTTTCGCCATGCCACCCAATTCCTCGACCTCGCGAAGATGCTCCCAGGCGCGGGCGACGATGTCCTGAGTCAGCTTCTCGACGTAGTAGGAGCCGCCCCACGGATCGACCACGCGCGTCGTGCCACTCTCCTGCTGCAGGAACAGCTGGGTGTTGCGGGCGATGCGGGCGGAGAAGTCTGTCGGCAGCGCCAGCGCCTCGTCCAACGCGTTGGTGTGAAGGGACTGGGTGCCGCCCTGCGTCGCCGCCATCGCCTCGATGCATGTGCGGGTGACGTTGTTGAACACGTCCTGCGCAGTCAGCGACCAGCCGCTCGTCTGCGAATGGGTGCGCAGCGGCAGGGACTTGTCGGTCTTCGGCTCGAATTCCTTGACGAGCTTGGCCCAGATCAGGCGCGCAGCCCGCATCTTGGCGATCTCCATGAAGAAGTTCGTCGAGATCGCCCAGAAGAACGACAGACGCGGGGCGAATTGATCGATGGTCAGGCCGGCGGCGAGGCCCGCCTTGATGTACTCGACGCCGTCGGCGAGCGTGTAGGCCAGTTCGAGGTCGTTCGTCGCCCCGGCTTCCTGCATGTGGTAGCCGGAAATCGAGATCGAATTGAACTTCGGCATGTTCTTCGACGTGTAGGCGAAGATGTCGCCGATGATCCGCATCGAACCCGCCGGCGGGTAGATGTAGGTGTTGCGGACCATGAACTCCTTGAGGATGTCGTTCTGGATCGTGCCCGCGAGCTTCTCCGGCGGCACGCCCTGCTCCTCGGCCGCCACGATGTAGAGGGCCAGGATCGGCAGCACGGCGCCGTTCATGGTCATCGAGACGGTCATCTCGTCGAGGGGAATGCCGGAGAACAGTGTCCGCATGTCGTAGATCGAGTCGATGGCGACGCCCGCCATGCCGACATCGCCCGACACCCGCGGGTGATCGGAATCGTAGCCCCGGTGGGTCGCGAGATCGAAGGCCACCGACAGGCCCTTCTGCCCAGCGGCGAGGTTGCGCCGGTAGAACGCGTTCGAATCCTCCGCCGTCGAGAATCCGGCGTATTGCCGGATCGTCCAGGGTTGGGTGACGTACATGGTCGGGTACGGCCCGCGCAGGAACGGCGCCACGCCCGGATACGTGTTCAGGAACTCGATGCCCTCGCGGTCCTCGGGTCCGTAGACGCCCTTCACCGGAATGCCCTCGGGGGTCATCCAGGGCTCGCCCATCGGCGGCACCGGGGCGGCAATGGCATCGGCCGCGTAGGCGACGGCGGTGAAATCGGGAATGCGGGAGGGCATGGATGCGTGCTCGTGCGGCGGCGTGTTGCCCGGCATTATAGGTAAGCGCGCGAGCCGGGCTACTCCTATCCACCGAACGGCTGGCTCGAGGTCACGAAAATTTCGCGCGCCGTGTCGGGCCTTAAAATAATTTTACCTCGGGATCGGGCGGATTTGCCGGCGGCAGGGCGATGGCTCGCTTCACTCCGCCGCCATTCGGCGCGGCGCCCAGTCCTCGACTTCGGCTGCCACCGCCGCGACGACGGTCCGCAGGTGCCACACCAGTTCCGAGAAGCCCGGCCCGAGGGCGAGGCTCGTTTCGTTCATGTAGAGGGCACGGTTGATCTCCACCTGAAGGGCATGGCGTCCGAGATTCGGTTCGCCGTAATGTTCGGTGATGAAGCCGCCCGCATAGGGCTTGTTGCGCAGGGTGCGGAATCCACGGGCACGAAGGTAGTCCTCGAACGCCCCGATGAGCTCGGGCGCGCAGGCGGTGCCGAACCGGTCGCCGAGGATGAAGTCGGCCCGTGCGGACTCGTCCCGGCCGAGGCTCGAGGACGGCATCGAATGGCAATCGATGAGGATGGCGTGGCCGAAATCGCGGGCGGTGCGCTGGATCAGTCCGCGAAGGGTGCGATGATACGGTTTGTAGAGAGTCTCGATCCGGGTGACCGCGTCCTCCACCGGTAGGCGTCCGCGATAGATTTCCTGTCCGTCGGCGACCACTCGCGGCACGGTGCCGAGGCCGCCGGCCACCCGCATGGAGCGTGTGTTGGCGAACGCCGGCAATCGCCCGTCGAACATGCGTGGGTCGAGTTCGTAGGGCTCGCGGTTCACGTCGAGGTAGGCCCGGGGGAAGTGCGCGCTCATGAGCGGCGCGCCGAGATCCACCACCGGCGCAAACAGCCGGTCGACATGCGCGTCCTCCGACCGACGCAGGGTCAGGGCGTCGAGGCGTGAGGCCTCGACGAAGGCGCGCGGATACACGGCCCCGGAATGGGGCGCATTGAACACGAAGGGGAGGGTGTGGGCCTCAGGCTCGTCCACGCGGAAGGGCGGGTTGAACCAGGGATGTTCCGGAGAATCCGGAGGGGAGAGCGGTACTGTCATCGCGGCGCGGGCGCCTCGGTCCGGGCGGGAAAACGCATGGCGCCACTGTGCGGGGCCGTGCGGGCCGTGTCTACCGTCACGGCGCCCGTCGCCCGCAGGCCACGGTGCCGTCGCACACCAAGCCCGGGGGGGCGGCCGGCGTCCGTTGGCAACGTTCTGTTTACCAAGCTGGTGCTTTGTGGAAAGAACACAGCGACTCAAGGGCACAAGGCAACGTTCGATGAAGATCCTCCTCGCGGAAGACGACAACGACATGCGCCGGTTCCTGGCCAAGGCGTTGCAGAATGCCGGCTACGACGTGCTCTCGTTCGACAACGGCCTCTCGGCCTACAACCGGCTGCGCGAGGAGCCGTTCGAGCTGCTCCTCACGGATATCGTGATGCCCGAGATGGACGGCATCGAGCTGGCGCGCCGCGCCACCGAGCTCGATCCCGACATCAAGGTGATGTTCATCACGGGTTTCGCAGCTGTGGCCCTCAACCCGGATTCGAAGGCTCCGAAGGACGCCAAGGTGCTGTCGAAGCCGTTCCATCTGCGCGACCTCGTCAACGAAGTCGAGAAGCTGCTCGCGGCCTGAAAATCGCCTCAGGCCCCGCGGAACGCCGCAGTAGGAAGAGTCTCCGGGCTCGCCTATAAGCGATGTGGAACGCCTTGGGGCCCTGAGACATGAAGCCGGTTACGATCTACACCACCGCCTGGTGCCCTTACTGCTCGGCGGCCAAGAGCCTGCTTCGAGAGAAGGGCATCGTCTTCACTGAGATCGACGTCGAGAAGACGGCCGGCTCGCGCGCCGCCATGGTTCAGCGGGCCGGGGGACGCACCAGCGTGCCGCAGATCTTCGTCGGTGAGAGCCATGTGGGCGGCTGTGACGATCTTTACGCCCTCAACGGCGCCGGCAAGCTCGAGCCGATGGTGTCCGCCTCGTGACGGACGCATCCCGCTTCGTCGCCGCCTGCGTGCAGATGCGCTCGGGACGCGACCCCCTCGCCAACCGCGACGCGGCGGTCGCCCTGGTGCGCGAGGCGGCGGATGCGGGTGCCGATTACGTGCAGACCCCGGAGATGACCTCCCTGGTCGAGCGCAGTAAGGCAAGCCTGTTCGAGAAGGTCACCGGCCAGGACGAAGACCCGACGCTGGCGGCCCTGCGCGAGGTGGCGCGGGAGCGCGGCCTCGTCGTCCAGATCGGGTCGCTCGCCGTGCGCAACGGTGACAAGATCGCCAACCGTGCCTTCCTCATCGATGGGCAGGGGGCGATCACCGCGTCCTACGACAAGGTCCATCTCTACGACGTCGATTTGCCCAACGGCGAGCGCTGGCGCGAATCCGCCACGTATACGGGAGGAGCCTGTGCGGTGGTGGCCGACACGCCGTGGGCACCCATCGGCGTCACCATCTGCTACGACATCCGCTTCCCGGCCCTGTTCCGGGCGCTGGCCGAGGCCGGCGCCACGATCCTCACGGCGCCGGCGTGTTTCACCCAGCAGACCGGCGAGGCCCATTGGCACGTGCTGCACCGGGCCCGCGCCATCGAGACGGGATCGTTCATGATCTCGGCGGCGCAGGGCGGCCATCACGAGGACGGGCGGGACACCTACGGCCACTCGCTCATCGTCGATCCCTGGGGCAAGGTGCTGGCCGATGCCGGCGGAAACGAGCCCGGGGTGATCCTGGCGGAGATCGACCTGTCCCGCGTCACCGACGCCCGTGCGCGGATACCGGCCCTCCTGCACGCCCGGCCGTTCACCGTGGAGCGGATCGGGCATTCCGCCTGATCCCGACCCGAGTCCGCCCATGATCCGGTACACCCTCGTCTGCGATGGCAGCCACGCCTTCGAGAGTTGGTTTCCGTCGAGCGAATCCTACGACGACCAGGCCGCGCGTGGGCTGGTGGCGTGTCCGGTCTGCGGATCCGCGCGGGTGGCCAAGGGAATGATGGCCCCGGCCATCGCCCGCACCGATCGTGCGGTGGCTCGCAGTCCCGCTGCCGATGTGCCCGAGGTGGCGCCAGTCCCCGCTCCTGCGCCGACACCCGTGTTCTCGGAGCCCGAACAGCGCGTTCGCGCGCTCATGCGAGCCGTGCGCGAGCACGTCACCAGCACTGCCGACGATGTCGGCACGGCGTTTCCCGAGGAGGCGCGCCGGATGCATTACGGCGAGAGCCCGACCCGCCCGATCTACGGCGAAGCCAGCCTCAAGGAAGCCCGAGCCCTCGTCGAAGAGGGTATCGAGGTGGCGCCCCTACCGCCCGCCCCCGACGACCGGCACTGACCCCATCAGCGCTTCGCGGCGGCCGTGCCCGAAATGGACGCGAGGACGAACGCCACCACGGCGTTCCAGCCGGCGAGCGAGACGCCCAGGAACCGCCAGGCGGCGGTGGAGCAATCGGCCACCCGCGTGGTCTCGAGGGTCGCGCGGAAATCCGTGACCGTGGCGGGTGCCGCCCCGGTACCCCCGCCGCAATCCGTCGGACCGGCCCAGAGCGCCCACTCGGCGCCGGCGTGATAGACGCTCAACCCGGCGCCGTAGAGCAGCCCGAGGGCAGCCAGGCCCAGGGCAACGCGGCTCAGGCGTTCCGGAAGCACGAGGGCGAGGATCCCGAGGGGGATCGCCGCATAGTACGGAATGCGCTCCTCGAGGCAGAGCTTGCACGGCACGTAGCCAAGCACGAACTGGAAATAGAGCGCCGCCGCCAGGGTCACCACCGCGCCGACGACGAGGATCAGGGCGCTCCGGCGCAGGCGCAGCAGGGTCGCGTAGTTCATCTTACAGAAGCACCTTGAACAGGACGAAGCCGAGGATGATCACCGCGACCGCGATGGCTGCGACGACGTTGAGGTGCCGGTCGAGCACCCCGCGGATCTGAACGCCGTAGCGCCCGAGAAGTCCCGCCAGGAGGAAGAAGCGCGCGCCCCGGGTGACGAGGGACAGAACCACGAACCAGAACAGGTCGTAATGGGCGAAACCCGAGGTGATGGTCACGAGCTTGAATGGGATCGGGGTCAGCCCCTTCAGCAGGATCACCCAATGGCCGTACTCGGCGTAGGACGCCTGGAACGTCGCGGCCTTCTCGGACAGGCCATAGACCCGGAACACCCATTGGCCGACGGAATCGAACAGCAGGGCGCCGATGGCGTAGCCGAGCACGCCGCCGGCCACCGAGGTCAGGGTGGTGATGAGGGCGTAGAACCACACCCGGTCGGGCCTGCTCACCGCCATGGGCACCATCATCACGTCGGGCGGTACCGGGAAGAACGAACTCTCGGCGAACGACACCGCGCCCAGCGCCCACGGCGCCGACGGCTTGCCCGCGAGCGCGAGGATCCATTCGTACAGGCGGCGGATCATGGACGGATCATGGGCTTGGCGGAATCCGAATGGATGGGGTGGAAAAGCACTGCCCTTTGAGCATAGGCCAAAGGGCGTGGCGAGCACGCGGCCGTGGAAAATCGCCACTGGCTCGAATCACGAAGGTGTGCCATGAGGCGTTCATCGCGGGCGTGGTGGAATTGGTAGACGCGCCGGACTCAAAATCCGGTTCCGCAAGGAGTGTCGGTTCGATTCCGACCGCCCGCACCATCGTCACGCTCCGGTCTCCAGAAATCGCCTGATCCAGCCGCCGAGGCGTGGTCCGTCGTTGGCTCGCGCCAGCGAGGCGAGGGCCGCTGCGTGCACCGCCGGCTCGTGCGGTACCGCAGGGCTGTGGCCGGCGACGAGGGCCAGGGCGTAGTCGGACGCGAATTCCGGGTGGACCTGGAACGAGATTGCGCGCCGGTCGCGGTAATTGAGGATGCCGTACGGCGTGAAGCTGCTGCCCGCGAGGGTCAGGGTGCCGGGCGGCGGCTCCAGAACCTGATCCTGATGGATCGCCGGGACGGCGATTTCGGTGACGTCGTCCATCCAGAGTGCGCGTGCCTGGACCCGGTAGGTATGCAGGCCGATGCCCCAGCCCTTGGGCGATTTCGCCACCCGCCCGCCGAAGGCGGCGGCCATGACCTGATGACCGAAGCAGATGCCCACCAGCGGCGTTTCGGGCGGCACCGTGCGCAGGAACCCGATGAGGGCGGCGATCCAGGGCAGCGGTTCGTAGACGCCCGCTGGGGACCCGGTGATGAGGTAGGCGTCCTGCTCCGAGGGGCCCGCCGGAAGGGTCCCACGCGCGACGGCATAGTGCGTATAGGCATGGCCGGGCCCGACGAGATCGGCCACCATCCGCCCGTAGGACGGGTAGCGGTCACTCAAGCGCTCGGGCGGATCGCCGGTCTCGAGGATGCCGATCTTCATGACGGGCGGCTTACCAGGGCGCCGGCCGCACCGGAAGCTCAGGCCGCCGTCACCCGGGTGCTCAGGCGGGCCGGTGCCTTCGGTCGGATATCCATGGGGTTGCCGCGCCAGAGAACCGCGCCCCGCATCCAGGCGCCGATCCAGATCACCGGGAAGACGGCGTCGCGGACGAGGAAGGCGAGGAGAAGGCGCGGCCCACGATACCATCCAGCTCGAACCGCGAGGCCGTACTCCGCGCTGTACCAGAGGGCGGCCAGAGCGCACAGCCAACCCGCGAGGGTCGTCGATGGAACCGACAGGAGGGCGATGCCGAATGGCAGGACCGGACCGGTGCCGATCTCGGGTGCGAAGAACGCCGGAAAGGTGACGCGGCGCAGGCGCGCCCAGCGCAACTGGCGCGCCCAGACTTCGGCGGGCTTTCGCCGCCCCAGGGGCTGCTCGAACGGGCTCGCCACGAGATGGACCCGGGCGCCGGCCGCCCGCACGAGCTTCGTCGCCGCCGCGTCCTCGGCGATCTCGGCCGCGAGGGCACGGATGCCGCCGCGGGCTTCCAGGAACGGCTTGTGCCACAGCATGCTCTTGCCTTGGGCGAAGCCGAAGCCCACGGCCTCGCCGGCATATTGCCAACGGGCCTGGAGGGTGTTGAGGAACGCGCATTCGATCTCGGCGATGAAGCCATCCGGTCGCGCGCCGATGGGCGTCGAGCAGACGAGGCCGGTGTCGTGACGCCATGCCGACTGGAGCCGCTGGAGATAATCCGGTGGCATCAGGACGTTGGAATCGGCCAACACCACCCAGTCGTGACGCGCCGCCTCCCAGCCGCGGACGCAATTGTTGAGCTTCGGATTGTCGCTGATCCGCTCGTCGCCGACGATGAGGCGGGACGGAATCTCTGGATGAGCGGCCATCAGGCGGTGGAGCAGGGGCACGATGGGGTCGGCCCGGTCGGCCACGCAGAAGATGAGTTCGTAGTCAGGATGCTCGAGGCGAAAGCCCCGGGTGAGCATCTCCTCGCTGAAGGCCTCGAGGCCGCAGACCGGGCGCACCAGGGAGATCGGCGCTTTCGTGGGGAAGATCGAGGCGCCGCGCCGTCCCCCGAGACGCAGACCCGCCAGCCCGAGGCTGGCGAAGTTGATCAGCGTCAGGGCGAGACACAAGATCAGGGCAAGGTCCGTTCCGGTCCAGGCGTCCATCATGTCCGGGTCTCCCGCGCCGAGGCCGACATCGTGCCGCGCCCCGGTCGTCCGAACGGCCCTAACAGCCCCTCGGCTTCAGTCGTATGACAAGGTCTGCGGGATGGGCGGCGTAAGGGCGGGAATGCGGGGGATGGTCCACGGAGCGGAGGCCGCGGGGGCGTGACGGTCCCGCCCATCGTCTATCACCCGGACTATCAGGCGAGCCTGCCGGACGGGCACCGCTTCCCCATGGGCAAGTACCGCCGCCTGTCCGAGATCCTCCAGGCGCGGGGCCTCGCGCCGGGGGGATTCGTGCGTCCCGAGCCGGCGGATGTGGATCTCATCGCCGGGGTGCACGACCGGGCCTACGTCGAATCCGTCTTCGCCCACGACGTCCCGCGCGCCGTCGCGCGGGAGATCGGGCTGCCCGTGGAAGCGAGCGTGGTCGCGCGTTCGCGGGCCTCCGTCGCCGGGACCCTGCTGGCGGCGCGACTCGCCCTGGCGCATGGCCTCGCGGGAAGCGCCGCCGGGGGGAGTCACCATGCCCGCCGCAGCGGCGGGGCCGGGTTCTGCATCTTCAACGATGTCGCCATCGCGGCCCGTACCCTTCACCGGGAGGGCACCATCGCCCGCGCCGTGGTGATCGATTGCGACGTGCACCAGGGCGATGGCACCGCCGATTGCCTGTCGGGCACGCCGGACCTGTTCACGTTCTCGCTCCACGCCGAGAGGAACTACCCGGCCCGCAAGATCGCAGGCGACCGCGATGTCGGCCTGCCCGACGGGCTCGAGGACGCGGCATACCTCGCCGCTCTAGGAGCCCATGTCGGCCCCCTCCTCGATGCGCTCGCTCCGGATCTCGTCTTCTACAACGCCGGCGTCGATCCCCACCGCGACGATCGTCTCGGTCGCCTCGCCCTCACGGATGCGGGGCTGTCCGCTCGGGACCGCTTGGTCGTCGCGGCGGCGCGATCCCGCAACATTCCCCTCGTGGCGGTGATCGGCGGCGGCTACGCAACCGATATCGATGCCCTCGCGGCCCGCCATGCCGGTGTGTTCGAGGCCATGGCGGCGCAGGCCGCCTGAGCGTCACGCCCGGTCCGGGTCGCCTTTGGGAAGATCCCGCGCGAATCGCTCCATGGCGTCGAACAATCGAGCCAGATCCGCACCCTCGATGGTGTGGAAGCCGAGCGTCCGCGTCAGGAGCAGGCCGAGCGTCGCGAAGGTCAGCACCGCACCCGCGCCGGGGCAGCGGGCGACGTCTTCCATCTGGGCGAGGCGGTCCTTCAGGAATGTGTTGAAGCCTGCGAAGGCCTCGGGATTCTCCGCCGATGCCAGCAGGAGGGCGCGGGGAAATCCCTCTTCGTCGGCGTAGACCTGCCGGACATGGGCGATGAGCGCCAGAGGGAGAGCGGCCGGACCGGGTCCCTGAGCCGCCTCGTGGGCCGCGATGCTGTCGCGGATCATCCCGAGCTTGCGCTCGGCCAGCGCCTGGATCAGCGCGTCTTTCGAGCTGTAATGATGCAGCACGCCGCCCTTGCTCAGGCCGGCCTCCGCCGCCACCGCATCGATGGTCAGGGTGCGTGTCCCCACGCGGCGGATCAGGCGCTCGGCCGCATCGAGGATGATCGCCGGGCGGTCTTCGCGCCGCGTGCGCGGTTTGGTCATCACGTTCCTATTTCTAAAAACCGTCTGGACGGTCGGTAAGATAGCCGATAAGGATCGCCACCGATAGGGTCGCGCGAGGGACGAGCGGGAAGCGATGACGGATTTTTCACCGATCCGATCCTGGCCGGCTCTCCTCGGCGCGGCGCTTTTCGTGACCGTGGCCGTCCTTGCCGCAGTTCCCGTCCCCGCGGCGGCCGACGAGAGCGTTCGTTCTGGCGCGGACAGGATGGCCGGCACCGACAGGAGCCAAGAGCTCGCCCTGGTTCGCACGGTGGTGGCCCAGCGCACCACCATCAGTTCGGACCTCATCTTCACCGGGGACATCGAGGCGCAGTCTCAGGTCAACGTCTCGTTCCGCACCGCCGGCAAGATCGCCAGCCGCCTCGTCGAGGTCGGCGATCACATCCGGGCCGATCAGGTTCTGGCGCGCCTCGATCCGCAGGAGCAGCGGGCCAACCTCGACAACGCGAAGGCGGCCCTGACGTCGGCCGAAGCCCTGCTGACGCAGGCCAAGGTCAGCTTCAAGCGCCAGGAAAGCCTGATGGCCGGCGGCTACACCACGCGGCCGAGCTACGACGACGCCGAGCAGCAGTTGCGCACCACGCAGGCGGCGGTGGAATCCGCCAAGGCGGCCCTCGGCACGGCCCAGGAGCAATTTTCCTACACGGATCTCAAGGCCGGGGTCGACGGAATCGTGCTCAGCCGAACCTTCGAGGTCGGCCAAGTGGTCCAGGCCGGCCAGACCGTGATGGTCATGGCGCAGGACGGCCCGCGCGACGCGGTGTTCAACATCTTCGAGGCGGTGCTGGCGGCACCACCCGAAAGCGAGACCGTCGCCGTCGCCCTCCAGGCCGACCCCAAGGTAACGGCGGTGGGCCGCGTGCGCGAAATTTCGCCGAGCGTGGATTCCGCTTCCGGCACCGTGAGGGTCAAGGTCGGGCTCCAAGCGACCCCGCCGGGCATGAGCCTCGGCGCCGTGGTGATCGGCACCGGCAAGTTCCACGCGCGCCAGGCCATCGTCCTGCCGTGGTCGGCCCTCTACCGCTGGCAGGATGGTCCTGCGGTGTGGGTACGTGATCCGAAGGACGGCACCGTGGCGCCGCGCAAGGTCACCCTGGAGCGCTACGCCCCCGATACCATCGCGTTGGCGGGCGGGATCGAGCCCGGCGAGGAAGTGGTCATCGCCGGTATCCAACTGCTCCGACCGGGCCAGGTCGTCGCCGTCGCCCAGACCCTGGGGGTTGCCCCATGAACCATCACCCCGCTCCTGCCGTCGTGGCTTTCCTCGCGGTCCTCGTCTTGGGGGGCTGCAAGCCGGAGCAGGAGGCCGGTCCGGCCCCTGTTCGCCCAGTGCTGACCACCACGGCCAAATCGGTCGCAACGGAAGTCTTCGGCCCCTTCGCGGGGGTCGTGGCACCGCGCTACCAGTCGGAGATCGGCTTCCAGATCGCCGGACGCATGGTGGCCCGCGACGTGACCGTGGGCGATGTCGTGAAGAAAGGGCAGCGCCTCGCCGCCCTCGATCCCGTCGTGCCGCGCTTCGCCCTGACACGTGCGGAGGCGGACCTCGCCGATGCCGAGGCCCAGGCCGAGAATGCCGGCGCGACGGAGAACCGCCGCCGCAAGCTGCTCGCCGGCGGAAACGTCACCCAGGCCCAGCTCGACAGCGCGGTCGCCAGCCGCGACACCGCCCAGGCCCGTCTCGCCCAGGCCCAGTCCAGCCTCCAGAAGGCCCGCGACCAGATCGGCTACACCGAACTCCACGCCGATTTCGACGGCGTCGTCACCGTGCGGTCGGCCGAAGTCGGTCAGGTGCTCAGCGCCGGCCAGGCGGTGCTGACCCTCGCTCGCCCCGAGGAGCGCGAGGCGGTGGTCGACATCCCGGAGGACCTCGTCGGCGCCATGCCGAAGGACGCGGTCTTCACCGTCGCCCTCCAGAGCGCACCCGACGTGACGGCCACGGCCAAGGTCCGCGAGACCGCGCCGTTCGCCGACCGTGTCACCCGGACCCGGCGCATCCGCATGACCCTGCTCGCTCCTTCGCCGGCCTTCCGCCTCGGCTCGACCCTCACGGTCTCCCTCTCGCGGAACGTCACGCCCCGCTTCGTCCTGCCGGCGACGGCACTGTTGAATACGGATGGCCAGGATTCGGTCTGGCTCGTGGACGCGAGCGGCAAGGCCGTGACCCGCCGTCCCGTCACCGTGACGGGACGGAACGGCAGCCGCGCCACCGTCACACAAGGCCTGGCCGCCGGCGACCGCGTGGTCGTCGCCGGCATCCATTCGCTGAGCGAAGGCCAGGCCGTGCGCCTGCCCGACGCCACGCCGTAACCGGTCGGAAGCGAGACTGACCCCGTGAAGAACTTCAACCTGTCGGAATGGGCCCTGGAGCACCGCTCCTTCGTCTGGTTCCTGATGCTGATCTCGGTGATCGCCGGCGTGCTGGCCTACGAGAAGCTCGGCCGCGAGGAGGACCCGCCCTTCGCCATCAAGACCATGATCGTGCAGGCGCGTTGGCCCGGCGCCACCATCGGCGACACCCTCGATCAGGTGACCGAGCGAATCGAGAAGGAACTGCAGCAGATCGACGCCGTCGATTTCAGCCGCTCCTACACCACGCCCGGCCAGGCCACGGTGTTCGTGCAATTGCGCGAGACTACGCCGCCGAAGACGATTCCGGCGATCTTCTATCAGGTCAGGAAGCGCATCGGCGATATCCAAGGCACGTTCCCGCAGGGAATGCAGGGCCCGTTCTTCAACGACGAGTTCGGTGACGTGTTCGGCAACGTCTACGCCTTCACGGCGGACGGCGTCAGCATGCGCCAGCTCCGCGACTACGTGGAACGGGTGCGCGCTGCGGTGAAGTCGGTGCCCAACGCCGGGAAGATGATCCTCCTCGGTGCCCAGGACGAGGTGATCTACCTCGACTTCTCCGTGCGAAAGCTCGCGGGCCTCGGCCTCGACATGAATTCCGTGATCAGAACCCTGCAATCCCAGAACGCCATCACGCCGTCCGGTGTGATCCAGGCCGGGCCCGAGCGGGTCTCCGTAAGGGTCGGCGGGCAATTTATCTCCGAGGACAGTCTCAGGGCCATCAATCTGCGGGTCAACGACCGTTTCTTCCGCCTGTCGGACGTCGCGGAGATCTCACGCGGCTTCACCGATCCACCGACCGCCCTGTTCCGCTTCAACGGCGAGCCGGCCATCGGTCTCGCCATCGCCATGCAGCCATCGGGTAATCTCCTCACCTTCGGCCACGACCTCAAGGCTCGCATGCGCAAGCTCGAAGGCGAGTTGCCCGTAGGCGTCGGCATCCATCTCGTGTCGGATCAGCCCAAGATCGTGGAGGAGGCTGTGGGCGGCTTCACCAAGGCCCTGGTGGAGGCGGTGGTCATCGTGCTCGCCGTCAGCTTCGTCAGCCTCGGCTGGCGCGCCGGCCTCGTGGTCTCCCTGTCGATCCCCTTGGTGCTCGCCATCGTGTTCGTGGTGATGCAGGTGATGGGGGTGACCCTCCAGCGCATCTCCCTCGGCGCCCTCATCATCGCCCTCGGATTGCTCGTGGACGACGCGATGATCACCGTCGAGATGATGGTGGCGCGCCTGGAAGTCGGCGACAACCTCAAGAAAGCCGCGACCTTCGCCTACACCTCCACGGCCTTCCCGATGCTGACCGGCACCCTCGTGACCGTGGCGGGCTTCCTGCCCATCGGTTTTAACGGGTCCTCTGCGGGCGAGTACACCTACAGCCTGTTCGTCGTCATCGCCGCGTCGCTCCTCGTCTCCTGGGTGGTGGCGGTGCTGTTCGCGCCCCTCATCGGCGTGAAGCTCCTGCCGGCGACCATGAAGCACAAGGACCACGACAGGCCCGGTCGCCTGATGCGGATGTTCACGGCGGCGCTGCTCGCCGCCATGCGCTGGCGCTGGACCACGGTGGCGGCCTGCATCGGCCTCCTGGCCGCCGCCATCGTCGGCATGGGCCACGTCCAGCAGCAGTTCTTCCCGGCTTCCGACCGGCCCGAACTCCTTGTCGACATGACGCTTCCGCAGAATGCCAGCATCGCCGAGACCAAGGCCCAGATGGACCGCTTCGAGGCGACCCTGAAGGGCGATCCCGAGATCGCGCGCTGGAGTTCCTATGTCGGTCAGGGCGCCGTACGCTTCTACCTGCCCCTCGACCAGCAGCTCGGCAATGCCTTCTTCGGCCAGATCGTCATCGAGACGAAATCCATCGAAGCGCGCGAGCGCATGAAGACGAAGCTCGAGGCGCTGGCCCGAGACCAGTTCGTGGGCACCGACTTCCTCATCCACTCCCTCGACCTCGGCCCGCCCGTGGGACGTCCGGTGCAGTACCGCCTCAGCGGTCCCGATCTCCAGGCCCTGCGTGGGCACGCTCTGGCGCTCGCCAACATCGTCGGCGGCAATGCCCACCTCAACGTTCCGACCTTCGACTGGAACGAGCCCGGCAAGGTGCTGAAGGTCGACATCATCCAGGACAAGGCGCGCCAGCTCGGTGTCACGTCCGAGGATATCGCCGGGCTGCTCAACGGCATCGTCGGTGGCCGGGCCATCACCCAGGTGCGCGATTCGATCTACCTCGTCGACGTGGTCGGCCGTGCCCAGGCAGTGGAGCGCAACTCCCTCGACACCCTCCAGACCCTGCAGATTCCGCTGGCCAACGGCAGCGTGGTGCCGCTGCTCGCCTTCGCCACCATCGGCTACGAGCTGGAGCAGCCCATCGTCTGGCGCCGGGACCGCTTGCCGACCATCACGGTCCGCGCCTCCATCGCGGACGGCACCCAGCCCCAGACCGTGGTGACCGAGCTCGACAAGAGCATCACCGCCTTCGGAAAGTCGCTCCCCGACGGCTACACCCTCGCGGTGGGCGGCGCCGTGGAGGAGAGCGCCAAGGGCCAGGGCCCCATCGCGGCGGTGGCCCCCGTGATGCTGCTGACCATGGCGGTGTTCCTGATGATCCAGCTGCAGAGCTTCCAGAAGCTGTTTCTCGTCGCGAGCGTGGCGCCCCTCGGGATCATCGGCGTCGCGGCCGCCCTTCTCCTGTTCGACAAGCCCATGGGGTTCGTGGCGATCCTCGGAATCCTCGCCCTCATCGGCATCATCGTGCGCAACTCGGTGATCCTGGTGACCCAGATCGACGAGTACGAGCGCGACGGGCTGGCTCCCTGGGACGCCGTGGTCGACGCCACCTGCCACCGCATGCGTCCGATCCTGCTGACCGCGGCGGCGGCGAGCTTCGGTCTCGTCCCCATCGCCCGCGAGGTGTTCTGGGGGCCGATGGCCTACGCCATGATCGGCGGCATCCTCGCCGCCACCTTCCTGACCCTGTTCTTCCTGCCGGCCCTCTATGTCGGCTGGTACCGGATCAAGGCGCCGCCGAAGGGCACGCCTCGGAAGACGCATGGCGCCGACGGGCAGGTCCACGCCGCCTGAATTCTTCGGCCAGATCAGTCCGCCTCGGCGCGCGCCACCGTCGCGTCGGGGCGCGAATCCGTCGAGGCGTAATACGGCTTGATGTCGAGGAACGGCGTGCCGTCGCGACAATCGAGGCCGCGGACCCTGACATGGACGCCGTCGATCCCGAGGTTCTCCACCACCGACAGGGCGATGGGGTTGGGCCGGGCCGGCGAGCGAAGCGAGAACGTGCCCCGGCTCCCGTCGGCATGGCGCGGGCGCTGGCGGATGATGTCGCGGGCGGCCTCGTCCATCCAGTAAAGCACGATGAGATGGCTCGCGCCGGAGAGGTTCTGCAAGCCGGGGGTATAGGCCGGATCGAGCACCAGGGTGCAGACCGCATCGGTCTGGAGGCCGTTCTTCGGGCAGTCCCAACGTCCGGGCCACGGCGTGCGGATGCGGCCGATGAAGTACACGCCCGCGTCGAAGGCCTCGGGCAGCGGGATGGTGTCCTCTCCGGGACGGCGTTCGGCGGTCTGCGTCATAGGGAAAAGGGCTCCGGCTGAACCGGCATGTCGGATGCTTTGGCACCCCACCGCAACCCTGCGGCCGGTCGCGCCACGCGCGGCGGCGGTGTACAGCCCCGTGTGGGGATTCAGCGAGGAGACACCGTGATCCGCGACGAATTGCGACCGATGGAGTCCGTATCCGATCCCGAGACCGCCGTGGACCGGCTCGCCGCCCTACACGCCGGGGCCACGGATGCGCTGCAATCGGCGTTGGCTCGTTACCTCGACGGCGGTCCGGCCCCCGACGCGACGGAGCGGCTGCAATTCCGCTACCCCGAGTTGCGCGTCACCTATCAGCCGTCGGGGCCGATGCCGCAGGTCACCCGCGCGACGGCGAAGTTCCAGGCACCGGGCACCTACGCCACGACCGTGACCCAGCCGGGACATTTTCGCGGGTATCTCCTCGAACAGCTGACGCCGCTGGTCCGCGACTACGGCGCGAGCCTCGAAGTCGGCTTGAGCGCGCAGGAAATCCCGTATCCCTACGTCCTCGAGCCCGGCCTCGATCTCGGGCGAAGCGGAGTCACGCCCCGCGATCTCGCCACCTACTTTCCCGTCCCCCTTCTGTCCGTGGTGGGCGACGAGATCGCCGACGGCCTGTGGCAGGACGCGCCCGACGCGCCGCGCCCCCTGGCCCTGTTCGATGCGATCCGGACCGACTATTCCCTGCGCCGCCTCGTTCACTACACCGGCAGCGACTGGGGCGACGTGCAGCCCTGGATCCTGTTGACGAACTACCATCGCTACGTCGACGGTTTCATCCGCCACGGCCTCGAACGCCTCGCGCGCGGCGACGACGGCTTCGAGCGGATGATCCTGCCCGGCGGCATCTCTGTTTCGCAGGGGGAGGCGGCGTCCGTCGATCCGACGGCGCTCATCGCCGCATCGCCCTGGCACAAGTACCAGATGCCCGCCTATCACCTCGTGGCGCGCGGGCCCGACGGCAGCCAGCAGGGCACGACCCTGGTCAATATCGGCGTCGGTCCGTCCAACGCGAAGACCATCACCGATCACCTCGCGGTGCTGCGCCCGCATTGCTGGCTCATGGTCGGCCATTGCGGAGGTCTGCGCCAGTCGCAGACCATCGGCGACTACGTGCTCGCTCATGGCTATCTGCGCCGTGACCGGATCCTCGACGAGCTGGTCCCGCCCGATGTGCCGGTGCCGGCGCTCGCCGAAGTGCAACTCGCCCTCCAGGCCGCGGCCGCCAGCGTCACCGGGGAGGCCAGTGATGCCCTCAAGCGCCGCCTTCGCACCGGCACCGTGGTGACCTACGACGACCGGAACTGGGAACTGCGCTTCTCCCAGGAGCGGCGGCGGATCAACCTGTCGCGCGCCATCGGCGTCGACATGGAGAGCGGCACCGTCGCGGCCCAGGGCTACCGCCTGCGGGTCCCCTACGGCACACTGCTGTGCGTGTCGGACAAGCCGCTCCACGGCGAGATCAAGCTGCCGGGCGCCGCCAACGCCTTCTACGAGCGTGCCGTCGCCGAGCACCTCCTCATCGGTCTCTCGGCCCTCGATATCCTGCGCGCCGACCGTCACGGCCTGCATTCGCGCAAGCTGCGGAGCTTCGACGAACCGCCGTTCCGCTAGAGCTGCGCTCGACCACGTTGGGCCGGGACACATCGCGAGGCCTGTGTTTTGGCGCGCTTTTTTCCGCCGAACCGGCATCCACTTCGGCGGAGAGCGCCCTCGTGCACCCACGCTCGTGCCGGACCGGCGCCGGCCCGTAGCGCTTGCCTGCGGGTGGTTCGCGCAGCGACGCGCCTGCGCTTCTCTAACAAACTTTAGGACGGTTCACCGTTTGGTGAGGCAGGGGTGCGATTGCCGAGGAACTCCCATTCTCCCACGGTGCCCGAGACTCGGTGCCGGGGAGGACCTCACCAAGGCAAGTGTCATGTTGGCGCGAATTCGTAACCTCAGAATCGCAACGAAGATCGGCGCGGCCCTCGCGCTGATCGTCCTCGTCGCCGTCGCCTCATCCGTCATGACGCTGCGCAACATGGCTGTCGTCTCGGAAACGGGCCGTTGGGCGGAGCACACCCACGCGGTCCTGGGCGAGATCAGCCGCCTCACCGGTGCGATGGTCGATCGGGAAACCGGTGTCCGCGGCTTCCTCATTTCGGGCGATGACGCGTTCCTGGCCCCCTTCACCGCCGGGACCCGGACGTTCGAGGCTTCCCTGGCCTCGGCCCGCACGCTCACCGCCGACAACGCGGCGCAACAGGAGCGCCTGGGTACGCTCGGCGACCTGGCGCGTCGGTGGCACGACGAGGTCGCCCAGCGCGAGATCCGATTGATGCGCGATCCTGCGACGCGGGAGGAGGCGCGCGGGCTCGAAGCCTCCGGGATCGGCAAGGCAGGCATGGATGCGTTCCGCGCCAAGGCCACGGAAATCGCCGGGGTGGAGTCGACGCTACTCAAGATTCGCGCCGAGGAGGCCGTTCGGGCGAGCGATGCCGCCTGGCTCACCAGCGTGCTCGGTTTGGCCGGCATGGTGCTCATCGCCGGTTTGGCCCTGGTGCTGCTTCAGATCGGCATCGGCCGCCCCATCGACGGCATGACGCGCACCATGAGCCGCCTTGCCGGCAACGATCTCACCGTCGCTGTTCCGGGGCTCGGGCAGCGCGACGAGATCGGCGCGATGGCGCAGGCCGTGTCCGTCTTCAAGGACACCATGATCCGGACGCGTCAGCTCGAAGCGGACGCCGAGCTGGCCCGCGCCGGCGTCGAAGCCCAGCGCAAGGCCGCCATGCGCGAACTCGCCGAGTCCTTCGAGGGTGCCGTCGGCGGCATCATCACCGCCGTGTCGTCGGCCTCCACGGAACTGCAGGCCACCGCACAGTCCATGACCGTGACGGCCTCGCAGACGAGCAGCCAATCGAATCAGGTGGCCGTCGCCGCCGATCTCGCCGCCACCAACGTCACGATGGTGGCTGCCGCCGCCGAGGAACTCGGAGCGTCCGTGCAGGAGATCGGTCGCCAGGCCGATTCGGCCGCAAGCCTCGCGAGCGGTGCGGTGGAGCAGGCGGCCGAGACTGCGGGTCTGGTCGCGGCCCTGAGCCGGGGCGCCGCCAAGATCGGCGATGTCGTCGGTCTGATCACCACCATCGCGGGCCAGACCAACCTGTTGGCGCTCAACGCCACCATCGAGGCGGCGCGCGCAGGCGAGGCCGGACGGGGCTTCGCCGTCGTCGCCACAGAAGTGAAGGAACTCGCCGGTCAGACGGCGCGGGCCACGGAGGAGATCACGCGCCAGATCGGCGAGATCCAGGCCGCCACCCATCAGGCCGTCTCGGCCATCGACGGCATCGCCGGTCGCGTCCGCGAGATGAGTTCCGTGGCGACTACCATCGCCGCCGCCGTCGAGGAGCAGGGCGCCGCGACCCAGGAGATCGTGCGCAACGTGGCCCAGGCCGCCGTCGGCACCAACGAGGTCACCGCCAATATCGGTGGCGTCGCGACGGCCGCTGCCGGCACGGGCGAGGCCGCCGGCCACGTGCTCACCGCCGCCTCGGACCTCTCGCGCCAGAGCGAGCATCTCGGCTCGGAAGTCGGACGTTTCCTCGCCACCGTGCGGGCGGCCTGAGCCGGCGTCTCCCCCGGGCCTGACGTTAGAGAAGTCCCGGTCAGCTTCGCTCGCCGGGACTTTTTTCATGGGCGGGAGGCTAAGTGCCCCCCGGCGTCAGCGCTCCCGCCGCCACAGTCCCGCACGCTCGGAGCGGGCTTGTTCCTCGGCCGCGAGGAGATCGGACGGGGCATCCGCCGAAGCCCGGGCGCCGCCGGCCGCGAGAATGAGGGATGCCAAGTCGTCGCCGTCGATCTGACAGCGCAGGGGTCCGGCATCGGCCCCCGCGGCGGCCGTACAGATCACTTCGCGTCGACGCAGATAGCGTGCGAGCTGGCGGGCGAGTGCTCCACCCTCGCCGTCGACGCCCAGAAGCCTAACCGTGCGGCCGCGGAAGGCCAGGGTTCCGGTATCCACCACCTCCGGGACGCCGCGGATCGCCGCTCCCGACACGGCGGGTGCCACATCCCGGGCGGGCGCCGGTTCGGCCCGGGCGGCGGAGGGGCGTTTGCGCCCGCGCGCCATCTGGGCGGCGGCACGCTGGACGAAATCCCGGAACAGGGCGGCCGGAATGTCGCCGCCGCCGACGCGGTTCATCGACGTATTGTCGTCGTTGCCGACCCAGACCCCCACGACGAGATCCGGGGTCATTCCGACGAACCAGGCGTCGCGATAATCCTGGGTCGTTCCGGTCTTGCCACCCACCGGCATGCCCTGCACCCGCGCGGCCTTACCGGTGCCGCCGTCGACGACGGCCTGAAGCGAATCGAGCATCATCGCCCGCGCCTGGGTCGGCAGGGCTGTGCCGGGCCGTGCTTCGGGGCGCAGGTAGAGCGGCTGCGGCGCGCCGCCCCGGATGGCATGGACGCTGTGGGCATCCACCGGCACGGCGCCGGCCAGCACGCCGGCGTAGGCGCGGGTCATCTCCAGCAGTGTCACCTCGGCCGAGCCGAGGGCGAGGCTCGGCACGTTGGGCAACTCGGAGACGACGCCGAGGCGGCGGGCCGTCGCGATGACGGCCGGGATGCCGATCTCGTCGGCGAGCTGCGCCGCCACGGTGTTGATCGACTGCGCGAAGGCCGAGCGCAGGGGCATCGCGCCCTTGAACCGGCCGGTGGAATTCTGCGGCTCCCAGTCGCCGATCTGCGTCGGCTGATCGACGAGAACGGTCTCCGGCGTGAACCCGGTCTCGTAGGCGGTGAGGTACACGAACAGCTTGAATAGGGAGCCGGCCTGACGCTTGGCCTGTGTGGCGCGGTTGAACTGGCTGTCCTCGTAGTCGCGCCCACCCACCATGGCGAGGATCGCGCCCTCCTTGTTCATCACCACCATGGCGGCCTGGCCCGCCTTCTTCTTCGCCCCTTCGGCATCCATCCGCCGGGCCACCACACCCTCGGCCAGACTCTGCAGATCGAGGTTCAGTGTGGTCCGGACGGTCACGTCCCCGGTGGTGTCGGCGAGTCGCTTGGCTTCGCCCGACACCAGATCGAGGAAATAGTTGGTGCCCGGCGGGGTCTCGGGTGGCGTCCGGAGCGTGATGGTCTCGGCGCGGGCCTTGTCCGCCTCGACGGCCGTGATCGCGCCGGTCTCCACCATGGTCTGGAGCACGACGTCGGCCCGCTCCTTGGCGCCGCCGAAATTGCGGGTGGGCGCCAGCTGCGAAGGGGCGCGCACGAGGCCGGCGAGCATCGCCGATTCCGGCAGGGTCAGCGCTTTGGCGCCCTTGCCGAAGTAGCGCCGGCTGGCGGCATCGAGGCCGTAGGCGCCGGCTCCGAAATAGGCGGTGTTGAGGTAGGCCAGGAGGATGTCGTCCTTCGACATCGTCGCCTCGACGCGCAGGGCCAGGAACGCTTCCTGGATCTTGCGCCGCAGGGTCTTCTCCTGGGTCAGGGAGGTGAGGCGGACATATTGCTGCGTGATGGTCGAACCGCCCTCGCGGACGCCGCCGCCCGACGTGTTGCGCCACATCGCCCGCAGGAGCCCGCGCGGATCGACGCCCCAATGCGAGCGGAAGCGCCGGTCCTCGATGGCGATGATCGCCTGGGCCATGTGCGGCGGCAGATCGGCGGCAACGAGCTTCTGACCCTGGAACGCACCGCGTGTGGCGAAGACCCGGCCGTCGTCGGCCTCGACCGTGAGCGCCCGTTGGCCGGCCTCCGGCACAACGCCGCCGAGCGGCGGCAGGGTGACGAAGCTATAGAGGACGAGGCCGGCCAGAAGCACCATCGGCAGGGCGACGAGGGCGAGGATCGCCAGGAGGACCGGTCGCCCGCGCAGGCGCCCGCCCCAACGCGGATTTGGGGCGGCAATGGGCGCGGGCGTGGGGGACACGGGGGACGCAGCGGCGGGCCCTGCCGCCGTCTCCGGCCCTTGCCGCCGGCCGGATCCGAGGCGACCGGCCAATCGGGTGAAGGCTTGCCCCGATGCGCGCGCGGCGCCGGTCGCGCCACGTCCGCCCGTGCGGGCCGCACTCCCCAGGAGGACTCCGAGTTGGCGCCCGAGGGTGCGGGCTGCGGCCGCCGCCTCGCGGGCTGCGGCACGGGCCGCTTCGCTCTCGGACGAGGCTCCCTTGCCTCGGTCATCCTTGCCTTGGGCATCCTGCGGCGAAGGCGCATCGGGACGTGGGTGTTCGGGGTCGACGGAATTCATGGGGGCACTCGACGGTCGTCGGCACCCACAGGGGCGGGGCCGTCGCGTGTGCGGGTTCTAAACCGTTTCCTTCGCGGCGGGCTATGTTCCGTCGCCCTACTCAGCCGGCGTCGCCTCGGTCACCCGGACGCGGTGGATGGGGGCCGCCTCCCCGGCATCGGCTTCGAGGACCGGCAGTTCGACCTTGACCTCGGGCGCCACGAGGGCCGCGACGCCCTCGTACTGATCGAGGCGCCGGTCGATCATTCCGCCGATCTTCTCGCGCACTTCCGCGACCGTGAGGCTGCGTCGGCCCTTGCCGGCCTTCTCCGTGAACAGGCTGCGATTGGCCTTCGCCGCGGCCTTGAACACCTGCTTGGCCACCTGGCCCGGCTTGTCCGCGTTCAGGGCGAGGAAGCGTCCGGCGCTGGCCGTCCCGAGGAAATGCGCGAAGTAGAGCTCCGCCGTGGTGAGGTCCCGGCCGATGCGCTGCTCGATCCGGCCGCGGTCGCGCTTGATGAGTTCCCCAGCCATCAGGGCCGCGACATAGGGGTCCTGGCGCAGGCGCAGGACGCGGGTGCGGGTGGCCTCGTCGGAAATCGTGATGGCGCTGCCGCGCCCCGACACCGCAGCGGCCTCGGTCTCGAGACCGTGCCGGGCGCCGTAGGTGCGGATGAGTTCGAGCCAGGTGCTGCTGAGGAACTGGAACAGTCCTTCGGCCGAAGAGGTGGCCGCCTTCACCGTGGTGGAGAAGCTCGATTCCTTGTCGGCGAGCGCCATCATGTAGACGGGGTCGACGCCGGTCTCGCTGGCCGCGCGCAGGATCGTTTCGACGATCTCGCGGGGCACGGCCATGTCACCGAAGCGGAGGCGTTCCGTTCCGGCGCCGTCGCGGATCGGGACGAGCGTGGCGAGGTCGTCGGCGATGAGGGCCAGCGTCGCCGGTTCCTGCTCGATGACGGGAACTCCGGCCCAGTCCTGTGCGTTTGGCTGATGTTCGACCTGTGGCCGCACTGATGTGCGGATCGCAAAGTCTCGCTCGTCGATACGAGCGTGAGCGGCCGCTGCGGGTGCCAGGGCGTTTTGCGGCAGGGCCGCACCGATCACCAGCCCGGCCACGAGGGTGGCGAGGGTCCGGCGTCCAGCTTTGGCGAGGGTTCGGCGCGCGCGGCGCTCAGTCCGGGGCAACCAAGCCACGGAAGGATCTGCGGAAAAGGTCTCGTTGGGCACGAGACGGCTCACGTCGTCGGCGCAGGGCGCCGGCTCCGGGAAAACCCCCATCTTTCGTCCTTGTTCGTGCCGCTGCCTTCATGGGCGCGGCTTCGATTTGTTCAGCGCGGCGATGTCTCGCCGCCGGCTGTGACCAGAATGGGACAGCGGCGTGATTCAACCGTGGCACGCTTAACGGACGGTTAAGGCTCTGTTTTCACGAAGTTTTAACGAAGCGTTCGGTCGCCGTTCAGGCAGACCGCGGCAAAAAAGCGTTTCCCGCTGGACTTGGAATGACGCACACGCGGTCCAGTTAGCTAGGGCCTAACGGGAGGCTCCGCTCTGCGGAGCGGCAATCCCCGTGGACCCAATGAAGGAAGCCTTTTTCCAATGAGCATGCAGACCGGTCGCCGTGTCGGCGTTGCGTTCGTTGGCATGGGTGGCGCAGTTGCCACCACTGCCATCGCGGGCATCGAGATGATCAAATCCGGATCGAACCGCCTCGACGGATTGCCTCTGGCCGGTCTCTCCGTCGCCGGATTGGCCGACTACAAGGATCTGGTCTTCGCCGGCTGGGACCTCAACGACGACGATCTCGCCTCCGCGGCCACGGGTCACGGCGTGCTGAGCCAGCAGGACATCGAGAACGGCGCCCAGGTGCTCAAAGGCATCAAGCCTTGGCCGGCCGTGGGCAGCGCGAAGTTCTGCAAGAACATCGAGGGCGCCAACCGCATCGTGGCGGCCGACCATCGCGAGGCGGTGTCCGTCATCGCCAACGACCTTCGCCGCTTCAAGGCCGAGAGCAATCTCGACGATGTGGTGGTGATCAATCTCGCCTCCACGGAGCGCTGGCCCGATCTCACCGCCGCGACCCTGAACTCGCCGGAAGCCTTCGAGAAGGGCCTCGATTCCAGCGACGAATCCATCAGCCCGGCGATGCTCTACGCTTACGCGGCGATCAAGAGCGGCGTTCCCTATGCGAACTTCACCCCGAGCATCGCCGCGGACGTTCCGGCCCTGCTCGAGATGGCCAAGACCCTGAACGTTCCGGTCGCCGGCAAGGACGGCAAGACCGGCCAGACCATGATGAAGACGGTCCTGGCCCCGGCTCTCAAGGCCCGCGCCCTCCATGTCGATGGTTGGTTCTCGACGAACATCCTCGGCAACCGTGACGGCCTCGCCCTCAACGACAAGGATTCGCTCCAGTCGAAGCTTAACACCAAGGGCACGGTGCTGGATTCGATCCTCGGCTATCCCGTCGAGGACCATCTGGTCCACATCCACTATTACCGGCCGCGCGGCGATGACAAGGAAGCCTGGGACAACATCGACGTCACCGGCTTCCTCGGTCAGCGCATGCAGATCAAGGTCAACTTCCTCTGCAAGGACTCGATCCTGGCGGCCCCCCTCGTCATCGAGATCGCCCGCGTCCTCGATCTCGCCAAGTCGCGCGGCGACGGTGGCGTCCAGGAGCAGCTGTCGTCGTTCTTCAAGGCACCCATGGTCAAGAACGGCCGCGGTCCCGAGCACGATTTCGGCAAGCAGCAGACCATGCTCCTCGACTGGCTCGGCGTGAACTGATGACAATATTCCTGGAGGGCGGCCCGGCCGCCCCCCTCGCCCTGCGCCCGCTACTGGTCGAACTCAACGACCTCAAGCGGGTTCATGCCGCCGGCCGCACCGGCTCCATTGCCGAGCGTCTGTTCGCGCAGGGATGGGGTGCCCTCACGGGCGGCGCTTCTGCGGAGGATGTCGCCCTCGACATCACCGCCAAGGCGTTGGCGGCCGCACGCCTCTGCGACCTCGACGCGGCTTTCCTGGCTGCCGTGGGCCTCGATCCTGCCGCCGCATCCGGAGTTCTGGTCGCCGGGTTCGATGCCGTCACCGACAGCGTCAACACGGCTTTGCGCGATCGCCTTCGGGCGCGCCTGCGTGAACCGGGCGGCGTCGTACCCGGCCCGCTTCCAGGGTTCGTTTCCGCCCTGGTCCACCAGCCGAGAGCCGGCGTGACCTGTCCGGGCAAGCCCCGCATCTTGTTGGAACCACCCGAGAATCACGCGGAACATTGCCTGATGGTCGCGGTCTACGGGGTCGTCCTGAGCCCGTTCTACCGGGCCGATCCGACCTTGGTGTTCCTGGCTGCCATGAGCCACCACTTCCACAACGCAGCGATGCCCGATGCCGGCTTTACCGGCGAGATGCTGCTCGGTGAGCATCTCCTGCCGATCATGGCCCGCACCACCCAGTGGGCGTTGGACGAACTCGATCCCCCTTTGCGCGAGACCGTGGCGCGTGCCCGTGCGGTGCTGCCCGACGACGCGACGGCCGAGGGGCGCGCCTTCCACGCCGCCGACTGCATCGACCGTGTCCTACAGATCGCCCAGCACCTGCGTGCCGCCGGTCTGACCATGGGTACGGTCCTCGATGAGATGGAACTCGTTCACGCGGGTCCGGTGAAGGAGTTTCATGATCGCGTCCTGACGGACATGCATATCCCGTGATCCGTTGGTTCGATCACGTGGACACCGCGTCATGATTCCGTTCGCGCTCCTGTCGCCCGAGACTGGGGAATCCCTCAAGGCGGACACCCCGCATTCCCTGCGCGCGAGCGGAACGGGCGCGCGCTGGCCTGTCATCGACGGCATTCCCTATCTGCGCACGAACCGGTCCGAGCTCGTCGCCAGGACTCTCAAGCTTCTGGACGCCGGCGAGACGGGGCTCGCCCTCGAAGGCCTGCTCGCGGATCAGGACGACTGGTGGACCGGGCCACCGGCCGATGCCCTCGATCTGCACGAACTCGTGCGCGACCGGGCGAAGCTCAGCCTGCGGGATGCCGTGCGCCTTCTCGGGTGGGGCCGGGTCGGCGATTACTTCGTCAACCGCTGGACCGACCCGACCTATCTTGGCGGCCTCGCCCTGCTGGAAGCGCATTGGAACGATCCCGTCTGCGTGTTCGAGTTCGCATGCGGCATCGGCCATTATCTGCGGGATTTCGCCCTGCGCGGTCTCAGGGTCGCCGGGGCCGACGTGGTGTTCGCCAAGCTCTGGGTCGCCCGGCACTGGGTGGTCGGCGAGGGCGTGCAACTCGTCTGCTTCGATGCCGGCTCACCGAATTGGCCGATCCCCGGTGCGCCCGTCGATCTCGTGGTCTGCAACGATGCGTTCTATTTTCTCGACGGCAAGGCCGAGGTCCTCGACAATCTGCGCCAGAACGCCGGCGACGACGGCTGGCTGGTGTTGAGCCACATCCACAACAGCGGCTGCCCGGGCTTCTCGGCTGGGCGCGCCGTCTCGGCGGCGGAGATCGAGGAGTTGTTTCCCGATGGTCTCGTCTACGATGACGCGGAGCTGACCCGCGCCCTCGTCGAGGCCCGCGCACCCTCTCCGCGTGCGCCGAGCGACCTCACCGGAGTCGAAGCGTTCTCGGTCGTCGCCGGTCCCGGTATGCGTCCGGCTCCGCGTGCCATCGTCGACGGCATCACCCTGCCACGCGCCGGAACGCGGCTGCGCCTCAATCCGCTCTACGCTCCGGACCCGACCGGGGGCTACCGCATCGTCTGGCCGTCGGACCGCTACGAGGCGGAGTATGCCGGTCTCGCGACCTATCCTCTTCATTCGGGCGGTCCGGAAAGCCTCGACTGGAGCGGCGGCCTTGAGAGCCCCGATCTCGACCGCATCCGTGCGCGCGAGTTCGTCGATCTGCCGGAGCGGTGGTGATGGATTCGATCGCCTGGGGAATCGTCGGCTTCGGTTGGGTCGCGCGGGACTATATGGCGCCGGGCATCCGGGCGGCCGGGCATCGGCTCGTGGCCGTGGTCGATCCAGGCTCGGAATCGCGGGCGGCCGCGGAAGCGTTGGGTGCCCGTGCCTACGCGAACCTCACGGATCTCGCCGCCGACCGCGAGGTCGAGGCGGTCTATGTCGCGACGCCGAATCACCTCCACCGCGAAGCCATCGAGGCGTTGGTCGGCTCCCGCAAGGCGATCCTGTGCGAGAAGCCCATGGCGGCCAGCCTCGCAGACGCCGAAGCCATGGCGGCGGCGGTCGGCGCGGGGAGTACCTTCTACGGCACGGCCTTCGACCAGCGCCATCACCCCGCCCACCGGGCGATGCGAGACTGGATCGCGGACGGCCGACTCGGCACCATCACGGCGGTCAGAATCGTCTATGCCTGCTGGCTTCCGCGGAGCTGGACCTCCGTCCCGGGGCAGGACAACTGGCGCATCGATCCGAAAAAGGCCGGCGGCGGCGCCCTGATGGATCTCGCCCCCCACGGCCTCGACCTCGTCGATTTCCTCGTCGGCGAATCCATCGTCGATCTCGCGGCCCTCACCCAGGCCCGCGCCCAGGATTACGCCGTCGATGACGGTGCCCTCCTCATCGGCCGCACGGGCTCGGGCGTGCTCGCCAATCTCCATGTCGCCTACAATTGCCCCGACGCCCTGCCACGCCGGCGCCTCGAAGTGACCGGGACGGCGGGGCAGCTCACGGCCATCGACACCATGGGGCAGGTGGCGGGCGGCAGTCTCACGTTCATCGACGGGTCAACCGGCGTGTCGGAAGATGTCGCCTTCGACGGCGCGGCCTCGCCCTTCCTCGAGCAGGTCCGCGCCTTCGGCTCCGCCCTGCGGCGTCCCGGCGAGCGAGCCGCCTACAGCGCGGCCCGCGACCTCCACACCATGCGCCTGCTGGCTCGCGCCTACGACGCCCTGGCCTGAGAACGGATCATCACGTGAGCGAACACGATCAGGACGCCAGAGCCCGCAATCCGCGCGTCAAGGCTCCGCGCGCCTACCCCTACGGCGCCGCGCGCCAGATCGAAGGCCTGCCCTCCGACTTGCCCGAGCCCGTCCGCGCCTACCTCGATATCCTGCCGCAGGGGCGCATCGTCGGCTTTCCCCTGGCGCCCCTGGACCGTACCGGCATCCCCGTCTGGTTCGTCTCGCTCTTCCTCGACGACCCGTTCTTCGTCGGTGCCATGCCGAGCGGCATCGGGTACGGCGCCACGGACGACGAGGCCCTCATCGGGGCCGTGGCCGAGATCGCCGAGAACCTGATGCCCTCGTTGGCGGTGATGCCGCGCAAGAAGGAGCGCGGCAGCTACGAGGACCTCGTGAAGGTGTTCGGCGCCGGCTCCGTCGCCGACCCGCTGACCCTGTGCCTGCCGGCCGGCAGCCCCGTCGGCCGAGGCTCGGTGCTCGAATGGACGCCCGCCATCCGTGCCTGCACGGGCGAGACCGTGTTGATGCCCCTCGACATCGCCGCGACGGATTATTTCGAACTGTCCGAGGGCTACAAGCCTTTCACCAACCTCATCACCAACGGCCTCGGCGCAGGGCCGGACACGGATTTCGCCCTCGGTCATGGTCTGCTCGAACTCCTGCAGCGCGACGGCAACGGCCTGCTGTTCCGCGCCCTCGACCAGGGGGTGATGCTCGACCTGTCGGAGGGGCTCGGTCCTGAGACGCGCGGCATGCTCGACCGCCTCGATGCGCTCGGCATCAAGGCCCTGCCGAAATTCGCCACCGACCAGTTCGGCCTGACCAACATCTACGTCGTGGGCCACGATCGGAACTTGGCCGACACGCCTGTGCCCATCGCCTTGTCGGCCTGCGGCGAGGCCTGCGATCCGGACCGCGAGCGGGCCCTGCGCAAGGCATTGCTCGAATTTCAGGCCGCCCGCGTGCGCAAGGCCTTCGGCCACGGGCCTCTGTCCTTCGCCGAGCGTGTCACCCCGCCGGGCTACGTTCAGGCCTTCATCGACAAAGCCCTGCCGAGCCTCGATCTCGAAGAGAGCCGGGCCCTCAAGGCCATGCTGGAATGGATCGTCCTGCCGCCCGAGGATCTGGCCGCGACCTTGCGCGACACGGTGTATTCCGAGCGCGGCACGAAGAAATTCACGGACTTGCCGACGACCGCCGCTCCCGATGGACACGCGCGCGGCCGTATCGCCCGCGAGCGCCTGGAAGAGGCCGGCTTCGACGTGCTCTACGTCGATTGCGCGCCGCCCGGCGGTTCCGTCGGCGTGGTCAAGGCGATCGTGCCGGGGCTCGAGGTCGAAACCATGAGCTACCACCGCATCGGCGAGCGCAACACGCAAAAGCTCATCGCGCGCGACCACCCGCTGATCCGGTTCGGAGAGGCCAGCGAGACCCTTCGCCCCGTGCGGTTGACACCCGAGGCCCTGGAGCGCTTCGGCGGTCAGCCCCTGTTCGATACGGCACTGGCCGACCGGATCGTCGGGTCGCATTATCCCCTCTATCGCGAGCCGGAATCGCACCACGCACCGTTCCGCCTCGCCCAGCAGGAGAGGGGTGAATGAGCCTGCGTTTTGCCTACAACACCAATGGCACCGCCAATCATCGCCTGACCGATGCCGTCGATCTCATCGCGGATGCCGGCTACCAGGGCGTGGCGCTGACCCTCGACATCCACCACCTCGACCCCTTCGCCGAACATTGGGTGCAGGACGCGCAAAGCCTGTCGAGCCGCCTCCAGCGCCTCGGCCTCGGTGCGGTGATCGAGACCGGCGCCCGCTTCCTCCTCGATCCGAAAGCCAAGCACGAGCCGACCCTGGTCACCGGCGACGCCGTGGGTCGTGCCCGGCGCATCGGTTTCCTCAAGCGCGCCATCGACATCGGCGCCATCCTTCAGGCCGAGGCGGTCTCGTTCTGGGCTGGTGTACCGAAACCCGGAATCGACCGGGCCGAGGCGCGGCACTGGCTGATCGAAGGCTTGGCGGAGGTGACGGACTACGCCCGCGCCCACGGCGTGGTGGCATGCCTCGAGCCCGAGCCCGGCATGCTCATCGAGACCCTCGACGATTTCGCCGCCCTGGATATTCCGGGCCTGCACCTCGCCCTCGACACCGGCCACTGCCTCGTCACCGGCGAGCGTGATCCCGCCGCGGCGGTCACCGAATTCCAGGACCGGATCGGCACCGTGGCCATCGAGGACATGAAGCGCGGCGAGCACATCCACCTGCCCTTCGGCGAGGGCGACATGGACGTACCCGCCGTCCTCGATGCCCTGGATGCCATCGACTTCCGACAACTCATCTGCGTCGAACTCTCCCGCGAGAGCCACCGGGCCGACGTCATGGTCCCGGCATCACTCCAATTCCTTCGCGATTGCCGCAAGCTCAGGGCGGAGCCGGTCCAGTGAGAATCTGCTTCGTCAGCCGGCGCTACTTCCCGGCCATTTCCGGCATGAGCGTCTACGCCCAGAACCTTCTGCGCGAACTCGTGCAAGCTGGCCACGACGTGACGATGATCAGCCAGTATCGCGGTGACGATTTCGGCACCCGCGTCTACGGCGGCGGTCCGCCTCCGCCGGTTCCGGGCGTGAACGTCATCGGCCTCGAACAGGTCGGCGAGCAGACCGACGGCGATTTCGAGCGCGACATCGACACGATGGTGGCGACCATCCGGAGCGAGCACGAGAGGCAGCCCTTCGATATTCTGCACGCCCAGTATGGGTATCCCACCGGCTGGGCGACCCTGCTGGCCGCCAAGGCGATCGGCGTGCCGACGGTGGTTTCGATCCAGGGCGGGGACGGTCACTGGGTCGGCTCGTGCTGCGAGACCCACCGCGTCGCCATGTGCGACGTGCTGGCCCACGCCAACGCCCTGCTCATCGGCGGCCCGTCCTTCGTGGACGAAGTCTGCGACCGCCTCGGCTCGGACCCGGCCCGTTTCACCATCGTGCCGGGTGCCGTCGACACCGCGCGCTTCACGCCGGGACCCGGGGACCATGCCGGTCCCGTGCGCCTGTTCTATCATGGCCGCGTCGACCGCCGGAAAGGCGTCCTCGACTTCATCGACGCCCTCGGTCTCGTGCGCGCGCGTGGGGTGCCGTTCGAAGCGATCATCTCGGGCATTGGGCCGGATGTGGAGTCTTCCAAGGCCCGCGCCGCGGAACTGAACTTTTCGGAGTCTGAAGTCCGCTTCACCGGCTACGCCGATTATGACACGGTGCCGGACCTCTATCGGGCCGCCGACGTGTTCGTGTCGCCGACCTATGCGGAGGGCTTCTCCAACACCATCCTGGAGGCCATGGCGGCGGGTCTCGCCGTGGTCTCGACCCATTCGGTCGGCGTGTCCGATTGTCTGCGCGATGGCGAGAACGGGCTCATGGTCCAGCCCGGTGACGTGCTGGCCTTGGCGGAGGCCCTGACGCGGGTGATCGAGGACGACGCCCTGCGCGCGCGCCTCGCCCGGGACGGCCTGGAGGAATGCCGCCGGGTCTATTCCTGGGGTGCGGTCGGACGCCGGATCATGGACGTGTACGATGCCGTCGCGGGCATGAAGCCGGCCACGGACTTCGCCGGCGATCTGCCGCACGACCCTACCTGTCGCTTTCGCGCCGAACCCCACCTGCTCTGATGCCGGCGGTTCTCGCCCTGTCGCCGCACCTCGACGATGCGGCCTTCTCGTGCGGCGGCACCCTCGCGGTGCTGGCGCGGGCCGGCTGGCACGTCACCATGGCGACGGTGTTCACCGGCTCGGTGGCCGATCCGAAGGGGTTCGCCCTGGCCTGCCAGACCGACAAGGGTCTCGGGCCGGAGATCGACTACATGGCGCTGCGCCGGGACGAGGACGCGGACGCCGCCCGAGCCCTCGGCATCGCTGCGCCACGGCATCTGCCGTTCCGCGAGGCGCCCCACCGGGGCTATGCCAGCGCGCCCGAGCTGTTCGCGGAGCTTCGGGGCGATGACGGCATCGTACCGGATCTCGTGCGCGCCTTCGGAGAACTCATGGCCGAGACGCAACCCGACCTGATCCTGGCGCCGCAAGCCGTCGGCGGTCACGTCGATCACGTTCAGGTCGTGGACGCCCTCACGACCATCGCCACCGGCGTCCCGATCCTGTGGTGGCGCGACTTTCCCTACACCGTGCGGGACGCCGAACCGCGCGAGCCCTTGCGCGATCGTTTCGCCGAACTACCGGTGCAGGTCATCGCGTTCGATGCGGCGGCACAAGCGGCCAAGTACGCGGCCTGCGCGGCCTATGCGAGCCAGCTCGGGTTTCAGTTCGGCGGACCTGACAACCTCGCCGAGCAACTGGCACGGGAGGGCGGCGTCGAACGCTTCCGGCTGAGCGGCGCCCTGCCGGACCCTGTTGTACGCCTCGTCGGGTGATCCCGAATCGCCCAAAAAGCCTGCGAGACCCCGCCGACCTCGCCGCGCGCCGCGACCTTCTGGCGGCTCCGCATCTCGCACCCTTGCGCACGCTCGCCCGCCGCATCGCGGCCGAGCGGGACGCCCCTGTGCCAGAGCCGGACCCCTTCGATGGCGGTGTCGATGCGCGGCTTCTGATGCTGCTGGAAACGCCGGGCCCGCGCGGTACCGGCTTCGTTTCGCGCGACAACCCCACGGGCACGGCCGCCAACCTGTTCCGGTTCTTCCGTGAGGCCGGCATTGCGCGGGCCGACACCGTGATCTGGAATGCGGTCCCGTGGGTGATCCACGCGCCGGGCGCGCGCAACCGCGCGCCGCGCCGATCCGAAATCGCCGCAGCCGCGCCCTACCTGGAGCCGTTGCTCACTTGTCTGCCACGCCTGCGCGTCGTGGTTCTGGCCGGGCGCGTGGCAGGACTGAACCGTCCCGCACTCGCGAGTCTGCGGCCCGACCTGCCGGTGATCGCGGTGCCGCATCCGAGCCCGACCTATGTCTGTACGGCGCCCAGCGTCGCCGAACGCATCCGACGGGGCTTCGGCGAAGCCGCCGCCATCCTGGCCTGACGGGATGCTCCGATCCAGTGCAACCCACGGGCAAGATCGGTCCATCGCTGGCAATTGCCGGCCGATGCCCCTAAATGCGGGCCACGGGCCGCGGTCCGGCACAAGCCCGGGCCATCCATGCCGCCGCCAAGGCCGAGCGGGGTGCCCGGCGGAGGCGGACGCCGATACGATGAACTTTGCGGGACAGCACAAGGAGCTCGGCCGGGCCGAGACGATCGGCGAGGACGCGTCCGGCGTCGAGCCCGACGATGCTCATTCCAGCGATTCCCGCCCCAGCGATATCCCCGCGGCTCCCGCCGCCAAGCGTTCCTTTAAGGGGCGCTACGCCTGGATCGGCACCATCGCCAGCATCGTGATCTTCGCCGTGTCGGTCTACGTCCTGTGGCGGCTCGTCGAGACGGTCACGTGGGCCGAACTCCACGCGGCCTTCACGGCGGCGACACCGGGACAGCTCGGACTCGCCTTCCTGTTCGTCGCCGTGAGCTATCTGTTCCTGACCTGCTACGACGCCCTGGCCCTGCGACAACTCCAGATCGTTGTCCCCTACCGTACGACGGCGCTCGCCTCGTTCACCAGCTATGCGGTGAGCTTCACCCTCGGTTTCCCGCTGCTGACGGCCGGCACCATCCGCTACTGGATCTATTCCGGCCGCGGCTTGAGCGCCGCCAAGATCGCCGCCCTCACGGTGATCGCAGGCTTCACCTTCTGGCTCGGCATGGGCGTGGTGCTGGGATTGAGCCTCATCGCGGAGGCCGGGCAACTCGCCGGGCTCACCTTCACCAGCATCCGCCTCAACCAGGGGGTCGGCCTCGCCGCACTCCTGTCCGTCGTCGCCTACCTCGCCTGGGTGTCGCTCAAGCGCCGCAGCGTCCGGGTGAAGGGCTGGCGCCTCGAGCTACCCGGAGCTTCGGTTTCGTTGAGCCAGATGGTGGTGGGCATCGGCGACGTCTGCGCGGCCGCCGCCACCTTGTACGTGCTGTTGCCGGCTGAAACCTCCATCGGCTTCACGACCTTCGTCGCCATCTACGTGCTCGCCGCCATGCTGGGCATCGCCTCGAATGCGCCCGGCGGCCTCGGTGTGTTCGAAGCGACGATCCTGCTCGCCCTATCGAGCCTGCCGCGCGATCAGGTGCTCGGCTCCCTGCTGCTGTTCCGGGTCTGCTACTACCTCGTGCCGTTCGTCATCGCCCTGTCGATGTTGGGGGGCTACGAAGTGCTGAAGCGCGTCCGTGCCGGGCGTCTCCGGCGCGCTGAAGGGACGTGATCGCCGCCGTCTGAAAAGCGGCAGGGAGGGCAGCATGGCACGGGGCGCGCGTCGATCCGCCTGGACCGCCGCCGCGTGCGCGAGCGTCGTTCTCGGCCTGTGCGCTTGGGCGCGCGGGACTCTGGATGTGCCGTGGATCGCCGCCTCCGTCGCGGCCCTAGCCCTCGGAGGCTTCGTCGGTGGCCTGTTCCGCACCCGTATCCGGGCAGCGCCCGAGGCCTCTGCCCATGCACGGCATTCCGTCGCCGAGGCGCTCCTTGCCAACATTCCCGATCCGGTGATCCTGGTGGACCGGCGCGCCGTGGTCATCGAGGTCAATCCCGCCGCCCGCGCGCTCCTTCCGGCCCTGAAACTTCGCCATCCGCTCTCGTTCGCCCTGCGCGCGCCCGATGTTCTCGATGGCATCGAGGAGGTGCTGCGCACCGGCGCCCCCCTGAAGACGCTCTACGCCACCCGGGTGCCCACGGAGCGTGCCTTCGAGGTGCAGATCGGCGCCCTGCCGATGCCCGACGGGCCAGCGGGCGGCCAGCCCAATGTCGTCCTGTTCCTGCGTGACCTCACCTCGGCCCGACGCCTGGAGGCGATGCGCGTGGATTTCGTCGCCAACGCGAGCCACGAACTGCGCACCCCGCTCGCCTCGCTCCTCGGCTTTATCGAGACTCTTCAGGGGCCGGCCCGGAACGACGCCCCGGCCCGCGAGCGCTTCCTTGCCATCATGAAGACCCAGGCGCATCGGATGACGCGCCTCATCGACGACCTGCTGTCCCTGTCCCGCATCGAACTGCGCGAGCACGTGCCACCGACGAAGCCCGTCGATCTCGCCCGGATCGCCCGCGAGATGGTCGAGACGCAAAGTCCCCTTGCACGGGAGCGCGGCGTCGAAGTGACGTTCGAGGCGGACGGCGTCCACCCAATGCCGGGCGAACGCGACGAACTCCTGCGGGTGGTCGAGAACCTCGTCGAGAACGCCGTGAAATATGGCGGCCGCGGCGGCCGCGTCGCCGTCTCGGTCGCCCGCCTCGTGGAGTTGCCGCCACGCCGCGCCCGCATCGTGCTCGCCGTGCGTGACGAAGGCCCCGGCATCGCGCCCGAGCACATCCCGCGCCTGACGGAGCGATTCTACCGCGTCGACGTCGCCTCGAGTCGGGATCAAGGCGGCACGGGCCTCGGCCTCGCCATCGTCAAGCATATCGTCAACCGCCACCGTGGCCGCCTCGTCATCGAGAGCGCTCCGGGTGCCGGGACCACCGTGCGGGTGTCCTTTCCCGAATTCGTCATGGAGCCCGGCAACGCGGCCGAGACGGCCGGACGGTGAGCCCATGCGCTCGGACGAATCCCCGGAGCGCGACGCATTTGCGACATACCGGGCGTGCGCCCACGTTCGATTTTCCTCTCCGGGCCCAAGCCCCACATGAGGAGCATGACACGCCCTGCGCACGCCTCTCCTCCTTCGTTGCCCAACCGCTTCGACTTTCCGGTCACCGGCTTGTCCTGTGCCTCCTGCGTGGGGCGGGTAGAGCGTGCCCTGACGGCGCTGCCGGGAGCATCGGAGGTTGTGGTCAACCTCGCAACGGGGCGTGCCAGCCTGCGCCTCGACGGCACCGGTGCGGGGGCGGCCGTGGAAGCCATCGCCCGGGCGGGCTACGGCGTCCCGGAAGCGACGACGGCGTTCGATATCACCGGCCTGTCCTGCGCCTCCTGCGTGGCTCGAGCCGAGCGTGCCATCGCGGGCGTCCCGGGGGTGATCGCAGCGTCCGTCAATCTGGCCACGGGGCGCGCCACCGTGCGTCACACGGAAGCGGTGGTCGCGTTCGATAGACTCGCCGCAGCCGTAAGGGGGGCGGGCTACGAGGCCGTTTCGGGCGCCGTCGCCGCGCGGGAGACACCCGAAAGCCGTCGGCAGGCGGAGCGAGCCACCCTCCAGCGCGATCTTCTTGTCGCCGCTCTTCTGGCAACACCCGTCGTCGTCCTCGATATGGGCGGCCACATCGTCCCCGGCCTTCACCATGCCACCGGGACGATGGTCACGGCCTGGATTCAAACCATCCTGGCGACCCTGGTCCTGGCCGGTCCGGGCCGCCGCTTCTTCGTTCAGGGCGTTCCGGGTCTCCTGCGCGGTCACCCCGACATGAACGCCCTCGTCGCCCTCGGGGCCGGCGCGGCCTACCTGTACTCCCTGGTCTCGGCCTTCGCCCCGCATTGGCTGCCGCCCGGCACCGCGCATCTCTATTTCGAGGCGGCGGTACTGATCGTCACCCTCATCCTCCTCGGGCGCACCCTTGAGGCACGGGCCAAGGGCCGTACGGGTGCCGCCATCGCCCGCCTCGTGGGTCTGTCGCCCACCACTGCCCGTGTGATCCGTGACGGCGGGGAGCGGTCCGTGGCGCAGGCGGATCTGCGCCTCGGGGACGTGGTGCGGGTCCGCCCCGGCGAGCGCGTCTCGGCCGATGGCACCGTGGTCGCGGGAACGAGCTTCGTCGACGAAAGCATGGTGACGGGCGAGCCCGTGCCCGTCTCCAAGGGCGTCGGCGATGCCGTCATCGGCGGGACGCTCAACACCACGGGCGGATTCGACCTCGCCGTCGGAGCCATCGGGACCGAAACGGCCTTGGCCCGGATCGTCGCCATGGTCGAGGCCGCGCAGGGCGGTAAGCTCCCGATCCAGGCCGTGGTCGATCTGGTCACCGCCTGGTTCGTACCCGCCGTCATGATCGTCTCGGCCCTGACCTTCGTCGCCTGGTTCGTCCTCGGCCCGAGCCCGGCCCTGGGCTTCGCCCTCGTCAACGCCATCGCGGTGCTCATCATCGCCTGTCCGTGCGCCATGGGCCTGGCGACGCCGACCTCGATCATGGTCGGTACGGGGCGAGCGGCCGAACGCGGCGTTCTGTTTCGCAGTGGCACCGCTCTCCAGGCTTTGCGCGATGCGCGGGTGGTTGCCCTCGACAAGACTGGGACCCTCACGGAGGGTCGTCCGAGCCTCACCGATCTCGTGCCGGCACCGGACGTCTCGGACGACGAGGTTCTGGCGCTGGCCGCGGCCCTCGAAGCGCGTTCGGAACATCCCGTCGCCCGTGCCATCGTGGAAGCGGCCGAAGCGCGGGGGCTTACCCTCGCGCCGGTGACCGAGTTCGAGGCTTCGCCGGGGTACGGCATCACCGGGCGCGTCGCCGGCCGATCGGTGGCGGTCGGGGCGGACCGCCACATGGCCCGGCTCGGTATCGCCACCGCCGCACTCGCCGCGCAGGCCGCCGCCCTGGAGATGCGAGGCCGCAGTCCTCTCTACGTCGCCGTGGATGGGCGCTTAGCCGCCCTCGTCGCCGTCGCCGATCCGATCAAGCCGGGTGCAGCAGAGGCCGTCGCAGCCCTGAAGAGGCGCGGCCTCGCCGTTGCCATGGTGACCGGCGACGCACGCGGTGCCGCCGAAGGCGTGGCCAGAACCCTCGGGATCGACACGGTTTTCGCCGCGCTTCTTCCCGACGGCAAGGTCGAGGCCGTGCGCGCGTTGCGGGCACGCTTCGGCACTGTGGCCTTCGTCGGCGACGGGATCAACGATGCACCGGCCCTGGCGGAGGCGGAGATCGGTATCGCCATCGGCACGGGTACGGACATCGCCGTCGAGAGTGCCGACGTGGTGCTGATGTCCGGTGCCCTGGACGGCCTCGTCACCGCGATCGGTCTGTCGCGGGCGGTGATGCGCAACATCCGGCAGAATCTGTTCTGGGCGTTCGCCTACAACGTCGCCCTGATCCCCGTGGCGGCGGGCCTGCTCCACGCCTTCGGCGGTCCCCTGCTGTCGCCGGTGCTGGCTGCGGCCGCCATGGCCGTGTCGAGCGTCTTCGTGCTGGCCAACGCCCTTCGCCTGCGCCGGGCCGACGGGGTGCGCGAGGCCGTCACCGGGTGATTCGCCGCCACATCCCGAAATCGGGTAGGTTCGATGCGGTCGTGGGCCCGATCACGCGTCTGGCCCCTTGTTTGCTGAGCCGTCTTGCGTTTGTCACCCGAAGTCCATCCTGAGAGGGGCCGCCCCTTCGAAAGTCAGTCCCATGCCCGTCCTCGACCGGATCGCAGCCCTGGCGCCGGAGATCACCGCCTGGCGCCACGATCTGCACGCCCATCCGGAACTGCAATACGACGTCCACCGGACCGCTGGCTTCGTCGCCGACAAGCTCAGGGCCTTCGGCTGCGACGAGGTGGTAACCGGCATCGGTCGTACCGGCGTCGTCGGGGTGATCCGGGGGCGGGCGCACGGCTCGAACCGGGTCATCGGCCTGCGCGCGGATATGGACGCACTGCCGATCCGGGAAGTGCGCGATTTGCCCTATCGCTCGACGAACCCCGGGAAGATGCATGCCTGCGGGCATGACGGTCATACGGCCATGCTGCTCGGCGCGGCGCGGTATCTCACCGAAACCCGCGACTTCGACGGAACGGCGGTGATGATCTTCCAGCCGGCGGAAGAGGGCGGCGGCGGCGGCGAGGCCATGGTCCGCGATGGGCTCATGGAGCGCTTCGGCATCGAGACCGTCTACGGCATGCACAACATTCCGGGTCTGGCGGTCGGTCACTTCGCCATTCGGCCCGGCCCGATCATGGCCTCCACCGACCGCTTCACCATCACCGTCGAGGGCAAGGGCGGCCACGCCGCACAGCCGCACGCGGCCATCGACAGTGTCTTGGTGGCGAGCCACGTCGTGGTTGCCCTCCAATCCATCGTGGCGCGTTCCGTCGACCCCCTCGACAGCGCCGTGGTCTCGGTCTGCGCCCTGGAAGCCGGAGAGGCCTTCAACGTCCTGCCGCAATGCGTGACCCTACGGGGGACCATGCGGGCCCTGTCGAAACCCGTGCGGACTCTGGTCCAGGGCCGCATCGAAGCGGTGGTCACCAACGTCGCGGCGGCCTTCGGCGCACACGGAAGCATCGTGTTCGGCAGCGGCTACCCGGTGACCGAGAACCACCCGGCGGAGACGGATTTCATCGCCGACGTGGCGGCCGGTCTCGTGGGCGAATCACAGGTCGAGCGCGCTGTGGCGCCCATGATGGCGGCGGAGGATTTCTCCTACATGCTCGCCCACCGGCCCGGTGCCTACATCTTCCTCGGCAACGGAGACAGCGCCGGACTGCACCACCCGGAATACGATTTCAACGATGCGGCCGCCCCGTACGGCGCCTCGCTCTGGGCGCGCGTCATCGAGACCGGGCTGCCCCTCCGGTCGGGCACGCCCGAATAGGGCGACCCGGCCTGAGGTCCGGTTCAGCCCCGCTGGGGCGCGGTACCGCCGAGATGGAACACCCGGTGTGGCACCAGTTCGCCGCGCTCGACATCGCCGACCGCCACCAGGATGCCGCCGCAGGTGGCGAAGGCTTTGCCCTCCACCGGGGCGTCGCGCCCACGCAGGATCACCGCCTGACCGCGCATGAGGCGTAGTGCCATGTCGCGGGAGACGGGCACCGACGGAACGGCGTCGAGGGCCGTTTCGACGGGATGAAGGTGCGGACCGTTCCCGTCGGGGCCGGCTTCCTCGAGGGTGGCGACGACGCAGGATTCGGCCTCGGCGAAGGGACCGACGCGGGTACGGCGCAGGGCCGAGACATGGCCGTAGCAGCCGAGCATCCGCCCGAGGTCGCGGGCGAGCGCCCGCACATAGGTGCCCTTGCCGCACTCCGCCTCGATCACCGTGCGCTGTCCGTCATGCTCCACCACGGCGAGGTGGTCGATCTGGACGGGGCGAGCCACAAGCACCACCTCCTCGCCGTCGCGGGCGAGGTCGTAGGCGCGTTCCCCGGCGATCTTGATGGCCGAGTAGCGCGGCGGCACCTGCTCGATGGCGCCGACGAAGCTCGGCAAAGCGGCTTCCACGGCCCCGCGCTCGGGCCGGCTCTCGCTGGTGGCGACGGGGCGCCCCTCGGCGTCGTCCGTGTCCGTCTCGATGCCCCAGGTGACCGTGAACACGTAGGCCTTGCGGCCGTCCATGACGAACGGAACGGTCTTGGTCGCCTCACCCAGCGCGATGGGAAGGATGCCGGATGCCAGGGGGTCGAGGGTGCCGGCATGGCCGGCCTTTTTGGCATTGAAGGCGCGCTTCACCACCGCGACCGCATGGGTCGAGGTCATGCCGACGCCCTTGTCGAGGATCACCCAGCCGTTGACGTCGCGGCGCTTGGGGCGGTCGGGCCGTGGCCCGCCGCGCGGCGGCCGGCGTCCTTCGGCGGGGCGAGCATCGGCGGCCGTGTCGTCCGCGCCGAGGGGCGGCGGAACACCCTCATCGGGGGATTCGATGGTCGTGTCGTTGGTCATGCTGTCCTCGGTCGAGGGACGGGGCGCACGCGGGGCCAGGGCCGTCCGGTCTTGGTGTCTGGAAAAAAGATCGGCGCGGGAATGCTACGGCGTCCCCTGGTCGTACGTTCGGGGTCCGCTTCGGGACACCGACGGAACTATCAGGCCGCCTCCGGGTCCGGTCCGTCCTCGTTGGACTTCTGCGCGTCGAGGTCGCGCCGGACCTTGTCCGTGCGCAGGAGGGCGTCGATCCGGTCGGCCTCGTCGAAGGTCGCATCGCGTAAGAAGCGCAGGTCGGGCGCGAACTTGAGGTTCACCCGGCGGGCCACCTCCTGGCGCAGGGCCTTCTTGTTGCGCTCCAGGGCGGCGATCACCGGTGCTTCGTTCTGGCCGCCGAGCGGCATGATGTAGGCCGTGGCGAGCTTCAGGTCCGTCGACATGCGGACCTCCGGCACGGTGATGACGTGCGCGCTCAGCACCGGATCCTGGATGTCGCCGCGCTGGAGCACCTCCGCGATGGCGTGGCGGACGAGCTCGGCCACGCGCTGCTGGCGCTGCCTCGGTCCGGTCGGGGTCTGTCTCTGAGCCATGAACGGTTCTGATCGTCTTGTCGGAACGGAGGGTTGGCGACCCGCCCCCCACCGCCCGGCGGACGGAGCTCGAGGGGAAGACCGCCATCGGTCCGTCACTGATACGGAGCATCGATCCGCCGCCGCTTGGAAAACGGAAGCCGGCCAGACCGAAGCGGATGTCGAAGGGGCCTCTCTTAGCCCAAATACTCGTTCCGGATATAGGCCTGTTGTGCGCGTTTCGCCGTCGCCGGGGTACGGGCCGGGTGGTCGTGAATGTGCGCGGCGAACATCCGGTCGATCCATTGCGCGTTTTTGAAGATGCGCTTCGACCGCAGGAGGTTGAACGGCGCGATCTTCCGCATGGGGTGGGCCGCGTTGAATTCGGCCACCGCCAGCAGCTCGCCGTTCCACGGATTGCAGCCGTCCATGGCGACATCGTCGAGGTAGACCGGCACGATGGGCAGGTACCGGTCGGGGGCACCGTCGAGCACCGGCAGGGTTCGTACCGTCGAGGAGTAATAGTCCACGTCCACCGAAACGAAGCCGATGGGGGCGTCGGGGCCGACGCCGGCGAGGTAGCCCGGGATCGTCTCGGCCACGTCGCCGATGAGCAGGCGGCAACGCTCAGGCAGGGCGCGGCGCAGGGCCTCGAAATCCATCGGATAATCGCCCTCCTGGAAATATTCCGGCAGGTCGCGGTGATCCACGGCGGGGGGCATGCCGGTGCCGGTGTCGAAGCCGACGACGTCGATGCTCACCCCCGTCGCGGCTTCCGTGCGTGCCGCGAGCGCGCACATGTTGAGGAGGCCCGCTCCCGTGGCCACGCCGAACTCCAGGATCGCGATCCGCTTGAGGCCGAGCTTCTTCGCCGATTCCGCGGCGAACAGGATCGGGTAAGCGTATTGCTGGCGCACCACGAGGTCGAAGGCGACCTTGGCCGGGTAGCTGCCGAACAGGGCCACGCCCGCCGAAATGATGTTCAGATGCAGGGGCTCGGTGAGCCGCTCGACGAAGATCTTCCGGTACTTGTTGTCCGACAGGGCCCGTCGCAGGGCGTATGAGTTCAGCATCGTGCCCGCCTCGACCGGGCCGTATGCCGGTCGTTCCGCGGCCCATATAGCCGCCTCGCACCTGCAGCGACGAGAGGGCCGTGTGCCTTCCCCCAGCCAAACTCGACGATGCGGTTAAGGCCCGACATAGCGACTAGGGCATGCCTGCGCGGGACGCGATCCCCGCCCTGGTCGATCTTCCCCGTCTGGTGCAACGACGGACACCCGCTGCCGACCGATGAACCCCGCGTGCCGTGCGATGTGGCCGGAAACGAGAACAGGGCCGCGACGGATGTCGCGGCCCTGTTCGTCTGGATCCTGCCCGTACGCTCAGAGCGTGCGGCGGATTTCCTCGACCCGGTAGCACTCGATGGTGTCGCCGGCCCGCATGTCCTGGAAGTTCTCGAAGGACATACCGCACTCGTAGCCGGAGATGACTTCCTTGGCGTCGTCCTTGAGGCGCTTGAGCTGCGAGAGCTTGCCCTCGTGGATGACCACGCTGTCGCGGATGAGGCGAACGTGGGCGCCACGCTGGACCACGCCGTCCGTGACGCGGCAACCAGCGATCTTGCCGACCTTCGACACGTCGAAGATCTGCAGGATCTGGGCTTCGCCCAAGCGCTCTTCGCGGAGCGTCGGGGGCAGCATGCCCGACAGGGTCGCTTTGATGTCGTCCACGAGGTCGTAGATGATGTTGTAGTAGCGGATCTCGACGCCCTTGTTCTCGGCCGACTCGCGCGCTTCCTTGTGGGCCCGCACGTTGAAGCCGATGACGACGGCCTTGGAAGCCTCCGCCAGGGTGATGTCCGACTCGGTGATGCCGCCCACACCCGAGAGCAGGATGCGCGCCGACACCTCGTCGTTGCCGAGCTTCTCCAGGGCGCCCGTGATGGCTTCCACCGAACCCTGCACGTCGCCCTTGACGACCAGCGCCAGTTCCTTGCGGCCGGCGCCTTCCTTGAGGTCGCGCATCATGTCGACGAGCGAACGGTTAGCGCCGCCCGTGCGGGCTGCGATGCGCTCGCGCTTCTGACGGGCACGGTACTCGGTGACCTCGCGAGCACGGGCCTCGTTCGGCACCACCACGACACGGTCACCCGCATCCGGCGTTCCGTTGAAGCCGAGCACTTCCACCGGTACCGAGGGACCGGCGTAGGGAACGTTCTCGCCCTTGTCGTCGATGAGGGCGCGAACACGACCCCACTCGGCGCCGGCCACGACGATGTCGCCGGTGAACAGGGTGCCGCGCTGCACGAGGACCGTGGCCACGGGGCCGCGACCGCGATCGAGCTTGGCCTCGATGACCGTGCCCTCGCCGTCGCGCGTCTCGTTGGCGCGCAGGTTCATGATCTCGGCCTGCAACTGCAGACCATCGAGCAGTTCCTCGAGACCGTCGCCGGTCTTGGCCGAGACCTCGAATTCGAGGGTCTCGCCGCCCATGGACTCGACCTGGATGTCGTGCTGCAACAGCTCGGTACGGACCCGCTGCGGGTTCGCCTCGGGCTTGTCGATCTTGTTGATCGCCAGGATGAGGGGCACGCCCGCCGCCTTGGCGTGGGCGATGGCCTCCACCGTCTGGGGCATGACGCCGTCATCGGCCGCCACCACCAGCACGACGATGTCCGTCACCTTGGCGCCACGGGCGCGCATGGAGGTGAAGGCCGCGTGGCCGGGGGTATCGATGAACGTCACCATGTCGCCGCTGGGGGCCGCGACCTGGTAGGCGCCGATGTGCTGCGTGATGCCGCCGGCCTCGCCCGAGACCACGGTGGTCTTGCGGATGGCATCGAGCAGCGAGGTCTTGCCGTGGTCGACGTGACCCATGATCGTGACGACGGGGGGACGGGGATCGAGATCCTCCTCCAGTTCCGGCTCGTCGCTGAACAGGCCTTCCTCGACGTCCGACTCCGCGACGCGGCGCACGGTGTGGCCGAGCTCCTCGGCGATGAGCTGCGCTGAGTCCGAGTCGATCACGTCGGTGATCTTGTGGATCTCGCCCTGCTTCATCAGCAGTCGGATCACGTCCACGGCCCGCTCCGACATGCGGTTGGCGAGTTCCTGAATCGTGATCGTCTCCGGGATCGTCACCTCACGCGAGAGCTTCTCTTTCTGCTCGACGTGACGGTTGCCGCTCATACGCTGCTGGCGACGGCGGAACGAGGCGACGGAGCGCGTGCGCTCGTCCTCGCCCGAAGTCGCGGTCGCTATGGTGAGACGTCCGCGATTCCGGTCGCCGCCCGGCTGCTTCGGGGTCTTGGGCGGCGTGATGATCTTGAGCGGCATGCCGGGACGGCGGATCACGCGCTTCTGCTCGTTCTCCTCCTCGGCGGCCTGCGGACGACCCGGCGTGCGGGCCGTGGTGGCAGCACCGGCCGGACGCGCGGCGGTGGCCGTCGTCGGCGTGGTCGGCTCCGGCTCGGGGGCCGGGGCGGGGCGGGCCATGAAGTTGAGGTCGCGCGGCTTGCGCACGTCCGCCGTGATCGTCTTGCGCGGCTCGGAGGAAGCCGGGCGCGCAGTCAGGGGCGGACGTGCCGCAGGCGCTGCAGGTGCAGCGGCGGGACGCACCGGAGCCGCAGCGGTGGCTGCAGGGGCCGCCGGCGCGCGCGGAGCCGCGGGCGGCGTGCGAACGATGGTCGGGGCCGCCGGCATCGGCGCCGTCTTGGAGACGGTGGGCGCCGGTGCAGGCGCCGCGTCGTCGGCAGCGACAGCCTTCGCGGCCTCCTTCGAAGCCTCCCTGGCGGCCTCGTCGGCCGCGCGGCGCGCTTCCTCGGCGGCGGCGAGGCGAGCCTCTTCTTCCTGACGGCGACGGGCTTCCTCGTCGCGCTTGCGCGCTTCGGCGGCCTCACGCTCGCGCTGCTCGACGGCCAAGCGTTCGCGTTCGGCGGCGGCATCCGCCTCCGCACGTTGCTTGGCCTCGGCCTCGCGACGCTTCGCATCGGCGAGGGCGGCCGCGCGGGCGTTGCTCTCCTGCTCGCTCAGCGTGCGCAGCACGACGCCCGACGCCGAGCGCTGAGCCTGGCGGGGCGCTGCGGGGGGCGGAGGGGGCGCAACGCGCGTCGCCGGAGCGACAGGTGTCGTTTCCCGTACGGGTGCGGCCGGTGCCGCGCCGATCACACGACGCTTCACCGTCTCGACCACGACCTGCTTGGTACGGCCATGGGAGAAGCTCTGACGCACCGTTCCCTGCTCGATCGGGCGCTTCAAGGACAGCGGCTTCGAAGGGGGTCTCGCCTGCGTCTTGTCGCCCGGATTGTTCGTATCGCTCATTCAGTCCAAACCCTGAGGGTTTCCATCGTCCCGAGAACCGGCAAACTGCTGTGCGCCGGGCGAATCCGTCACTTCGTCGTCGTGCAGATCGGAAGTGGTTCGCCCATAACGGGCGGAACCGGCCTCCTCGGCCGTCGTCGCCAAACCTTCGAAGGAACGGAGCCGACGCCAACGCGCAAGGCAGCCGGAACTCCCGACTCCTGCGACGAGAGCCGCATGTATCACATGATCCCGGCCCAAGGCCACGCCCAATTCTTCATTGGACAGGCTATCGATGACGGGAATGCGGGATATGGCATCGCCATGGCGGCGGTGCAATGCCGCCGCGATCTTCCGGCGGCCGTCGGCGCTGCCGTCGTGCGCCTGGATCACCGCCGCGACGCCGGCCTTGTCGCCGATGGCCGCCTCGACCTTGGCGAAGCCCGCCACCACGCAGCCGGCCTTGTTGGCGAGCGACAGGGATTGACGCAAATCTGCCCGGAGGCCTTCCGCGATTCGGTCCGCAAGGTCGGCCGGTGCCGCAGCGTCCTTGGTCTTGAACGCCCGTTGGAACGCGCGTTTCTTCAAGGCTTCGATCACCACCGCGCGCGTCGGCGTGAGCCACGCGCCCCGCCCGGGAAGCCTGGCCCGCAGATCGGCCACCACCTCACCGTCGGGCGAGAGTACGAATCGGATGAGCCCGTCGGGCGGCCGCTTCGTGCGGGTGACGATACAGCTCCGCTCCGCGCCCTGGCGGCCACGGCCGAGCCCGGCATCGAGCAACGCGCTCAATTCCGTCTCCGTTGCCTCGGCCGCGGGATCGACAGCCATGGGATCGTCGGGGATGGGCGCCATGGCATCCTGAGGGACGGGGGGATTTATGCGAAAACGGAGGGGCCGGGCTCGCCGGTTCCCTCCGCTCGATGTTCAGGTGTCGGCGATCAGGCGGTGGCAGGCGCCTCGGCATCCTCGGCCGCACCGTCCGCTTCGGCGGCTTCCGTCGGCGCCTCGATCCAGCCGGCATGCACGCGGGCCGCCATCACCATGGCCTCGGCTTCCGTGCGGGACACCTCGAACCCATCGAGATAGCCGGCGTGGCGCGTCGCCTCGGGGCCGCGCCCCTCGGTGTAGCCGACGAGATCGTCCGTGGCGCAGCCGGCGAGATCCTCGATGGTCTTCACGTCGTTCTCACCGAGCGCCACCAGCATGGGGGTGGTGATGCCGTCGATCTCGCGCAATTCGTCCTGCACGCCGAGCTCCTGGCGCTTGGCGTCGAATTCCGATTCGATCCGGGCGAGGTGGTCCTGCGCACGCGCCTGGATCTCGGTGCCGCTTTCCTCGTCGAGGCCCTGGATGTTGGCGAGTTCGCCGGGTTCGACGTAGGCGATCTCCTCGACGTTGCGGAACCCTTCGGCCGCCAGCAGCTGACCGACGGTCTCGTCGACGTCGAGGGCTTCCATGAAGATGGCGGTGCGCTCGGCGAACTCTTTCTGGCGGCGCTCCGACTCCTCGGCCTCGGTGAGGATGTCGATATCCCAGCCGGTGAGCTGCGAGGCGAGGCGCACGTTCTGGCCGCGGCGTCCGATGGCCAGGGAAAGCTGGTCGTCCGGCACCACCACCTCGATGCGGTCGGCCTCCTCGTCGAGCACCACCTTCACGACCTCGGCCGGCTGGAGCGCATTGACGATGAAGGTGGCCTGATCCTCGGACCACGGAATGATGTCGATCTTCTCACCTTGAAGCTCGCCGACGACGGCCTGGACGCGCGAACCGCGCATGCCGACGCAGGCGCCGACCGGATCGATGGAGCCATCGCGCGAGATCACCGCGATCTTGGCGCGCGAGCCCGGATCGCGGGCCACCGCCTTCACCTCGACGATACCGTCGTAGATCTCCGGAACCTCCTGGCCGAAGAGCTTGGCCATGAACTGCGGATGCGAGCGCGACAGGAAGATCTGCGGCCCACGCACCTCGCGGCGCACGTCGAACAGGTAGGAGCGGATTCGGTCGCCGGGGCGGAAGGTCTCGCGCGGAATCATCTCGTCGCGGCGGACGATGCCCTCGCCGCGTCCGAGATCGACGATGACGTTGCCGTACTCGACGCGCTTCACGAGGCCGTTCACGACCTCGCCGATGCGGTCCTTGTACTCGTCGAACTGACGGTCGCGCTCGGCGTCGCGTACCTTCTGGACGATGACCTGCTTGGCCGACTGGGCGGCGACGCGGCCGAAATCGAAGGGCGGCAGGGTGTCGGAGATCACGTCGCCCACGAGGGCGCCGGGGTTGTAGCGGCGGGCCTGATCGAGGGTGACCTCGCGGGCGTCGTTCTCGACCTGATCCACCACCACGAGGTGACGTGACAGGCGGAGCGCGCCGGTCTTCGGATCGATCTCGGCATGCACGTCCGTCTCGGCGCCGTAGCGCGAGCGGGCCGCCTTGGCGATGGCCTCCTCCATGGCGTCTATGACGATGGAGCGGTCGATCACCTTTTCGCGCGCGACTGCTTCGGCGATCTGCAGGAGTTCGAGCCTGTTGGCGCTGACGACGGCCATCGGTTTTCGTCCTTCTCTTCGTCGTGGTTTTTTCGTGATCGCGTCGCGCGTTCGAGCGCGATCCGGGCGTTTCTAGTGAAGCTTGCCGTCATCCTTCACCCGGACCGCCTTGGTACGGATGGGCTTGGCCTTGTTCTGGGCCTTGATGGCGAGGCTCGCTTCGGTTTCGATCTTCTCGGGCTTGGGCCGGGCCGAAGCCTTCGGCTTAAGCGGCCGTGAAATCTTCTTCTTAAGGGGGGGCGCCGGCTCGGCCTCGGGGCCGTCCTCGTCCTCGTCCTCGTCGTCCAGCATCGGCGGCGGGCCACCGCCCCGGCGCAGGGACTCACGCACCAGATCGTCCGTCAGGACGAGATAGGCATCGCCGAGATCGCGCAAGGGCAGATCGATCCGGCTCGGCAGGCCTTCCTTCACGTCGGGCAGGTCGATGGGCACCGTGAGTCCGTCTGGATTGGGCGTGCGGATGATCCCACGGAACCGCTTGCGACCCTCGAGGGGCACGGCGAGCTCGATCTTTGCCTCGTAGCCGGCCCAGCGCTCGAAATCGACGGCCCGCACCAGGGGACGGTCGATGCCCGGCGAGGAGATCTCGAGGTAGTACGGCTTGCCGATGGGGTCATCGAGGTCGAGGAGCGGCGAGATCGCCCGGCTCACCGCCTCGCAATCGTCCACCGACATGGTGCCGTCCGGCCGCTCGGCCATGATCTGCACCGTGCAGCCGTTGGCGCTCGAGACCCGCACCCGCACCACCCGAAAGCCCAAGCCTTCGATGGAAGCCTCGATGACCTGGACGACGCGCGCGGCGACGCCGGTCTCGGTGATCAGACGTTTTTCGGGAGAGTCCGCCATGCTGCGCTTAAAGTCCGGCCTTGGTCGAAGGGATCCGGTGGCGCTGGGCTTGCGGCAATAAAAAAGAGCGGACCCGGTGGGGCCCACTCCCGAACCGCAGCCTCAAGACTGCAACCAGAACTGATGCGCTTTAGTTAGTCCCGTCGCGGGTTCGTTTCAAGCGGTTTCGCGCGCTGGAAATCGAACCGCGTCAGTGACCCGAATCGCGTACGGCCATTCGGAGTTGGCTTTCCAGGCGAGCGAGACGCTGGGTCGCCGCCTTGTGGAGGCATCCCCGGAAGCTGTCGCCGGCGAAGAAGCCGATTTCGGCCTGGCGACGACATTCGAGGAGGGGCGGCCCGAGAACCACTCCCAGCGCCACGACGAGCACGATGCCGACGTTGATCAACGCCGCGGCGAGCCACGCCCTTCCGCTGCCGAATGCGCGGCCGCCGGATGGAACGGGCCGTGCCGCATCGTTTCCCGTCGTCAGGTCACGAACGGACGGAGGCGGTCCACGCCGGGTCGCCATCAGGCGGTCGAGATCGATGCCCTGAGAAGCTTTGGCCAACACATCCCCCTGGTCCGGCGCCCCCGTCGTCCGAGGCGATTGCCCCGGGTCCAAGCTGCACACGAGCGATGTTCGGCCTCCAATCTTGAAGGAACCGCAAAGATCGGAGCGATCGTCTGACATCTCGGGCCGAACGTGTTCATCACCGGTGACGCCCGCTTGAGCGTAGCGGTGGTTTGCGCAAGATGCGGCCACCGCTCCGAACGCCACGGAATTCCGCCCATGTCGAACACATCCCGCCCGCCCGCCGGCCCGACGGGGGACCCGGCCACCGAGGGGGCGCTGTCCCGCTTGGGGATCCGCTTCACCGCTTGGGCGGAAAAGTGGTTTCCGGATGCGTTCGTCTTCGTCGCCATCGCGGTGGTGATCGTGGCGCTCGGCGCGCTGGCCAACGGCGCCCCGCCGGCGGCCATCGCGAAAAGCTTCGGCGACGGGTTCTGGAGCCTGATCCCCTTCACCATGCAGATGGCCTTCGTCACCATCGGCGGCTACGTCGTGGCCACCGCCCCTCCGGTGCAGGCTCTGATCGACCGCCTTGCGGCGATTCCGAAATCCGGTCGCGGCGCCGTCGGTCTGGTGGCGGCGGCCACCATGCTGTCGTCGTTCCTCAGCTGGGGCCTGAGCCTGATCTTTGGCGGCCTCCTCGCTCGGGCGCTGGCGCGGCGCACGGAGCTGAAGATGGATTACCGCGCGGCGGGTGCCGCCGCCTATCTGGGGCTCGGTGCCACCTGGGCCATGGGCCTCAGTTCGTCCGCGGCCCAGCTTCAGGCGAACCCGGCGAGCCTGCCGAAGAACCTCCTCGCCATCACGGGCGTGATCCCGTTCAGCGAGACGATCTTCCTGTGGCAGTCGATGCTGATCGCCGTGATCCTATTCGTGATCTCCATCATCATCGCCTACGTCTCGGCACCCGGGCCGGCCAATGCCGTCACCGCGGAATCCATGGGCGTCGATGTCTCGCGCGAAAAGCCCGACACCACGCGTCCGAGCCAGCCGAGCGAGTGGCTGGAGCATTCGCCGATCCTGACCCTGCTCCTCGCGGTGCTGGCGGTCGGCTGGCTCGTGCAGGAATTCGCCCGGCAATCCTGGATCACCGCGATCTCGAGCCTCAACACCTACAACTTCCTGTTCCTCACCCTCGGACTGCTCCTGCACTGGCGGCCGAAGAACTTCCTGAGGTCCGTCGGCAAGGCCGTGCCGGCCACCGCCGCCGTCCTGATCCAGTTTCCGTTCTATGCCGCCATCAGCGCCATGCTCACGGGGCCGAAGAACGGGGCCGGCACGTCCGTGTCCGACGTCATCACCCACGCGTTCGTGAGCCTGAACACCACGGGCAGCTTCCCCATCTCCATGGGCGTCTACTCCGCGGTGCTCGGCTTCTTCGTGCCGTCCGGCGGGGGAAAGTGGCTCCTGGAAGCGCCCTACGTGATGCAGGCGGCCAACGAACTTCAGGTCCATCTCGGCTGGGCGGTGATGGTCTACAACGCGGCGGAAGCCCTGCCGAACCTCATCAATCCGTTCTGGATGCTGCCGCTGCTCGGCATCCTCGGCCTGAAGGCCCGCGACATCGTCGGCTTCAGCTTCCTGCAACTCATCATCCACCTCCCGGTGGTGCTGTTCCTGCTCTGGGCATTGGCCTTCACCCTGACCTACCACCCGCCCGTGATGCCGTAGGCTGCGTGATGTCCAACCCCGACCGCATGCCGGAACTTCCGGTCGAGCAACTCACCGACGCCCAGAAGGCAGCGTCGGAGGCGTTTCGCGTGGCACGCAAGGGACCGGTCTTCGGGCCGTTCGTGCCGCTCCTGCGCAGTCCCGAACTGATGACCAACGCCAACACCATGGGGCTGCACCTGCGCTACCGCAGCGTGCTGCCCCTGCATCTGTCGGAACTGATCATCCTGATCACGGCGCGGGAATGGACCCAGCAGCTGGAGTGGCACATCCATGCGCCCATCGCCGTAAAGGCCGGGCTCGATCCGGCCCTCGTCGCGGCGATCCAAGAGGGGCGGCGTCCCGATGCGATGGGTCGGGAAGAGGCGTTGGTCTACGCTTTCTCGATGGAGCTTCACCACGACAAGGCGGTGAGCGACACCACCTACGCCCGCGTCGTCGAGGCCTTCGGCGAGCAGGGCGCCATCGAGATGGCGGGGATCAACGGCTACTACACGTTGCTCGCCATGAGCATGAACATGGCCCGGACGGCCCTGCCGGACGGAGCGACGCCGCAATTGCCGCCGTTGGTCGGGTAGTTCTCGAGTTTCTATCGTGCCTGCTGGCCGGCGGCGCGGTTCGATGTCGGAACCGGATCACGCGCCTGACGACGACCTGCGGCCTCGTGCAGGCGGACGGCGACATATCCCATCACGACGACGATGGCGGGCGTGACGACGAATGCGAGGATGGCAAGGTCCGTCATGGGGTAAGCTCCTTCAGCGTACGCCTCGCCAACAGATGTAGGATGGTCGCAGCGGTAAGCCAACCGGCAATCCCCAGCATCAGAGCAAGCGGTTTCAACGTCACCTGCAGATTGCTGACATTGTAGATGTAGCCGGCCACGGGCGTTGCGATCCCGACGGTGAAGCAGGATGTCGCCGCCGTGTTGAGCGCAGTCGCCAGGAGTTTGGTCTGTTCGTTGAAGACGATGCTCATTGGGTCGACCGTCGCGCGAGGCGTTGCCGGTTCACGACCGGCCCCGAACCGGCACGAACGCCGCCACGGCGGCCAGCAGCCATCCGCCCATGAGCAGGACCCCGCCCGTGGGCGCGGCCATGGCAAACAGCGGCGTGCCGTGGAGCGCCCGCAGGGCGAGGTCGCCGGAGAACAGGGCCAGGCCCACGACGAGGGCGGCGGCGGCGAGCCGGGTGAGGAGACGGTGCGTCGCGCCCGTGGCGGCCAAAGCCACCAGTCCGAGGAGGGCGGGGGCGTGGAACAACAGGAACTGCGCGGCCGTCTTCAGGCTGTCGGCCCCGGCCCCGTGGGCCGCCCTCGCGCTTGCCGCGACCCCGAGGAGGCCGGCGAGGGCGCCCAGCGCCATGAGGATGCGGTCGGGCAGGGTCATGCGCCGCGCTCCTTGAGCAGGCGGGCGACGCTGGCGCGCAGTTCCGGCACGCCGCGATCGTCGCGGCTCGAGGTGATCAGGATCTCCGGATAGGCGGCCGGGCGCTTCGACAGGGCTTCACGGGTCTTCTCGATGCGCGCCTCGATCTCGGACTTCTTCAGGGCGTCGCCCTTGGTCAGCACCACCTGATAGCTCACGGCGGCCTGATCGAGGCCGTCGAGGACGTCGGTGTCGATGCTTTTCAGGCCGTGGCGCGAGTCGATGAGCATGAACACCCGGGCGAGGTTGGCCCGACCTTTCAGGTAATCGTGGATGAGGTCGGTCCAGGCCTCGACCTTGGTCTTCTCCACCGCCGCGTAGCCGTAGCCCGGCATGTCGACGAGGGTCAGGCGGCCGCCGATGTCGAAGAAGTTGAGCTGCTGGGTGCGGCCGGGCGTGTGCGAGGTCCGCGCCAGGGTGTTGCGGCCGGTGAGTGCGTTGACGAGGCTCGACTTACCGACGTTGGAGCGCCCCGCGAAGGCGATCTCGACGCCCTTCATGGGCGGCAGGGCCACCACGGTGGGGGCGGAGGAGAGGAAGTCGGCGGCGCCGGCGAACAGGAGGCGGCCGGATTCGAGGAGCGCGGCGTCGGCTTCGGTCTGGGATTCTGATTGAGACATGGGTCGGGACCGATCGGGGCGGGCGTATCCGCCATTCGAGAGCCGACACGCGAGAAACAGGACGGTCCTCCCCGTCGCAGGACAGGGAGGACCGACGGGGAGAGGGCGAGCCGTGAAGGCGCCGGTCCGGTTCGTGTCGGACCGGCGTCTTTCGAAAAGATCAGCTTTTGGCCGGCGCGTTCTTGTCGGCGGGCTTCTTCTTGAACATCCCCGAGAGGTTGTCCCACAACTCCACCTTCACGCCGTTGCGGCGCATGATGACGTATTGCTGAATCACCGAGAGGGTGTTGTTCCAGGCCCAGTAGATCACCAAGCCGGCCGGGAAAGAGCCGAGCATGAACGTGAACACGATCGGCATGAAGGTGAAGATCTGCGCCTGGACCGGGTCCGGCGGCGCGGGGTTCATCTTCATCTGGATGAACATCGTGATGCCCATGATGATGGGCCAAATGCCGAGGTGGACGATGTCCGGCGCCGCGTAGGGGAGCAGACCGAACAGGTTGAGGAAGCTCGTCGGATCGGGCGCGGCCAGATCCTGGATCCAGCCGAAGAACGGCGCGTGCCGCATCTCGATGGTGATGAACAGCACCTTGTAGAGGGCGAAGAACACCGGAATCTGGATCAGCACCGGCCAGCAGCCGGCGACCGGATTGATCTTCTCCTTCTTGTACAGCTCCATCATCGCCTGCTGCTGCTTCAGCTTGTCGTCGCCGTAGCGTTCGCGGATGGAGGCCATCTCGGGCTGTACGGCCTTCATCTTGGCCATGGACTGGTAGGACTTGTTGGCGATGGGCAGGAACAGGAGCTTCAGGCACAGGGTCACGACCAGGATCGCGACGCCGAAATTCCCGAACAGGTGGAAGAAGAAGTCCAGCGCCCGGAACATCGGCTTGGTGATGAAGTGGAACCAGCCCCAGTCGATCATCAGATCGAACTTCTCGATGCCGAGGTCCTTTTGGTAGCCGTTGATGGTGTTGACTTCCTTGGCCCCGGCGAAGAGCTGCTGGGTCGCCGTCGCCGTGGCGCCGGGATCGACGACGCGCACGCCGCCGAGCACGCTCGCCTGATAGACCTTGGTGGCGCCGTCCGTGCGCTCGGTGAAGCTGCCGGTGTATGGCGCCGCCTGATCGGGGATCGCTGCCGCGGCCCAGTACTTGTCGGTGATGCCGACGAAGCCACCGGTGACGCCGGTCCAGGCCTTGCCCTTGGTGGCGACGTTGCCGAGCACCGGCTCCTTGGCGAGGTGGTCGTAGGTGTATTCCTGCAGGCCCTCGGCGCCGAGCACGCCGATCATGCCCTCGTGGAGCACGTAGTAGCCCTGCGTCGTCGGCTTGCCCCAGCGCGAGACGAGGCCGTACGGGTACAGGCTGACGGCGGCCGCACCCTTGTTCTCGACCTCGTCGCGGACCGTGAACATGAACTTGTCGTCCACGGCGATGATGCGGCGGAAGACCAGGCCGGCGCCGTTGTCGAAGCTCAGGGTGACGGGCTTGCCGACCGACAGGGTGGTGGCGTCGGCGGTCCAGACCGTGTCGCCGCCGGGTAGCGGGCCGGCATTCTGGCCGACCCAGCCGAATTCGCCGTAATAGGGATTGGCCGTGCCGGTGGGGGAGAGCAGCACGATGCGCGGGCTCTTGTCGTCCACGGTCTCGTGGTAGTTCTTGAGGAGGACGTCGTCGATGCGGCCACCCTTGAGGGCGATGGAGCCGGCGAGTGCCGGCGTGTCGATGGTCACGCGGGGCGAGCGGGCGATCACCGCCTCGCGGGGCTCGACAGCGCCTTGGCCGTTGCCGGTGGCACCCGGAAGGGTCCCGGGCACGGGGGCGGCCGGGCCGCCTTCCTTCGGGCTCGGGCTCGGTACGCCGTCGGCCGAGGTCGCCGCCTTGCCCTGGAGCGCTTGGGCTTGGAGGGTCGCCTGACGCTGCTGCTCGACGCGCGGGGCGGCGATGAAGTAGTTCCAGCCGAGCAGGACCGCCAGCGACAGGGCGATCGCGACGATCATGTTCGTCTTGTCATTACCCATCGGTCGGTCCGTCGCATGCGTTGGGAATGGGGGAGGGCGCCGTGGCGCGGCCCTGCGAGGCGTCAGCCCCGGGACCAGAGGCCAATAGCGGCATCGTGGAGTCAGCGCCAGACGCCGGCCGGTCGGATGTCGGCTTGTCGGATGCAGGCTTGCCCCGACCACGCCGGGGGCTGGAGCGGACTGCCGCCTCGCCAGCCGAATCCTTGCGCGTCTGCGGCTTGGTCACGATGGGTACGGCGCGGCGCAGGTCTTCGATCAGAGTCTCGAACGCGGCGGACAGAGCCGGGCGCCGAGCGATGAGCACCACGTCGGCCGCCGGACTCGGCAAGACGTCTTCCGCCGCGCGCAGGGCCGCGCGAAGACGCCGCCGGATGCGGTTGCGCTCCGTGGCGTGCCCGACCCGCTTCGTGATGGTGAAGCCGATGCGCAGGCCTTCGGCCACTGCGGCGGGTTCCTCGCCGGACTTCTGCACAGACTCGCTGCGCAGTCGGCCCTGGGCGGAGAAGCGCTCCGTGTGGAAGCGTCGTCCGCTCGCCGCGGTCAGGAAGTCCGAGCGTTGCCTGAGCCGTCCGATCGTCGCCACGGCCAATCCGATCTCGTGGCCGGAGGCCAAGGTCATAAGACCGGGTTCAGACAGGACCGGCCGCCCGAAGGCGGCACGGCACCCCAGTCGCTCTCAGGCCGACAGCTTCTTGCGGCCGTGGGCGCGGCGGGCGGCGATGACCTTGCGGCCACCGGCGGTCGCCATGCGGGCACGGAACCCATGGCGACGCTTACGCACGAGCTTGCTGGGCTGATAGGTTCTCTTCACGGCACGATCTCCGATGGCCAAGGATGGGTGCCGCAGGCTTCACCGCCAGTGCAGGCCCCGTCACTCGTCCAGAATGTGTCTGCAAGCGCGAAGAGCGCCCAGAAGGGCGCCGCGTCGCGATGGCGCGGCTTATGGCGGATGGCCGGCGCCGAGTCAACGCGCATCGGCGGATCGAAGGCCGTGGAACAGGCTGCCTGCGCGCGCTCAAGTTAAGGTTAACTTTAGGTGAAAGAGGCGCTCGCTCGTTCGCGGCGTTAGCATTGCGGACCATCGAATGAAAGCGGCGGGATTGTCCCCGATCGGGACGATGGACCGACGAAGCGCCGCACGGGAGGCACGATGAACGGATTCGACGTCACGATTCGGGACGAGCGGGACTGGGTCAGTTTCGGTGATACCTATGTGGGCTCCGATGCCTTCAAGACGCTGTTTCGCGAAGGCATGACCATGGTGGAGGAGGCGGCGGCCTATCTCGATGGCGAGGGCCGCGACGAGTCGCGCCTGATGTCGCGGGACGGCACCCTCAGCTACGCCAGCGAGACCATGCGGCTGACCACCCGCCTCATGCAGATCGCGTCCTGGCTCCTGGTGCAGCGCGCCGTCGCCGAGGGCGAGCTGACGCCCAACGAGGCCTTGGAAGAGAAGACCCGGGTGCGCCTCGCCACCCCCGATCCGTTCAAGGCGGACGTCTTCGGGATCCTGCCGGCCCGTCTGCAGGACCTCATCGTGCGCTCGCGCCGGATGCATGCCCGCATCCTCCACCTCGATGGGCTGATCACCGACGAGCGTCCGGCGCCTGTCGCGATCGCGAGCCCCGTCGCCGCGCAGCATACCCTGCTGCATGCGGCGTTCGGGACCGCACACTGAGATCTGCGAAGTGACGATACCCCGGCCGATGGGGATCGGCCGGGGTGTCCTGTTCTAAGGAAGATCGGATGCCTGAGCGTCAGGCGACCCGAACGCGCCAGATCTCGGCGGCGTATTCGCGCATGGAGCGGTCGGACGAGAACCAGGCCATCCGGGCCGTGTTGAGGATGGCCGAGCGCCACCACGCGGCCGGATCGTTCCAGGCCGTGTCGACGGCCCGCTGGGCGCGCCAGTAATCCTCGAAATCGACGGTCAGCAGGTAGCGGTCGTCGTGGACGAGGCTGTCCACGATGGGCCGGAACCGAGCGGGATCGTCGGGCGAGAATCCACCCGTCCCGATGAGGTCGAGGGCGGCCGCGAGGCGCGGCGAGGCGGCGATGGCGGCCCCGGCGTAGTCCGGCTCGTTCATGCGGGCTTGCACCCCAGCCGCGTCGAGGCCGAAGATGAAGATGTTGTCCGCACCGACATGGTCGCGGATCTCGATGTTCGCGCCGTCGAGGGTGCCGATGGTGAGGGCACCGTTCAACGCGAGCTTCATGTTGCCGGTGCCGGACGCTTCCATGCCGGCGGTGGAGATCTGCTCCGACAGGTCGGCTGCCGGGATGATCGCCTCGGCCAGAGACACCGAATAGTTCGGCAGGAACACCACCTTGAGGCGCCCGGCGACATCGGGATCGTCGTTGACCACCCGGGCGACGTCGCAGGCGAGCTTGATGATCAGCTTGGCCTGGACGTAGCTCGGCGCGGCCTTGCCGCCGAAGATCTTGACCCGGGGCGTCCAGTCCCGGTGCGGCTCGGCCTTGATCGCCTGATAGAGTGCCACCGTCTCGATGACGTTGAGAAGTTGGCGCTTGTACTCGTGGATGCGCTTGATCTGTACGTCGAACAGGCTCGACGGATCGATGGTGACGCCCGTGCGCTCGACCACCACCCGGGCCAGCGCCTCCTTGCGGGCGCGGCGCATGGACCGGTAGCGGTCCTGGAAGCTGGTGTCCGAAGCGTGGTCGGCGAGCCCGGTCAGCAGCTCGGGATTGTCGAGGACGCCGGCGCCCACGGCTTCGACGGCGAGGCGCGTCAGTTCCGGATTGCAGTTGTGCAGCCAGCGGCGGAAAGTGATGCCGTTGGTCTTGTTGACGATCTTGTCCGTATCGAGGGCGTGCAGATCCTTGAAGACCGTCGAGCGCATGAGGTCCGTGTGCAGGGCCGAGACCCCGTTGACCCGCCGCGCGCCGAGGAAGGCGAGGTGACCCATGCGCACACGCTTGCCGTTGGCCTCCTCGATGAGGGACACGGAGGCGAGCTGCGCCGCATCCGCTCGGCCGTGCCGGCCCTGCTCCTCGAGGTGCATCCAGTTGATGAGGTAGATGATCTGCATGTGACGCGGCAGCACGCGCTCCATCAGCTCGACGGACCACGTTTCCAAGGCCTCGGGCAGCAGGGTGTGGTTGGTGTAGCCGAGCGTGTTGGTGGTGACGTGCCAGGCGTCTTCCCAGTTGAAGCCATGATCCTCCAGGAGCAGGCGCATCAGCTCCGGCACGGCGATGGCCGGATGGGTGTCGTTGAGCTGGATCGCGGCGTGGTCGGGCAGGGTGCGGAGATCGCCGCGCTCGGCCGCGTGCCGGCGCACGAGATCCTGCAGGGACGCGGAGGTGAAGAAGTACTCCTGGCGCAGGCGCAGTTCCTGGCCGGAATCCGACGAATCGCTCGGATACAGCACCCGTGAGATCGCCTCGGCCCGGGACCGCGCGGCCACGGCGCCGATATGGTCGCCGCCATTGAAGCGTGCGAGCTCGACGGGCGCTTCCGCTTCGGCCTTCCAAAGGCGCAGGGTGTTCACGTGGCGCCCGCGCCAGCCCACCACCGGCACGTCGTGGGCCACCGCCTGGACCGTCTCGGCCGGGTGCCAGTGACGGCGAATCACGCCCTCGGACACGGCCGACATGGTGACATGGCCACCGAACCCGATGGTGTAGGTCGCCTCCGGGCGGACGAATTCCCAAGGGTTGCCCTCGGCGAGCCAGGTCTCCGGGGCTTCCTTCTGCCAGCCATCCTCCAGGGATTGCCGGAACAGGCCGTGGTCGTACCGGATGCCGTAGCCGATGGCCGGGATCGAGAGGCTCGCCATGCTTTCCATGAAGCAGGCGGCGAGGCGCCCGAGGCCGCCATTGCCCAGGGCCGCGTCGGGTTCGGCGCCCTCGACGGTGTCGAGGTCGACGCCGAGGTCGCGCAAGGCCGCGCGCGTTGTCTCGACGAGGCCGAGATTGTTCATCGCGTCCGACAGCAGACGGCCGATGAGGAATTCGAGGGAGAGGTAGTAGACCCGCTTGTTCGGCACGGATTCACCGTTCGCCATACAGGCATCGACGATCCGGTCGCGCAGTGCCAGGGCGGTCGCGGCGAACCAGTCGCGTTCGCGGGCGTTCTGCGGGGTCTTGCCGATGGCGTAGGCGAGCTTGGCGAGGATCGCTTCGCGCAGGTCGGCCACGGCGTCGCCCGATGTGGAGACGACGGGCAATGTGCGCGCGACCGCCCGGTGGACGCTCGCCTGACCGGATGCGTCCTCACCGGTCTCGGGTGCGATGAGCTTCTCATTCAACACGTGTCGATCCCCCTCATGCTTGCAGGCGCGCGGCCGGTCGCTTGAGCGCGAGCCCCCGAGGTATCGCCTCCATGCGGGCGTGCGCCTCGGGGTTTCGCGGTTGCCACCTGTTGAATCGCGCTACGGGTCGCTTCTCTCGGCTGGTCTGCGAGAGCCGCTCCCGTCTCCGTGATGCGTTCGGACCCTGAGGTCCGACAACACCGTGCGTCGCATCGAATCCGCACGGGAATGAGACAGGGATAGGTTGAAGGTTCGATGAATGCGGCGGAAACGCGCAGTCAGCGGCCACATTGTGCGAGAGCCGCCCAGTCCCGTATGCACTGCCTTGCCAATTGCATACAAAGAGCTGCATGATTGCATATTAGCTATCCGCTTCACGGAGGCCGACCATGAGGGACTGGGCGACGCAAGGGAGTGCCCGCGCGGCGCGCATCGCGGCCGGCGCCCCCTTCGCGCGCGGCAAGGTCGTCGCCCTGTCCGATCTCGCGCCCTTCCTCGAAGCGGTCCTCCGACCGGGGGACAGGGTGTGCCTCGAAGGCGACAACCAGAAGCAGGCCGACGTCCTGGCCGACGCCCTGGCCGAGGTCGACCCGGGGGTGATCCACGACCTCCACATGGTGCAGTCGGGCATCGTTCTCCCGTCCCATCTCGACGTGTTCGAGAAGGGGATCGCGCGTCGGCTCGACTATTCGTATTCCGGCCCGCAGGCGGCGCGCATCGCCCGGATGCTCTACGGCGGACAGATCGCCCTCGGTGCGGTTCACACCTACCTCGAGCTCTTCGCGCGCTACTTCATCGACCTGACGCCGCAGGTCGCCCTGATCGCGGCAGTCAGCGCCGACCGCGACGGAAATCTCTACACCGGCCCCAACACCGAGGACACGCCCACCGTCGTCGAGGCCACGAGCTTCAAGGACGGCCTCGTGGTGGCGCAGGTCGGCCAGATCGTCGACCGGGTGCCCCGCGTCGACATCCCCGGCGACCGGGTCCATTTCGTGGTCGACGCGGGCAAGCCGTTCTACGTCGAGCCCCTGTTCACCCGCGATCCCGCTGCCATCACCGAGACCCAGATCCTCACGGCGATGCTGGCGATCAAGGGCCTCTACGCGCCCTACGGCATTCGCCGACTCAACCACGGCATCGGCTTCAACACCGCCGCCATCGAGCTGCTGCTGCCGACCTACGGCGAAGCGCTCGGTCTGCGCGGACAGATCTGCACCCACTGGGCGCTGAACCCGCACCCGACCCTGATCCCCGCCATAGAGGCCGGTTGGGTCGAGCAGATCCACTGCTTCGGTTCGGAAGTCGGGATGGACGATTACATCGCCGCCCGGCCAGACATCTACTTCACGGGCTCGGATGGGTCGCTACGCTCCAACCGGGCCTTCTGCCAGACCGCGGGCCTCTATGCCTGCGACCTCTTCATCGGCTCGACCCTGCAGATCGATCTCTCGGGTCACAGCTCGACGGTCACCACCAACCGCATCGCGGGCTTCGGTGGGGCGCCCAACATGGGGTCCGACCCACGCGGCCGGCGCCATCCGAGCGTGCCCTGGCTCAAGGCCGGTGCGGAGGCCGATCCCGATACGCCCGCCCCCTTGCGCCGGGGCCGCAAGCTCGTGGTGCAGATCGGCGAGACATTCGGGGATGCCAACGTACCCCTGTTCGTCGAGCGGCTCGATGCCCTCGCGCTCGCCGAGACGCTCGATCTGCCGCTCGCGCCCGTGATGGTCTACGGCGACGATGTCACCCACATCGTCACCGAGGAGGGCATCGCCAATCTCCTGCTGTGCCGCAACGTCGACGAGCGCGAGCAGGCGATTCGGGGGGTGGCCGGCTACACGGAGATCGGGCGCCGGCGCGATGCCGGCATGGTGGCGCGCCTGCGCGAGCGCGGCGTGATTCGCAGGCCGGAAGATCTCGGCATCGACCCCCTCGACGCGGACCGTAGCCTGCTCGCCGCCCGCTCCATCAAGGATCTCGCCCTCTCGTCAGGCGGCCTGTACCGGCCGCCGAGCCAATTCCGCAACTGGTGACGGTGAAGCATGGAACGCCTCAGCTACACCCTCGACGCGCCGATCCCCGCCGGGGGCACCAAGCCCCAGGCCCTCGTCGGGATCGTCGCCTCCGGTAATCTGGAAGTGCTGCTGGAGCGGGTGCTCGCGCCCGACCGGTGCACCATCGAGATCGCCACGGCCGCCCATGGCTTCGGCGAAGTCTGGACCGCCGTGGTGGCGGATTTCGTCGCCCGTCGCGGTGCGGGAGGCCTGCGCATCGCCATCAACGACGGGGGCGCCCGGCCCGACACCGTCGCCCTGCGCCTCGCCCAGGGCGCACGGCTCATTGCCGGAGACATGCCGTGAACCCCGCCGCCGCGCCTCGCCCCTTCGAGCCGGAGGCCTTGAGCTGGTACGAGGGCAGCGCCCGCCAGCGCGTCGCCGCCCTCGTCGATCCCGGCAGTTTTCACGAGGTCGTCGGTCCCGAGGAACGGGCGACGAGCCCGCATCTCGCCCTGTTCGACCTGCCCGAGCAGTTCGACGACGGCATGATCGTGGGAAGCGCGACCCTCGACGGCACCGAGGTTCTGGTCGCCGCCCAGGAGGGACGTTTCATGGGCGGGGCCGTGGGGGAGGTTCACGGGGCCAAGCTCGTAGGCCTGCTCCGCGCCGCCAAGGCTCTCCGCCGCGATGTGCTCATCCTGTTCGACACCGGCGGCGTGCGCCTGCAGGAAGCCAATGCAGGCGAGACGGCCATCGCGGAGATCATGCGGGCCCTGATCGAAGCGCGTGGTTCCGGATCGCGCGTGGTCGGCCTCGTCGGTGGGCGTTCGGGTTGCTACGGCGGCGGCGGGCTCATCGCCGGCTGTTGCTCGGCCCTCATCGTCACCGAACAAGGACGCATCAGCGTCACGGGCCCGGAGGTGATCGAGACCAATCGGGGCGTCGAGGAGTTCGATTCCCGCGATCGCGCACTGGTCTGGCGCACCATGGGGGGTAAGCACCGCTACCTCCTCGGTGGCGCGGACGCTTTCGTCGACGACGGGCCGGGCGCGTTTCGCGCGGCGGTGCAGGCGATCCTGGCAAAGCCCGACCGCCTCGATCTCGCGACCCTCGACGCCGAGCAGGCGCGGCTTGAGCGGCGGCTCGTCCGCTTCGGTACCGCCAGTGATGCGGTCGCGGTCTGGTCGATTCTCGGGGTCAAGGACGCACCCGGCGTTCCGGGCCTGTCCACGCAGGCGTTCCACGCCATCGCCACCTGCCGGGAGAGTGCCGATGACGCTCGCTGAGATCCTCGCCGGACTGTTTCCGGACGGCCATGATGTGGCTGTCGCCGATGGGCTCATCCTCGGCACCGGGCGGCGCGCCGGCGGCAAGCCCGTCCATGTGCTCGGCCTGGCCGAGGGCACACCCCTCGGCATCGAGGGAGCCTTGACCCTGGCGGGGCGGGTCCTCGCCATCGCCCGCTCCGGCGACGGTGCGCCGATCCTGATGCCCGTCGATTCGTCCAGTCAGCGCATGAGCCGGCGGGACGAGCTCCTCGGTCTCAACGAGTACCTCGCCCACCTCGCCAAGGCACTGATGCTCGCCGAGGCGGAGGGGCACCGGACCCTCGGCCTGCTCTACGGCCGCAGCGCCGCCGGGGCCTTCATCGCCACGGCGCTGGCCACCGGCCACCTCGTCGCCCTGCCGGGCGCCCACCCGGAGGTGATGGACCTGCCCTCCATGGCCCGGGTCACGAAACTCTCCCTCGACGTTCTCACCGAGAAGGCCCGTGCGACCGCGGTGTTCGCCCCGGGCCTCGACAATCTCGTCCAGACGGGGGCGATCCACGAGACCTGGGACCCGCGGAGATCCCTGGCCGAGCAGTTGGAGGCTTGCCTTGCAGCGCCACAGGCCTCTGGCGATTGTCGCGACCGTCTCGGGTGGGAGCGCGGCGGTCGGACTCGGGCTGCCGCCATCGCCGAGCGGGTTGCGGCGCGCGTCGCGGACCATGCCTGAGGCGCTCGGGCGCCATCAGATGGTCCGGGTCGCCCCCGCCGCCTGGCGCACGCTCCTCATGCGGCGGCCCGAGTACGATGGCCTGCCCTACGTCGCCGACTGGGCTGAACGGAACTGGCCCCTGGTCGTCCGGCGTCCCGCCGGCGGCGAGGCGGGTATTCCCCTGGGGCTGCCCCTGCCACCCGCTCAGGGCAAACGACGTCTGTCCTTCGTGCTGGAGGCGTCCGCGCTCCGTGCCATCGCACCTCCGCCCCGTCTTGCCGAGGCCGCGCCCGCGGCGCCGCCCGAGTGGCAACCGACCCTGCGACGCCTTCTCGATCTCGACCCCGAGGCACGGACTTTCGGCGGCCTCGCCTGGCAGCACCTCACGGGCCTTTCCTACCTGTCGCCGACGTCCGACATCGATCTGCTGTGGCGCCTCGACGGGGCGCCCGAGGCGCTCCTCGCCGGTCTCTCGACCATCGCCAGCGAGGCCCCCATGCGGATCGACGGCGAGTGCCTCGGAGCCAACGGGATGGCCGTGCACTGGCGCGAACTCGCCGAGGGGATGCCCGAGATTCTGGCGAAGGATGCCCGCGGCGTGAGCCTCGTCGCCCGCTCCGATTTCCTCGCGGGTGCCGGATGCTGAGCGCCGCGCGGGTGTCGGCGCTCTCCACACCGGCTGACGCGCTCGCCGCAACGGCCGTGTCCTGCCTGCGCCTCGAGGTCGCCACCTACCCGAAGCCGGGCCTCGTCAGCCACGTCGATCCGGGCGCCCATGCGGACATGGATGCGGCCCTGCTGAACCGCAGCGCCGACACCCTGGAGCCGTACTTCGCCGATCTCGCAGAGGCCGGCGGGCGGGGCGCCGGCATGGACACCCTGAGGGCCATCGGTCTCGCGGCCGAGGCGGCGATGCTCGCGGCCACAGGCGGGGTGAACACCCATCGCGGCGCGATCTTCGGTCTGGGCCTCCTCGTGGCCGCGGCCGGATTCCGCGACGCCTCTGGCGATCGCCGACGCCTCGGGCGTCTCGTCGCCGACCGTTGGGGCGCCGCCATCGCGAACGGTCCCGTCCCCCTCTACAGCCACGGTTCCGTCGCCTTGCGACAATACCGGGCCGGCGGTGCGCGACGCGAGGCAGCGCTCGGGTTTCCGACCCTCTACGCCCTCGGACTCCCGGCTCTGCGCGAAGCCGAGGCCATACGATCCGATGACCCGGAAGCCGTGCGGGTGCAGCTCTGCCTCGCCCTCATGGCCGGCGTGGAGGACACGAACCTTCTGCATCGCGGTGGTGCCGCGGGCCTCGCCTACGTGCAGGGGGCCGCCCGCGCGTTTCTCGCGGCCGGCGGCATCGCATCTGCCGACTGGCGGGCGCGGGCACAGGCGCTGCACATCGCCTTCACGCGCCGCAACCTCAGTCCGGGCGGCTGCGCCGATCTCCTCGCCATGACCTTGTTCCTCGACGGGGTGGGGCCATGACGTTGGCCCTGCTCTGCTCCGGTCAGGGGCTGCAATCGCCCGATCTGTTCGCCTTGACGGCGGATGCCCCCGCCGCCGCGCCGATCTTCGCCCATGCCGCCGCGTATCTCGGGTGCGATCCGCGCAGCCTCGTGGCGCAGGCCGATCCAGCGGAACTCTACGCCAACCGCATCGGGCAGATCCTGTGCGTCACTGCCGCCCTGGCCCTGGCAGAGTGCGTCGCCGACATTCTCCCACGGCGCTGTGTCGTCGCCGGCTACAGCGTCGGCGAGATGGCGGCTTGGGGCGTTGCCGGAATCTGGACGCCGGAGCAAGTCCTCGGCCTCACCGCTGCGCGGGCCGAGGCCATGGACGCGGCGAGCCGCCCCGGCCAGGGGCTCGCCGCCATCCGTGGCCTGCCGCGTGCGACCCTCGATCCTCTCGTGGCGCGTCATGCCTGCGCAATCGCCATCCGCAACCCCGCGGACCTGTTCGTGGTCGGCGGCATGGGTGACGCTCTCGATGCCCTGTGCGCCGAAGCCGCGCGGATGGGCGCGGCGCGGGCGAGCCGGTTGCACGTCGGGGTCGCCTCGCACACGGCCCTGCTCGAACGGGCCGTGGACCCGTTCCATGCGCAGCTCGCCCCCGTACCCGTGCGCCGGCCCATCACAGGCCGGATCCTCCTGAACGGCACGGATGGCACGCCGATCTTCGACGCCGGACGATTCCGCGGTGCGCTCGCCCGACAGGTCGCGACCTTCGTCGATTGGACTGCCTGCCTCGATGCCGTGGTCGAGCGCGGCGCCGAACGGAGCCTCGAACTCGGTCCGGGCCACGCCCTGGCGGACATGATGCGGACACAAGCGCCGCAGCTCGCCGTTCGCTCGGCCGATGCCTTCCATACGCTGAGCGGTCTGCGCGCCTGGATTGCCGAAACCTGATCCGTCGTTTGCCTCGCCTTCGCGCCGGGCCTTCGGCATTCGGTCGCGGCCATCGTCCTGAACCGACCCTGAATTCGACGGGCTGCGACCGTTTGCGCCGCACCAAAAGCAAGGAATTCGTAACCGAAATCGTGGCTTGGATTGTGCATCGCAACGGAACCATTTACCAATCGGGGCGTTCACGATGCCGACGTCAGCCACGGGTTGTTTCGCCCTGCACGTCCAAGGTGCCCGGAGCGGCAAGGATAAAATGACGTCTGCGGCGACTGCTCACTCCGCCTCCGCCCGTGGCCTTCTCGGCCAGACGATCCCTCCGCTGCATCAGCCCCGCATCCTGTTCGCCACGCCCGAGATGGCGGATTTCGTGAAGACCGGCGGTCTCGGCGAAGTCGCGGCGTCCCTGCCGCGGGCCCTGCGGCGGCACTACGACATCCGCGTCCTCATCCCCGGCTACCGTCAGGTGGTGGATCGCTTCGACCACATCCCCGTCGTCGCGCAGTTGCCCGGCCATGCCGGTGTGCCGCCCTGCGAACTCGGCCTGGTCGAGAGCGCCGACGGCCTCCAGATCTACGTCGTCCTCAGCCCCGAACTCTACCAGCGCGACGGCACGCCCTACGGCGACGGGCAGGGCGATTTCGCCGACAACGACATCCGCTTCGCCCGCCTGAGTCTCGCCGCCGCCGAGATCGCTCGTGGCGTCGATCCGGCCTGGGCCGCCGACCTTCTCCACCTCAACGACTGGCAGGCGGCCCTCGCCCCGGCCTACCTCGCCTGGTCCGGAGTGCGGGTGCCGAGCATCCTCACGGTGCACAACCTCGCCTACCAGGGCCTGTTCCCGCACGAATCCCTCGGCCGTCTCGGCGTCCCGGACCACGCCTTCCAGATGGACGGCGTCGAGTTCTACGGGCAGCTCTCCTTCCTCAAGGCCGGCATCTACTACGCCTCCCACGTCACGACAGTGAGCGACACCTACGCCCGCGAGATCACGACGCCGGACGCCGGCTGCGGCCTCGACGGGTTGCTGCGCACCCGCGCGTCCCAGGGGCGGCTGGCCGGTATCCTCAACGGCATCGACGAGAGTTGGGACCCGCGCACGGATCCGTACCTCGCCACCCGCTTCGAGGCCGACGACTGGAAGGGCAAGCGCGCCAATGCGGAGACCGTCCGCCGCCAGTTCGGCCTGGCCGTCTCACGCGGACCGCTCTTCGCCATCGTTTCGCGCCTCGTTCACCAGAAGGGCATCGACCTCAGCCTGGCGGCCGCCGACACCATCGTGGCGGAGGGCGGCCAGCTCGTGGTCATCGGGCAGGGCGAGAGCCGGTTCGAGGGGGCCCTGCGCGATCTCTCCCGCCGCCATCCCGACGCCGTCGGTGTCCATGTCGGGTTCAACGAGCAGGATGCCCGCCGAATGTTCGCCGGCAGCGACTTCCTGCTGATGCCGTCGCGCTTCGAGCCCTGCGGTCTGGCTCAGATGTACGCCCAGCGTTTCGGCTCGCTTCCCATCGTCCATCGTACCGGCGGTCTCGCCGACACCGTCGAGGACGGCGTGACCGGCTTCACCTTCGGCGATGCGTCGGCGCGCGGTTTCTCCGGCGCCATTCGGCGGGCCCTCGACACCTTCGGTCAGAAGAAGCGCCTCAACGCCATGCGCCGCACCGCCATGTCGCGCACCTTCGGCTGGGACGAGGCCGCGACCACCTACGCCTCGCTCTACGCCCGCGCGTTCGGCAATGGCGCCGGCCTGCGGGCCCGCGCGGCCTGATGCGATAACACTCCACGGGGGCCGAACCCCAAGACCTGCGAAAAGGCCCTTGCCACGCATCGCCTCCCGCCCGCAAAAGCGCGGCGAACCGTGAGAGATGCGATGCCCGCCTACCGTTCCCGCACCACCACCCATGGCCGCAACATGGCCGGCGCCCGCGGCCTGTGGCGTGCGACCGGTATGAAGGACGGCGATTTCGGCAAACCGATCATCGCCGTGGTGAACTCCTTCACTCAGTTCGTGCCCGGCCATGTCCACCTGAAGGATCTCGGCCAGCTCGTGGCCCGGGAGATCGAGGCGGCCGGCGGCGTCGCCAAGGAATTCAACACCATCGCGGTCGATGACGGCATCGCCATGGGCCATGACGGGATGCTGTACTCGCTCCCCTCGCGCGAACTCATCGCCGATTCCGTCGAGTACATGGTCAACGCCCACTGCGCCGACGCGATGGTGTGCATCTCCAATTGCGACAAGATCACACCCGGGATGCTGATGGCGGCTTTGCGCCTCAACATCCCGGCGGTGTTCGTGTCCGGCGGTCCCATGGAGGCCGGGAAGGTCCAGCTCAAGGGCGTGATCAAGAAGCTCGACCTCGTCGACGCCATGGTGGCGGCGGCCGACGACCGAGTGTCCGACGAGGATGTGGCCGCCATCGAGCGCGCGGCCTGTCCGACCTGCGGCTCGTGCTCGGGCATGTTCACGGCCAATTCGATGAACTGCCTGACCGAGGCCCTCGGTCTGTCCCTGCCCGGCAACGGCTCGGTGCTGGCGACCCATGCAGACCGCCGCCGTCTGTTCGTCGAGGCCGGCCACCTCATCGTCGATCTCGCCAAGCGCTACTACGAGGGCGACGACGCCAGCGTGCTGCCCCGCGCGGTCGCGGGCTTCTCGGCTTTCGAGAACGCCATGACCCTCGACATCGCCATGGGCGGCTCCACCAACACGGTGCTGCATCTGCTGGCCGCCGCCCACGAGGCGGAGGTGCCGTTCACCATGGCGGACATCGACCGGCTCTCACGGCGCGTACCCGTGCTGTGCAAGGTCGCCCCGGCGGTGGCCGAGGTCCACATGGAGGACGTGCACCGGGCGGGTGGCATCATGGCGATCCTCGGTGAACTCGACCGCGCCGGCCTCATCGATGCGCAGGCCGGGAGCGTGCACGCCGGCACACTGGCTCAAGCCCTCGACCGCTGGGACGTGCGTCGCACGGCCAGTACCACGGTGTCCGAGTTCTACCGCGCCGCGCCGGGCGGTGTGCCGACCCAGGTCGCCTTCAGCCAGGCGGCGCGCTGGGAGGACCTCGACCTCGACCGCGAGGGCGGCGTCATCCGCGCGGCGGCGCATGCCTATTCGCAGGATGGCGGTCTCGCCGTGCTTTACGGAAACCTCGCCGTCGACGGCTGCATCGTGAAGACGGCGGGTGTCGACGCCTCGATCCTCACCTTCACCGGCATCGCCCGGGTGTTCGAGAGCCAGGACGCGTCGGTCGACGCCATCCTCAACGGGCGGGTGAAGGCCGGCGAAGTCGTCTTGATCCGCTATGAAGGTCCCCGTGGCGGTCCCGGCATGCAGGAGATGCTGTACCCGACGAGCTACCTGAAATCGAAGGGCCTCGGCAAAGCCTGCGCCTTGGTCACCGATGGGCGGTTCTCCGGTGGCTCGTCCGGCCTGTCCATCGGACACGTCTCGCCGGAAGCGGCGGAGGGCGGCCTCATCGGCCTCGTGCGCGACGGCGACCGCATCGAGATCGACATTCCGGGACGCAGCATTCATCTCGCCGTTGACGAGGCTGAACTCGTCGCTCGCCGAGCCGCACAGGACGCCGCCGGGTGGAAGCCGGCCGAGCCACGCAAGCGCCGGATCACCACGGCTCTGCGGGCCTATGCGATGTTCGCCACCAGCGCCGCGCGCGGGGCCGTGCGTCAGGTCGGACCCGAATAGGGGTTCGGCCCCACCGGAGCGCTCTCCGCCGAAGTGGATGCCGGTTCGTCGAAGAGCATGGCCAAGCAAGAGCCTCGCGCTGCGTCCCGACCCAACGTGGTCGGGTACAGCTCTCACAGCGCCTGAACGATCTCAACCGGGCTCTCGTCACGAGAAGCCAGTTTTTCCGTGTCAGGGGATGGGGTCGAGCAGGATCGGATAGCAACGCGCGCCGGCCGCCGCCGCCAGGACTTCCACGGCGCCGACGGTCGAGGCATCTCCCGCGACATGGACCACATCGGTGGTGCGCAGCGACGGCAGATGCGCCGTCAGGGGGCCGGGTCGCACGTCGGGCGGGCGCTGGCGGCTGCGGTCGGCGACGAGCACGACGCGGCCGACGCCCGTGGCACGCAGCCAATCCAGGGAGGGCCGCATGTAGAGGTCGAGGGGGTCGCGGGCACCGACATGGATCGCCACCTCGCGCGCCGGCTCGATGTACCGCGCGGCCCGCGCAATGGACCAGATCGGAGCGAATCCGGTCTCGGCGGCGACGAGGACGAGGCGGCCGCCACCGGGCCGGTAGTAGCCCCGGCCGACGGGCCCTTTGATCTTCACCGGATGGTCGAGCCGGATGCCGTCGCCGAACGCGTCGGGCAGGGCCGCGCGGTCTCCGGTGAGGCGAAGGTGAAAGACGAGTTCGTTGAGTTCCGCCGCGCCGTCGACGCGCAGGGTCGGACTGAGGGTGACGGGATCGAAGCCCTCGAAGGTGGCCACCACGCCATGGCCCGGTTCGAAGGCGAGCCGCTTGGTGATCGTCACCACGACTTCGAGGGTGTGTGGCCCGAGTGGGGTGATCTGCGTGACCGTTCCGGCGCGCTTTTGCGCAGGAACAGGCTTCACCGGGGCAGCGACCGTCTCGGACCGCTCGATGAGGCTGGGGCGGGGCAGGGTGAGCTTGACGGCGTCCGAGCGGTGGCTGCGTGCCTGTGCACGCCGGGGGAGGGGGCCGGACCCCTGGCCCAGGAGACCGGGTTGCGCGGCGATCATCCCGTCGGCCAGGGCGGCTTCCAGGGGCGTATCACCCGTGGAAACACGCACGGACCTGCCGTTGACCACGAGGGAGCAGCGGGCGCTCATCAGTATCCCTCGAACGGGGCAGGGCGGCGCGTCGCGCGTCGCGGAGGGGCGGCTATCGTGCGGTGTGCAGGAGCTGGTCGACGAGGGCGGCCCAGCGGTCGCGCACGGCCTGGGCCTCGGGCGTCAGCGGCTCCGGGTCGGCGATGGTCGCGATGCAGGCCCGCAGGTGGGCGGCCTCGTCGCGTTCCGAGCGTAGAACCGCCTTCATGACGAGGAGCTGGGCCTTCAGGTGAGCAACCTCCTCGGAGGCCTGCGCGCGATTCTCGGGGGCCGCGGCGCCCGGGTGAAGCGTGACGACCTCGGCCATGGGGGTCTCGACGAGTCGAAGCGGCCGGGCCATCAGGCGCCGCACGATGGTGGAGTCGAAACCTTCGTCGGTCCGGAGTGCGGCCTCGGCCATCACGCAATTCCCTCTCGCACGGCCACTCGAATCTGGCCTTTCGTCATCGAGAACGATGCCGGATCATGGTTAAGGGAGGTTTAAGCCGATCCAAGACATTCACGCGATGGGGCGTTCTACCGAGGCGGCGGACGAACTCGTCCCGACCCGAGCAGACGTGTGGCGTTCGACCGACCCTGCGTGACGCGCCGTCTCGACGAAGCCATTCGGCGTGTCGATCGACCGGGCGGTCTCAGGCGGCTTCCGGGGCCGCTCCAAGGAGCTGTCGAGCCTGGAGCATCGACATGGGCTCTCCGAAGGCGAAGCCCTGAGCGTACTCGCAGCCGAGTTCCGCCAGCGCCTGCGCATCGGCTTCCGATTCCGCACCCTCGGCCACGATGGCGAGGCCGAGTTCCTGCGCCATCTTGACGATGGAACGAAGGATCCCCGTGCGTCCCGTCGCGATCTGGCGAACGAAGGATTGGTCGATCTTGATCGTGTCGAACGGAAAGCGCTGGAGGTACGACAGGGCGGAGTAGCCCGTCCCGAAATCATCCAGCGACAGGCCGGCGCCCAGATCATGGATGCGGGCGAGCATCTGCGCCGCGTATTCCGGATTCTCCATCACCAGGCTCTCGGCGAGCTCGAGCTTGAGAGACCCCGGCAGCACGCCGGAACGCGCCAGGATCGTCTTCACGTCGTGCAGGAGATCGTGGCGCAGCAACTGACGCGACGACATGTTGACGGTGGCGAAGATCGGCGGTTCGACGTCGAGGGAACGTTGCCAGGCGGCGAGTTCGAGGGCCGTGCGCTCCAGGGCGAAAATTCCGAGGTTGACCACGAAGCCGCATTCCTCGGCCACCGGCATGAAGGTGGACGCCGGGATACGGCCGAGTCTCGGATGGTCCCAGCGCAGGAGCGTCTCGAAACCCGCGACGGTGCGGTCCTCCAGCCGGACGATGGGCTGGAACAGCACTTTCATCTCGTTGCGTTCGAGGGACCGGCGCAGGTCCCCTTCGAGCATCAGGCGGTCGCCGCGCTCGTTGCGCATATCGGCGCGGAACACCTCGATGCGGTCGCCGCCGCCGCGCTTGGCCTGGATCATGGCGATCTCGGCGTTCTTGAACACCTCCTCGCGTTTCAGGGTGGCTCCGACCTCGTGCAGGACGATGCCCACGGACACCGTGAGGAAGATCTCGCGATCGGCGTAGGTGATGGGCGTGGCGATGGCCTTGCGGATCATCTCGGCGAACGAAAGGATACGGTCGGGATCGCGTTCCGACAGCAGGATGAGGGCGAATTCGTCGCCCGCCACCCGGGCCAGGGTGTCCTGCGGGCGGAGGAGCCGGCCGAGGCGACGCGACAGGGTCAGCAGGATCGAGTCGCCGGCCGAGAGACCAATCGCGTCGTTGATGGCCTTGAACCGGTCGATGTCGAGAACGATGGTCGTCGGCTTCAGACGCGCATCCTGGCTGGCAAAAGCGAGTGCCGCGTCGAGTCGGTCGTGGAACAGTTCGCGATTGGGCAGTCCCGTGAGGCTGTCGTGCACGGCATCGTGCAGCAGGCGTTCCTCGGCGGTCTTCACCTCGGTGACGTCCGCGATGGTGCCGACGATGCGCACCACCTCGCCGTCGGTGCCGATCACGGGGCGCGCCTTCAGGCGATACCAGTAGTACGGCCCGGCCGTGGAGCGCAGGCGGAAATCGTGGACGATGCGGCCGCGCCGTTCCTCGATGACCGTATCGAGGGCGGCCGAGTAGCGCTCCACGTCGAAGGGATGCACCAGGGCGAGCCAGTTCACCGCCGGACCTTCGAGGGTTCCCCGCTTCAGGCCGAGTTGCCCCTCCATCTCCTGACCGGCGAAGACCCGGTCGCCGGGTACATCCCAGTCGAACACCACGTCCCCTGCGCCGGTCAGCGCCAGCGCTCGACGCTCGGTGTCGGACACGAGGGCGTGGGTGAGGCCACCCCCGGCGAAGGCGTGCTGCATCACCGTGAACCCGATGAGCATGACGATAAGGACGAGACCACCGATGAGGGCAGGCTGCACGAGATCGGAACCGATCTGGCCGGTGATGGCGAACCCCGCCGCCACCACCCACACAAGAAGAAGGAACCATGTCGGGATCAGCAGGATCGCCCGGTCATAGCCGTTATGGGCGGCGAGATAGACGATGAGGAGCAGGCCGACGCCGGCCACCGCCGCGATGGAGATGCGGGCGACGCCCGCGGCCACGGGCGGATCGAACACCGCGAGCGCGACGAGGCCCGCGAGGAACGCGAGCCAGAAGAACGCCACGTGGCTGTAGCGCACGTGCCATCGGCTGAGGTTGAGATAGGCGAATAGGAAGACCAGCAGGGTGGCGCCCAGCACCGCCTCGGCCGACGCACGATAAATTCGCTCCGCCACCTCGGTGACGGGGAGAATGCGCTGCAGGAACCCGAAATCGATGCACGCGTAGGCGAGCACAGACCACGCCAGCGCTGCGGCGGCCGGGAAGATGATCGCGCCCTTGACCACGAAGATGATCGTTAGAAACAGAGCCAGCAGGCCGGCGATGCCGATGATGATCCCTTTGTAGAGGGTCAGGCCGGTGGACTTCTTCCGGTAGGCTTCCTGGTCCCAGAGGTAGACCTGGGGGATGTTCGGTCCACGCAACTCGGCCACATAAGTGACGGTGGCGCCGGGATCGAGGGTGATGACGAACTGGTCGGCTTCCGGGTTCTCGTCGCGCTCCGGGCGGATACCCTGGCTCGCCGTGATCGCGGCGATGCGCGAGCCACCGAGATCGGGCCAGATCACCCCGGACCCGACGAGACGGAAATGCGGGGCGACGAGGACCCGGTCGATCTGCTCGTCGGTGTCGTTGGTGAGCGCGAACACCATCCAGTCGGGGCGTGCACCCGTGTCGCGCGCCTTGACGACGATGCGGCGGACGATGCCGTCCTTACCCGGGGCCGTGGAAATCTGGATGAGGTCGCCGTCCGAGCGGTAGCGCTCGATCATCGTCGTGAGGTCGATGGCCGGCGCATCGAGGGTGACCCGCACGGCCTCGACGGCGCGCGCCGGCGCGCTGAAGACCAGGGCGCCGAACAGGGCCGTGAAGACGGCGGCGAAGACGAGGAGGATTTGACGCAACGGGCGAGTGTTCCGGCCGGGCGGGCGAGTGTGACGAATACGGCTCAGCTAGGGTGCCCAGTCGTATCGGCGGCGACCTCCACCGGCAAGGCGGAGTGCTCGCCGAAGCGGAGGCACCCACTGTTTCTCAACCGTGACGCCGGACCCGCTGGATCACGTTCCTTTGCGGCCAAAACAAGCCGACCGCGAAATCCTTAGGCCGCGCTCAAGGCCGCCGTGATCCGCTCGAGGGACGGCAGCTTCTTGATCGGGCCGATGGCGGCGAGGGTCGGGGCGCCGGTGAGAAGCCTTCTGCCGGCAGCCCGCACATCATCGACGGTCACGGCATCGACCTTGGCGATGACCTCCTGCGCCGGAATCACCCGGCCCCAGGCTAGGATCTGGCGGGCATTGCGCTCGATGCGGCCCCCCGGTGTTTCGAGGGCCGACAGCAGGGCGACCTTGAGCTGTGCCTTGGCGCGGGCGACCTCGACGGTGTCGGCGTCGCGGGCCGCCCGGGTTGTGGCCTCCAGGGTCACGTCGATCAGTTGGCCGAGATCGCCGCCCGAGGTGCCGGCGCCGATGCCGAACAACCCGCAATCGTAGAAGGACCAGTGGAACGCCTGAATCTCGTAGGCGAGGCCCCGCGTCTCGCGGACCTCGTGCCACAGGCGCGAGGTCAGGCCGCCGCCGAGCACTTGAGCGAACATATGCAGGGCGTAGTAGCCGGGATCGCGGAACGAGAGGCCCGGCAGGCCGAGGACCACGTTGGCCTGCTCGAGCTTCTTCTGGATCCGCTTCTCGCCGCCCTTGTAGACACCCGGGACCGTCTCGGGGGGCGTCGCAGCCTTGAGATCCCCGAAATGGGCCCGCGCCGATTCGACGATGGCGTCGTGCGCGATCGCACCGGCAGCCGCGAGCACGATGCGGTCTGGGGTGTACTCGCGCGCGATGTAGGCTTCGATGCCGGCGCGGTCGAAGCTGTTGATCGTCTCGGGCGTCCCGATGATCGGCCGACCCATGGGCTGATCGGGGAAGGCCGCCTCGGTGAAGGCCTCGTAGATTACGTCGTCGGGGGTATCCTCGATGGCGGCGTGTTCCTGAAGGATCACGCCCTTCTCACGCGCCAGCTCGCCGGCCTCGAACACCGAATCCGTGAGAATATCGCCGATGACGTCGAGGGCCACGCCGGCGTCCTCGCCCAGTACGCGGGCGGTGTAGCTCGTGCCCTCGGCGGAGGTGGCGGCGTTGATGTCGCCACCGACGTTCTCGATGTCCTCGGCGATGCGCCGGGCCGAGCGCGTGGTCGTGCCCTTGAACGCCATGTGCTCGATGAGATGGCTGAGCCCGCTCTCGTCCGGCCGCTCGTGCCGGGAGCCTGCGCCGACCCAGACGCCCAGGGTCGCCGTCGCGACACCCGGCATCGCCTCCGTGACGACGGTGACTCCATTGTCCAGGCGGGTGATCCGCAGGTCAGGGGAGGCGCCATGGGTGGCGAAGTGCTGGTTCATGGAATTCAGCCGGCCTTGGTGATGCGGGCGTGGGTGCGGATGAAGCTCTCCACGGCCGCCTGATCGTTGGCGACGCGGGAGAATTTTTCCTCGCGGTCGAGGAGGTCGGCGAGATGCGGCGGCAGGGCAGGGCGCGCTCCGCCGACGGCCTCGGACACGGCATCGGGGAACTTCGCCGCGTGTGCGGTCGCCAAGGCGACGACGGGCGTGCGCGGATCCTTATCGAGGAGCCGTCGGGCGGCATGGACGCCGATGGCGCTGTGCGGATCGATGACGTGACCGGTTTCGGCGAAGGTCCGGGCGATCTCGGCCTTCACGGCATCCTCGGGCACGGCGGTAGCGTCGAACTCGGCGCGCACGGTGTCGAGGACCGCCTCGTCGAGGCTGAACCCGCCCGACTGTTTCAGCCCGGCCATGAGCCGGCCGAGGCTGGACGAATCCCGGCCGAGGGCCTCGAACAGCAGACGCTCGAAATTCGAAGAGATCTGGATGTCCATGGAGGGCGAGGTGGTAGGCTGGACTCCGCGGACCTCATAGGACCCGTGCTCCAAGGTCCGTGCCAGGATGTCGTTGGCATTGGTGCCGATCATCAGGCGATCGATGGGCAGGCCCATGCGCTTGGCGACCCAGCCGGCCAGGATGTCACCGAAATTGCCCGTGGGCACGGCGAACGAGACCCGCCGATGCGGTGCGCCGAGAGCGACCGCGCTGGTGAAATAATACACCGCCTGGGCGGCGACCCGCGCCCAGTTGATGGAATTCACGCCCGAGAGCTTCACCGCATCGGCGAACTCGGCGTGCTGGAACAGGGCTTTGACGATGTTCTGGCAATCATCGAAATTGCCGTCGATGGCGATGGCGTGGACGTTGTCCGCCCCGACCGACGTCATCTGCCGACGCTGGACCTCCGAGACGCGGCCCTCCGGAAACAGGATGAAGATGTCGACCTGATCGAGGCCGCGGAACGCTTCGACGGCCGCCGAGCCGGTGTCGCCCGAGGTGGCGCCGACGATGGTCGCCCGCGACCCGCGCGCCCGCAGGACATGGTCCATGAGCCGCCCGAGGAGCTGCATCGCCACGTCCTTGAACGCGAGCGTCGGCCCATGGAAGAGTTCGAGCAGGAATAGGTTGTCGTCGAGCTGGGTCAGCGGACACACGGCCGGGTGCCGGAACGTCGCGTACGAGTCCTCGATCATCCGATCGAAATCGGCATCCGCGATCTCGCCATCGATCAGAGGGCGCAGGACGATCTTGGCGGCATCGGCGTAGCGCAGGCCCGCGAGCCCCGCGATGGTTTCGTGCGACAGTTGCGGCCAGCTCTCGGGCACGTAGAGACCGCCGTCGCGGGCAAGCCCGGCGAGCAAGGCGTCGGAGAAGGAAAGGGGCGCCGCTGCGCCGCGGGTCGAAACGTGAAGCAAAGGGGCCTCCAGGAAGGCGCCCCGTCTACACCAAGCCGTCCGGCCTGTCGAAACCTGATGCGCCTCAGGTGCTGGTGCCCGGCGCCTTCTTGAGTTGGCACCCCGTGATGCGCCATGCACCGTCTGATTGTTTCTCCAGGGTGTAGAGGGCCACCCAGTCGATGCCGGCCTCGTCCTGCAGCTTCACACCGAGGGCGACACCGTTGGCATCGACATCCTCCACCCGGTCCACGCTGTAGCTTCGAGCGCGATAGACGGCGGCGTAGCCCTGTCGCACCATGGCGAGGAAGGTGTCGGGCGAGGGGAACATCCCCTGGATCGCAGGTGCAGCCTGGGCGTAGGCCGTCGCCGCATCGTCCTTCCGGAAAGCCTCGATCTGTCGGGTGACGGTGGCGCGGGCAGCCTCGCGCCCAGCTTCATCGGCGGCGTGCGCCGCGCTCCACGTCAAACCGAGGGTCAGCAACAGGATCGCGGCGCGCATGGGCACACTCCAGGGCGTGATCCGCCCTCCCAGAGAGTAGCGCACACCCCGTTGCCGGCAAGCCGACGGAGAACGGTCAGGCAGGGTCGGGTGCGTCGAAGAGGCGCTTCCAGGCGAACACACCGAAGACACCGATGAGGCAGCCGGCGATGCCGAACCACGTGAAGGCGTATTGCAGATGGTTGTTCGGCAGGTCGACCCGCAACTGACCGCCCTTCGGCCAGCCGCCCGGATTGGGAGTGGCGTCGGCTTCGACGAGATAGGGCAGAGGGGCCGCCAGCCCGGCTGCCGCGCTGATGCCGGCGATGTCGCGGTTGAACCACTCGTTGCGCGCCGCATCGGGGGCGGGGACGAACATGGTCCGCGGCTCGGAACCCCGCAGGATACCGGTGATCGTGGTCTCGCCCGCGATCTGCCCGACCGTCCGGCTCGTCGGCGCTTTCAGTTCCGTGGGTACGAAGCCGCGGTTGACCAGCACCGTATCGCCCTCGGACCGCCGTAGCGGCGTCAGGACATAATAGCCCTGGAGCGCGCGACCGGGTGCGGCGCCGGCGGCCAAGCCATGGACGAGGGTCTCGCGGTCGTTGAGTAGCGTGCCGGTCACCCGCACTCGCCGAAACTCGTCGGCCTCTGGGTTCCACGTGCCCGGCGCCGGCAAGGACGCCGGTGGTTCGATGCGCGACCGGTCGAGGATGCGCCCGATGAGCGCTTCCTTCTGGCTCTTGCGATCGAGCTGCCAAACGCCGAGGCCGAGGAGAATCGCGAGACAAACGAGCGAGACGAGGCCGGGCGCGATCAGAGCTCGCACGGCCCCAGGTCGAACGGCCGACACTAGCGAAAGCGTCCCTGCTCGGCCTTGTTGGCGAATTGAAGGGCCGCGAGCACGCCCTTGAGAGGCCGAATGATGGCGAGGCTCAGACCAATGGAGAGCGACCCGGCGACGACGGCGTGGACCCAGATCGGCGGCTCGTAGGAAATCTCCATCCACAGGGCGAGGCCGACCACGATGGTACCGACGATGGACATGACGAAGAAGGCCGGACCATCGCCGGAATTGAAGCCGGAATAGTCGAGACCGCAGGCCTCGCAGGACGGCGCGAAGGTGAGGAAGCCGTCGAACATGTGACCTTCCCCACAGCGCGGGCAGCGCCCGCGCAGTCCTGTGGGAATCGGTGGGGGAAGCGGCCGCGTAGCGTCCAAGATTCGTACTCCTCGAGCCCGGGTGAGCATCGGCTCGATTTGGATATGGGGATAGGAGTTGGTCTCGACACGCGAAAGGGCGGCTCGCGCCGCCCTTTCATATCTCCCATGCAGCCGAGGGCCGCTCACGATCAGTGGGCGGCGTGTCCGATGCCAGATCCCCAGACGTAGATCGAGGCGAACAGGAACAGCCAGACCACGTCAACGAAGTGCCAGTACCAAGCGGCGAACTCGAAACCGAGGTGCTGCTTCACGGTGAACTGACCGAGATACGCACGGTAGAGGCAGATGGCGAGGAAGATGGTGCCGATGATGACGTGGAAGCCGTGGAAGCCCGTCGCCATGAAGAAGGTCGCCGAGTAGATGCTGCCCGAGAAGCCGAAATGGGCGTGGGCGTACTCGTAGGCCTGACAGGCCGAGAACAGCACGCCGAGGATGATCGTCAGCCACAGACCATACTTCAGGCCCTTGCGGTCGTTGTGCAGCAGGGCGTGGTGCGCCCACGTGATGGTCGTGCCCGAGGTCAGCAGGATCAGGGTGTTGAGAAGCGGCAGGTGCCAAGGGTCGAAGGCTTCGATGCCCTTGGGCGGCCACGTTCCGCCAGTGAAATCGACGCGGGTCGATTGGATGGGGTCGGCGGTGTAGAGCGCGGCCTCGAAATAGGCCCAGAACCACGCGGCGAAGAACATCACCTCCGAGGCGATGAACATGATCATGCCGTAGCGGTGGTGGAGCTGCACCACGCGGGTGTGATCGCCGGTGTTGGCCTCGTGGACCACGTCTTTCCACCAGGCGTACATGGTGTAGAGCACGCCGATGGTGCCGGCACCGAAGATGTACGGACCCGGGCTGAGGGTGCCGATGGTGAGGCTCTTCATCCAGAAGACGGCCCCGAACGCCATCAGGAAGCCGGAGAAGGCGCCGATGAGCGGCCACGGACTCGGGGCGAGAATGTGGAAATCGTGGTTCTTGGCGTGCGCCTCGGCCATCTAACGTCTCTCCTGACCCCTGGGCCCCGACCGTGACGGCCCCGGGCTCTCTCATTGTTTCGGCTCGACCGGATGCCCGGCTTCCACGCTCAGACCCTTAATCGGCCGGGCGCGCTCTTGTCACGCTTGCTGCGTCAGAAATTCGACTTCTTTCCCGTGCCGCCCGTTGTCGCAAGCGCGGCCGTGGGCTGACCGTTCTTCGACGCGAAGTAGGTGTAGGACAGTGTCATCTCCGAGAGGTGCGCGGTGTTCGAATCCTGGCGTACGGCCGGATCGATGTAGAACACCACCGGGAAGTCCATGGTCTCGCCCGGCTGCAGGGTCTGCTCATTGAAGCAGAAGCACTCGATCTTGACGAAGAACGCGCCCATCAGCGCCGGCTGGACGTTGAAGGTCGCGATGCCGGTGGATGGTACGGTGCCGGTGTTCTTCACCTTGAAAAAAACGGTCTTGGTTTCGCCCAGGCGGGCCGTGACTTCGGCGGCCTCGGCCTGGAAGCGCCAGGGCAGGCTGGAGGATACGTTGGTATCGAACCGGACCAGCATGCCGTCGTCGGTGGCGGCCGCCACCTGAGCGATGCCCTTGCGCGGGGTGCCGTCGAAGCCCGTTGCTTTGCAGAACATGTCGTAGAGCGGCACCGACGCGAAGGCGAGGCCGATCATTCCGAAGGCGAGGCCCGCGCAGGCGAACGCCGTGACGGCGGCCTTGCGGGAGGGATTCGTGCGATCGGTCATGGTGTCTCCCTCGCCACGCGTCAGAGCGCGCGATTGAGGACCTGAGGTCCGAGCTTCGCGATGGTCAGAACGTAGAAGATCGCCACGAGGGTGAAGAGGACGGCCGCGATGGCGAGGGAACGCTTGCGCCGGCGCTGCGCCTCCTCCGGCGTCAACGGCCGCGGCTGGTTCTGAAGGCCGCTCACGCGATCACCGTCCGAAACAGGCCAAGGCTGTGCTCGGCCAGAAGGGCGGAGAACAGTAGGAAGAGGTAGAGGATCGAGAAGCCGAACATGCCGAGCGCCGCCTTGCGCTCTGCCTCGCCCTCCCGATTGCGGAAAACGTGAACGCTGAAAGCCAGCATGCCGAGGCCACCCAGCAGCGCCGTCACGCCGTAGAGCAGTCCACCGAAGCCGAGGAAGACCGGGGCGAGGCCGATGGGGAACAGGACGAGGGAGTAGTAGATGATCTGGCGGCGGGTCGATTGCGGCCCGGCCACGTTCGGCATCATCGGGATGCCGGCCTTGGCGTATTCGCCGGACTTGATCAAGGCCAGCGCCCAGAAGTGCGGCGGCGTCCAGATGAAGATGATGAGGAACAGGACGATCGACTCGATGCCGACGGAGCCTGTGACGACGGCCTGACCGATGACCGGGGGAAGGGCGCCTGCGGCACCCCCGATGACGATGTTCTGTGGCGTCGCACGCTTCAGCCACATGGAATAGAACACCGCGTAGAACACGATGGTGAAGGCGAGGAGCCCGGCGGCGAGCCAGTTCGAGGCGAGGCCGAGAACAAGGACCGAGCCGACGGATAGGACGATGCCGAAGGCCAGGGCTTCGTTGGGCTGGATGCGCCCGTCCGGAATCGGGCGCTTGGCCGTCCGGGTCATCACCGCGTCGATGTCAGCATCCCACCACATGTTGAGGCAGCCGGAGGCGCCGGCACCAACCGCGATCATGAGCAGCGAGATCGTACCCACCACCGGCTGGATGTGGACGTTCGATACCGCCATGCCGACGAGTGCGGTGAAGATCACCAGCACCATCACCCGGGGCTTCAACAGGGCGAAGAAGTCGGAGACTTCGCCGCCGACGGCCATGATGACCGGTTGCGGCTCGGCGTCAGCGGATAGGCTGTTCGACAGGCTCGTCATGGGGACCTGCATGGGGACCTGATTGAGTTTGTCGTAGCGAATGGGGCTTCGGATCGCGCCGTCATCGAGTGTGACGTCCTGGCGCCGCCCTTTTCGGGATGCCCGCCCGCGAGTTCGGTGGGAAGGCATCCGGGAAAGAGCGAGGACCGCTGGCGCGGTCCTCGCAATCCGAAAAGCTGTGGCTTTTCTCTTAGTGGCCCGGCTCGTCGACGATGCGGGGCAGCGTCTCGAACTGGTGGAAGGGCGGCGGCGACGACAGCGTCCACTCGAGGGTGGTCGCACCTTCACCCCAGGGATTGTCGGCGGCGCGTCGGCTGGAGCGGAACGCTAGAACCACGCCGATGAAGAACACCACCATGCCGAGGGCGAAGATGTGCCCGCCCCAGGTCGAGACCTTGTGCCATCCGGCGAACGCCTCCGGGTAGTCGGCATAGCGACGCGGCATGCCGGCGAGACCGAGGAAGTGCATCGGGAAGAACAGTACGTTCGCGCCGATGAAGGCGAGCCAGAAGTGCAGCTTGCCGGCCCATTCGGGGATGATGTGGCCGGTCATCTTCGGGAACCAGTAGTAGACACCGGCGAAGATGATGAACACCGCGCCGAGCGAGAGCACGTAGTGGAAGTGCGCCACGACATAGTAGGTGTCGTGCAGGTACTTATCGACGGCCGAGTTCGCGAGCACGACGCCAGTGACGCCACCGACGGTGAACAGGAAGATGAACCCGACGGCCCAGTGCATGGCGGCGGTGAAGCGGATGGACCCGCCCCACATGGTGGCGATCCACGAGAAGATCTTCACGCCGGTGGGCACCGCGATCACCATGGTGGCGAACACGAAGTAGGACTGGGTCTGGAGCGACAGTCCGACGGTGTACATGTGGTGTGCCCACACGACGAAGCCGACGACGCCGATGGCCACCATGGCGTAGGCCATGGCGAGGTATCCGAACACCGGCTTGCGCGAGAAGGTCGAGATGATGTGCGAGACGATGCCGAAGGCCGGCAGGATCATGATGTACACTTCGGGGTGACCGAAGAACCAGAACAGGTGCTGGTAGAGCACCGGATCACCGCCGCCGGCCGGATCGAAGAAGGTCGTGCCGAAGTTGCGGTCGGTGAGCAGCATGGTGATCGCGCCGGCGAGAACCGGCAGCGACAGGAGCAGCAGGAACGCGGTCACCAGCATCGACCAAGCGAACAGCGGCATCTTGTGCAGGGTCATGCCCGGCGCGCGCATGTTCAGGATCGTGGTGATGAAGTTGATGGCGCCGAGGATCGAGCCGGCGCCCGAGAGGTGGAGAGCGAAGATCGCGAAGTCGACGGCGGGGCCGGGATGTCCGGCGCTGGAGAGCGGAGGGTAGACGGTCCAGCCGGTGCCGGCGCCGCTGGAGCCCGGAGCGCCCTCGACGAACAGCGAGCAGACGAGGCTGAGGAAGCCCGCCACCGTCAGCCAGAACGAGATGTTGTTCATGCGCGGGAACGCCATGTCGGGCGCGCCGATCATGAGGGGCACGAACCAGTTGCCGAAGCCGCCGATGAGGGCGGGCATCACCATGAAGAACACCATGATGAGGCCGTGGCCGGTCACGAACACGTTGTAGGTGCCGGGGTTGGCGAAATACTGGAGGCCGGGCTCCTCCATCTCCATGCGGATGCCGAAGGAGAGGAACGCGCCGATGATGCCCGCGCAGAAGGCGAACAGCAGATAGAGAGTGCCGATGTCCTTGTGGTTCGTGGACAGGAACCAGCGGGAGAAGAACGGTGGCTTGTGATCGTGGGCGTGGGCGTCGTGGTGCCCCGAATGTGCTGCGGCGTTAGCCATGGATAGACCTCAGTCCAGGTTTCTCTTGAATCTCATGAAACGAGGCCGGACCGGGCGCCTTTCGCGCCTGGTCCGGCCGGACCCGTCAGCGGGCCGCAGCGAACTTCGAGGTGTCGTTGTCGATCCGAGCGAACTTCGTCTTACCCTCGGCGAGCCACTTCGCGTACGCCTCGTCGCTCACGACCTGGACCGTGATCGGCATGTAGGCGTGACGGGCGCCGCAGAGCTCGGAGCACTGACCGTGATAGGTGCCCTCGCGCTCGGCCTTGAACCAGAACTGGTTGAGGCGGCCGGGGATGGCGTCGATCTTGAAGCCGAAGGACGGGATCGCCCAGGAATGCAGCACGTCGGCAGCGGTGACCTGGATCTTCACGATCTTGTTCACCGGCACGACCATGTCGTTGTCGGTGCCGAGCAGCTTGGGCTGCTTGTCCTCGTCGAGGTTGGCGTCGAACGTGAAGCCCCCGCCGTTCTCCACGGCCGGATACTCGTAGGACCAGTACCAGGCGTGGCCGATCACCTTCACCAGCACGTCGGCCTTCGGGTCCGAGAGCTGCGTGCGCAGCAGGCGGAACGAGGGAATCGCGACGGCGACGAGGATCAGCACCGGGACGATGGTCCAGGCCACCTCGATGAGTGTGTTGTGGGTGGTCTTCGAGGGCGTCGGGTTCGCCTTCTCGCTGAAGCGGAAGACGCAATACAGGATCAGCGCCAGCACGAAGAGCGAGATGCCGAACGAGAGCCAGTGCATGCCCTGCTCGAACGTGTGGATGTCCCGTGCATTCTCGGTGACCGGGACCTGACGGTCCATCTGCCAGGGCACGGGTTGACCGATGCCCGCCGCCAACGCGGAGGATGACGAGACGAGGACGGCGCCAAGCGCGGCAAGCCCCCATGATGACCGGTGTTGCGCCTGCGTCGTCCGCATCTGCCTCTCTCGGCTCCCCATGACGTGATCGATTGTCCCCGCGCCTCTTGCTATATTTAGACGAAAGCGCAAGTGCGTTCTGCGGGTGTTGCGGCATCCCGCGGATTTTGCCCACCTTGAATGCCGATCGGCGTGTCAGACCACATGGATTGTGGGGGCGCAACCGCAACAGCGTCGCATCGGCGGCATTCCAGCGGGTTACGCCGGGTCGGACCCGCGCGATGCGCGCGTTCCCCCAAAGGGGAGTCCCGTCGTCAGGGAGGTTCGTGCCGGTCCGTGATCGAACGCCTCGAATTCATCCTCGCTCTCGCCCGCGAGCGTCATTTCGGCCGGGCCGCGCAGGTCTGCAACGTCTCGCAGCAGACCCTGTCGGCCGGCGTGAAGCAGCTCGAGGAACGCCTCGGCGTCATGCTGGTCCAGCGCGGCTCACGCTTCCAGGGCTTCACCCCGGAGGGCGAGCGGGTGCTCGAATGGGCGCGCCGCATCGTCGGGGATGCCCGTGCCATGCGGGAGGAGGTGGCGAGCCTCCGGCGCGGCCTGTCCGGGACCCTGCGGCTCGCCGCGATCCCCACGGCTACGCCCATCGTCGCAGCCCTGACGACGCCGTTCCGGATGCGCCACCCCGAGGTACGGTTCTCCGTGCACTCCACCACCTCGGGCGAGATCGGCCGCCTCATCGCCGATCTCGAGATCGATGCCGGCATCACCTACCTGGAGAACGAGCCGCTGGGACGCCTCACCGCCGTGCCGCTCTACCGCGAGCGCTACCGGCTGCTCACGGCGGTGGACGGCGTGTTCGGCGCCCGGGACTCGGTGACATGGGAGGAGGTGGCCCGCATCCCGCTCTGCCTCCTCACCCCCGACATGCAGAACCGCCGGATCATCGACCGGCACCTCACCAATGTCGGGCGGGTTTCGGCGCCGCTCCTCGAATCGAACTCGATGATCGTGCTGCTCACCCATGTCCGGACCGCGAAGTGGGCCAGCATCATGCCGGCAGTGCTGGCCGACAGCTTCCGCCTCAGCGAGCGGGTACGGGCCGTGCCCATCGTCGAGCCCGACGTCAGCCACCTCATCGGCCTCGTCGTGCCCGAGCGCGAACCGATGACGCCGCTCTGCGCCGCCCTGATCGTCGAGGCCCGCGCCGCCGCATCCACCATCGCGCAGGATATTGCCTCTCTGTGAGGTTTGCCGTCGCGGCGATCTCTGCCGTCGCTATGAGTTTTTGCGTTGCACAATCGAGTTTTGACAAAAATCTGTTGTCGACCAACGGAAAGGCGCGATTGATTCAAGCTCGGTGATATACCACCTTGGAACGAGAACAAGATAAACCGGGTGGAACAATGCTGCCGAACGAGCCCTGGAGCGAGCCCCGCGCCGCCGGGATCATCGCCGAACATCTTCATCTCGAAGGGGCGACCCTTCCGATCTTGCACGCCCTTCAGGAAACCTTCGGCTACGTCGACGAGGGGGCCGTACCGCTCATCGCCGACGCCTTGAACCTGTCGCGCGCCGAGATCCACGGCTGCATCACCTTCTACCACGATTTCCGCCGCGCCCCGTCGGGCAAGCATCAGGTGAAGCTGTGCCGGGCCGAGGCCTGTCAGGCCATGGGCTCGGACAAGCTCCACGCCGACATCCTCGCCCGCCTCGGGATCGATTGGCACGGCACAACTTCGGATGGGCAGGTCACCGTCGAGCCGGTCTACTGCCTCGGCCTCTGCGCCAACGGCCCCGGCGCCCTCGTGGACGACGAGCCCCTGGCCCGGCTCACCGCCGACTCCCTGGAATCGGCCCTCGCCGAGGTGAAGTCATGAGCATCACCCTCTACGTTCCCCGCGATGCCGTGGCCCTGGGACTCGGGGCCAACCGCGTCGCCCGCGCCCTGTTCGCCGGTGCCGAGCGCCGGGGCCTCGATGTCACCATCGTCCGCACGGGATCTCGTGGGATGCTGTGGCTCGAGCCGATGGTCGAGGTCGGCACGCCGGACGGGCGCATCGCCTACGGTCCGGTCACCCCCGGGGATGTCGATGCGTTGCTCGACGCCGGCCTGGTCGACGGCGGGGAGCATCCCCTGCGCCTCGGCGACCCCGAGAAGATCCCCTACCTCGCCCGCCAGCATCGCCTCACCTTCCAGCGCTGCGGCGTCGTCGATCCAGTCTCCGTCGAGGATTACCGGGCGCACGGTGGCTACAGGGGTCTGGAAGCGGCCCTGAAGCTCGATGCCGCCGGCATCGTCGCCGAGGTGCGCGAGTCCGGCCTGCGCGGGCGCGGCGGCGCCGGTTTCCCGGCCGGCATCAAGTGGAACACGGTGATGCTCGCCGCGTCGGACCAGAAATACGTGGTCTGCAACGCCGACGAGGGTGATTCCGGGACCTTCGCCGATCGCATGATGATGGAGGGCGACCCCTTCAACCTCATCGAGGGCATGACCATCGCGGGCATCGCGACGGGCGCTACGCGCGGCTACATCTACCTTCGTTCGGAATACCCGCAGGCCTTCGCGACCCTGAAGGAAGCCATCGCCAACGGGGTGAAGGCCGGATTCCTCGGTGCCGACGTCATGGGCTCCGGCAAAGCCTTCCACCTCGAAGTGCGCCTCGGCGCCGGCGCCTATATCTGCGGCGAAGAGACCTCGCTGCTGGAGAGCCTCGAAGGCCGTCGCGGCATCGTCCGCGCCAAGCCGCCGATCCCGGCGCTCAAGGGCTTCCTCGGCCAGCCGACACTGGTCAACAACGTGATGACCTTCACGGCCGTGCCCTACATCCTCGAGCACGGCGCCAAGGCCTATGCCGAATACGGCATGGGCCGGTCGCTCGGCACGCTGGCGATCCAACTCGCCGGCAACATCAAGCATGGCGGTCTCATCGAGTACGCCTTCGGCATCACCCTCCGGGAGATCATCGAGGATTTCGGCGGCGGCACGCAGAGCGGCCGTCCGGTGCGCGCGGTTCAGGTCGGTGGCCCGCTCGGGGCTTACTTTCCCGATCACCTCCTCGACACGCCCCTCGATTACGAGGCGATGGCGGCCAAGAAGGGCCTCGTCGGCCACGGCGGCATCGTGGTGTTCGACGACACCGTGGACATGGCCAAGCAGGCGCGCTTCGCCTTCGAGTTCTGCGCGGTGGAATCCTGCGGCAAGTGCACCCCCTGCCGCATCGGCGCGACGCGCGGCGTGGAGACCATGGACAAGGTCATCGCCGGCACGGACACGCAGCGCAATCTGGCCGTCATTTCAGACCTTTGCGACGTCATGACCGACGGGTCGCTCTGCGCCATGGGCGGGCTCACCCCAATGCCCGTCATGAGCGCGATCACCCATTTCCCCGAGGATTTCGAGCGTGGCGGACACATGTCCGTCGCCGCCGAGTAAGGAGGCGCGACCCATGGCCCTCATCAAAGAGATCGATTACGGCACCCCGATCCGGGTGTCCGAGCAGACCGTGACGCTCACCATCGACGGCATGCACGTCACAGTGCCGGCCGGCACCTCCGTCATGGCCGCCGCCATGCACGCCGGCACGCAGATCCCCAAGCTCTGCGCCACCGATTCGCTGGAAGCCTTCGGCTCCTGCCGCCTTTGCCTCGTGGAGATCGAGGGCCGGCGCGGTACCCCCGCCTCCTGCACCACCCCGGCCGAGAACGGCATGGTGGTCTCGACGCAGACGGACAAGCTGGCCAAGCTCCGAAAGGGCGTGATGGAGCTCTACATCTCCGATCACCCCCTCGACTGCCTGACTTGCGCGGCCAACGGCGATTGCGAGTTGCAGGACATGGCCGGCGCGGTCGGCCTGCGCGACGTGCGCTACGGCTACGACGGCGCCAACCACGTCAAGCCGTCCTCGGACCAGTACCTGCCGAAGGACACCTCGAACCCCTACTTCACCTACGATCCGTCGAAGTGCATCGTCTGCAATCGCTGCGTCCGCGCGTGTGAAGAGGTGCAGGGCACCTTCGCGCTCACCATCGAGGGCCGCGGCTTCGACAGCCGCGTCGCCGCCGGCCCGACGAACTTCATGGAGTCCGAGTGCGTGTCCTGCGGCGCCTGCGTGCAGGCCTGCCCTACGGCGACGCTCCAGGAGAAGTCGATCATCGAGCACGGCCAGCCCGATCACTCCGAGATCACCACCTGCGCCTATTGCGGCGTCGGCTGCTCGTTCAAGGCCGAGATGCAGGGCACCCGCGTGGTGCGGATGGTTCCTTACAAGGGCGGCAAGGCCAACGAGGGCCATAGCTGCGTGAAGGGACGCTTCGCCTACGGCTACGCCACCCACAAGGACCGCATCACCAAGCCGATGATCCGCGACAAGATCACGGACCCCTGGCAGGAAGTGTCGTGGGAGGTCGCCATCGACCGCGCCGCGTCCGAGTTCAAGCGCATCCAGAAGACATACGGCAAGGATTCGGTCGGCGGCATCACCTCGTCGCGCTGCACCAACGAGGAGGCCTACCTCGTCCAGAAGCTGGTCCGGGCCGCCTTCGGCAACAACAACGTCGACACCTGCGCCCGCGTCTGCCACTCGCCTACCGGCTACGGCCTGATGTCGACGCTGGGCACCTCGGCCGGCACCCAGGACTTCGCCTCGGTGGCGCATTCCGACGTCATCCTGGTCATCGGCGCCAACCCCACCGACGGCCACCCTGTCTTCGGCTCGCGGATGAAGAAGCGCCTCCGAGAAGGGGCAAAACTCATTGTCGCGGACCCGAGAAAAATCGATCTGGTGAAGTCGCCCCACGTCAAAGCCGACTTCCACCTGCCCCTCAAGCCCGGCTCCAACGTCGCCTTCATCAACTCGATGGCGCACGTCATCGTCACCGAGGGGCTTATCGACGAGGCCTATGTCCGCGAGCGCTGCGATCTCGGCGACTTCGAGGCCTGGGCGCGGTTCGTGGCCGACGAGCGCCACTCGCCCGAGGCCCAGGAGCGCTTCACCGGCATCGATCCGGCCGAGCTCCGGGGCGCCGCTCGCCTCTACGCCAAGGGTGGCGCGGCCGGCATCTATTACGGTCTCGGCGTGACCGAGCACAGCCAGGGCTCGACCATGGTCATGGGCATGGCCAACGTCGCCATGGCCACCGGCAACATCGGCATGCTGGGCGCAGGCGTGAATCCGCTCCGCGGTCAGAACAACGTCCAGGGTTCGTGCGACATGGGTTCGTTCCCGCACGAACTGCCGGGCTACCGTCATGTCTCCGACGACGCGACCCGCGAGACCTTCGAATCCCTGTGGGGCGTCTCGCTCGACAAGGATCCTGGCCTGCGCATCACCAACATGCTCGACGAGGCCGTCGATGGCGCCTTCAAGGGCATGTACATCCAGGGTGAGGACATCGCCCAGTCCGACCCCGATACGCACCACGTCACCGCCGGCCTGATGGCGATGGAGTGCATCGTCATCCAGGACATCTTCCTCAACGAGACGGCAAAGTACGCCCATGTCTTCCTGCCGGGCGCTTCGTTCCTTGAAAAGGACGGCACCTTCACCAATGCCGAGCGCCGTATTTCCCGCGTGCGCAAGGTGATGCCGCCGCTCTCCGGCGTTGGCGACTGGGAGGGCACGATGCTGCTCTCGAACGCCCTGGGCTACCCAATGAACTACAGTCACCCGTCCGAGATCATGGACGAGATCGCCTCGCTCACCCCGAGCTTCAAGGGTGTGAGCTTCGCCAAGATCGACGAGCTCGGCTCGATCCAGTGGCCGTGCAACGACGCGGCGCCGCGTGGCACGCCGATGATGCACGTCGACCGTTTCGTGCGGGGCTTGGGCAAGTTCATGATCACCGAGTACGTACCGACCGAGGAGCGCACGGGTCCGCGCTTCCCGCTCATCCTCACCACCGGGCGTATCCTGTCGCAGTACAATGTCGGCGCTCAGACCCGCCGCACTGAGAACTCGCGCTGGCACGAGGAGGACGTGCTGGAGATCCATCCGTTCGACGCCGAGGTGCGCGGCGTCGTCGACGGCGACCTCGTGGCGCTGGAAAGCCGCTCGGGCGACATCGCCCTCAAGGCCGTGGTCTCCGAGCGGATGCAACCGGGCGTGGTCTACACCACGTTCCACCATGCCAAGACCGGCGCCAACGTCATCACCACGGACTACTCGGACTGGGCCACCAACTGCCCCGAGTACAAGGTGACGGCGGTGCAGGTCCGGCGCACCAACCGGCCTTCCGATTGGCAGGCGAAGTTCTATGAAGAGGACTTCTCCCTGACCCGTATCGCGACCCAGTTGAATGCTGCCGAGTAGCCAGGACCTGAACGAGAACGACGCGCCGGCCGAGACCGCCCGGCGCGTCAAGACCTTGGTCGTCGCGTACGACGATCCCGCCGCCCGGCCGGGCGAGCGCGACCTCGCTGTCGAGATGCCGGTCAACCTCGTCTACGGCAGCGTGCCGTACGCGGTGATGATGACGACGCCGGCCGACCTCGTGGATTTTGCCTACGGGTTCAGCCTCACGGAGGGCATCGTGGCCTCGGCCGGCGAGATCCGGGACGTCACGGTCGAGATCGCCGATGGGGGCCTGCGTCTCCTCGTCGACCTCGCTCCGGGGCGCCTTCGTGAGCACCTTGCCCGCAAACGTGCCATCAGTGGCCGGACCGGTTGCGGCGTATGCGGGATCGACGATCTCTCCGCACTTCCCATGGCCGAAGCTCGCGTCGATGGGGCGGGCAGTGTCGGAATCGCCGCCATCGAACGGGCTCTCACCACACTCGGTGAGGCACAGGTGCTGAATCGTCGGACCCGCGCGGTTCACGCCGCCGCCTGGGCCAATCTCGACGGGTCCCTGTTCGCGGTAAGGGAGGATGTCGGGCGTCACAACGGCCTCGACAAACTCATCGGCGCTCTGATGCGCGAGCGGATCGACCCGGCGACCGGTTTCCTCGTGATCACGAGCCGTTGCTCGTTCGAGATGGTCGAAAAGGCGGCCAGCCTCGGCGCGTCGATCCTCGTTGCCATCTCCGCTCCGACATCGCTGGCCATCGACCGGGCGCGGCTGCACGGCATGACCCTCTGCGCTATCGCCCGCTCCGACACCCTCACGGTCTTTCACGGTCGCGAGCGTTTGATCCTCGCCCCGTCTCTCTGATCGATCCTGCAACGCAAACGACGCGAGCGTCCCCATGAGCGCCATGACATCCGATCAGAAACTCGTCCGCATGGCGAACCAGATCGCCACCTTCTTCCGCTCGTATCCGGACGACGAGGCTGTTGCCGGCATCCACAAGCACATCGTGGCGTTCTGGACTCCCAAGATGCGCCACGCCCTCGTCGCTTTCGGCCCCACGGAAGGGAGTGGGCTCGATCCGCTCGCACTCCAGGCGATCACCGAGAAGCCTCAGGCAGAGAGCCCCGTGCGCGCTGCCACCCGGGACCCCGCGCTTCAGGGCGCCGGCGCGAGCGACGCCGGCTGACTGGGGGACGTCAGTCTTTGGCTGGCTCGCTCGGCGGTGTTGCCCCCGGCACGATGGTGGCGCCGCCGATCACCCGAACCGACTTCTTCTGATCCGCGGGTGGGTCCTTCCACGCTTTAGGCGCCTTCGCGTCGATTTGCGGCTGCACGGCAGCTGGTGTCGGCGCAGTGGCGTTCGTCGCTGGCGTCACGGACTTCGGGGCTTCGAGGGAGGCAGCCGCCGGCTCCCGCACTTCCGGCTTTGACGAAGGCGTCTCGGACAGGCGGGGTGCCTGCGGGGTGATCCGGGTAGCGGCCGGCTTCGGCGGAGGATTGAGCCGGACCACCTTGCCCGGAGCTTGGGGGGGGATTTGAGCTTGCGACGGCGCGTCGGGATTCAAGCCCATTGGATTGCGGTCCAGGGGTTCGGCTCGGCCCACCCGAACGGCATCGAGCGGCGCGCGGCGAAGCGGTGCGTTCGGAACGGTGCTGGGCGGTATGATTCGCTCCGCTTCACGGACGGGACGGCGCGGAACCGCCTCCTCCTCGGTCCAACCGTATCCCGGCGCCGGCCGCGCAACGCGCACCGGCGGCGAGGCGAGGGCGACGTTCAGACGTTGGCGACGAAGGATTGCGCCATCGTGGGCATCGACGAACACGCGCACGCGCTCGCCATAGGGGTCGTCGGCTTCGACGACGTAGGCACGACCGTCGAATTGGGGTCGGGTGACGGCAGTGAATCCGCGGTCGTTCAGTCGCCACACCACGGCGCGCGGCGGCATCGGCATGTCGCGGTCGTCAAAATACTGCGCCATGGCGATTCCCGATCCGAAGACGGACAGGGTGAGGCCGCACAGTATCTTTGAGAGGCGCGGCATTGACGCGCGCGGACGGGGCTTGCTGCGCTGGTTCTGACCACGCACGATCATGAGGCCTCGTTCAGAAGGTTCGATCCGGAGGCCCGCTGTTGGCGCGGGTCCTCCGGTGGGTCTCCGCCAGGGCCTCGCCCCCGCATGCCGCTTGTGCCCGGCAAGGTCTTGTTAAGCGTGGGATTGGGGCGGGAATGCGAGGGCTTCGAGGCGGGTTTCTGTCGGGGTATGCCGAAGCAGGACTCGATCCAAACCCGTACCTGCGGCAACGGAGCGGGCCGTGAAACGTTCGCGCGCGCGGAAAAGGCTTACAAGCCGTCAGAACGGGCCTTGCTGGAGCGTTTAAAATCTGTCACTTTCCGTCGTTAGGACAGCAACGCTGTCCCATTTCCGGGGTAGTGACTTCCTGGATGGCCAAGGATCTCCGCGGGTGACGTTTCCGGCGAACAAACGAGATTCGAAGACGATCGCTATCGTGGCGATTCGGGTCCGCGTGGCTTGAGACCAAGCCGGCGTCGTGCCCGCGGGTCGCGGGCGCTTCCTCACCGAAGTCCCGCTGACAAACAGATCCGCTGAGAGCCGACGTTGTCGAGAGGATGCACCCGGGAGCCGTTTGGCGCTTGGGCACGAAACATGCTCGCAAGCGAGCACGTCGGAGGCGAGGAATGGTGAGCGTGGTCGCATCTGCTGAATTCGGGGCGCTTCAGGCGTCCATTCCAGCCACCCGAGACGGCGGTGCGCCCCTCGTCGTGCGGGATCAGGCGCTGCCCAAGGCTCAGGGGTTGTACGATCCTGCCCGCGAAGGCGATGCCTGCGGTGTCGGCTTCGTCGCCGACATGCACGATCGCCGGACCCACGCCATCGTCGCACAAGGGCTTCAAATCCTGAAGAACCTCGACCATCGCGGCGCCGTGGGCGCCGATCCGAAGATGGGCGACGGTTGTGGCATCCTCACGCAGATTCCGCATGCCTTCTTCACGGCCGAGTGCGCCACGCTCGGTATCACCCTGCCGGAGCCGGGCCATTACGGCATCGGCCAGTTCTTCCTGCCGAAGGACGACGAGGCGCGGCGGCTCATCGAGGAGATCGTCGAGAAGGCCCTGGCCGAGGAGGGCCTGCCGCTGCTCGGCTGGCGCGACGTTCCCGTGGACCCGAGCGACCTCGGGGTGATGGTCAAGGAGACCGAGCCCCACCACCGCCAGGTTTTCATCGGCCGCCCGGCCGCCATCACGGACGAGGACGCTTTCGAGCGCCGCCTCTTCACCGTTCGCAAGGTGATCTCGAACAAGGTCTACGGCCTCAAGGACCCGCGGGCCGACGTCTATTATCCCGTCTCGCTGTCGACCCGGACCATCGTCTACAAGGGCATGGTGCTGGTGACCCAGCTCGGCGACTATTATCGCGACCTGCAGGACGAGCGTTACGTCTCGGGCCTCGCCCTCGTGCATCAGCGCTTCGCCACCAACACCTTCCCGACCTGGCGCCTGTCGCACCCCTACCGGATGGTCGCGCATAACGGCGAGATCAACACCCTGCGGGGCAACGTCAACTGGATGGCCGCGCGCCAGGCCAGCGTCGATTCCGAGCTGTTCGGCAACGACATCTCGAAGCTGTGGCCGATCTCCTACGAGGGCCAGTCCGACACCGCGTGCTTCGACAATGCCCTCGAATTCCTCGTGCAGGGCGGCTACTCGCTGGCCCACGCCATGATGATGCTCATCCCCGAGGCGTGGGCGGGCAATCCGCTCATGAACGAGGAGCGCAAGGCGTTCTACGAATACCACGCCGCCCTGATGGAGCCGTGGGACGGTCCGGCCGCCGTGTGCTTTACCGACGGCCGCCAGATCGGCGCGACGCTGGACCGCAACGGCCTGCGTCCCGCGCGCTACCTCGTCACCGACGACGGCCTCGTGGTGCTCGCCTCCGAAATGGGCGTGCTGCCGATCCCCGACGAGAAGATCGTTGAGTCCTGGCGTTTGCAGCCGGGCCGGATGCTGCTCATCGATCTGGAGAAGGGCCGCATCGTCTCCGACGAGGAGATCAAGAGCGAGCTCGCCGCAGCCCACCCCTATGCCGAGTGGGTGAAGAACACCCAGATCGTGCTGGAGGACCTGAAGCCCGTGATCCCGCGCGCCTCGCGCTCGGACGTGTCGCTGCTCGATCGCCAGCAGGCGTTCGGCTACAGCCAGGAAGACCTCAAGCTGCTCATGGCGCCCATGGCCGTGACCGGCCAGGAGGCGGTGGGTTCCATGGGCACCGACACGCCGCTCTCGGCCCTCTCGGACAAGCCGAAGTCGCTCTACTCCTACTTCAAGCAGAACTTCGCGCAGGTCACCAACCCGCCGATCGACCCGATCCGCGAGGAGGCTGTCATGAGCCTCGTCTCGTTCATCGGTCCGCGCCCGAACCTCCTCGACATGGAAGGCGCGTCCCGCAAGAAGCGCCTGGAAGTCCGGCAGCCGATCCTCACCAACGGGGATCTCGAGAAGATCCGCTCGATCTCGCACTTCGAGGACCGGTTCGACACGAAGACCCTCGACATGACCTTCCCGGCCGAGACCGGGGCGGCCGCCATGGAGGGCGCCGTCGACCGCCTGTGCGACCGGGCCGAGGTCGCCGTGCGCGGTGGCTACAACATCATCATCCTGTCGGATCGCGGCGTCGGCCCCGATCGCATCGCGATTCCCGCGCTCCTCGCCACGGCCGCCGTACACAACTACCTCATCCGCAAGGGGCTTCGCACCTCCGTGGGTCTCGTGGTGGAATCGGGCGAGCCACGCGAAGTGCACCACTTCGCGTGTCTCGCCGGCTACGGCGCCGAGGCGATCAACCCCTACCTCGCCTTCGAGACGCTGATCGCGATGAAGGACGAGTTCCCGCCGGACCTGACCCCGGACGAGATCGTCTACCGCTACATCAAGTCCATCGATAAGGGCCTGCTCAAGGTCATGTCCAAGATGGGCATCTCGACCTACCAGTCCTACTGCGGTGCGCAGATCTTTGACGCCATCGGCCTGAACTCGGCCTTCGTCGCGCGGGACTTCTTCGGAACCGCCACCACCATCGAGGGCATCGGCATGGCCGAGGTCGCCGAGGAGACGGCGCGCCGTCACACCGACGCGTTCGGCGATGCACCGGTCTACCGCACGGCGCTGGATGTGGGCGGCGAGTACGCCTACCGCCTGCGCGGCGAGAGCCACACTTGGACGCCGGATTCCGTGGCGACGCTCCAGCACGCCGTGCGCCTCGGCCTTCCCGACCGCTACCGCGAATACGCCCGCCTCGTGAACGAGCAGGAGAGCCACCTCAAGACCATCCGGGGCCTGTTCCGCATCAAGCAGGCGGCCGAGCTCGGCCGAGCGCCCGTCGCCATCGAGGCGGTCGAACCGGCCGTCGACATCGTCAAGCGCTTCGCCACGGGCGCCATGTCTTACGGCTCCATCTCGAAGGAAGCACACGAAACCTTGGCCATCGCCGTGAATTCGTTCGGCGGCCGCTCGAATTCGGGCGAGGGCGGCGAGGAGGTCGAGCGCTTCAAGCCCATGGCCGATGGGCGTTCGCGCCGCTCGGCGATCAAGCAGGTGGCGTCCGGCCGCTTCGGCGTGACGACGGAATATCTCGTCAACGCCGACATGATGCAGATCAAGGTCTCGCAGGGCGCCAAGCCCGGCGAAGGCGGCCAGCTGCCCGGTCACAAGGTCGACGCCAAGATCGCCAAGGTCCGCTACGCCACCCCGGGCGTCGGCCTGATCTCGCCGCCGCCGCACCACGACATCTATTCCATCGAGGATCTCGCCCAGCTCATCTTCGACTTGAAGAACGTCAACCCGGATGCCGACGTCTCGGTCAAGCTGGTGTCGGAAGTCGGCGTCGGCACCGTAGCGACTGGTGTCGCCAAGGCACGGGCCGACCACATCACCATCTCGGGATTCGATGGCGGCACGGGCGCGGCGCCGCTCACCTCCATCAAGCACGCCGGTGGTCCGTGGGAGACGGGTCTCGCCGAGACCCAGCAGACCCTTGTGCTGAGCCACCTGCGGGGCCGCGTGGTGCTTCAGGCCGATGGCGGCATCCGCACAGGTCGCGACGTTCTCGTCGCGGCGCTGCTCGGTGCCGACCAGTTCGGCTTTTCCACCGCGCCGCTCATCGCCGCCGGCTGCATCATGATGCGCAAGTGCCACCTGAACACCTGCCCGGTGGGTGTGGCGACGCAGGACCCCGTCCTGCGCAAGCGCTTCAAGGGCACGCCCGAGCATGTGGTCAACTACTTCTTCTTCGTCGCCGAGGAGTTGCGCGAGCTCATGGCGGCCATGGGCTACACCAAGCTCGAAGACCTCATTGGCCGGGCGGACTTCCTCGATACCCTCGAGGTGATCAAGCACTGGAAGGCGAAGGGCCTCGATTTCTCGAAGCTGTTCCACCGTCCGGACGTGCCGGCGCACGTGGCGATCCGGCATACGGAGAAGCAGAAGCACCCCATCGACGACGTCCTGGATCGGCGCCTCATTGCCGGTGCCAGGGCGGCGCTCGAGAGCGGCGAGGCTGTCGTGGTCGAGGATGTGATCAAGAACTCGGATCGCACCGCCGGCGCCATGCTGTCCGGCGCCGTGGCCAAGCGCTACGGCCACGAGGGGCTTCCCGACGACACCATCCGGGTGAACCTGTCGGGCACCGCCGGTCAGAGCTTCGGTGCCTGGCTCGCCGCAGGCGTCACCGTGGTGCTGACGGGCCATGCCAACGACTACGTCGGCAAGGGCCTGTCGGGCGGCAAGCTCATCATCCGCCCGTCCGACGCTCTGCGGGCGCCGTCCGCGCACACGATCATGGCCGGCAACACCGTGCTGTACGGCGCCATCGCGGGCGAGGCCTACATCCGGGGCTCGGCCGGCGAGCGCTTCGCCGTGCGCAATTCCGGCGCCATCGCGGTGGTCGAGGGCATGGGCGACCATGGCTGCGAGTACATGACCGGCGGCGTCGTCGTCTCCATTGGCGAGACCGGGCGCAACTTCGCGGCCGGCATGTCGGGCGGCATCGCCTACGTCCTCGATGCCGATGGCTCCTTCTCGGCCCGCTGCAATCTGTCCATGGTCGATCTCGAGCCCATCGAGGAGGAGGACGACCTGATGCGTCGCTTCCATCAGGACGGCGATCTCGAGACCAAGGGCCGCGTCGATATCCTTGCCGACATGTCGGGCCACGACGAGGAGCGCCTGAGCCAACTCATCACCAACCACCTGAAGTACACGGGCTCCCCGCGTGCCAAGGAGATCCTGGATGATTGGGCCGGCTACCGCACCAAGTTCGTCAAGGTGATGCCGGTCGAGTACCGCCGGGCACTGCGCGAGATGGAAATGGCGCGGATGCCTGTGGCAGCCGAGTAGGCTCCGCACTGCAGACCCGTGTCGTAACCCGACACGATCGTCGCTCGGGTGATCCTACCCAGAGGGTGGCGGTTTGCGCGACCGGGCGAACGACATGAGAAGCGAACTGGCGAAGAAGCCGGTTCGGAGGAAGAAAGCGGAACAGGCCGATCCGGCCGCTTTCCGTGCGACGGATCAGACAGACTCGCGAAAGACAGTCAGACGATGGGCAAGGTCACGGGTTTCCTCGAATTCGACCGGCAGGAGCAGAAGTATCAGCTCGCCGCCGACCGCGTGCGGCATTTTCGTGAGTTCACGCTGCCGCTGGACGAGCATGACCTGAAAAAGCAGGCGGCCCGCTGCATGGATTGCGGCATTCCGTTCTGCCACGGGGATACCGGCTGCCCGGTCCACAACCAGATTCCGGACTGGAACGAGCTCGTGTTCCAGTCGGATTGGGAGGAGGCGGCGCGCAACCTGCACTCCACGAACAACTTTCCCGAGTTCACCGGCCGCATCTGTCCTGCGCCCTGCGAGGAGGCCTGCACGCTGAACCTCGAGAATCAGCCTGTGGCGATCAAGACCATCGAGCAGGCCATCGCCGATCGCGCCTGGAACAACGGATGGGTCAAGCCCGAGCCGGCCAGCCACAAGACCGGCAAGAAGGTTGCGGTCATCGGGTCCGGTCCCGCCGGCATGGCCGCGGCGCAGCAGCTCGCTCGCGTCGGCCACGAGGTCCATGTCTTCGAGCGTGAGCCGAAGGCCGGTGGCCTGCTGCGCTACGGCATCCCCGACTTCAAGATGGAGAAGCGCCATATCGATCGGCGTGTGAAGCAGATGGAGGCGGAGGGCGTCCGCTTCCACTACGGCGTGAATGTCGGCGTGACGAAGCCCCTCGACGAGCTCTCGGCCGAGCACGACGCGGTTCTGTTCGCCGGAGGCGCAGAAGACCCGCGTAACCCGCAGCTGCCGGGTCAGGACCTGATCGGCGTGCACTACGCCATGCCGTTCCTCGTCCAGTCCAACCGCCGGGTCGGGGCGGAGCCGATGCCGGGCAACGGCGAACAGCCGATCCTCGCAACGGCGAAGAACGTCGTCGTCATCGGCGGCGGCGACACGGCGTCCGATTGCGTCGGGACCTCGTTCCGCCAGGGCGCCCTGTCTGTGACGCAGCTCGATATCCGTCCCCGTCCGCCGGAGCGCGAGGACAAGCTCTCGGTCTGGCCGTACTGGCCGACGAAGATGCGAACCTCTTCGAGCCAGGCCGAAGGGGCCGAGCGCGAGTTCCAGGCGGCGACCCTGCGTCTCGAAGGCAAGAAGGGCAAGCTCACCGGCGTGGTCTGCACCCGCGTCGACGAGAAGCGCCAGCCCGTCCCGGGCGGCGAGTTCGTGCTGCCGGCCGATCTCGTCTTCCTGGCGATCGGCTTCGCCGGCTCCGTTCGTAAGGGCTTGCTGGAAGAATCCGGTGTGACCATGGACAAGCGTGGCAACGTCACTGCCGACACCGTCGATTATCGGACCTCGAACGAAAAGATCTACGTCGCCGGCGACATGCGCCGTGGGCAATCTCTCGTGGTGTGGGCGATCCGCGAGGGCCGGCAGGCCGCGCGGTCCATCGACGAGGCGCTCATGGGCGCCAGCGTCCTGCCGCGATAGGAAAGCAGGGTCGCCGGTTCAGCCCGGCGGCCAGCGGAAGTCGTCTGCCCGTCCCGGTTGCGTCACGGGTGCGGCACCCCGTAGGAGTGCCCGCTCGACGTTGCCGGATGGATCGGCGTCGCGGGGCCGCCCGCTGACAAGCGTTCCTCCAGGCGCGAGTTCAGCCCTTCCAAGCGGAATCACCGGCCCGGCGGCCGGTTTGACCGGCAGGGCCGGGATGCCGGGTGGCTCTGGGAGACTCGGCAGCATGGCGGTGATCTGGCGGTCGATGGCCGCCGCATCGTCGAGGCGAGGAGCCTCACCCTCGGCCGGTACAGCGGGAGCGGTCGCGACCGGGACGGCCGGCGTCGCGCTCGTCCCCATCATCCGCTTCAACTCGACATCGGCGAAGTGCGCGAGTTTGCGCGCACCGGCCTTGGTGAAATGGACGCCGTCGCCAGCGCGCAGCTTCGCCTCCTGTCCGTCGAGATCCGGCCCCGTGGCGGCGTAGCGGTTGCGGTCGTCGACGAAACCCGGCCAGATATCGACGTAGGTCTGACCCGCTTTGGTAACGCGCTCGCGGGCGATATCGTTGATTTCGGCGAGATCCTTGGTGAGGGATTCGCTGCGCATCGGCGGCACTCCGACCCAGATCAGCGGGATCTTGTGGTCGGAGAACACCTTCACCAGGGCTTCGACGCGCTCCCCGTAGATCTGGCGCCAACGTTCGCTCAGGGGCTCGATGGTCTGGTCGCCATCCCGGATCGGTTGACGGTCGTTCGCACCGACCATCACCAGCGCATACGCGACCTTCGGAGTGGACTTGAGCGTGTCCTCGACGGCCTTCGGCCAATCTACGATATCCTTGCGTACCAGGCCACTGTCGGCGCGCGATCGGTCGACGATGCCGATCTCGGTGTTGTCCTCGAACACATCGGTGAGTCCGGTGCCGAGGGAGCCGGCCAGGGAATCCCCGAATACCGCGATCCGGGTGGCGGGCTCGGCCTTGGGCACGGTGGGCTTCGGCTGCGCGATGACCGGCGCCGGGCGCGGCTTGCGCCGGACCGCACGGGGATCGTCGGCATAGGTGGGCGTGCGCGGCCGCGGCGTCGGACGAATGGTCGGCGTCGGCGCCGGCTGTGCCTGCTGGGGCCGGTCCTCCCACGGCCAATAGAACTGGCGCGGTGCTTCCTGCGGCGGCGGCGCGTAACGACGGTTCGACTGCCGGGCGCCATAGCCGCCGTCGTCGCGGTAATACTCCCGCGCCCTTCGCGAAGGCGCGTCGTAGGAATCGCCCCATTGCGCAGCGGCGGGCGGAGCTGCACCGAGGAGCAGGACGAGGCCGACGAGGGAGGACCAAGCCGCGCGAGGTGCCGGCAGCGTCATGACGAACCTTCTCGAGAACCGGACGGGCCGGTGCGGTAGACCTAATCCTAACCGAGGACGGGCCCTCGGTCTAAGGGCAACGTCGTCAGGGACGGTGCTTCAGGTGTTCGAGGAGCGCGGGTGTCGCGTAACCATCGGCCGGCAATCCTTGCTCGATCTGATAGCGGCGTACCGCCTCGCGCAGTTTCGGCCCGGCCCGGCCGTCGGGCTCGCCGGCATAGAGCTTTCGGGCGGACAGGCCCGTCTGCAGGGCCTGGAGGCCGGCTTTGTCGAGGCGGGCCGCGTCGCTCGGCCATGGCGCGACGAGGGAAGGTCCCCCGGCGAGACGGTCGGCGAGGTGGCCGACGGCGAGGGCGTAGGAGTCGGAGGTGTTGTAGGCCCGCACCACCTCGAAATTGTCGGTGATCAGGAAGACCGGCCCCCCGAGGCCTCCGGGCAGGAAAAGGCTGGCGTTTCCCGAGGGCGGCAGGGGCGCGTTATCTGTTCGGCGCACGCCCCGCCGGGCAAAGTCCGACAGGTCGGCTCGGTAGGCTGTCAGGTCGAAGCCCGGCGGCAGGGTGACGGCATAACCCCAGGAGAGGGCCGGATTCCAGCCGAGGGACTTCAGGTAGTTCGCGATCGAGGCCAAGGCGTCGGCCTGCGAGCCCCAGATGTCTCGGTGGCCGTCGCCGTCGAAATCGACGGCATGGGCGAGGAAACTCGAGGGCAGGAACTGGACTTGCCCCATCGCCCCGGCCCAGGAACCTTTCATCCCGGACGGCGCGATGTCGCCGCGTTCCAGGATCGTGAGCGCCGCCAGGAGTTCATCTCGGAATAGGGTGCCGCGGAATCCCGCCTGAGCCAGGGTGGCGAGCGCCCGGACCGTCGGCACCGTGCCGGCGCTGGCGCCAAAATCGGACTCGACCCCCCAGAATGCCAGGACGATCCAGCGCGGTACGCCGAAGCGTGCCTCGATCGCCGCGAGGGTGGGGGCGAGGCGCGCCGCCTGTGCCTGTCCACGTGCGATGCGGCCCGGAGAGACCGCGCCGACGAGATACTCCCAGACGGGACGGGCGAACTCGCCCTGGCGCCGGGTCCGTGCGAGGACATCCGGGTCCGCCGTGGTCACGCCGGAGAAGGCTGCGGCAAAGGTCCTGGGCGAGACCCCGCGGCTGAGGGCGTCGGGGCGCAGTGCTTCGATGAAGGCACGGAGGTCCGTAGGCGCCGGAGGCTTCTCCGCTGCGGGCAGCTTCGGAGTGGGCTTCGTGGGCTCGGACCTCGCGGTACCGCAGGCCGCGAACAGAAGCACGACGGCGAGGCGAAGGCCCGTCACGTGCGGTTGCGCTTCGTCAGGGCATCCTCCCAGGCGAGCGCTTGGCCGACGATCCCTTCGAGGCTGGCATGGCGCGGCGTCCAGCCTAACCCCCGGATCCGGTCCGCCTGGGCGATGATCCGCGCCGGGTCGCCAGGACGGCGCGGGCACAGCCGAACCTCGAAATCCTTGCCGGACACGCGTTTGACCACCTCGATGACGTCGAGGACGGAGTAGCCCTGGCCGTAGCCGCAATTCATAGTCAGACTCTCGCCGCCGCCGCGCAGGTGGTCGAGGGCGACTCGGTGCGCCTCGGCGAGGTCCGAGACCTGGATGTAGTCCCGCAGGCACGATCCGTCCGGCGTCGGGTAGTCGGTGCCGTAGACGTCGAGGTGGCTGCGCTGACCGAGGGCGGCTTGCGTCGCGACCTTGATGAGATGGGTCGCGTTCGGGGTCGACTGTCCGGTGCGTCCGCGCGGGTCCGCACCCGCGACGTTGAAGTAGCGCAGAATCACGTAGGTGAAGCCGTGCGCCCTCGCGGCATCGGCGATCATCCACTCGCTCATGAGCTTGGAACGCCCATAGGGATTGATCGGAGCGGTCGTGAGATCTTCCGGCACGGGTACGATATCGGGCTCGCCGTAGACGGCTGCCGTGGACGAGAAGATGACGTGGCGGACGCCTTCACGCACGGCCGTCTCAATGAGGGCGCGGGTTTTGACCGTGTTGGCGAGGTAGTAGCCCAGGGGATCGGCGACGGAATCCGGAACGACGATGCGCGCGGCGAAATGCGCCAAGGCGTCGATGCCATGTTCGCGGATGATGCCGGCCACCAGTGTCTGATCGGCGATATCACCGGTGACGAGGGTCACTTCCGGCGGCAGGGCCCAGTCGAAGCCCGTCGAGAGATCGTCGAGCACCACGACACTCTCATGACCTGCGTCGAGCAGGGCCAGAACCATGTGGCTACCGATATAGCCCGCCCCACCCGTCACCAGAACAGCCATGCCGACATCCCCAAGCAGATTGCGCAAGAGTGGTCACCGGGTCTGCATCGAAAACCTCCGGTCCACCAACTCTTAAGCGGGTGAGGCGTTGGCTGGCCGATGCGAACCTGCTCAGGACCGTGGACACCCGATATATCGTAAAACCTTCGCATCGGTTATGCCGTCTCACGGTCACGCTGTAAGACCGGTCTCGGGATGCTGTCGTGCGACGCCTCCGAGGCTCGTCCCACCCCATTCGATACCGGGTCCCGCTCGATGAAACCGATTCGCAAGGCCGTTCTTCCCGTCGCTGGCCTCGGGACCCGATTCCTTCCCGCGACCAAGGCGATGCCGAAGGAGATGCTCACCGTCGTCGATCGCCCCGTGGTGCAACACGTCGTCGATGAGGCGCGCGAAGCCGGGATCGAGCATTTCATCTTCGTCACCGGGCGCGGCAAGGCGGTGATCGAGGACCATTTCGACATCTCGTTCGAACTCGACCGGATGCTCCTGGAGCGCGGAAAGCAGGCGGCCTACGACGACCTGAAGCGCGATCTGCCCGCGGCTGGCCAAACCAGCTTCACCCGCCAGCAGGAACCCCTCGGCCTGGGCCATGCCGTATGGTGCGCCCGCGAGATCGTCGGCGACGAGCCCTTCGCCGTTCTCCTGCCGGACATGCTCAGCCGCGGCTGCATGCAACAGATGCTGTCGGCCTACGAACGCCACGGCGGCAACGTGATCGCCGTCGAGGAGGTCGCCCCCGAGGAGACCCACCAGTACGGCATCGTCAGCGTCGGCGACACCTTCGGTCAGACCTTCGAGATCACCGGTATGGTCGAGAAGCCCAAGCAGGGCACCGCCCCGTCGAATTTCATCATCTCGGGTCGCTACATCCTTCAGCCGGAAATCTTCGAAGTGCTGTCCCATGGCAGGAAGGGCGCTGGCGGCGAGATCCAACTCACCGACGCGATGATCGAGCTGGCGCAGTCGCAGGACTTTTTCGGCATGCGCTACGAAGGTCGGACCTACGACACCGGTTCGAAACTCGGTTTCCTCACGGCCAACCTCGCCTACGCTTTGGAACGCCAAGACCTCGGCGGTCCGTTGCGGGCCGAGATCGCCCGTCTGCTGGCTGAGGCGTAGCCGGCACCCGCGCCGCTCGCGAGCGAAGGACGGCCTCAGGGAAAAGCTGAGCAAATCCTCCGAAAACACTTGCGTTTTGTGCGGCGCACACTAGTTTGTGCATTGCGGGAGCGCGATGGCGTCGCGCTCCCGTTGCCCTTCTTGGGCGTTTCCTCCCTAGACTTCGGGCCGCTCTTCGGAGCGGCCTTTTTTTCTGTGTGAACCAGCCACGCGCGATGAGCGCCCTGTGTCCGATACGGCGGCCGCCCAGACCGGCAAATGTCGCTGAGATCACGATTCAAGTTTCGATTTGGATCACGGCGCCGCTCGGCTGTGGCCAGTGCTCACCCATTTTACCGCTACCGAGGCAGGGCTGGGAGCTAGGGCGCAGGCACAAAGTCCCCTCGTCGGAGGCGTGTCCGAGCTTGAGGTTCGGCGTGAAGCAGGCCCGGGCCTGCCTCTTCCGGGGGCTCGATCTGGATGCCGCTTATCGCGAGCGTCCTGTTCGATCCGGCGGACGCTTCGCTGCACCGCTACGATGCCCTCACCCTGGCGGTGGTCAAGATCTGGATCGCGATGCTCGCAGTGCGGAGGGAAACCTGGGAGGAGGCGAAAGTCATCGCCCCGTATCACGTGATCGGAACCGTCGTGAAAATCTCCGAGACCGGGGTCGGATCCTGGATCTAACCGGAGGCCAGGGTTCCACGCTTCTCATGCGTCCCGCCCTTCACGGGCTTCTCCTATGCCAGCCTCGGCTTCTACCTCGGCTTCTACATCGCACGGGTCTGGCGCTATCCCGACCAGCGCGCCGGATGGGAAGTGGTACCCTTGGGGGAAGTTCGGCTCGTGGGACCGTCTGATGATCGCGTCTTATGTGCTCGTCACCCTCGTGAGCCGGCCGCGGGAAGTCCGGCGGTCGGCTCGCGGGGAAGGCCGGCCAATGCAAAGGCCGGTAGCGTCGCCGATCATCTCAGTTGAGGTACGTCCGAATCCAGTTCGGGGAAAGGATTTCGCCTTCCTCGGTGATGATCCAAGGCTGCTTGGCAGGATCGGTGAGGGCGCCGGCGGCGGCCTTGATGGCCTCGCGCAGGGTGTCGTAGCGCTCGGGCTGAGCGAGAGGAGCCGGGATCGGCGCAGTCCGCCAGATGGTCAGATCGGCGGGACGTTCGAGGGCTTCGGTTTCCATGGGTCCTGTTCCTTGATCGAGAGGGTCGCTCCCCGCGATGCCGGCTGTTCGGTCTCACCCGTTGTAAGGGGGGCAACCTGAACGGCCGCTGCGGAAAGTGATTGGCAATGGCAGCATCTCTGGGGCGGCTTTGCGATCTTTTCGGGCGAAATCCTGGAGGTTGCGTCCGTTTCGACGCAGGCTCAGACCGACGGTATGAGCCTCGCTGCGTCCGCTGCTGCTTTGGAGATACCGCTTTGTCGGGATACGGGTCTTCTCTGGGTCTGCCCTATAGGTAGGCTGTAGCTGTCGCCTTGGAATTGAACGGTGTGCGAACGCACCCGGATCGTCCCTGCGCTTGAGCATCAGTTGACCCTAGAGGCGTCACCGAGCGGTTAATGCCGCAGTGCAGCAAATGGGTTCTCCCATTTTTTGGAAGAGGATGGTGATGGCGGACCGGTTCGTGCGAATGGCGGCGGGCGCGGCGCTCGTCCTGCTCGCGCTCCTCGTGGCGCAGCCCTACGTGACGGCTTTCCTGTTCGCGGCACGAACCCCACGCGCCATCACGGCTCGGGGGGATCTGGCATCGGTGGAGACCGCCACCGTTGCGCTTTTCGCCCAAGCGAGCCCGTCCGTGGTTCATGTCTTCGCACAGGCCGCGGCACAGGGGCGTGCGCTCCTCGGCGCGGAGTCCGAGGATGGCGGAGAGCGGGAGGGCAGCGGATCGCAAACGGGCACGGGCTTCGTATGGGATGCGGGCGGGCACATCGTCACCAACAACCACGTCGTGGCCGCTGCGGCGCAGGGGGGCGGCTCCGTCTCGGTGCGGCTCTCCTCCGGGGTGGTGGTGCCGGCTCGCATCGTCGGGGCCGCGCCGAGCTACGACCTCGCCGTACTCCGACTCGGCCGCACCACGCCCCCACCGCCGCTCGCCATCGGCACCTCCGCCGACCTCAAGGTCGGCCAAGCCACCTATGCCATCGGCAATCCGTTCGGCCTCGACCACACCCTGACCACCGGCGTCGTCAGTGCACTCCAGCGCCGCTTGCCGACGGCCGAGGGCCGTGAACTTTCGGGTGTGATCCAGACGGATGCGGCGATCAATCCGGGCAATTCCGGCGGGCCCCTTCTCGATTCGGCCGGGCGCCTCATCGGCGTCAACACGGCGATCTTCTCGCCGTCCGGGGCCAGCGCCGGCATCGGCTTCGCCATCCCGGTGGACGTGGTCAACCGCGTCGTGCCCGAACTCATCCGGAACGGGCGCACGCGCAATCCAGGTATCGGCATCATCGCCGGACAGGAATCGGTCACCGCCCGCCTGGGAATCGACGGGGTCGTGGTGGTACGGGTGATCCGGGGGTCGCCGGCGGCGCAAGCCGGCCTGCGCGGCGTCGATCCACAGACGGGCGCCATCGGCGACGTCATCGTGGCGGCCGGGGATCGGCCGATCCATCGCCTGGCCGACCTCACCGCCGCCATGGCGGCCGCAGGCATCGACGCCACCATGGATCTCACAGTCGAGCGCGACGGCCGTCCTCGGCGCGTCCGCGTCACCACGACGGATGTCGCCGAAGCGCGACGCTGACAGGTGACGCCGCCCTTCATGTCATTTGGACGCGCGAATGGTCTAAGGTCGAAGATCACGAGAGCGGCCGATGCGTCCTGACCCTCGCCTTCTGGCGATCCTCACACTGATTCTGTTGAACTCCAGCGCACAGGCGGGGGAGGGGGCACGACCGCGCGCGGCGCGGCTGCCCTGTCCGCAGGATGCGCCGGAGGGCGTGCGCCTGCCGGACCGGCCGGGCTGTTCGACCCTGCCGACGGCCAGGCCGCCCGATGGGGATGGGTTTCGCGATGTCGGGGGCGTGCGTCTGCGTGTCGGGGGCCGCGTTGGCGCCGAGTACGGAAGCGCCCGATGACCCTGCTGCTCGCGGGCTTCGGCCTCTTGCTGATGTGGTGGCTCGGCCGAAACGCCCTGCGCCGTTCGCCCGCCGCCACGACGCGGCTCCTGCGGCGGATCGGGGGGTACGCGGCCCTGGCTGCGGCCGGACTGGTCCTGGTCCGGGGCCGGCCTGAGCTCGGGATGATCCTCGTCGTCGCGGGTCTCTGGCTCCTCGAGGGTGACGCCGGCCTGCGCCACCGGTGGAGCGCGCTGTCGCGGCGGGTCCGCGGCAAGCTTCCCCTACAGGCGGATCTCGACCGCCGGCACGCCGGCCGGCGTGAACACGCTGAGGCTGACGCCGACCCGCGGTCGCGCCGTCCGGCGGACCCAGGGGCGATGACGCAGGAGCAGGCCTATGAGGTCCTGGGGCTTGAGCGCGGGGCGTCCCTGGAGGACGTCCGCACGGCTCACCGAACGCTGATGAAGCGGCTCCATCCCGACCAGGGGGGGACGGCCGAGCAGGCGGCGCGCGTCAACGCGGCCCGAGACAGGCTGACGAACCGACATCGCTGATACTCCACGCGCGTGCCAGAGGGATCGTAGGGACGTGTCTGCCGGCATGACGAGCCGGCCCCGCGCCGCCGCGAGGGACGGTTCGGGTCGAGCGCCGATCCGGACGGGATCGACGAATCCGCGGATGGATCAGCTTCGGGTGGCGAAGCAGCTGAAACCGCTGCGCTTCAGCGTGTTGCAGGCATCCTGGGCCGCATCCTGCTCGGAGAACCCCGAGAAGCGCGCGCGGTACAGGGTGGCGCCGCCGTGCTCGACCTTCACCGTGTAGGGCGCAGCCCGGGACAGGGAGCCGCCGGCACGGCTGCGCGCCTCGGCGAGCATGGATTTCGCCTTGTCCTCGTCGTCCATGGCACCGAGCTGGATCACCCAGGCGGTGGGGGTCACTTTGGCGCCCGAGACGGTCTTGGGCGCGGATTCCGTGCGCGGACCGTCGACGGAGGCGAGCCGCGCCGGGCTCTTCACGCCCATCGGAAACGGAGAACCCGGTGCCGTCGGGGCGTAGGCCTGGGCGTTGGCCGGCAGGCGTCCCTTGACGCCGGCGCTACCCGGAGTGGTGGTTGCCCGGCTCGGGGAAATGTCGAGGGGTTGCGCCGTCGAGGCGGTCGTCTCGACATCCTCGTCGTCCGCCGATGCCATCTGCGTGCGCGTGCGCGAAGCGCCGTCGGCCACCACGGCAGGGCGCGCGCGCTCGGCGACCTCGATCGTGGCCGGGGTCTGGCGGTTGCCCGCATAAGCGCGGGGAAGGTTGGCTCGCACGAGATCAGCCATGATCTTGTCGCGGCTCGCCCCGGACTTGCCGCCGAGGACGATGGCGACGATCTGGCGGTCGTCGAGCCGGGCAGCCGTCATGAGGTTGAAGCCGGAATCGCGCGTGTACCCGGTCTTGATCCCGTCGACGCCCTGGACATTGCCGAGGAGACGATTGTGGTTGCCGATCACGCGACCACGGAACGCGAAGGAGCGGGTCTGGAAATAGCGGTAGTAGCGGGGGAAGCGATCCTGGATGGCACGGGCGAGCACCGTAAGGTCGCGGGCCGTGGTGATCTGATCGGAATCCGGCAGGCCCGACGCGTTGGCGTAATTGGTCCGGCCCATGCCGAGAGCCTTCGCCTTCGCGGTCATCATCTCGGCGAAGCGCGGCTCGGACCCGGCGATGTTTTCACCGATGGCGCAGGCCACATCGTTGGCCGATTTCGTCACGATGGCCTTGATCGCGTCTTCGACGGAGATGGTCGAACCGGGACGCAGGCCGAGCTTCGACGGTGATTGCGACGCGGCGAAGGATGAGATGGTGAGGGGCGATTCGAGGGTGTAGCGACCGCGCTCGAGTTGCTCGAAGAGCATATAGAGGGTCATCACCTTGGTGATGGACGCCGGGTGACGCAGGGAATCCTCGTTGACCGCGTGCAGGGTCTTGCCCGTCTTCACGTCGACGACCATCGCCGCGTAAGGCGGGCTATAGCCGCCGCCGCCACGATGATGGGCGCGCCGCTTGGCTTCTGCGGGGGAGGCCATCGTGGCCAGGACCGCCGCCGCCGCGAGCAACGCGGGCAGGGATCGCTTCAGGCCCGGACGCGGGGCTCGCGCGGGGTCGGCCATCGCGTGGTTGGGAACGCTACGCATCACGACTCACTGCCTCGACAGGCACGGCACGGGGCCGGCTTGCACCGCAACATCGGGGCGGGGAGGCATCTGCGCCACCGTTACCCCGCAACATCTGTCAATCAGGCTAGGTGGATGCAGTTACGGCCGGGTTAATGAGGTGCGCTGGATTTTGCCAGTTATATTGCGATGCATCATAACCCTTGACGTTCTATATTGCATCGCACAAATAAGCGGAGCCGGCGGTCCGCGCCTGGCGGGCCGCTGTCCGCGGCAGACCGATGTCGATGCCAAGGGGATGCCCGCCAGGGCAGTGCCAGACGATGAACATGATGACGCAAGCGTTCGAAAAGACCTCCGCCCTCTTCAAGGCTGGCGCCGACGACAAGGCTGGCTTGGGCACCGCAATCAAAGGCTTCACGGCCGTGGCCAAGGCGAACCAAAGCGCCAGCATCGAGTGGGCGGATTATGCCCGCCAGTCCCTTGCAGAGGGCAGTGCCACCATGAAGAAGCTCGCCGCCGCGCGCACCCCGCAGGCCGTCTTCGAAATCCAGGCCGCCTACCTCAAGGGCTCGTACGAGCGCCTGATGACCCAGACCCAAGTCATGCGCGACCTTTATTCCGGCCTCGCCGGTACGATGAAGCCCCAGGGCTCCAGTGCAAAGCTGCCCGCGACCATCTGATCGTCCTCCCGGACCCATCGTTCCATCGGCCCCGCGCGTCACAGACGCGTGGGGCTTTTTTTCGCTTGCCTCGACCCCGAGCCGGGGTCGGCCAGCGGACAAGTGCGCGCAGCCGACTGGCGAAGTCGCCCATCGCCCTATAGATTGTGTTCGCCACCCGCACGGCTCGCGAGACGGGGTGTCTCGACGGTGCCGTGCCGCCTCATGGGGTCGATGCGATTCAGATGTCCGACGTCCTGAAGCAGGGCATAGCCATGACGCAACGGCGCGAGGATTATCGCAACGCACGCGATGCGCCGCTCCGACCCGAGCCAAGGGCGGCCTCGAATCCCGACGATCCGGGGAACGGCGATGACGGCCGGTCCGGCACGGCGATCATCACCCGAACCAAGCCGAAGACGAAGCGCCCGAGTCTGTATCGCGTTCTGCTGCTCAACGACGATTACACGCCGATGGAGTTCGTCGTGCACGTCGTCGAAAAGTTCTTCAACAAATCTCAGGAAGACGCCTACCAGATCATGATGCACGTACACCAGAATGGTGTCGGCGAATGCGGCATATTTACCTATGAGGTCGCCGAGACCAAGGTGACGCAGGTGATGGACTTCGCCCGCAAACACCAACATCCTCTCCAGTGCGTTATGGAAAAGAAATAGGCACCCCCACACAGAGGCCACGCTTTGCCCAGCTTCTCTCGCAGCCTTGAACAAGCTCTCCACCGCGCCCTGGCGCTCGCCGGTGAGCGGCGGCACGAATACGCGACGCTGGAGCACCTCCTCCTCGCCCTTGTGGACGATCAGGACGCCGCGGCAGTCATGCGGGCCTGCAACGTCGAGGTCGACACGCTCAAGCGTAGCCTCGTCGAGTACGTCGACACCGAACTCGCCAACCTCATCGGCGATGGACGCCAGGACGCCAAGCCCACGGCGGGCTTCCAGCGCGTGATCCAACGCGCGGTGATCCACGTGCAGTCCTCGGGCCGTGAGGAAGTGACGGGGGCCAACGTGCTCGTGGCGATCTTCGCCGAGCGCGAGAGCCATGCCGCCTATTTCCTGCAGGAGCAGGACATGACCCGCTACGACGCGGTCAACTACATCAGCCATGGGATCGCCAAGAGGCCCGGGTCGTCCGAGCCGAAGCCCGTACGGGGTGCCGAAGAGGAATCCGCAGCCGAACGCCCGAGCGGAGAGGACAACGACGCCCGTCCGAAGAAGAAGGGTGATGCCCTCGAGGCGTACTGCATCAACCTCAACAAGAAGGCCCGCGACGGCCGGATCGATCCCCTCATCGGCCGTGAGACCGAGGTGCAACGCACGATCCAGATTCTGTGCCGACGTCAGAAGAACAACCCCCTGCTGGTGGGCGATCCCGGCGTCGGCAAGACCGCCATCGCCGAGGGGCTGGCGCGCAAGATCATCCACAAGGAGGTGCCGGAAGTCCTCATCGACGCCACGGTGTTCTCCCTCGACATGGGCACGCTGCTCGCCGGCACCCGCTATCGCGGCGACTTCGAGGAGCGCCTCAAGCAGGTGATGAAGGAGATCGAGGCGCACCCCAACGCGGTGCTGTTCATCGACGAGATCCACACGGTGATCGGCGCCGGCGCCACTTCGGGCGGGGCCATGGATGCGTCGAACCTCCTGAAGCCAGCACTGGCCAACGGCTCGCTCCGCTGCATCGGCTCGACCACCTACAAGGAATATCGCCAGTACTTCGAGAAGGACCGCGCCCTCGTGCGCCGGTTCCAGAAGATCGACGTCAACGAGCCGTCGATCCCGGACGCCATCGAGATCGTGAAGGGGCTGAAGCCGTACTTCGAGGAATTCCATAAGCTCAAGTACACCACCGAGGCGGTGAAGGCGGCCGTGGAACTCTCGGCGCGATACATCAACGATCGTAAGTTGCCCGACAAAGCGATCGACGTCATCGACGAGACCGGCGCCTCGCAGATGTTGGTGCCGGAGGCGCGCCGCAAGCGGACCATCGGTGTCAAGGAGATCGAAGCCACCATCGCCACGATGGCGCGCATCCCGCCCAAGACCGTGTCGAAGGACGACGCGGTGGTGCTGAAGAACCTCACTGACAGTCTCAAGCGCGTCGTCTACGGCCAGCCCAGCGCCATCGAGGCCTTGACCTCGGCGATCAAGCTGGCCCGCGCCGGCCTGCGCGATCCCGACAAGCCCATCGGCTCGTACCTCTTCGCCGGCCCCACGGGTGTGGGCAAGACCGAGGCGGCCAAGCAACTCGCGGCCTCCCTGGGCGTCGAGATGTTGCGTTTCGATATGTCGGAATACATGGAGCGTCATACGGTGAGCCGCCTCATCGGCGCGCCCCCCGGTTATGTCGGCTTCGACCAGGGCGGCCTGCTGACCGACGGCATCGACCAGCATCCGCATTGCGTGCTGCTGCTGGATGAGATCGAGAAGGCCCATCCGGACCTGTTCAACATCCTGTTGCAGGTGATGGACCACGGCAAGCTCACCGATCACAACGGCAAGCAGGTCGATTTCCGCAACGTGATCATCATCATGACCACGAATGCGGGCGCTTCCGATCTGGCGAAGTCGGCTTACGGCTTCACCCAGACCAAGCGCACGGGCGACGATGTGGAGGCGATCAACAAGCTGTTCGCGCCGGAATTCCGCAACCGTCTCGACGCGATCATCTCGTTCGGTCACCTGCCGAAGGAGGTCGTCTCCAAGGTGGTGGACAAGTTCGTCCTCCAGCTCGAGGCGCAGCTCGCCGACCGCAACGTCACCATCGAACTGTCCGACGAGGCGCGCGAGTGGCTGGTGGAGCACGGCTACGACGATGCCATGGGTGCCCGCCCCATGGCGCGCCTTATCCAGTCCACAATCAAGACGCCGCTCGCCGACGAGGTGCTGTTCGGACGCCTCAAGGACGGCGGTGCCGTACGGGTGGTGGTGAAGACGCCCGAGGAGGGTGAGAAGCAGGCCCTGGGCTTCGAGTTCCCGGCCGGTCCGGTGACCCCGAAGCCCGAAAAAGACGTGACCAACGCGGTCAAGAAGCACAAGCGCACGCGGGCCAAGGTCTCCCCGCGGAAGAAGGACGACGGGTCCGGCAACGGGGGCTCCGGAAACGTTCGCACCGTGCCGAAAGTACCGTTGGTCAAAGCCTGAGCCGTCGAGACATGGAGCGGGATCGGTCGGGTCGTGCCGGCCGGTCCCGCTGCTGTTTCAGGAAGGCGAACGGCACCTCGATTCAAGCGGTCGACACGCGGGCTTGCGATGGTTAGCAAGCGGGCCTTGAGGCGCCGGCGCTTCGGTTCAGCGCACGGTGCGTGTGGTCCAGTCAACCATCAGGGGGCATCCGAATGAGCGATCTGCATGAGGGCCCCCTCACGCCGGTACAACATCAGTCCGCGCCTGCTGCGACACGGCGCGACGATCGACGCGCGCGCCGCCGCCGTCGCCACAGGGGAGAGGAGATTCTCGGCTGGATCCTCGTCCCGATCATGGTCGTGGGACTCTATTGGGGAATCAATGCCGGTTTCGACGCGCTGGGCACGTCGCCGGGACAGGTTTGGGATCAACTGATGCAGGTCAAGGCGATGATGGAGAAGCGCAGCTGAGGTCTCTTCGCGGATACGATGTCCGGGACGAAATTTCAGGCGCGACTTCTCACGCCCGCGTCAGGGCGTGGATCGAGAACAGACCCTCGGCATCGGTCCAGGCGGCCTGCGGCATCCAGCCCGCCGCGACAGCCAGGGTCCGGAAGCTGTCGAGCGTGTACTTGTAGCTGTTTTCCGTGTGGATCGTCTCGCCCTCGGCGAAGGCGAAGGTGTGGCCCGCGAGGTGAATCGTCTGCGCCCGCCGGCTCACAAGATGCATTTCGATGCGCGACGCGTCCGCGTTGAAGAAGGCCCGGTGGCCGAACCCCTCGACGTCGAGGATCGCCCCGAGTTCGCCCGCGATGCGAATGAGCAGGTTGCAGTTGAACGCCGCCGTCACCCCAGCCGCGTCGTCGTAGGCCGCCTCCAGCACGGTCCTGTCCTTCACGAGGTCGACGCCGACGATGAGGGTGGCGCCAGGCCCGAGCACCCGGCCGAAATGCGCCAGCAGGTACGTCGCCTGGGGCGGCTCGAAATTGCCGATGGTGGAGCCGGGAAAGAACCCCGCGACGGCATCGTGCGACAGCCCGTCCGGCAGGGTGAAGGCGCGGGTGAAATCCGCCGCCACGGGCGCGATGGCGAGGTTCGGGAAGTCGGCGGCCAGGGTCTCGGCCTCGCTGTGCAGGAACGTCTCGGAGACATCCACCGGCACGTAGGCGGCGAGGTCCGGCCGGTGCACCAGGAGGCGACGCACCTTCACGGTTGAGCCGCTGCCGAGCTCGACCAGATTGGCCCGAGCCGGGAGGCATGCGGCGATCTCGGCACCTCTGGTATCGAGGATGCCGAGTTCCGTACGGGTCGGATAATACTCCGGCTGGCGGGTGATGGCCTCGAACAGGTCCGACCCGGCCGCGTCGTAGAAATACTTCGCGGACAGGAATTTCTGCGGCGCCGAGAGGCCGGCGACGACGTCGTCCTCGAATTGCTGGCGGGCGTCCCGGGCAGCCAGGGGCTTCGCGTTCGTGAAGACGGGATTGATGGTCAACGCTGGAGTCTCCGGGACGCGGGCTTCAGTTCAGATGCGGATGTCGGACAAGCGCAGGCCCGTGAACTGCCAACGCTGATGCGGATAGAAGAAGTTCCGGTAGCCCACGCGGGCATGGCCTTCGGGCGTCGCCACCGACGAGCCGCGCAGAACGAACTGGTTCGACATGAACTTGCCGTTGTATTCGCCGAGCGCCCCGTCCACGGGCCGGTAGCCCGGATAGGCCGTGTAGGCACTGCGGGTCCATTGCCAGACGGAGCCGAAGGCATCGGCGAGGCAACCGTCGCGGGCCGCCACTTCCCACTCGAACTCCGTGGGCAGGTCGCGTCCGGCCCAGCGCGCGTAGGCGTCGGCCTCGTAGTAGCTCACGTGGCTGACGGGCAGGGACGGGTCGATGGGCCGGATTCCGGCGAGCGTCATGGAAGCCCAGCCGGCTTCGTCCTGGCGCCAGTAGCCCGGCGCGTTCCAATCCTCGGCCTGGACCGCGAGCCAGCCGTCGGAAAGCCAGAGTTCGGGCCGGGTGTAGCCCCCATCGGCCATGAAAGTGAGCCATTCGGCGTTCGTCACGAGCGCGCGATCGAGGGTGCCGCCCTGGATCAGCACGTCGTGCCGGGGTGATTCGTTGTCGAACGAGAACCCCTCGCCGCCATGCCCGATCCGGGTGATGCCCCGGGCCAGGTCGACCTTGCCCGACGCGGCGGATGGCGCAGGAAAACGCCAGTCCGCGTCGTAGGCCGGGCCAAGGGGGTTCTGCGCGAAGGCATGCAGGATATCAGTGACCAGCAATTCCTGGTGCTGCTGCTCGTGATAGAGCCCGATTTCAAGAATCGGCAGCAGCGTTTCGAGGGCCGCCGCCGAGGCCTGCGCGAGAAGCGCGTCCACGGCGCGATCGACATGCGCCCGGTAGCCCGCCACCTCCGCGGTCGTCGGCCGGGTGATGAGGCCGCGCAGGATACGGGGCTGACGCGGACCGGCGGCGACATAGTACGAGTTGAACAGGTAGTGCAGGCGCTCGTCATAGAGCGCGTATCCCGGCAGGTGCGCTCGGAGCAGGAACTGCTCGAAGAACCACGTCGTGTGAGCGCGGTGCCACTTCGTCGGACTCGCATCCGCCATGGACTGGACCTGCTGGTCCTCCGGCGACAGGGGGGCGGCCCGGCGCTCGGTCTCGTCACGGACATGGTGGAAGGCAGCGATCCAGGCCGTGCGGTCGACGGGCTTGGAACCGAGATTCGGGGGCGGGAAAGCGGGGCGGCCGGACAACGCAGGTCCGGTGTCGCGAAACGCTGCGGTCGCTGCCATGCCGATGTCTCCAGAAGCTCGTGGTTTCGGAACATATGGTGGACGCGACATTCGGCAACGGCCGCCGGGCCGGTCGGTTCGTCGCGGTTCGTCAAGCTTGCGACGCGGTGTTCGAGGACGATCGCCTTTTTCGTGCCGTGGTCACATCCTCTTAACCGGGCGCCATCGACACTTGCTCCCTTGGGTGGGACGTCGGACCAGGTTCGGATGCGGAACAATCTCATGGCGGGCACGGCCACGATTCCCGTGGCGACGGGCGCGAACCCGACCCCGACGATCCTCGTGTTCGATTCGGGACTCGGCGGCCTCACTGTGCTGGAGCAGGTGCGCCGCGCCCGCCCGGACGCGGCCTACGTCTACGCGGCCGACGACGCCGCCTTCCCGTATGGCCGCCTGGACGAAGCAGCCCTCGTCGACCGGGTGCTCGCCGTGATGGACCGCCTCGTCGCGCTCCACCGGCCCGACCTCGTGGTCATCGCCTGCAACACCGCTTCGACCCTCGTCCTGCCGGCCCTGCGCCAGCGCTTCACGATTCCGTTCGTCGGCGTCGTTCCACCAATTAAACCAGCCGCCGAAGCGACGCGCTCGCGCCGGATCAGCCTGCTCGCCACCCCCGGCACGGTGGCGCGCACCTACACCCACGAACTCATCGAATCCTATGCCGCGGCCTGCGCCGTGACCCTGGTGGGGGCCCCGAACCTCGCCGGGTTCGCCGAGGCGGAGCTTGCCGGTACCCCCGTGGACGATGCGCGGCTCTCCGCAGAGATCGCCCCGTGCTTCAGTATCGGCGACGACGGGCGCCGCACCGACGTGGTGTGCCTCGCCTGCACGCATTACCCCCTGCTGCTGGCCCGCTTCCAGGCCCTGGCGCCGTGGCCGGTCCTGTGGATCGACCCCGCTCCTGCCATCGCCCGCCGGGTGACGCAGCTCCTCGGCGCGCCGCCGCGTGGTATGGAACACCGCGCTGGCTCCATACTCGGCGCCTTCACGGGCGGCGCCGGGCTCACCGAGCCCCTGCGGGCCTCCCTCGCCCTGCGCGACGTCACCTCCGTCGCCGTCGAGGCGATGCCCCTCGGGCTCCAGTGAGAGCACTTTCCCGACGACGAAGCCGGCTCGGCATTGACGAGGGCACGGCCCTACTCTAGGGAAACGCACGTGACGGGGTCCCGACGAGGGGCCCCGAAACGTTTTCAAGCGCACCCGTGAGTCGGCTTCGGCCGCTCTGTCGTTCCGGGTCAGGCCATAGGGCCGGTCCGGAAAGAGGAGGGCGCGTTCCTCGATAGATCTCCGTTGCGAGAGGAACCGCGATGTCAAAACGCATTCAGGCGAAGCACAAGCTCGATCGCCGCATGGGCCAGAACATCTGGGGCCGCCCGAAGAGCCCCGTCAATCGCCGCGAGTACGGCCCAGGCCAGCACGGCCAGCGCCGCAAGGGCAAGATGTCCGACTTCGGCACTCAGCTGCGCGCCAAGCAGAAGCTGAAGGGCTACTACGCCAACATCACCGAGAAGCAGTTCCGCCGCTACTACGCCGAGGCCATCCGTCTCCGGGGCGATTCGGGCGAGAACCTGATCGGCCTGCTCGAGCGTCGCCTCGACGCCGTGGTCTATCGCGCCAAGTTCGTGCCGACCCCGTTCGCCGCGCGCCAGTTCGTCAACCACGGCCACGTCAAGGTCAACGGCCAGCGGGTGAATATCGCCAGCTACCTCGTGAAGACCGGCGACGTGATCGAGGTCAAGGATTCCTCGAAGCAGCTCGAAATCGTCGTCGTGGCATCGCAGCTCGCCGAGCGTGACGTACCGGATTACATCGAGGTGGATCACGCCAAGATGACCGCCCGCGTCACCCGCATCCCCAACCTCGGCGAGGTGCCCTACCCCGTCCAGATGGAACCGAACCTCGTGATCGAGTTCTATTCGCGCTGATCCGCCCGGATCGCCCCCGATGTGAAAAGGGCCGCCCCATGGGGCGGCCCTTTTCGTTGGTCGGGCGTTCCTTCGCGAGGCGTGGGTTTGGTGGGCGCCGTTTCGCATCGGCCCTTGCCGAGACCCGGCATCCACGCTTGGCCGATGTCTAACGGGGAAGAGAGGGGCGATCCTTCAGGTTCCGAACGCGCAACGCCTCCGACGCCTGCTGCGCGCTCGGCGGCATCTCCTGGGCGCGGGCGCCATCCGGAGCGAGGAGACCGGGTCCCGCGTCGGTCCGGTCCCGACCGGACAAGGCATAACCTGCGTTCACGCCCGCATAGGCACCGGTAAAGTCTTCCGGCCAGGCCGGGACGGCCAGGGCCGCGAGCCAGATCAGGCTGAGCGGGACGATTCGCATGGTCTCTCCACCTGGAATTTCGGGGCTGAAACGCGAAACGGCGGCCCCGGGGGACCGCCGCTCGCTCGAACTGAACTTGGAACCATGGCCAAAGGACGGCCGGGCTCACGGATCAATCGTCGACGTTGATGCTCTGAGCCTCACGACCCTTCTGACCCTCGACAACACCGAGCACGACCTGCTGGCCTTCGGCCAGTGATTCGAGGCCGGCGCGCGACAGGGCTGAACGGTGCACGAAAACGTCCTTGCCGCCATCGTTGACCGACACGAAGCCGAAGCCCTTGGCCGGATCGTACCACTTCACGGTGCCGCTCATCTCCGTGGAGGGGCCGCTGGCGAAGCGTCCGCCGCCACGGTCGCCGCCGCCAGCGCTGCCGTAGCGATCGCCGCCACCGGCGGGGGCGCCATAACCACCACGGTCGCCGCCGAAGCGGTCGCCGCCGCCGAAGCCGCCGGTACGGGGCGGACGCGCATCGCGCATGGGGGCCGCCTCGGCCGTGGAGGTGTCGACGCTGGTGACGTCGGTCACCTGCGGACCCTTCTGGCCCTGGGCCGTATGGACCGTCAGGCGCGTGCCGGGCAGAAGGTCGGCATGGCCTGCGGCTTCGACGGCGCGGATATGGAGGAAGGCATCGCCCGAGCCGTCAGCCAGCTCGACGAAACCGAAGCCCTTCTCCTTGTTGAACCACTTGACCGTCGCATCGCGCTCCGGTCCCGAGGGGGCTGCCGCCGCGCGCGACGGGGCGCGGTCGAAGCCGCCGCCACCGCCGAAGCCGCCACCGTAGCCACCGCCGCTCGGCGGAGCCTGATCGGGCCAACGCGGCTCGGCTCCACCCTCATCGAAGCCGCGCTTCTGCGGCCCCCTGAAATCACGACCACGTCCCATAGAAAGCTCGCAAAAACCGTCCGCCGACCATCATTTGTGAATACCGCGTGCGCGCCATCCCAGACAGCCCACGCTCCGCACTATCATTACCCCCGGCAGCGGTGACCAAGAATAACGCCTTAGTCCTGACTGAAACGCGCCACTCTCGCAAGGTCCATTTCGGCGCCCGAGCGACGGTTCCCTTAATTTTGTGCGGCAAAATGCGTAGCGGATCGGGGTGGGTGCAGAAAGACTGTGGGAAGGTTTGGTTCCGATCGCCCTTGTACGTCGAACGCGGGCGGATTTGGGTCCGACGTTAGGAAAGCGAAAAGGCTCGTGGGTTAAGGGTGATGCCGGGCCGATCCGAGTGAGCGGACCGGAGCCGAATGCTGCCGCATGATCGCCACACCAACGTTTCCGGACCTGTCCGCCCTGGTCGTGGACGAAAGCTTGTACATCCGCCGTATTGTGCGGGACATGCTCATGCGCGTCGGCATCAAGCGCGTCCTCGAGGCTCCCGACGGGGCCGAGGCGCTCGGGGTGCTGGCAGAGAGCAAGCCGGACATCACCATCATCGATTGGGATCTGGCGATTCTCTCGGGTGAAGAGTTCATTCGTCTCGCCCGCACACCGACCACATCGCCTTCTCCGACGGTCCCGATCATTCTGATGCTCGCTCAGCCGCGCCGCAACGTGGTCGACCGTGCGATCTCGCTCGGCGTCAACGAGATCATCGCCAAGCCCTTCTCCCCGAAGACCCTTTGGTCGCGCCTCGACGAGGTGATCCACCGGCCGCGCCCATTCTCCCAGGTCAAGAGCCTGCTGCGGCCAGTGCCGCGGCTCGCCGCCGCCGGCAAGGCGTAGCCTGACCGACGCAGAAGCGCCGCGCCAAGGGCGATCCGCGCAACGAATCCAGGGCTTTGCAGTTTGCCCGCGACACCTGTAGCGTGGAGCCTGAATGATGATCCGGCTCTCCGCCTGGGATCACGCGGAAGGACTTCGGCACAGCCGATGCGGGAAGAGAGTGCCGCGACCATCCCGGCCCGCTCCATGGCCGGCCCGATCACCCCCACGGTCGCGCCGGGGGAAATGCAACGATCCGGAACGCAGGCCACCACCCACCGGCCGCCGCGGCGGAACGCTTACGCCGCCCTCGATCTCGGCACCAACAATTGCCGTCTCCTTATCGCCGAGCCCGCATCCCACGGGTTTCGAGTCATCGATGCGTTCTCGCGCATCGTACGCCTCGGCGAAGGCCTCGGAAATGCCGACCGCCTGAGTGAGCCCGCCATCGAGCGTACCATTGATGCCCTTCGTGTTTGCCGTGCGAAGATGCAGGCGCGCGGTGTCGTACGCGCCAAGATCATCGCCACGGAAGCCTGCCGGCTCGCAGTGAACGGCGCGGCTTTCGTCGAGCGCGTACGCGACGAGGTCGGTCTCGATCTCGAGATCGTCGATCGTCAGACAGAGGCTTACCTCGCGGTCACGGGCTGCGCGGCTTTGGCCGACCCCTATGCCGAATCGGTGGTGATCTTCGATATCGGCGGCGGCTCCACGGAGATCGCATGGCTCGACGGCGCGGCCACGAACCCGTCCACCGACCCGACCCTGCGCATCCGCGCCTGGGACTCCCTGCCGGTGGGCGTGGTCACTCTCGCGGAGCGTCACGGCGGCGCCGACGTGACGCGCCTGACCTTCGAAGGCATGGTGGAAGAAGTGGCCGACATGCTCGCCCGCTTCGCGATCCGTGCGGCGCCCGCCGCCAATGCCCGGCACTTCCACCTGCTCGGCACGTCGGGAACGGTGACGACGCTCGCGGCCATGCATCTGCGCCTCGCCCGTTACGAGCGTCGCCGCGTCGATGGCCTGTGGATGAGCGACGGCGAGGTCGGGGGCGCCATCGACGACCTCCTCGACACGCGTCTCGACCAGCGGGCGGACAATCCTTGCATCGGGCGTGACCGGGCCGACTTGGTGCTGGCGGGGTGTGCGATCTTGGAAGCAATCCGGCGGGCGTTCCCATCCGATCGCCTGCGGATCGCCGATCGCGGCCTTCGCGAGGGGCTCCTGATGAACATGATGCGTGAGGACGGCGTGTGGCGCCGTGGGGGTTACCGGTGAGTGACAGGCGTGGTGCCGGTGCAGGGTTGCGCGGCGAACTCAAGCAACGGGTGAAGACCGGGCGCGGTCGTACGGCTTCGCAGAAACGCTGGCTGGAGCGCCAGCTGAACGATCCCTATGTCGCCCGTGCGAAACGCGAGGGCTATCGCTCGCGGGCCGCCTTCAAGCTCATCGAGATCGACGAGCGCTTCAAACTCCTGAAGCCCGGCCAGCGTATCGTCGATCTGGGCGCCGCCCCCGGCGGCTGGTCGCAAGTGGCGGCTAAGATCGTCGGCGACACCGGTCGCATCGTCGGGATCGATCTCCTCGAAATCGAGCCCATGGCCGGTGTCGAGTTCATCACCCTCGACTTTCTCGACCCTGCGGCACCACAACTGCTCACCGGCCTGCTTGGCGGGCCGGCAGACCTGGTCCTGTCTGACATGGCTGCCAATACCACCGGTCACAAGCAGACCGACCACCTGCGCATCATCGGTTTGGCCGAGACGGCCGCCGAGTTCGCCCGTGAGATTCTCGCCCCCGGTGGGTCTTACCTTGCGAAGGTTTTCCAAGGCGGTACCGAAGGCAGCCTTCTCGCTGATCTGAAGCGCGATTTCGCCAGTGTGCGGCATGTCAAGCCGAATGCCAGCCGTGCCGATTCGAGCGAACTCTACGTTCTCGCCTCGGGCTATCGTGGTGGGCGGCGATCGGACGACGCGGAAGAAGCCTGAGAACTCTCGGCTCCGGCCGGGTTGTTCCTCGGCTGATCCGAAAGGTCCGCCGACCCGACACATTGCACGGATGTCCGAGCGACGCCGAGTGCGCGACGCACAAAGCACGCGGCTTGCCTAGCCAGCCTGGAAGTATCTTGCATTCAAATGCTGGGTTTATTCAAATTAAAGGTGCGGCCTGCGATTTAATGGCAGTCAAAGTCGCGACCGATTTCAGAAAATCTTCATTTCTCATGGTTAGACCAGATCGATGCTCTTTCCGAAATCGATCGGGTAATATCGATGACACAATTCAGATTGTCGATCCGGACTCGTCTGATCGGTGCTTTCGCGATCGTAATCGTTCTCATGACCGGTATCGGGGTGGTGGCGCTGCAGGCCACGCGTACCATCAATGATTATCTCGTGCAGGTTCAGTCGGATTCTTTGCCGAGCGTGGCGAAGGCTGGCGAAATTACATCCTGGATGGCGCGTTACGCTATCAGTGTCTATCGCCACAGCGCGCTCCTCGACCCGGATTCCAAGAAGCGGGCCGACACCGAGCTTGATGAGCGTGGGGCTCATGTGGCGAAGGTGGTCGGGGAGTACGCGGCTCTCATCAGTTCGCCCGAAGAGCGAGTCTTGTACGACCGGATCAAAGCCAATTGGGCTGCCTATCGGGTTGAGGTCACGGAGATCCTGGCGCTGTCACGCAGAGGCTTGAACGAGGATGCTTTCGAGCGCCTCCAGGGCAAAGCCTCCGAACTCCAACGCTCGTCGATCGACACATCCAACGAGTTGGCCGCTTTGAACAGCAGCCTCGCCGCACAATCACGCCTCGCGAGCGAGCAGGCGTTCGAGCGAACTGAAACCATCGTGCTGACCGTGGTCGGAGGCGGGCTCGTCCTGTCGATCTTGCTCGCAGTTTTCATCATTCGAGGCATTTCCGGCGGGATCGGTGCCGTCGTCCGGCCAATGACCGCGCTCGCGGAAGGCGATCTCACCGCCGTGATCCCGAACCAGGGCAATGGCACCGAGATCGGCCGCATCGCCGACGCCGTTCAGGTCTTCAAGGACGGTCTCATCCGCATGAAGCATCTGGAGGAGGAGACCACTTTGGCGCGTGCCGGAGCCGAGGCCCAGCGCCGGCAAGGCATGCGTGACATGGCCGATTCGTTCGAACGGGCGGTCGGTGGAATCGTCGGTTCGGTGGGAAGCGCTGCAGCCGAGCTCCAGGCGACGGCTCAGACAATGACCGCGACGGCGACTCAGGCGGGCACTCGGTCCGTCTCCGTCGCAGCGGCGGCCGAAGAGGCTGCCATCAACGTTCAGACCGTGGCGGCCGCGGCGGAAGAACTCGGTTCGACGGTCCAAGAGATCGGACGGCAGGTCCAGGGCTCGGCCCACCTGGCGGAGGTCGCCGTGCGCGAGGCTGGTGCAACCGCCGCCCTGGTGCAAGATCTCAGTGGCGCCACCGCCCGGATCGGCGACGTGGTCAAACTCATCGCCGATATCGCGTCGCAGACCAACCTTCTTGCCCTGAACGCAACCATTGAGGCGGCGCGAGCTGGCGAGGCCGGACGCGGATTCGCGGTGGTCGCGGCGGAGGTCAAGGAGCTCGCGAGTCAAACCGCACGCGCAACCGAGGAGATCGGCAGCCAGATCGCCCGCATCCAGGGGGCGACGGGAGACAGCGTGACCGCCATCGCCGGGATCCGCGGTCGAATCGGCGAGATCAGCACCGTCGCGATCTCGCTTGCGGCGGCCGTGGGACAACAGGGTGAAGCAACCCAGGAGATCGTCCGAAACGTCTCCCAGGCGGCTGCGGGTACGGGCGAGGTGACGGTGAACATCGCCGCTGTCGCGTCGGCCGCCGAGGAGACCGGTACGGCCGCCACTCGGGTTCTTGCGTCGGCCTCCGACCTGTCGCGTCAGTCCGGCCATCTCAGTGCCGAGGTCGAGCGGTTCCTCGCCAGGGTCCGCGCCGCCTGAGCGGTTCAGAGCGCCTCCGTTCTTGCCGCGATGCCACGGTCGGTGCCTAGGGTGCTGGAAACGACCACGCGATTCACCATCTGAGTAGCGGCGGCAGCCTGCCGCCCAGATGGAAGGAACCCATGCATGACCACCGAGCGCGCTGTGCTGGCAGGAGGTTGTTTCTGGGGGATGCAGGACCTCATCCGTAAACAGTCGGGCGTCATCGCGACGCGGGTCGGTTATTCCGGCGGTGAGGTGCCGAACGCAACCTATCGCAATCACGGCCGTCATGCCGAAGCGATCGAGATCCTGTTCGACCCTGAGGTGATCGGCTATCGCAAGCTTCTGGAGTTCTTCTTCCAGATTCATGATCCGACCACGGTCGATCGGCAGGGAAACGATCGGGGACCGGGTTACCGATCGGCGATCTTCTACGAGAGCGAAGCGCAGAAGGCAGTGGCCGAAGACACCATCGCCGATGTCAATGCATCCGGGTTATGGCCCGGCAAGGTGGTGACTGAAGTCTCGCCCGTCGGGCCATTCTGGGAGGCCGAACCAGAGCACCAGGACTACCTGGAGCGCATTCCGAACGGCTACACCTGTCACTTCATACGGCCGAACTGGACGCTGCCGCGCCGGGCCGACGCTGCCTGACGCGGTCCGCAATGGGGCTCGCGCCGCCGTATCGTTGCGGCCGGTGCGTGCTCCCGTTGCGTACGCGCTCGGGACCGTTGGACATTCAGTCAACACGACAGTCAACAGGAAGAACCGTCCGTTTCGATCGTGAATCGATCAGTATCGTCGTCACCATCGAAAGGGGCATCGATCGTGCCTGTGACGTCCGGCTTTGCTCCGGAGTTCGATTTCGGAATGGTCCAGCGTTCCCTATGCGGCTCGAAGGACCGGACTTGCTGGTCGATCATCTAACCCGCTGCCCAGTCGATGTGAGACGTTTTTTCCACCGAATCATTAGAATCCGATGCGTCCCGGATCGCTTCGCTTAACGAGGTCCGTGCACCTTTCTGTCCGAGACCAATGAGTTCTCCAACCGCCGCAGGTTGTCGGCCTTGAAGCCGCAGCCTGATGGGGGGCGTCCGGGAAAAGCGAGGAGCGGCACATGATCAGTGCGGTGTCGATCAGCAGCGGCGGCATAGCGGCGGCCACCCAACGGTTCGCCCAAGCCGCGGAGGGGATCGCCAGGATCGGCACGAGCCTGCCTGCGGCGGCACAGGTCGATCTGTCGACCACGGCGATGCAGCTTCTCGCGGCCAAGACGGACGTTTCCCTGAACACCGTGATGCTCCGCTCCTCGCTCGATATGGAGAAGCGTGTCCTCGATATTCTCGCCTGACCGCTTCCATCCTTGCCGGGAACACGCAAAGCTCCTAAGAGCCAAGGGCGTCGAGAACGCGTCGGGGTGTAGCGCAGTCTGGTAGCGCATCTGGTTTGGGACCAGAGGGTCGTAGGTTCGAATCCTATCGCCCCGACCATTTTTCGACTGGTAACCCGAGACCGTTGGGAATCGTCCGATGTCGAGCGCCCGGATCTATCAACCTGCGAAGGACGCGTCGCAGTCAGGGCTCGCCCGCACGAAGGTTTGGGTCCTCGAATTCGACCAAAGCGCACCGCGTGAGACCGACCCGCTGATGGGATGGACGAGCTCCTCGGATATGCTCCAGCAGGTCCGCTTGGAGTTCGAGACGCGCGACGAGGCCATCGCCTATGCCGCGCGTGCCGGCTTATCCTACCGGGTCGAGGAGCCTCAGAAACCGATCGTTCGGAAGGGGCTGTCCTACTCCGATAACTTCAAGTTCAATCGTACGGCGCCTTGGACGCATTGAGCGCAGCCGAGTCTATTCCGGTCAGAGCTGCATCAGTATCGTCACTGCACCGAAGATCAGCACTGCGGTAACCGTCACAGCCAACAGGATCAGCGCAGCGCGCGATTCGCGAAGATCGTTCTCTGTCATGGCCCCAGGCTAGCGCCGGCAACTTACAAAGCCAATGACTTAATCTCTAGTCTTTTGGCGTTCTCGCCATGCCGCGTACGGATGATCTTCGGCGGGTACCGGGTGATGCGTCACCTGCATCGGTTGGTCAGCCAAGGGGCGACAGAGTTCGGCGTAGATGCCCGCACTGATGAGGCCGTAGGTTTCGGCCTCCTCCGCTGTATAGGCGAAGTAGGCTTCGCGGATGCCTGCGAGTCGCATGGCGGCATGGCACATCGGACAGGGACGTCCGCTGGCATAGACGACACAATCGTCGAGCTTTGCCGATCCCAGAATGCGGCTCGCCTCCCGGATCGCAACCATCTCGGCATGATCAGTCGGATCCCGCGTCTCGGCCGTGCGATTGACGGCGCGTACGAGGACAGCCCCGTCCCGCACGATCACGGCCCCATACGGACGGCCTTCGGCGAGCACATTGCCGTGGGCCAGCGTGACGGCGTCGAGAAGATGGGCTTCATGGGTCATGGCTGAAGGCTCTCCAGGGCCGGGCTTCAAAACGGATGGTCAGAATGCGTAGCGGACGGTGCAGTACGGCATCCGTTCGCTGAGGAGTGCGGTGAAACGGGCGAGCCACCGGCCTTTCCAGCCTGTGCGGTAGCGCAGATTGGTACCCCCACCCTGGGAGATCTTGGCTTCCTGAATGTCGGGGCGCCAGAGGAGATCCTCGGCCTTGGGATGCCAACCCAGATTGACCGCATGCAGATCGGCATTGTGGGTCAGCATGATGATCTCGGCTTTCACCTGCGCCCGCGCTGCGCGCCCGATCCCATCATCGATCGCTGTGAAGAGCTCAGCCCAGTCCGCTTCCCAGCCTTCGTAAAGGATGACCGGCGAGAAGTTCAAATGGACTTCGTAACCGGCGGCCACGAAGTCGTCGATGGCGGCGATCCGCTCTCGAATCGGGCTCGTGCGGACGTCGACGATACGGGCGATGCGCTCGGGCATCAGCGAGAACCGAATGCGGGTCTTTCCCTGCGGATCGTAGGCGAGAAGGTCGCGGTTCACCGCCTTGGTTGCGAAGGACGCCTTTGCGTTGGGCAATGCGCGGAACAGGCCGATGAGGTCGCGCACGGTGTCGCTGATCGCGGCATCGACCGAAAGATCGCCGTTCTCGCCGAGATCGTAGACCCAGAGGGCGGCGTCGACGCTGTCCGGCGCGGACAAGGGCCCCTGACGCTCGGCATGCCGACGGATCGCGGCACAAACCGCCTCGACGTTGACGAACAGTGAGATCGGATTGGCGAATCCCTTACGGCGCGGCACATAACAATAGGCGCACGCCATAGCGCAGCCGTTCGATGTCGAAGGGGCAATGAAGTGAGCACTGCGCCCATTCGGACGCATGGCCAGCCCCTTCTTCACCCCCAGGACAAGTGTCGAGCGCTTGATCCGCACCCAATCGTCAACCGAGCCGGCGTTGCCGTGGAGGTCCGGGATGTTCCAATGTGACGGTACCTGGATGCGCTGTGCGTCGGGGAAGCGATCCAAGATCTCACGGCCGCGCGGAAACGTCGTGACTGCCGCCTCGTGATAGATCGTCCGAACATCGATGAAGTCGCGCGAGAGTCCCATCGAGGAGACATGGGACTCGGCGAGCCGGTGGCGACCCGCATGCAACCTGCTGGCTGTGGACACGTCGGCGCAGGACATCGACACCCATCAGAGGCGCGCCAGCAGCTCTGCTTTCTTGGACGAGAATTCCGCTTCCGTCAGCACTCCCTTGCGTTGGAGTTCGGCCAGTCGTTCCAGGGTCGTCAGAACCTCGTCGGCCGGGGATTGCGCGCGCGCCGGGCCCGCTTCCACCCGATGAATGGGTTCAGGCGTGAACGGCTTGGGCTGAAGGGTGGTATCTCGCTGGACGGGCGTGTCGGGTTCGGTGGAGGTCGATGAGGAAACGAACGATTCGCCACGATCGTCGTCGATCCGACGCAGGGATTCGAGAGGAATGGCCCCGTCAGGACCGGAGAACCGTAGGCCGCCAGTGCCACCCTGCTGCTGCGAAACCCCGGTGATGTGCTGCCCTGCCGTTCCATAGAGAATGACATTCCCATCCATCGCGATGGCGAGGCGTTGGGCATGCGGAAAATAAGCATAGCGCAGACCGTTTTGGGAGCCCGAAGTCGCGGGCCGTCCGAGGTGCTGCGGCCACCAGGCTTCCGACGTGACGCTGGTGATTGGAAAGCCGACTGCCGGCAGGGCTTCGGCCAGAGTGCTGCACAATGCACCGACGCGGGCTTTGAGCTCCGCGTCGAACATGTTGCCGATCATCGTCATGCCACCCGACGACCACTGACCGAAGCCGCCGAGTTCGCGGTGGTTGAACTGTGCCATGGTGCCGTTTCCGGCCTGTAAGGCATCGACGAGATGGCGGATGGCGTCGAGGCTTACTCCGTACCGGTCGGCGATGGTTTGCAGGCCGTTCGGTTGGTCGGTCATCGTTGAGTACCCCATGGGAGGGTGAGGCGATGCATCGGGAAGCGATCGATCCCGCCGAACTCCGTGATGCACCCTCGACCCCAGAATGGTGCCCCGCGCCAGGCTTCGCAACGCAAAAAGTTTTCTCGGGCGCGGACCTTCGAGGGAAGCGTGAGCGTTCCCGTTTCGGTTTTGGCGTGCCGACGTGCCCGATGAGAGCGCCGCATCGGGCAGGGCGCCGTCCCTGGAGCAGTTATGGCCGACGATTTTTCTCAGACGGGCAAGGCGTCCGCCACCCGCTCGCGTATCAAGGAAGGCTCACCCTATCCGCTGGGGGCAAATTGGGATGGGCTTGGGGTGAATTTCGCCCTGTTCTCGGCCCATGCCACGAAGGTCGAGCTCTGCTTGTTCGACGATGCGGGCGAACAGGAACTCGAGCGCATCGAACTGCCGGAGTACACGGACGAGATCTGGCACGGGTATCTACCCGATGCGAGGCCAGGTACCATTTATGGCTACCGCGTACACGGTCCATACGATCCGAAAGCCGGTCACCGCTTCAATCCCAACAAGCTGCTCATCGACCCATATGCCAAAGGTCTCGTTGGCTCCATCACCTGGAACCCGGCCCTGTTCGGGTACCAGATGGAGACAGGCGACGACCTGACCTACGATGAGCGCGATTCCGCGCCGTTCACCCGCCGTAGCCGGGTGATCGATCCGGCCTTCACCTGGGGGCGGGACCGAAAGCCGCATGTGCCGTGGGAGAAGACGATCTTCTACGAGACGCACGTAAAAGGCTTCACCAAGCTTCATCCGGCCGTTCCGGAGAAGCTGCGCGGCACGTATGCAGGTCTTGGGACACCGGCGGTGCTCGATTACATCAAGAGCCTTGGCGTCACGTCCGTCGAGTTGCTGCCGGTCCACGCCTTCGTGCAGGACGACTATCTCCAGGAAAAAGACCTGGTGAACTACTGGGGTTACAACACGATCTCGTTCTTCACCCCAGCCCGGCGTTATTCGGCAGTGCCTGATTTTGCCTTCTCCGAATTCAAGGAGATGGTCGCGCGCATGCATGGCGCCGGTCTCGAAGTGATTTTGGATGTCGTCTACAACCACACGGCGGAGGGCAACGAGAAGGGGCCGACGCTCTCCTACAAAGGTGTCGATAACGCTTCGTATTATCGCCTGATGCCCAAGGAGCCGCGTTACTACATCAACGACACCGGCACCGGGAATACATTCAATCTCTCCCACCCGCGGGTTCTGCAACTCGTTACCGACTCGCTACGCTACTGGGCGACCGAGATGCGTGTCGACGGATTCCGGTTCGATCTTGCGACGATCCTCGGCCGCGAGCCCCATGGGTTCGACGAAGGGGGCGGCTTCCTCGATACCTGTCGCCAGGATCCCGTACTCAATTCCGTCAAACTGATCGCCGAGCCCTGGGATTGCGGCCCCGGCGGCTACCAGGTCGGTGGTTTTCCACCCGGCTGGGCCGAGTGGAATGACCGGTACCGTGACGACGTTCGCGGCTTCTGGCGGGGGGATCTCGGCTTGCTTCCGTCGCTTGCGTCCCGAATCACTGGCTCAGCGGACAAATTCAACAAGCGAGGGCGCAAGCCCTGGGCATCGGTGAACTTCCTAACCGCCCATGATGGTTTTACGCTGAACGATACGGTTTCGTACAACGACAAGCACAACATGGCGAATGGGGAGAACAACCGAGACGGGCACTCCCACAACCTCTCCAACAATTACGGCGTGGAAGGGCCGACAGAGGATCCGGAAATCCGGGCCGTGCGCCTGCGCCAGATGCGCAACATGATGGCGACGCTGTTTCTGTCTCGAGGCACGCCGATGCTGCTCGCTGGTGACGAGTTCGCCCGGACCCAGAACGGCAACAACAATGCCTATTGTCAGGACAACGAGATCTCTTGGCTCGATTGGGGCGCCATCGGCCCAGAGGAGCGCGACCTCACCGAGTTCACGCAGCGGCTGATGATTCTTCGTGAATCGTTGCCGATTCTCACCCGTGGGCGGTTCCTCACCGGTGAGTTCGACGAGGAACTCGGTGTACGCGACGTGACGTGGCTAACCCCGGCCGGCACTGAGATGACGCCGGAGAACTGGTCGCAGGGTGATGCTCGGTCACTGGCGGTCGTTCTCGACGGCCGGGCGCAGGTCTCGGGTATCCAGCGTCGGGGCGGCGACGCCACGTTGCTGCTGCTCTACAATGCCTACCACGATCTCGTGTCGTTCACTTTGCCGGCAACCATAGGCGCTTCCGCGTGGACGCGCCTCCTCGACACCAATCTGCCTGACAGTCAGGAAGTGGTCAGCGTACCGATCGGCGAACGCTACGATGTCACGGGTCGCTCGATGCTTATGTTTGTGCTCAAGCCCGAGGAGGTCGAGGACGCCGAGGTGACCGAGATGGAGCGTTCGTACCAGCATGTGATGCAGGCGTTCGAGCGCGCCAACATCGACAGCGTCCGCTTCGGCGCGCGCAAGGATTGATGTGGGTCCGGGACGGTGCTTCGTTCGCATCGTCCCGCTTGTCGTCTACGCACGCATGCTATCGGACATAGCCCTGCAGTGAACCGAAGATGCGATAGGCGAGTTGAGTTCGTGAAGGTCAGGCATTCTCGAAAGCCCGATTGTTGCGTCATCTTCGCTTGGTGGATCAGGGAGCGTCGTTGGGGCGGGGAGCGACGGAAGGAGACAAGGCGGTGCCGCAGGGAGACAAGTCGCGCTACACCGATAAGCAAGTGCGTAAAGCCGACCACATCGCGGAGTCGTATGAGGCCCGCGGTGTTCCGGAGGATGAAGCCAAGGCTCGTGCCTGGGCCACCGTGAACAAGGACGACGGTGGTGGAAAGAAGCCTGGCGGAGCCGGCCGCGGCCGCTCGAGTGATCATCCGGCTGCCAGGAAAGGCGGCGAAATTGGTGGCAAGGGGTCCGCAGCGCGTACGGCGGAACAGCGCTCGGCCTCGGCGAAAAAAGCTGCCGAGACGCGCAAGCGGAATGCCGCCAACGCCTGAAACGCAGCCCTGCCCGATGCAGGGCCGCGCTCGGCTTCGGATCAGGCCATCGCGGCTTTGAGGTGCTGATCGACCTTGTCGAGGAAGCCTGTGGTCGAGAGCCATTTCTGATCAGGGCCGACGAGAAGGGCGAGGTCCTTGGTCATGAACCCGGCCTCGACGGTATCGACGCAGACGGTCTCCAGGGTCGTGGCAAACTTGGCCAGATCCGCGTTTCCGTCGAGCTTGGCCCGGTGCGCAAGGCCCCGCGACCATGCGAAGATCGACGCGATGGAGTTGGTCGAGGTCTCCTTGCCCTTCTGGTGTTCTCGGTAGTGCCGCGTCACCGTACCGTGAGCCGCCTCGGCCTCGACGGTCTGGCCGTCTGGGGTGAGGAGCACGGAGGTCATCAGGCCGAGCGAGCCGAACCCCTGCGCCACGGTGTCGGACTGCACGTCGCCGTCGTAGTTCTTGCAGGCCCAGACGTAGCCGCCCGACCACTTGAGGGCCGAGGCCACCATATCGTCGATGAGGCGGTGCTCGTAGGTGATGCCGGCGGCATCGAACTTGGCCTTGAACTCGTTCTGGAACACCTCCTCGAACAGGTCCTTGAAGCGGCCGTCATAGGCCTTGAGAATCGTGTTCTTGGTCGAGAGGTAGACCGGATACTTGCGGTTGAGGCCGTAGTTCATCGAGGCGCGGGCGAAATCGCGGATCGAATCGTCGAGGTTGTACATCGCCTGGGCGACGCCGGGGGAGGGGAAGTTGAACACCTCCCGCTCGATGACCGTGCCGTCCTCGCCCTCGAACTTGATGGTCAGGCGGCCCTTGCCCGGCACCTTGAAATCGGTCGCCTTGTACTGGTCGCCGTAGGCGTGGCGGCCGACGACGATGGGCTGAGTCCAGCCCGGCACGAGGCGGGGCACATTCTTGCAGATGATCGGCTCGCGGAAAATCACGCCGCCGAGGATGTTGCGGATCGTGCCGTTGGGCGACTTCCACATTTCCTTGAGGTTGAATTCCTTTACCCGCTGCTCGTCGGGGGTAATGGTGGCGCACTTCACGCCCACACCGTGGCGCTTGATCGCCTCGGCCGCCTCGACGGTCACCCGGTCGCCCGTGGCGTCGCGGTGCTCGACTCCCAGATCGTAGTACTCGAGGTCGAGGTCGAGATAGGGATGGATGAGCTTGGTCTTGATCTCGCTCCAGATGATCCGGGTCATCTCGTCGCCGTCGAGTTCGACGACGGGCTTGGCTACCTTGATCTTATCCATCGCGTGTCAGGCCTTCCGCAAAAATCCCGAGGGGCCCCATGCAAATGCCGTGCGGCCGCGGGCAGGGTCATAGCGCGGGCGTTCCAACGGCGAAAGCCGCCAGGGACCCATCACGCCGTGACAGGGGACGGCATCTGTCAGGTGGGGGCCGGGGCTGGACATTCGGTGCGCAAGGGGGGATCTGGCTACCATCACGCAACGAGACGGAACGGGAAAGCCCATGAGCGAACGCATCATCCTGCGAGCCGGCGAGGCCCTGGTCGCGGGTGGCCCGCCCAACACCGCCGCCGAGCCGGAAGTCATCATCGGGGAACTCGATGGGCCCGTCGGCACCGCGCTCGCTACACTGACGGGCGATCAGGTGGTGGGACACAGCCGCGTCTTTGCGCTGCTGAATACGGACATCATGGTCCGGCCGGTGACCCTGTGCGTGTCCAAGGTCAGCGTGACCGAGAGCAAATACACCTCGATCCTCATGGGCACCGTGCAGTTCGCCATCGCCAATGGGGTGCTGGACGCTGTGCGGCTCGGCTACATTCCCAAAGACAGAGCCAACGATCTCGGGATCATCTGCTCGGTCTGGCTGAGCCCCGGTGTGATCGAGGCCGAGACCGTCGATCACAAGGCCCTGTTCGAAATCCAGCGGAAGGGGATGACGGAGGCTATCCGCAAGGCGATGTCCAACGAGCCGTCCATCGACTGGCTTCTGGAGAACCAGGACAAGATCATTCACAAGTACTACCAGATGGGTCTCGACGGGAAAATCTAGTCCGATGCCGAGCGCGCCTGTCGTCGTCCTCGTCGAGCCGCAGCTGGCCGAGAACATCGGCATGGTCGCGCGTGCCATGGCAAATTTCGGCCTGTCCGAACTCCGGCTTGTTGCGCCGAAGAATGGCTGGCCGAAGAAGGGTGTGCGCGAGGCGGCTTCGGGCGCGACCCACATCCTTGATGGTGCGGCGGTGTTCGACACCGTCGCGGAGGCCATCGCCGACCTTCACTATGTCCTAGCTACGACGGCGCGCGAGCGCGGGCAGATGAAACGCGTCGTGGGGCCCGAGGACGCCATGCGCGACGTCGCTGCCCGCGCCGGCCAGCGGACCGGGATCCTGTTCGGGCGAGAACGGGCGGGCTTGAGCAACGATGAAGTCTCCCTCGCCGACGCCATCGTGACGTTCCCGGTGACGGAGGAGTTCCCGTCTCTCAACCTCGCCCAGGGGGTCCTCCTCGTCGGCTACGAATGGCGCCGTGCGGCGGGGCTCGCGAAGCTGCCGTTCTCGGGCGAGATGCTGTCGCCGCCTGCGACCCGCGAGGCTATGGCGTCCCTCGTCGGGACCCTGGAGGACAGCCTGGCGACGGCCGGGTTCTATCCGCCGGAGAAGCGCGAGATCATCGCCCGCAACATGCGGGACATGCTGCACCGCATGGCGATGACGGAGCAGGACGTACGCACTTTGCGCGGCGCCCTTCGCGCCCTCAACGGCGGGCGTCATCGTCGAGGGTGATTGGCGGACGTAGGCTGGTATTGCTCGATCAGTCTCGGCTTCCACCCTTTCGGAAGGCTGACGCGCCGCTTGCCGGTGCCGGTCACCATCGGGAGCATGGAAAGAAGGCTGCGATCCTCGTCGCCCATGGAGCACGAGGTGTGCGCAGATGAGGAGCGGACCGCGAGACGAATTCAGCCGACCTGTGCCAGTGCCTGATCGATGTCGGCGATGAGATCTTCGGCGTTCTCCAAGCCGATCGAGAGGCGCACGGTCTCGGGCCCAACGAGCGCGGCGGCCTTCTCGTGCGGCAGCAGCTGGCGGTGCGTCGTCGTCGCCGGATGAATGGCCAGGGACTTGATCTCGCCGATGTTGACGAGGTGCGAGATGAGCCGGAGGCCCATGATGAACTTGACCGCCGCGGGCTCGCCGCCCTTCAGGGCGAAGGTGAAGATCGAGCCCGGTCCGTCCGGGACGTACTTCGCCGCCAGCGCTTCGCCGGCTTGACCGGGCAGGGCCGGGTAGCTGACCCAATCGACGGCGGGATGATCCCTGAGAAAGCCCGCCACCGCCTTGGCATTCGCACAGTGGCGCGCCATGCGCAGCGGCAGGGTTTCGATGCCCGTCAGCGTCAGGAAAGCGTTCATCGGCGAGAGGCCGGGCCCGAGTTCGCGCAGGCCGAACAGGCGACAGGCCACCGCGAAGCTGAAATCGGGAAAGCGCTCCGTGATGACGAGGCCGTCGTAATCTTCCCACGGCTCGGCGATGAGGTTGTAGCGGTCGCCCGCCGCCTTCCAGTCGAACGTGCCGGCGTCGCAGATCACGCCGCCGATGGTCTGACCGGAGCCGCCGAGGAACTTCGACGTCGAGTGCATGACGATGTCGGCGCCATGCTCGATGGGACGGATCAGCGCCGGGGAGGCGAGGGTGTTGTCGACGATGAGCGGCAGCCTATGCCGACGCGCGACCTCCGCGATGCCCGCCAGATCCATCACGGTGGCACACGGATTCACGATGGATTCGCAGACGATGGCCTTCGTCTCGGGCGTGATCGCCGCTTCGAAATCCGCCGGGGTGAGACCCTGGGCGAATTGCGCCTTCATGTCGTAGCGCTTGTCGAGGCGGGTGATGAGGCCGAGGGAGCCGCCGAACAGGCGCGGGGAGACGACGTAGGCATCGCCGCTGCGCATCAGCGTCATCAGGATGAGCAGGAGGGCCGACTGCCCGGAGGAGACCGCCACGGCGGAGGCGGCACCCTCCAGGGCGGCGACGCGGCGCTCGAGGGCGGCCACCGTCGGGTTGGAGCCGCGCGAGTACGAGAACCCGGTCCGGCGCATGGCGAAGATGTCGGCGGCCTGCTCCGTCGACTCGAACACGAAGCCGTTGGTGAAGTAGATCGGCTGCACCCGGGCGCCCGTGGCGGGGTCGGGCGCCGCGCCGGCATGGATGGCGGCGGTGGCGAAGCGGTGGGGTCTGGTCTCGCTGGCCATGGGGCCTTTTCTCGAATTCTGTCAGGGAGTTAGGCGGCCCGGTGCACGAAGGCGCGCAGGGTGCGGACGAGGGTCGAGGGTTCGTAGGGCTTCGGGATGAACCGGGCGCCGTCCGGCATGTCGTGGGGCCCGGGCGTGCCCATGCCGGAGACGACGAGGACGGGGATGTCGGGCCAGCGATGGGCCACGAGGCGGGCGAGGGCGAAGCCGTCCATGGAGCCGCGCGGCATGTCGACATCGGTCATCAGCACGCCGACGTCGCTGCGATTCTCCAACACCGTCAAAGCCTTGTCGGCGTGGCTCGCCTCCACCACCGTGAAGCCCGCATCCGCCAGCGTGTCGGCCGCCTCCATCAGGAGCAGGCCGTCGTCTTCGACGAGGAGCACGACGGGCAAATCTTGAGGGAGGTCAGGGGAGTGCGTCATCGGCAGCCGGACGATCTCGCGCTACGGGGTGAGTGGGGCCTATTCCCCGTCATCCATGCCGTCAACAACGGGGCGCGGCGCACGATCGTTTCACCGGCGCGGGTATGACGCGGTGCGCCGGCGCAGGCGCCGATGCGCCGAGGATCGGCCCGGTCCACGCCCCGGCCCGCGCCGGCGCGCGCGCCCGATGCGCCGCGCTCAGGCCAACGCGGCATCGAGATCCTCGATGAGGTCGGCCGGATCCTCGAGTCCGATGGACAGGCGCACCACCTCCGGTCCGGCGCCGGCCGTGATCTTCTGCGGGTCGGTGAGCTGGCGGTGAGTGGTGGAGGCCGGGTGGATCACCAGGGACCGGGTGTCGCCGATATTGGCCAGATGCGAGAACAGCTGCAGGTTCGACACGAGTTTGACGCCGGCCTCGTACCCGCCCTTGAGGCCGATGGTGAACACCGCGCCGGAGCCGAGGGGCGAATAGCGCCGGGCGAGCCCATGGTAGCGGTCGGTCTCCAGGCCCGGGTAGCTCACCCACTCTACGGCGGGGTGGTGCGCGAGGTGGTTGGCGATCGCCAGGGCGTTGTCGCAGTGGCGCTGCATCCGGAGCGGCAGGGTCTCGATGCCGTTGAGGATGAGGAAGGCGTTGAACGGCGCCAGCGCCGGCCCGAGGTCGCGCAGGCCGAGCACCCGGATCGCGATGGCGAAGGCGAAGTTTCCGAAATTCTCGGCGAGGATCATCTCGGCGTATTCGGGCCGGGGCTTCGACAGGGTCGGATAGCGGTCGTCGCCGGCCCAGTTGAAGGTGCCGCCATCGACCACGAGGCCGCCGATGGAGTTGCCGTGGCCGCCCAAGAACTTCGTCGCCGAATGCACCACGATGTCGGCGCCGTGCTCGAACGGGCGGATGAGGTACGGCGTCGCCATGGTGTTGTCGACGACGAGCGGAATGTTGTGCCGCTTGGCGATTTCGGACAACGCCGCGATGTCCGTGACGACGCCGCCGGGATTGGCGATGGATTCGCAGAAGATCGCCCGGGTGCGGGGCGTGATGGCGCGCTCGAACGACGACGGGTCGTCGGTGTCGGCCCAGACCACGTTCCAGCCGAAGTTCTTGTAGGCGTGGTTGAACTGGTTGATCGAGCCGCCGTAGAGCTTGTTCGCCGCGATGAACTCGTCGCCCGGCTGCATCAGGGCGTTCATGGTGAGGAACTCGGCGGCGTGGCCCGAGGCGACGGCCACCGCGGCCGTGCCGCCTTCCAGCGCAGCGATGCGCTCTTCCAGCACGGCGTTGGTCGGGTTGGTGATGCGCGAGTAGATGTTGCCGAAGGCCTGGAGCCCGAACAGCGACGCGGCGTGGTCGACGTCGTCGAACACGAACGACGCCGTCTGGTAGATCGGGGTCGCCCGCGCGCCCGTGGTCTTGTCGGGGGCGGCCCCCGCGTGGATCGCCAGGGTGTTGAAGCCGGGCAGGCGGTCGGTCATGAAATCCTCCTCGGGCCGGTGGGCCCGCAGCGGCACCGTTCTAGCGCCGGCCCCGCCCGCAGCGAAAGGGGCTGACCCCGTTCCGCTTAAACGAACATGCGTTCTTTGTAGCGGACGATCCCCGCAGGTCAAGCGCGGGCGCCCTGGGGCACGCGGCCACGGCCCGGAACCGCCCCGCCCCGCTGCGCGTGATCGGTGGAGCAAAGGCAAGCGAACCCGGGAGATGGCGCGGTGGCCGAGCACGACGACGCGAGCACGTGGAAAGAGTTCAAGGCGGCCGTCAACATGACCGCCTCCGCCCTGGAAAAATTTCTCGACACCGACGCGAGCCGATCCGTCGGCCAGAAGGCGAAGGGCCGCGACGAATCCATCGGCCACGCCTCCGGCCGCCGCATCGTCGACCTGTTGCACACCAAGAAGGCGGATCTCACCGAGGACGATTACGCGCACATGCGCAAGGTCGTCAGCTACATCCACCGCCACCGCGAGCAGGGCGGCCCCGACGACAAGGACGCCGTGAAGGACTCGCCCTGGCGCCTGTCGCTGATGAACTGGGGGCACGATCCGCTGAAGGATTGATCGTTTCGGGGTGCGATCCGGCCGGGTGCGTGTTGCCCCGCGTTATGCTGATCGCCGACTGACAGCGCGGGTTCCCACACCTTCCAGGAGAGGGAGCCGGTCGCGCTTGACGCCAAAACGTAAGGCAGCACGCGTCCAATCCGCGCTAGGCGCCCCCAGAAAGCTTCGCTAAAGCGGCGCCATGCGCCCCATCAGCCCCCCCGTTTCCGCCGCGCGGATCCTCATCGCCAGCTTCGTCGGCACGGCGATCGAATTCTACGACTTCTACGTCTACGCCACGGCGGCCGCCCTGGTGATCGGGCCGATCTTCTTTCCGCCCGGCGATCCGGCGGTGCAGACCCTGGCGGCGTTCGCGACGTTCTCCATCGCGTTCATCGCCCGGCCGCTCGGTGCGGCGTTCTTCGGACACTTCGGCGACCGGGTCGGCCGCAAGGCGACGCTCGTCGCGTCGCTGATGATCATGGGCCTGTCGACGGTGCTCATCGGCTGCCTGCCGACCTATGCCACCGCCGGGTGGTGGGCGCCGCTCGCGCTCTGCGTCCTGCGCTTCGGCCAGGGGCTGGGGTTCGGCGGCGAGTGGGGCGGGGCGGCGTTGCTCGCCGTGGAGAACGCCCCGCCGGGCCGCCGCGCCCTCTACGGCATCTTCCCGCAGCTCGGAGCGCCGGTCGGCTTCATCACGGCGAATCTCGGCTTCCTGGGCCTCGCCCTGGCGCTCAGCCCCGAAGACTTCCAGGCCTGGGGCTGGCGCATCCCGTTCCTGGCGAGCGCCGCGCTCGTGGGCGTCGGACTCTATGTCCGGTTGAAGCTCACCGAGACCCCGATCTTCAAGGCCGCCCTGGAGAAGGCCGCGCCCGAGCGCGTGCCGCTGGCGGTGATCTTCACCAAATACCTCCGCGCCACCTTGCTCGGCACCTTCGCCATGGTGGCCTGCTACGCGGTGTTCTACCTCTCGACGGTGTTCGCCCTCAGCTACGGCGTCTCGACCCTCGGCTTCACCCGACCGACCTTCCTGCTGTTCGAGTGCGTGGCCGTGCTGTTCATGGGGCTCGGCATCCCGCTCTCGGGCTGGGCCGCCGATGCTTACGGCCGCCGCCCCGTCCTCCTCTCGGGCCTCGCCTTCACAGCCAGCCTCGGCCTGCTCATGGGCCCGATGCTCGGCAGCGGCCAGGGCGGCCTCGTGCTGGGCTTCCTGTGCCTCGGCCTGTTCGCCATGGGCTGGCTGTTCGGCCCCATGGGGGCCCTGCTGCCGGAGCTGTTCCCGACCCGCGTGCGCTACACCGGGGCCTCCGTGACCTACAACCTCGCGGGGATCCTGGGGGCGTCCGCTGCGCCGTATCTGGCGCAGCGGCTTTCGGAATGGGGCGGTGTGGGTTGGGTGGGGGTTTATCTGGCTGTGGCGGCTGGGGTTAGTTTTGCGGCTGTGTGGTTGATGGAGGAGACTCTCTATGTACATCGCCTCCACGAGAGCGATTAGATACTCGTTTAATCTAACAATAATTCTGCAAAATTGCTTAGATCGGTAATCCAAGATTGATAAATATTCAGTGGCCTACCTGGAGGTTGGAGGGTAACAGCATCCCATGCATCATCTACGGTGGCGATTCCAAGATTTCTACAGAAAGCGAATACAGCTTTAGCAGTCTGGGAATTTCGGTGCGCATAAAAGTTTCGAAAGACGGCAATTTCCGCGAAAACAGTAGAATTCAAGCTTAGTGCATTTACTATGCTGTTGTAATTCGACAATCTGCAATCAATACTCAAAGTTTGAAGCTTGAGAGGGTCTCTGATTTTAGTTTCGTCACGGCGGGATAGAACAACCGTGCTCTTGTAATTTTTTTTGAAACGATTCGGTTCTAGTACGCTCATGACGTACAGCATCGCTTCGTCTGAACTAGCAAGTGATTGATTATGAGTTACTTGAGCGCCACCGCATGTCACACATTTGGTAGAAAGGGCAGAGACAAGGAATTCCCGATGGAGATTTATAATTATGTTATCTAGTTCGACTACACAAAAACTCAACAACGCATTTTGTTGAGCTGAACCAAGTGAGGAGCGGGAAGCATAGGTATTGTTGAGATAACGAAGTCTTCTTCTCGCTGATTTGTGTAAATAGAGAAAATTAATCGTTGGCCTCATTTTGCCGCAACCTTAATGCGTTGAAGAAATACGCAGTGCGAATACACCTCGGTTCTTTGACATTCGTTTTTTGCGAGCACGCGACATAGAAAGGATGCGTGAGTGAATCATCGTATTCTGCTGCTAAAAGCGAAATGAGATCGGGCAGCCTGAGAACCTCAATGTCATGATACTGATCAGGGTGAAAACCGGCAATGCTTTGAAGGACCGGTCCGTCGCCCTGATTTAGAGCAATCGCAGCTAATACAATAGCGTACGCAACGTGAGCCTTGAAAAAATCGGTACCATAATACTCAACTAGCGACAGAAGGGCATCAAGGCCCAACTTTATTGTACTGTAGATGTGATCTTGAAAAGGGAAATCCTTGTCATATTTAGCGTAAATGCTATCAAGTTCTTTTGACTTAGTTGTATGTATTCCGTTGTTTATAGCGAAGGCAATATCAGTTATGAACTTGTAATCTGCCATTCTGATTAAATCGCGCCTCGATAACAATCCAGCGCGAAAAAAAGCATCTTTATATTCTGTGGCAAGCGAATGAATCATCCATTTGAATTCGCCTTGATAACGAGCATTTCTCTTTTCTTCATCATTCAACGGGACATTGTTTGAGTTCATCCTTCGGAATGCCTGGCGCACTTCCGACTCAGAGACGCCTGCGAACTGGTCAATTGGAAGCGAATAAGTCAGAAAAGCTTCTTTCCACTCATCATCTAGTTGGTTATAGTTTTTTCCTTTCAGTTCTTCCGTATCGATATTTTTGGACAGTCGGAATTTATTATTGTAAAAATCCAAAAGGGCCATACTTCTTTGCTGGCCATCTACAATATCCTTGATTGTCGTTCTTGTTCTCAAATCAAGTTTTGAGTACAGAAATAATTTTGGTATTGGATACCCTAGCAGTATTGTTTCCACAAAAAAGGAGCGTGCCTCGCCCCGCCAGACCTGAGGGCTCCTCTGATACTCACGGTTCACTGTAATTTTCTGGTCAATCATTGCTGAGCAGTAGTCGCCTACGGCAACAGGAGCGGAGGATGCCTTCATCTATTTTTCCTAAAGATCACAACCGACTCTACAATCTTTAGCTTGTTGTGAGAACTGAAAGATCGCCTGTTCACAGATAGCATTGAACGTTTTTGGTTAAAGTCAATTTGTTCGGTCAGGTCCATACCAAGATTGGCAGCCATTTCAGACACGATTCCCGGAAGGTCAATAAAAATTTCTTTGTAATGTGATGTTTGGACGATAATCGCAGCTATTCCCCCAGGCTTTAAGCATTCGGAAATACTCTTGAGGGAAGCATGTAAATTAAAAAAATATTTTTGATAAAAATACTTATAATAGGTCGAAGATGCCTTGGATGGATGACCTTCTATTGCAGCCATCAGGTTTTCGACCCGTGAACCGGAGCCATCTTGCAAGCGAGTCGCAACTCCTTTGGTGATCGGTGTTCCTATCATTTCCGAGCGTATCTTATCAATGTTTACTTCGTTGCGAATGTCGAGATAAGTTAACTCTGGAAGTGTCGCCTTGACGTAGTCAATCCTTGTTAGATAGGGAGGCGATGTGACAACATAGTCGAACTTTTCACCGAATTTATGTATCGTCTGCTGGAAGTTGTCAGTTAGAATGGTTGGGCGAGGGTTAGAAGTATTCGGTTGCCTTTCATTTAGTATAATAAGTTCTTGAAACGATTTTCTGAAATTTAACTCAAAATCTTCGCTGCTAACATGAATGTCCTTTGCTATCTTGAACCATGTCGGATTTGAAAGTTTTCTTATAGCCGAAAGTCTACGGATAGATTTAAATATTAATGTATATATAGCCGAGTCTACTTCGTCATAGTTTTCGTCGTACGTCGGCTCATCCTGCTGTAGCGTGTCATGGAATGTGCTGATCGGATGGAACCCGCAACGCGGATCTAACTGCATTGCAGCTAAAGCTTTGGATAAGCGACGTTCGACTATTGAGTTAACTAAATTTATCGAAGCGGCTCTAGAAGACCGTGTAATTGCTACATGATTGAGCGCAGGATTCAGATCGATTCCTGTTGCCCGAAGGCGGTTAGAAGACGCAACAGCTGTTGTTGTTCCGGATCCATTCCACGGGTCCAAAATCGAACATCCTGGTTGTGCCCCAATGTGTTCTAGCAGTGATTTTACAAACGCACCGGAGAAAGCAGCATAGTACGGATACAAGGCTGTACGTTTTTCTTGGACCGTGAGTTTCGGACTAGGAAGGCCGATTCCATCTGGTATTTGTAGGATTTCGAAGCTTCGTGGCGTCATCACATCAATATAATCAATAGAGTTTTTCATTTATCAACTGCGCTCAACCGTTACCACTAGCCTACCGAAACATCTCAATCTTCGGACACCGATCCATCACCACCACAACCCCCTTCGCCTCCGCCCGCGCGGCGGCGGCGTCATCCCGCACCCCGACCTGCATCCAGACAAAGCGCGGCAGCCAGGGGAGGGCGAGGGCTTCGTCCACCACGCCGCCGGCCGCGTCGGAACTGCGAAAGATCTCCACCATGTCGACGGGGGCGGGCAGGTCGGCGAGGCGGGCGAGGACGGGCTGGCCCAAGAGCGTCCGGCCGCTGAGCCCGGGATTGATCGGGGTGACGTGAAACCCGCGCCCGAGCAGGAACGCCATCACGTGGTGGCTCGGCCGGGCGGGATTGGCCGAGGCGCCGACGAGGGCGATGGTCCGGGTCTCCGTGAGGATCCGGCGGATCAGGGCGGGGTCGTAGGCATCGTGATCGGACATGCCGCCATCTTGTCGGGCATGCCCCGTCATGCTGCAAGGTGGAACGGAGACCCGCCCGCATGTCCGACGCCCCCGATCTTGCTTTATCCCTGCCCGAGACCGTGGCGTTCCTCGACGCGGCGTTTCCCCAGATGGCGGCGGGCGGGCGGACCTATCATCTCGTCGGCGTCGGCCCCTTGCGCGCGACGATGCGGATGGACCATCACGAGCGGCACCTGCGCCCCGGCGGCACGGTCTCGGGTCCGTCCATGATGGCGCTGGCCGATTACGCCCTCTATGCGGCGATCCTGGCCAACATCGGCCCCGTGGCGCTGGCCGTCACCACGAGCCTCAACTTCAACTTCTTGCGAAAGCCCGGCCCGAACGGGCTGGTGGCCGAGGCGCGCCTGCTCAAGCTCGGGCGCCGGCTCGCGGTGGGCGAGGTGGCGATCACGGCCCCCGATTCGCAGGACCTCGTCTGCCACGCCACGGGGACGTATTCGATCCCGCCGGAGCGGTGAGGCGCGGAGCCGTTCTCCCAAGGGGACGATGGTTCGGGCATTCCCCGCTGGAACCGCGGCGCCTCCTACGAGAGGGGCCGGGAGAGAGTTGCGGTATCAGAATACCACTTGATCGAACCTGCTCAGAACACTGTGGTTTTCGCCATTTCGCAGTCCAAAACCGCATCCGGGCTTGACGCGCCCGCCGTCACCCCCTAGAGACCGTGCCAACGCCGTCGCGTCCCGAACGCGGCGGCGCACCCTTTTCAAGATCAGACTGGAACGTCACGGGATGAGCAGCGCGCAAAAGACCTTTTCGCTGAAGCCCGCCGATGTCGACAAGAAGTGGATCATCGTCGATGCGGAGGGCCTGGTCGTCGGCCGGCTCGCCTCCATCATCGCGATGCGCCTGCGTGGCAAGCACAAGGCTTCGTACACGCCCCACGTCGATTGCGGCGACAACGTCATCGTCATCAACGCCGAGAAGGTGAAGTTCACCGGCCGCAAGCGCGAGCAGAAGGTGTACTACCACCACACCGGTTACCCGGGCGGCATCAAGGAGCGGACGGCGAAGTTCATCCTCGACGGCCGGTTCCCCGAGCGCGTGGTGGAGAAGGCCGTGGAGCGCATGCTCCCGCGCGGCCCGCTGTTCCGCGAGATCATGGGCAACCTCCGGGTCTACAAGGGCACCGAGCATCCCCACACCGCCCAGCAGCCGCAGGCGCTCGACGTCGGCAGCCTCAACCGCAAGAACGTGAGCGCTTGATCATGGCGACCCTTCAGTCCCTCTCCGACCTCACCCGCGGCAACGTCGAGAACCCCGAGGACGCCGCCCCGGTCCACGTGCAGAAGCTCGACGCGCAGGGCCGCGCCTACGCCACCGGCAAGCGCAAGGACGCGGTCGCCCGCGTCTGGATCAAGCCCGGCAACGGCACCGTCGTGGTCAACGGCCGCGCCGTCGAGGTGTACTTCGCCCGTCCGGTGCTGCGCATGATCCTGCGCCAGCCCCTCACCATCGCCAACCGGGTCGACCAGTACGACATCACCGTCACGGTGCATGGCGGCGGTCTCTCGGGTCAGGCCGGCGCCGTGCGCCACGGCCTGTCCAAGGCCCTGACCTACTACGAGCCCGAGCTGCGCTCGCCGCTCAAGCGCGAGGGCTTCCTCACCCGCGACAGCCGCGTGGTCGAGCGCAAGAAGTACGGCCGCAAGAAGGCCCGCCGCAGCTTCCAGTTCTCGAAGCGCTGATCGGCCCATATCGATCCTACAAAGAGGGCGGCGTCACAGCCGCCCTTTTTGCGTTCACTCAGCAGGAGCAGCCCGCGATGGCAAAACCCTTCCGGCGCGTCGAGGCCCCCGTGGCGAGCGCTGTCACCCTATGCCTCGACCAGAAGGGCGGCGACGTGACGGGCGAGGTCAAGCTCGCCGACGGCCGGCTGTTCAGCACCACCGGGCCGCTCCCCGTGGCCGAGGCCTTCGGCATCGCCGTGCATGTGGCCAACGAGGGGGGCCTCGAGATCGTGGTGATCGACCCCCGCGCCGTGTGGAAGCCGTCCTGGGGCGTGCTCGAAGGGTAGGGCCCTTTACGGGCGCGCGTCCGGCCCGGATGCGCGCTGCGACAGCAGCCCGTCGATGGCGGAGAACAGCAGGGCCCAGTCCACGGGTTTGGCCACGTGGGCATCCATGCCGGCCGCCCGGCAGCGGGCGATCTCCTCCGCCATGGCGTTGGCGGTGAGCGCCACGATGGGCAGCCGCGCGCGGCCCTCGTCGGCCTCCGCCCGGCGGATCGCCCGCGTCGCCGCCAGACCGTCCTGGCCGGGCATCTGCACGTCCATGAGCACGAGGTCGAAGGGCGGCTCCGTCGCCACCGCGCTCACCGCCCGCTCGCCGTCGCCCACCACGGTCACGGCGTGGCCCTTCTGGCGCAGTACCGTGCCGATGATCTCCTGGTTGATGGGGTTGTCTTCCGCCAGCAGCAGCCGCCGCGCCAGGGGCGCCGGGGCCGTCAGCGCCGTCCGCCCGGTTCCGGCATCGGCCGCCTGCGCCAGGGGCAGGGGCACCGTGAACCAGAACGTCGAGCCCTCGCCCACCCGGCTGGTGGCGCCGATCTCGCCGCGCATGAGGCGCACGAGGCGGCGGCTGATGGCGAGGCCGAGGCCGGTGCCGCCGTATTGCCGCGAGATCGAGCCGTCGGCCTGCGAGAAGCGCTCGAACAGGTGGGGGAGGGCGTCGGCCGCGATGCCGATGCCGGTGTCGACCACCTCGATGGTGACGAGGGGCACGGCGCCGGTACCGCTGTGGCGCGCCCGCAGGGTGACGCTGCCGTCCGGGGTGAACTTGATGGCGTTGGTGGCGAGGTTCAGCACCACCTGCCGCAGGCGCGTCGGGTCGCCGATGAACCAGTCGGGCATCCCGGGGGGAACCTCGACGGAGATCGCCACGGACCGGCCCCGCACCGCCTCGACGGAAAGTTCGCGGCACGCCTCCAGGAGGGCGCGCAGGCCGAAGGGCAGGGATTCGACGGTGAGCTGCCCGGCCTCGATCTTCGAGAAGTCGAGGATGTCGTTGACGATGGTCAGCAGCGAGCGGCCCGATTCCTGGGCGAGGCCGAGGAGGCGGGTCTGCGAGACGCTCAAGGTCGCCTCGCCCATGAGCAGATCGTGGACGCCCAGCATGCCGGTGAGCGGCGTGCGCAGCTCGTGGCTCATGTTGGCGAGGAACTCGGCCTTCACCCGCGCACCGGCTTCCGCCGCCACCTTGGCGCGCTCCAGGTCGGCTTCCTGGCGCTGGCGCTCGGTCACGTCCCGGATGGCGTGGATGATCTGGACGCCGTGCTCCTCGATGCGCCGGAACGCGGCCTCGACCCAGATGTCCGACCCGTCCTTGTGGCGCAGGCGATAGACCGCCGAGCCCGTGGGGCGCGCCGACGACAGGGCGTGCAGGGTCGCCGACAGGTTGGCGATGTCCTCCGGGTGGACGAGGGTGCGCAGGCCCGCCTCGTTGGCCTCGTCGACGGTGTAGCCGAGCATCGGCGTGACGGCGGGCGAGATGTAGAGGTGGCGCCCGCTCGGGTCTTCGAGGAGGATGAGGTCCGAGGCGTGGTCGGCGAGCAGCCGGTAGCGCGCCTCGCTGTCGCGCAGGCGGTCCTCGGCGAGGCGCCGCTCGGTGACGTCCGTGAGGGTCTGGACGTAGCCCTTGCCGCCGAGGATCGGCAGGGAGCGGATCTCGATGACGCTACCGTCGACGCGACGCCGCTCGGAGCGCAGGTCCGTGGTGCGCCGCTCGCCGTCGAGGTGCCAGTGGGCCGGGTCCTGGATCAGGACGCCCCAAGCGCCCGTGGCGCGGCAATGCCGGCGCACGGCCCGGTAATCCGGGCGCCTGGCGATCATCTCGGGGGGCAGGCGCAGGATCTCCAGGGCGCGGTGGTTGGCCATGGGCACGGTGCCGTCGGCGGCGATCACCATCAGGCCCTGATCGATGCCCTCCAGGGTCGCTTCGAGGAGTTCGGACTTGTCGGCCAGCGCCCGCTCCACCTGCTTGCGGTCGGTGAGGTCGGCGAACACCCCGAACAGCGCATGGGTCGCCTCGGCGCCGCCCGCATCGGTCACCTGATAGACCCCGCGGGCGAACACCTCGCGCACGTCGCCGTCCGGCCGGACGATGCGCAGGCGGATCTCGAAGCCGGCCCGGTCGCGGATCGCGGCGGCGATGCAGGCCTCCACGCGCGCCCGGTCGTCGGGATGGTAGGCCTGGATCGCCGCCGCCAGGGTCGGCACGAAGGTCGCCGGGTCGACGCCGTGGATGCGGAACACCTCCTCCGACCAGGTCAGCGCGAAGCCGGGCAGGCCGATGAGCCAGTGGCCGACATGGGCGACCTCCTCGGCCATGCCGAGAAGGTGGGTCGCGGCGTGCGCCTCCGCCTCGGCGGCCTTCAGCCGCGTGGTGTCGCGCAGGGTGATGCAGACGAGCGCGGCGCCCTTCGCCCCCCGGAGGGGAACGTAGAGGGCATCCGTGCTGTCGAGGCCACCGAGGCGCAGGCTCCCACCCTCCCTCCGCACCGGCAGGCCGGTGGCGACCGCGCGTTCGAGGTGGGGCCGCATGGCCTCGGCGTCATCGCGTGAGAACACGTCCGTGAAGGGCAGGTTTTCCGGGCAGGCCAAGCTTTCCGGGGAGGCCAAGCTTGCCGGGGAGGCTTGATCTCCGGGCTGCGCGAGGCGGCGGCGCGCGGCTGCGTTCGCCCGGATGAGGGTCGACCCGCCATCGGCGGCGACCGAGACGAGGAGCTGGAGATCCGGCGCCGCCTCGAAGGCGTCGAGGAAGCGGGCCTCGGCCGCGTCCGCCTCGGCCTTGAGCCGCCGGGTACGGCGTTCGGCCGCGATGGCGAGGCCGAGGAGGGCCGCCACCGACAGGCCGACGATCAGGGACGGGACGAAGCCACCGGCCAGCGCGAAGTCGAATCCGGCGACATCGACCACCGCCCGCTCGATCTCGGCCGTTCGGGCGAACTGCCAGCCGCCGAGCAACAGGATGGCGAGGGCAGCGGAGCCCGCCGCCCATGCGGCGGCGGAGAGGCGCGGACGATGGGGCGTGCCAGAGCGGTCTTCAGCCACGCTGCACCGCGTCGGCAGCCTGGGTCCGGCGCCGCGTGAGGAGGGCGGCGACGCCGATGACGAAGGCGGCGCAGGCCGCGGCCGCCCAGGTCGCGGCATGCGGCACCGCGGCGATCCGCTCGACCACGAAGGGGTCGGTGGCGATCATCTCGCCGGCGATCCAGCCGAGCAGGCCCGCGCCGGCCCAGACGATGGCGGGATACTTCTGGAGAAGGCGGCTGATGAGGGTGGCGCCCATGACGATGAGGGGAATCGACAGCAGCAGCCCGAACACGAACAGCTCCACATGCCCCTTGGCGGCGGCCGCGATGGCGACGACGTTGTCGAGGCTCATCACCGCATCCGCGATGGCGATGGTCCGAACCGCCCGCCACAGGGAGGTGCTCTCGTCCACCGTGTGGGCATCCTCGTCCTCGCCGAGCGCCAGCTTCACGGCGATCCAGACCAGCAGCACGCCGCCGACCACGCGCAGGAGCGGCACCGCAAGGAGCCAGGTGATCGCCAGGGCGAAGACGATGCGCAGGGCGACCGCCGTTCCGGCACCGAGCAGCATGCCGATGCGGCGCTGGCGCGGCGGCAGGGCCCGGCACGCCAGGGCGATGACCACGGCGTTGTCGCCGGAGAGCAGCAGGTCGATCCACACGATCTGCAGCACCGAGACGAGGAAGGGCGTGTCGAGGGTGATCATCGAAACCTTATGGGGCGTCGTCTGGCGGAAGCGGATGCCGTTCCGGGCGTGCGCCCGAACGGGGGAAATGAGCCCGGTCTCGTACCGTCCCCATGTGAAGTGCCTACTCGCGTGCCGTCGCGCCAGTGCTCCCTTACCGTCGCGGCTCGCGGATTCACACTTCTCGGCGCGACGCAGCCCTCACCCCAGCGGATTTCTGACGTGTCCGAGACCCGTCGAACGTCCGGGACGGCGTCGACGGTCCGGGCGCTTCGCCAGCCTCGGCCCGACGGGGACCTCGTCCACCCCGGTTGTCAGCCTGACGCCACACGGGCTGTGGACTCGGTTCCTCGCGCGGATGACGCGGGCCGCCACGCCTTACAAGAGAGTGAGCGCCCTCGTGCCTCACGCCGGCGGAGGGCGGCTTCCGACGCGCGCCCGCGGGCCCGTGTCCGAACCCGGTGCCCTCCCGGGGGAGGGCGCCCGCACCCGATCCCGTGGCCAGGCGGGTCGTCCCCTCAACGCCGCCCGCGACGGCAAGCTCACGCGAGGCTCGTATGGGGATAGACCGCGATCCCGTCGCCCACGCGCACGGCGGTCAGGTCCTCGGACAAGACGGCGAGGCCGTCGCTCGCCGCGAGGGACAACAAACCGCCCGCCGCCGCGCCCGCGGGCCGGACCGCCTCGAGGGTACCGTCGTCGGTTCGGCGCAGGCCGACGCGGAGGATTTCGCGCCGGCCGGCCTTCTTGGTGTGGTCGAAGGCGGCGCGGGCCGCGACCGCCAGGGGCGGGGGCGAGTCCCAGCCGCCGAGGCGGGCGAGGAGGGGACGCACCACGAAGAGGAGGGTGACGTAGGCGGCCACGGGATTGCCCGGCAGGCCGACGAACGGCGTTCCGGCGATGTCCCCCATGGCGACGGGGCGCCCGGGTTTGATGGCGAGGCGCCAGAAATCGAGCCGCCCGACGGCCTCGATTGCGGGGCGGACGTGATCCTCCTCGCCGACGGAGACCCCGCCGGTGGTGATGAGACAATCGTGCCGGCCGGCTTCCGCCGCGAGGCGCGCGCCGAGGGTCTCGGGCCGGTCGCGCAAAATACCGAGATCGCGCACGTCGGCGCCGAGGCGGCGCAGCAGGGCGGCGAGCATCGGCCGGTTGGAATCGTGGATCGCGCCGGCCTCGAGGGCGGCCCCGGGCTCGGCGAGTTCGTCGCCCGTGGAGAACAGCCCCACCAGGAGGCGCCGGCGCACGTCGAGCCGGCCGTGGCCGGCGGCGACCGCGAGGGCGATGTCGGCCGGGGTCAGGCGGTGGCCCGCGGCGACGATGCGCTGGCCCGTGCCGACATCTTCGCCTTTCCGGCGGCAATTGGCTCCCGGTGCCAGACCGGCCGGCAGCACGATCTCGTCACCGGTGCGGCGGACATCCTCCTGCATGAACACCGTGTCGGTGCCCTCCGGCATCGGCGCGCCGGTGAAGATGCGGATGGCGGTGCCGGGGAGGGCAATGCCGGTCTGCCCGGCGGCGATGCGGCCCCGCACGGGCAGGCGGGTCTCGCCCGTGGCGGCGAGGTCGACGGCCCGCACGGCGTAGCCGTCGACGGCGGAATTGTCGAAGGGCGGCACGTCGCGGCGGGCGGTGAGCGCGTGCGCCGCCACCCGGCCGTCGGCCTCGCCGAGGCTCACGCTCTCGATGCCGGCGCGCACGGGGAGGGCGGCGACGCGGGCCACGGCCTCGTCGAGGGACAGGGCGAGGGATCGTCCGCGACCCACGAGGCTGCTGTCGGTGAGTTGCGCCATGCCGCCGGATCCCGCTTCTCCGGCCCGAGCCCGAAGCGCGGACCGTTTCGGATCTGTACGCTGCCGGGCTAACCTGCCGACTCGCCAAGGGCAATGTGCGGGCACGCGGCCGGCCGGTTGCGAACGCCCTCTTCGAATGCCCGGGAGTGCCAGGACCCATGCCGCGCTTTGCCGCCAACCTCACCCTGATGTTCACCGAGGTGCCGTTCCTCGACCGGTTCGCCGCGGCGGCGCAGGCCGGCTTCACGGCGGTGGAGTGCCTGTTTCCGTATGGCCATCCGCCGGAGGCGATCGCCGAACGCCTCGCCCGGCACGGCCTGACCCTGGCCCTGTTCAACCTGCCGCCGGGCGATTGGGACGCGGGCGAGCGCGGCCTCGCGGCCTTGGCCGACCGATTCGCGGAGCTCCAGGCCGGCGTCGAGACGGCCTTGCCCTACGCCGCCGCCACGGGCGTCGCCCGGCTGCACCTAATGGCGGGCCTCGCCGACCCGCGCGACCCGGCGGCGCGGGACGCCTATCGCCGGGCCGTGGCATGGACCGCCGAACGGCTCGCCCGCGCGGGGCTCGACCTCGTGCTGGAGCCGATCAATCCCCGCAACATGCCGGGGTACTTCCTCGCTGATTTCGGGGCGGCGGCCGATCTCATCCGCGACCTCGCCCTGCCGAACCTCCGGCTCCAGTTCGACCTCTACCATTGCCAGATCCTGCACGGCGACGTGACCACCCGCCTGCGCGCCCTCCTGCCGCTGGTCGGCCACGTCCAGACCGCGAGCGTGCCCGCCCGCAACGAGCCCGGCACCGGCGAGATGAACGACGCGTTCCTGTTCGCCGAACTCGACCGCCTCGGCTACGCCGGTTTCGTCGGCTGCGAGTACAACCCCGCCGCCGGCACCGAGGCGGGCCTGGGCTGGTTCACCCCCTACCGGGCCGGGCAGATCGTGGGCGGGTGAGGCCGTCGTTCGCCCGCACCGCCGCGCGGCCGGATCAGCCGCCGATCCGCACCGGCGTGCGCGGCAGGGCCGCAGCGGCGAAACCGGCGGGCAGGCTGCGCCCGGCCACGGACGACCCGAGCATGGTCACGATGTCGGTGAGGCCGCCGCCCGGGGTCACGCACGCCTCCGACAGGATGGTTCCGACGAGCATCACCCCCGCGCTCGGCGAGGCGCTCGCCCAGGTCCAGGTCGACGGATCGTCGCCGCGCGCGCCCGTCGGGGCGGCCGCGCCCGCCGTGGCGCTCCGCGTCGCCCGCAACTCCACCGCGAGGGTGACGCCCTGACCCACGAAGGTGTGGTTGGCGATGCGGCCCGCGAAGTCCGGCAGGGTAATCTCCGCCGTCAGCACCGGCTCGCCGCGGGCGGTCACGCCCGGTGTCAGCCGGGCCTCGGGGGCTGCGACGGACGCCAGATCGAGCAGCGGCGCGTGGTAGCGCACCCGGGCGGCGCCGGCGTTCCAGCCCAGCCGGGTGCCGTGCGCGGCCAGGAGCCGCCCCAGCAGCATCGCCGACTGGGTCCGCGCCTGCGTCTCGGCGCTGCGAAGGCTGTAGTTCACCAGCGGGACAGGGCCGTTGCGCTGCAGCGCGATGGCGCCGCTGATCCGGAGCGTGGCGCCGAACGCCTCGCCCCGCACCGCGAGGCGCTCGTCCGCGAGGTGGAAGCCGTGTGCGAAATCGTTGACCAGGGTCTCCGCTGCCACGTTCCGGGCCAGGCCGTCGGCGATCGGCCCGGCCGCGCTCCCCCCGCCGCGCACCCCCGGCGAGCGCGTCGCCTGGCTGGCGGGCGCCCTCCGCTGCGTCGCACGCTCCCGGCTGGCGGGCAGGAAGATGGCCTGGCCCGGAACCAGCCGGTCCGGGTTGACGAGGGGCCGCTCGGTCATCGCCAGGATGTCCGGGCGATTGTTGAACGCGTAGAGATCGGGCCAGCGGGCGGGATCGCCGTAATGCGCCTCGGCGACACGCCAGAGCGTGTCGCCCGCCTTCAGCACGTAGCGGACAGGCTTCATCGGGTTCCCCGTGTTGGTCCGCCGCCGCGCCACGGGGCGGGCGAAGGCCGGATCTCGATCCACCCGAGCCGCACGCTGGCGCGGCCCGGTTCCGATGCGGGTGTGGCCGCGGCCCGTTAGGACGAGCGGGCGGTGGCGAGGTCGTAGGAGGCGATCATGGGTGATTGCTGCGCGTTCTTGTCGTCGAACGGCGTGTACTTCACGTCCATCTTGGTGAAGTTCAGCGTCACGGTCTCCACCGGACGGTCGCCCGTGGTGCCGACGGTGTAGCCGGCGATCAGCGTGTTGTGCAGCGTGAACTCGATGTAGGTGTCGCCGGGGTTTCCGGTGGTGACGAGGTGGATCGTCGCCGTCTTGCCGTTGCGGCCTGAGCAGGCCTCCTGGAACAGCTTGGTGGTGGAGCTGTCGCTGACCTTGGTCAGGGTGACTTCGCTCACCGTCGGCTCAGAGGCTTCGCGGTTCGAGGCGGAGCCCGCGAAGGTGTTCATGTTGCGCGTCACGTTCCAGTGCAGCGACTCGATGTCCATCCAACGCTTGTGCGTCTCGTGGGTGGCGTCGCCCTGGATTCCGTCGATCTGCAGGTAAATCGGCATGGTTTGGGCCCTGTGTCTCGTGTGGAGCGGTGTGGGCGGCGTCGCCCGGGAACGTTCGCCGGCGCCTTAGAGGGGGCGACCGTGCGAGGGTGCGACCAGGGGCGTCGCGGCCCCGGCGGTTGCGGCGGGGGCCCCGTCGGCCGAGGCGGTGAACTGTCCGTGGGACGCCACGCCGAGGGCGATCTCCCGCGGCACGCGTCCGTCGAGGGCGTGTTCGAGGATCAGGTCGGACAAAGCCGGCAGGATCTCGCGGGTCAGGGTGCCCTCGATGGCCCGCGCGCCGATATCCGCCGCGAGGCAGCGGGCGACGATCCGCGCCTCGACCCCGTCGTCCCAGACCAGCCGGGTCCCGTGCGAGGCCGCCGCGCGCTCGCGCACCCGCTCGAGCTGGAGCCGCGCGATCCGCGCCAGGATCTCGGGCGTCAGGGGCCGGTAGGGCACGATGGTCACGCGCCCGAGGAACGCCGGCTTGAAATGGCGCAGGAGCTCGGGCCGGATCGCCTCCACCAGGGCTTCGCCCTCCGGCATCGTCTCCGGGTCGGCCGCCAGCGCGGCGAGGGTCTCGGACCCGGCATTGGCCGTCAGGATCACGGTGGTGTTGCGGAAATCGACGTCGCGGCCCTCGCCGTCGCGCAGGGAGCCCTTGTCGAAGACCTGGTAGAACACGTCCTGAACGCTCGGGTGCGCCTTCTCGACCTCGTCGAGGAGCAGGATGCCGTAGGGCCGGCGCCGGACCGCCTCGGTGAGGACGCCGCCCTCGCCGTAGCCGACGTAGCCCGGCGGTGCCCCGATCAGGGAGGAGACCTTATGCTCCTCCTTGAACTCCGACATGTTCACGACGGTCAGGCTCGCCTCGCCGCCGTGCAGCGCCTCGGCCAGCGCCAGGGCGGTCTCGGTCTTTCCGACGCCGCTGGTCCCGACCATGAGGAACACGCCCGGCGGCTTGCGCGGATCGGCGAGGCCGGCGGTGGCGGTCCGCGTCGCGGCCGCGATCGTCGCGAGCGCGGCGTCCTGCCCGGTCACCCGCCGTTTGAGGCGCTCTTCGAGGGATTGCGAGGCGAGGGCCGCGTCGCGCAGGAGCCGCCCGGCCGGAATCCCGGTCCACCGCGCGATCACGGCGGCGACGGCCTCGCGGTCGACCTCCCGGTGGACGAGGGGGGCGTCGCCCTGCAGCGCCGCGAGGTCGGCCGTCAAGGCGGCGTGCCGCTCGGACACGCCCGGACGCGCGATCTCCCCGGGGGCCTCCAGGGCCTCGATCGCCGCGATCAGTTCCCGTTCCCGCCCGAGCCTGTCGCGGACGGCGGCGAGGCGCTCCTCCACGGCGGCGATGCGGCCGTCGAGTTCCCCCGACGATCCCGGCCCGCCGGTCCCGTCTCCCTTTGCCCCGTCCACCTTGTCGCCGTCCCGGGCCCGCGACGTCCGCTCCGTCTCGAGGTATCGTGCCTCGGCGACGAGATCCTGCAGGGTGGCCGGGTCGGAGGAACGGCTGATCGCCACCGCGGCGGCGGCCGTGTCGAGCACGCTCACGGCCTTGTCGGGCAGCTGCCGCGCGGGCAGGTAGCGGGCCGACAGGCGCACGGCCTCGACGATGGCGGCGTCGCGGATCGTCACCCCGTGGTGGGCTTCGAGGACCGGCACGAGACCGCGCAGCATCCGCGCGGCGGTCTCCTCGACCGGCTCGTCGACCTTCACCACCTGGAACCGGCGGGTCAGGGCCGGGTCCCGCTCGATGTGGCGCTTGTATTCGGACCAGGTGGTGGCCGCGATCGACCGGACCTCGCCGCGGGCGAGGGCCGGCTTCAGGAGGTTCGCCGCATCGCTGCCGCCGGCCTGGTTGCCCGCGCCGATCAGCGTGTGCGCCTCGTCGATGAACAGGATGACGGGTGTCGGCGCCGCCTTGCAGGCGGCGATGACCGCCGTGAGCCGGCGTTCGAACTCGCCCTTCACGCCCGCGCCGGCCTGCAGGAGACCGAGATCGAGGGCACGGATGCACACGTCCGCCAGAGGGGCCGGAACCGCGCCGGCGGCGATCTGCAGGGCGAGTGCCTCGACGATGGCGGTCTTGCCGACCCCGGCCTCGCCCGTGAGGATCGGATTGTTCTGCCGCCGCCGCAGGAGGATGTCGATGACCTGGCGCAGCTCCGGCACGCGCCCGATCACGGGATCGATCCGGCCCGCCCGGGCTTCGGCGGTGAGGTCCACCGTGTAGCGCTCGATCTCGGCGTCCTCGGGCGAACGGCCGTCGACCGGGGCGCCACCCGATTCTCGGACCGATGCCGGAACGGCCGCGGCCATGTCCGCCACCCGGCCCGGATCGACCCGAAGGGACGGGGCGATGTCCCGGACCGTGGCCCTGAGCGCGGTCGAGGTGGTCAGCGCCGAGACGAGGTCGGCCGCCGTGACCGTATCCCGGCCGTAGCGGAGGGAGGCCGTCAGCCAGGCCTCCTCGATCCACCCGATCGTCGCCTGCGACAGGGAGGGGGCGCCGCCGCCGCTGCGGCGCATCCGATCCAGTGCATGGGCGACCTCGTTCGACACCGAGGCGGTCCGGCAGTCGAGTTCGCTCAAGAGATCGGTGAACGGCCGGCACCCGTCGACGAGGGCCAGCAGCCAGTGCTCGACCTCAACCGCACCGTGCTCGCGGGCGACCGCGAGGCCGACGGCCTTCTCCAGGGCCTGCCGAAGCGGCGGGTCCAGTCTTGCAACCACGACGTGAAGGTCGAATGTCGGCATGGGATCTCGTCTGCTCCGCCGCGCCGGACCATGAAGCCGCTGCGATCGCTGTCTTCGACTGGGGTTCAGCCTTGGTCGGGAAGGTGGAGTTCGAATTCTACTTGTGTCGTCAGGCTAGAGCGGCTCCGGCCAGTCGGATCCGAGCCGGGGTCCGCCGAACGCCCCGGGCGTCAGTTATTATAACTCTGCCGCGAGCGGTCAAGGCCTGTACAATCGTAGATAGATGCGCTTTATCGAGCGTCGATGCCGATCGATCTCGCCACCCTGTTGGAGCGTTTCAGTGGACCCGAGCCCGCCGGCTCGGATCTGAGGGCGAATCTCGGTTCGGACGCGCTGTACCTCCGGTTGAAGGATGCGCGGTCGCAGGCCCGCGCGGCGGAGCGCACCGCCGAGGCGTCGGGTGAGCCGACCTCGGTGCCCGCGGCCTGGACCACGGTCCGTCAGCTCGCCGCCGAGGCTTTGGCGAACCACAGCAAGGATCTGGAGGTCACCGCCTGGCTCACCGAGGCGCTCGTCCGGCAGGACGGCTTCGCCGGCCTGGCGCAGGGCTTCGCCCTGGTCGACGGGCTGATCGACCGGTACTGGCCCGACCTGCATTCGAACGACGAGGACGATGCGGAGGGCCGGCTCTCTCCCCTGGCCGGACTGAACGGCGTGGGCGGCGACGGGGTCCTGATTCAGCCGATCCGGATGATCTCGCTGCTTCCGAACCACGCCTACGGCGCGAACGCCCTCTGGCACATGCAGCGCTCGGGGCGGGAGGCCGACCGGTCCGGCCAGGATTTCCTGGAGGCGCGGGCGGCGGCGGGCTCCGAGGCCCTGCGCGCCCATGCCGACATGGCCCGCGCGGCCTACGAGGCGTTCCAGCGCATGAGCGCGACCCTCGATGCCTTCTGCGGCGCCGACGCGCCGCCATTGTCCAACATCCGCACGGTTCTGGAGGACGTCCTCGACGTCTACCGGAGGATGCTCGGCGAATCCTGGTACGGCCCGGCCGCGACCGTGGCCGTGCCGGTGCTGCAGGACGCCCCCGATCCGGCGCCCGCTCCCGACGGGCCGGCCGCTCGCCCGGCCCCGAAGGGCGTCCGGACCGAGATCGCGACGCGGGACGAGGCCTTCGACGAGCTCCTTCGGATCGCCGCCTATTTCCGCCGGGCCGAGCCGCACTCGCCGATCTCCTACGCCCTCGAGACCATCGTACGGCGCGGCCGGATGAGCCTCCTCGATCTGCTCTCCGAGCTGATCCCGGATGCGGCGGGCCGGGTTCAGTTCCTCCGACAGGCCGGAATCGAATCCGGTGCCGAAAGGCCCGTGCCGTGAGGCCGTCCAGGTCCGAAATTCCTGCCGGTTCGGCTCCGCCACGGATCGTCGCGCGCGGATCGCCGCGGCGCTCCCGCTGCCAAGATCGCCGTCCCGGCTCCAGCACAGGAAGAAGTCCGCGTGTCAAGCATTCATGAGAAGCTCGAACGCGTGCGCAAGCCGCGCGTGCATATCAAGTACGAGGTCGAGACCGAAGGCGCCCTGATTGAGAAGGAGCTTCCCTTCGTCGTCGGCGTGCTGGGTGATTTCACCGGCAATCCGGCGGAGCCGCTCAAGCCGTTCCGGGAACGCAAGTTCGTCCAGATCGACCGGGACAATTTCGACGAGGTCATGGCGCGCATGGCGCCCGGCCTCAACCTGCTCGTCGACAACACGCTCGCCGACGACGGAACGCAGATGGCGCTGAAGCTGCGCTTCAACAAGCTCGACGATTTCGAGCCCGCCGCCATCGTCAGGCAGGTGCCGGCCCTGGCCAAGCTGTTCGAGACCCGCAACGAATTGCGCGATCTCATGACCAAGGCCGACCGATCAGAGGATCTCGAGCTCCTGCTCGAACGCATCCTGCAGGACAACGGCGAACTGCGCCGCCTCGTCGGCGAGCTCGACCGCGAGGCACCGGGCTCGCCGCCGACCCACACCCCCGACGGAGCTCTCTGACGATGTCGCGATCCGCCGATCCCCGCACCCTCCCGACCACGGAATCGGTCACGGGCTCCACCAGCCTGCTCGATACGGCCATCGCGGCGACGAAGCAGACGGAGCCGGACCGGACCGAGGGCCTGTTGCGCACCCTCACGCAGACCGCCCTCGCGGGCACCGTGAGTTTCGACCGCAACCTCACCGTCACCCTGACCCGGGCCATCGCGGAGATCGACGCGCGGATCTCGCGCCAGCTCGCGGCAGTGATGCACGATCCCGAGTTCCTCAAGCTGGAAGGATCGTGGCGCGGCCTGAAATACCTCGTCCACAACAGCGAGACGTCGGCCAACCTCAAGATCCGCGTGCTCAACGTCTCGAAGCGCGAGCTCGGCAAGGATCTGCTCAAGGCGACGGAGTTCGACCAGAGCCAGATCTTCAAGGCGATCTACGAGAACGAGTTCGGCACCCCCGGCGGCGAGCCGTACGGCGCGCTCATCGGCAACTACGAGTTCTCGAACCACTTCGAGGACATCGAGATGCTGCAGGGGCTCTCGGGCGTGGCGGGTGCCGCGTTCGCGCCCTTCATCGCCGCCGCGAGCCCGAAGCTGTTCGGCTTCGAGGATTTCCGCGATCTCGCCCGGCCGCGCGACCTCGAGAAGATCTTCGACACGGTGGAATACGCCAAGTGGCGCTCCTACCGGGATTCGCCGGATTCCCGCTTCGTCACCCTGACCATGCCGCGCGTCCTCGCGCGGTTGCCCTACGGCCGCGAGACCCGCTCGGTGGACGAGTTCGATTTCGAGGAGACGCCCGGCGGGCTCGTCGGCGAGCGCACATCCCTCACCCACGCGCAGTATTGCTGGTCGAATGCCGCGTTCGTCCTCGGCGCCCGCCTGACCGACGCCTTCGCCAAGACCAGCTGGGCCACCGCCATCCGCGGCGCCGAGAGCGGCGGCAAGGTCGAATCCCTGCCGATGCACGTCTTCCAGAGCGACGATGGCGACCTCGACCTCAAATGCCCCACCGAGGTCGGCATCACCGACCGGCGCGACGCCGAACTCGGCAAGCTCGGGTTCCTGCCGCTCTGCCACTACAAGAACACCGATTACGCCGTGTTCTTCGGCGCGCAGACAACCCACAAGGCCGAGAAGTACGATCGCCCGGAGGCGACGTCCAACGCCGCGATCTCGTCCCGGCTGCCCTACATCATGGCCACCGCGCGGTTCGCGCACTACCTGAAGGTCATCGCCCGCGACAAGATCGGCTCCTTCATGGAGGCCGAGGACTGCGAGAAGTGGCTCAACCGCTGGATCGGCAACTACGTCAACGCCAACGACGACGCCGGCGCGGAGATGAAGGCCCGCTATCCCCTGCGCGAGGCCAAGGTCGAGGTCCAGGAAATCCCCGGCCGCCCCGGCTCCTACAACGCCATCACGTGGATGCGGCCCTGGCTGCAGATGGAGGAGCTCACGACCTCCCTGCGCATGGTGGCCCGCATCCCGCGGCAGGGCTGATCGCCCGGTGCTCGACGCGGACCGCGCACAGCCCGCATCGTCCTTCGGGGGGATGGGGCAGGCGGCCCCGTCCGATGGCGCGGCCGCGCGCAGGCAGGCCGACCGCCTCGTCGCGCTGATCGACCGCGCGCTCAACACGTCCGTCAACGCGATCCTGCATCATGCCGAGTTCCAGGCGTTCGAGGCGCGCTGGCGCGGTCTCGCCTACCTGGTCGGGGTGGCGACCGAGACGGGCGACGTCCAGGTCAAACTGCTCTCGGTGTCCTGGCGCGACCTGTGCCGGGATTTCGAGCGGGCGGTCGAGTTCGATCAGAGCCGCCTGTTCGAGCTCGTCTACGCGCAGGAATTCGGCATGCCGGGGGGCGAGCCGTTCGGGCTGCTGCTCGGCGATTATGCGGTCGGCCACCGCTTCGATCCCGTCGACCGCACCGACGACATCGCCGCGCTCAAGGGCATCGCCGGCGTGGCGGCCGCGGCCTTCGCGCCGTTCCTCACCGCATTGCGGCCCGAAACCCTCGCGGTCGACGCCTTCACGGACCTCGACGGGCTGCCGCAGCTCGGCGGCGCCTTCGACGGACCCGACTTCCTCCGCTGGAAGAGCCTGCGCGAGACGGAGGATTGCCGGTTCCTCGGCATCCTGGCGCCGCGCGTGCTCATGCGCCGGCCGCACCGCGCCCACCATCGCGGCCGGGTGGACGGCTTCCCGTTCGAGGAGGATGTGCGGGCCGATGGCCACGCCCTCCTGTGGGGCAGCCCGATCTACGCCTTCGCCCGGGTCGTCCTGCGCGCCTTCGGACTGTCGGGCTGGTTCGCGGACCTGCGCGGCGCCCCGCAGGACCAGGATGGCGGCGGCCTCGTCACCGACCTGCCGACGCTCTCCTTCGGCACCGATCGGCCGGGCCTCGCCGCGCAGCCCCCCGTGGAGATCCGCCTCACCGCCAGCCAGGAACGCCAGCTGTCGGACCAAGGCATCATCCCGGTGGGCTGGGTGCCGTTCACGGCCTCCCTGGTGTTCAACGCCAACCCGTCCCTGCATCGGCCGCCCCATAGCCTGGGCGCCGCGGCCGAGGAGAACGCCCGGCTCGCCGCCATGCTGCAATACGTGCTCTGCGCCGCGCGCTTCGCCCATACGCTCAAGGTGATGATGCGCGATCAGGTCGGGCGCCTCGGCGACGCCCCCGCGGTGGAGCGCCTGATCGTCGACTGGCTCGGCCGGTACCGCCTGGGCAACGACACGGCCGCTCCGGAACTGAAGGCGCGCTATCCGCTGCGCGACGCCGGCGTCGAAGTACGCGAGATCCCCGGCCGCCCCGGCGTGCTCGGGTGCACCCTGCGCCTGCAGCCGCATTTCCAGCTCGACGACGTCGCGGCGAGCTTCCAGCTCGTCGCCGAGGTCACCACCGCACAGAGCGGCGCGTGACGCCGTTTCCCCCGCCAGAGGCCTGACCATGACCACGACCGACGACGCGCCGACCGGTCTCGCCGACCTCCTCGACGCCGGGCGCCTCGACGATGCGATCGCGGTCGCCTCGCAGGGCGTGAAGGCCCGGCCGACGCAGGCCGCGGCGCGCCTCGCCCTGGCCGAACTGCTGGTGCTCGCCGGCGCCCTCGACCGGGCCGAAGCGCAGCTTCAGGTCGCCATGGAACACGCGCCGGCCGAGGCCACGGCCCTCGTCGCCATGCGCCACCTGCTGCGGGCCGCCGTGGCGCGGGAGGCCTGGCACCGCCAGGGCGCCCTCCCGGATTTCATCGACGGCCCGACCGCGCGTCAGGGGGGGGCGATGCGGTTGGCCCTCGCCGTGCGGGCGGGCGATGCCGCGGCCGCCGAGGCCGCACGCCTCGCCCTCGAGGCGATGCCGCCGATTCTGGCCGCCGTCGACGCGGGCGCGATGCAGGAGGTCCGCGACGTGTGCGACCTGTCTCAGGCCGGATTCGAGGCGCTGACGCTCGCCGGGCGCTACCTCTGGCTCGCGCCGGAGCGGGTCGAGAGCCTGGTGTTCGCGCCGCCCCGGCGCCCGACCGACCTGCTCTGGCGCCGGGCCGAGGCGCGCCTCGTGGACGGACGCGAGACCACCTTCCTCGTCCTGGCGCAGTATCACGATCCGGAGGCCGGCGAGGCGGCACGTCTCGCCCGCGAGACCGCCTGGATCGACCTGCCCGGCGGCACGGTGCGGGGGCGCGGCCAGCGCGTCTGGCTCGTCGGCGAGGCGGTGCGCGAGTTCCTGAGCCTCGGCCGCGTCGCCTTCGCGCCGCGCTGAGCCGCGGCATGCGCCTCCAGGCCTCCCTCCTCGATCGGCTGATCGACGACGAGCCCGAGCGGGCGGCGGACCCGCCGCGGGCGCGGAGCGACGCGCTGCGCCGCATCCGCGAGGGCTTCCGGCGCGACCTCGAATCGCTCCTCAACACCCGCCGGAGGCCCACGACCCTGCCGGCGGCCTTCACCGCCCTGCGCGGAGCGCTGCCCGGCTACGGCGTCGAGGATTTCGTCGGCGCGCCGCTCGCCACGGCCGAGCAGCGCACCGACCTCGCCCGCGCCCTCGAAGCCACCATCAAGGCGTTCGAGCCGCGGTTCCACTCCGTGCGGGTGAGCGTCGTCAAGGGCCGCGATCCCCTCGAACGCCTGCTGCGCATCCGGATCGAGGCCGTCGCGCACCTCGGCGCCGGCCCGGAGCCGGTCGCGTTCGAGACCTCGCTCGACCCGGCGATCCGGAGTTTCGCCGTGGAGAGCCCGCACTGAGGGGACTGGGTGTCGCGTGATCGCGGGCGCCGGGGCGACCGACGGCCCGCGCCGCGGAAGAACCACTCCGCCCCCGCTCAGGGCGACGGCTCCGGCGGCTTCCTGGCTTCGCCGCCCCAACTGCGGCGGGTCCAGACATCGAGATGGGTGAAGCTGTCGTAGAGGCCGATGCCGCCGTCCGAGACGAAGGAGGCCGCGAGGGCGACGGCGCGGGGAGCGTAGCCCTTCACCTGCACGTCGGCGGCATAGCCGTAGACGTGCATCGACTGGCGCGCCGCGTTCTCCAGGGCGGCGTTGTGGGCCGGGGTCCGGTAGCCGCTGGTCACCAGGAGGGGGAGCGGGGCGCCGTGGACCGCCGCCATGCTCGACTGGACCGAGGCGAGGAGGTCGAACAGGCGCGGCTCCATCCAGACCGCCCGTTCGTCGTCGCGGATGTCGCGCATGAACCATGACAGCAGGAGGATCTGCGCGCGGTCGTAGGCGCCGGACGGGTCCCGAAACCGGCTGACGATCTCCGAGCCGTCGGCGCGGCGCAGCCAGAGACGGTCACGGCCGTTGGGCCGGTCACGCAGGGACGCGAGGGCGTCGGCATAGGCGGCGTCGCCCGGCCATGCTCCGGCGAGGAGACCGCCCAGGACGGTGCGGCGCGCGAAGCGCCTCAACGGAAGGCGGCGGGGGCTGCGGCGCGAAACCGGGGGCTCACCTGCAGGCTGACGACGCGCTCGCCCACGAAGGCGCGTGCGCCGTCCGCCGCCACGCGCACCCGGCGGGCCGACGTTCCGACCACGGGCAGGCTGACGGCGCCGCTGCGGGCGAGGTCGTGATAGCGGCCCATCCCAGCATGGTCCCGCTCGAGGCGGTCGAGGTTGGCGGTGAAGCTGGCGCGCGCCTCGGCGATCCCGACCGCGACGCCGGATTCGAAGGCGATCCCCCAGACGCCCTCCTCGGCGCCGCCCTCGGGCCGGACCTCGGAGGCCGATGGCGGCAGCGTCGGCGGCACGCCCGTGTTGTAGAGGTAGTCGCGCCAGCCCGGAGGCGCGAGGGCGAGGCGGGCCGGCCGCACGATCTCGAAGGCGCCCAGGGTGAGGTAGAGCCGCCGGTCGTCGGCCCGCTCCCCGAGGCGGCGCAGCTCGACGATGACGGGCGGCACCAGGGTACGGTCGATCATCAGGGGCGCGAAGTCGTAGCGCCGGTCGAGGGCCGCGCCGTAGGCGCCGTCGAGTTCGGCGTTGATCCGGGCCGTCTCGTCCGCGAAGCCCTGGCGCACGCCGACGCCGCGGGCCGCCTGGGCGATCACCTGCTGGCGGATGTCGCCGTTCTTCGAGCGCAGGCCGCCGTAGCGGCCGTAGACCGGCGAGCCCGGATCCTGCAGCAATTCGTAGCTGGTGTCCGGATCGGGCGCGGGAAGCATCGCGGCGCCGCCGCCGCCCGGCGATCCGCCACCGCCGGATCCTCCTCCCTGGCCGCCGCCGCCCTGACCGCCCCCTTGACCGCCCCCTTGGCCACCGCCGAGCAGACCCTGCATCTGCGTCGCGCCGGCGCGGCTCGGCACGTTCGGGCTCCCCTGCGATTGGGTGATCTGGTTCAGGGCGGGATTGGTGGCGGGGTAGGGCGATCCGTAGCCGGGATACGGGGGAGGATAGAAGCCGCCGTACCCGGCCGGAGCCCCGTAGGGATAGGGCGCGGGGGCGAAGGCGCCGGGCACGAAAGGGGCCGCGGCTTGCGTCGCCGCGAGGATCGGATTCACCTGAGCGGTCGCGGCGACCGGAGCGAGCGACACCGTCGCGGCGAGGAGCGGACGAACGAGCCTCATAGACCGCGCCGGCCCATCTCGTCCTTGAGGAAGATTTGCGTGCTCTCGGGCGAGCCCGTGCCGCCTGTCGAGGAACAGGCCTGAAGGCCGAGGGCCGACGCAACCAGGACGAGCAGGCGTAGCGACTTCATACCCGGGCTCCCTGCAATAACCAGAAGTTGTCATCCCCGTTCGGAAGCGCCCGCGTCAATCCGCTTCGGAGGGTCCGCTGGTGATTGCCGGGCCCTGTGTCCGGGGGAGCACAGAACCGAAGCACGGTCCCGGGCGCCCTGCGATTTTCAGCCGTTCCCGCTCCGCCGAGTTGTTGCCGAAAACCCGGGGTGTGGCAGGAATGGCATTGCGTTTCGGCGCCGAAGCACGGCAGGTGAGCCGATCCCGCCACAACCGAGGGGTGGTGACGTGCGTGAGGCGAAGAGGCTTTCGGGCTTGATCAGCAGGAAATTTTCGCCACCCCTGGTGGTGTGGCTCTGCGTTCTGGCGCCGGGCGGAGCGGCGCCGGCCCTGGCGCAGGCGCGTGCCGCGACCCAGGTGGCGCAGGCCGAACCCGCCCGCCCGGTCGCGGGCGAGGCTCCCGCGCCGCCCTCGGCTTCTGGGCCCTCCTCGGCTTCTGCGCCCCCCGGCCCGGCCCCCCAGGCGCAGCGGGCCGCGACGCCTCCGCCGCCGCGCGAGCTCACGCCGGCCGAGGTCTCCGCGCTCCAGAGCGCAATGACCGACCGGTCGGGCGGTGCGATCCTCACCCCCGGGAACATCGGAGCGATCCGAAACCGAATCATCGATGCGCAGAGCGCCGCCATGGCGTCGGGCTACTCGGACGAGCCGCCGCCCAAGGTCCGGCCGAAGCTGATGAGCATCCAGCCTCAGGTCGACATGGCGGCGCCCCAGGTCGTGCACCTCGCCTTCGGGATGGTGACGCCGATCACGATCCTCGACGGTGGCGGCCATCCCTGGCCGATCACCGCGACCGCCTACGACCCACGCATGTTCGCCGTCGACGGCGGCGGCTGCGGCGGCCAGGCCGTGGCGCCGGCCGAGCGCCCCAGCACCATCCACATCATGCCCTGCCGGGTCTCCACCTACGGCAACATCTCGATCACCATCGAGAATTACCCCCTGCCGATCGTGCTGATCGTGCGCAGCGGCGGGCGCGGGATCGAGACCGTGGACCTGCCCGTCGCCATCACGGTCCGCGGGCGCGGTGCCTCCGCCGCCGGCCGGGTGCCGGACGCCGAGGCCGCGTCCACCGCGGCGGCGAGCCGGCTGCTCCGGGAGGGGCCCGTCAACGCCCGGCACACGGCGCTCGTGGCCGCCGCCGCGGGGGCGGATGCCGGCCCCGCGCGCCTCGTCTCGACCCGGGTTCGGCGCGCGGGCGGCCCGCCGGACCCCGACCGGCTGATGGACGATTTCGGCACCGGCGTCCCGCCCCGGTCCGCCCTGCGCCTGCGGGTCGACGACCCCGTGGTGTCGGCCTGGAGCTACGGCGGGCGGCTCTACGTGCGCGGACCCGTCGTCGTCGTGAACCCGGTTCAGGACGCCATGGCCCAGACCACGGATGGTTTGCGGGTCTGGCGCTTCGACCGGCCGGTGCCGCGCCTTCTCGTGACCGATGCCGAGGGCCGCGAGCGCGCCGTCACCATCGCGTACTGATTCCGTTCGCCGGACCGGGACCGCCTCGGATCGGCCGCATGCCGTGCGACCCCGTCCGCGTGTCTCCGCCCTCGTGACCCCGCCCTCGTGACTAGGTGAAACGATGCCATCCCTCGTCCTGGCCCTCGGTTTCGGTGCGGCTCTGGCCGGCGCGACACCCGACGCCACCCTGCTGATCCGCGTCCAGGCCGAGGCACCCGCCGGCACGGTCCAGGCGCCTGCCGGCACGGTCCAGGCGCCTGCCGGCCCTGTCCAGGCGCCCGCCAGCCCTGTCCAGGCGCCCGCCAGCCCTGTCCAGGCGCCCGCCAGCCCTGTCCAGGCGCCCGCCAGCCCCGTCCAGCCGCCGCCCCAGGCGGCGATGCCGTTCACGCAAGGGTCGCTGCCGGGGCAGGCGCCGGCCGCACCGAGCGTCGTCTACCAGGGACCCCCCGGTCAGGCGCTCTCGGACCCGGCGATCGAGGCGCGGATCAACGCTCAGATCGAGGCGCTGATGGCGCCACCGAGCGGCGGCTTCACCCTGCAGCGCTACGGGCGGGCCGAGGGAGCGGGCGGCGGTGGGATCTCCGGTGCCGGCCCGACCCGCAGCGGCGGATCGCCCGCACCAAGCGGCGGCACACCGATCCAGCAGGCGACCTACCCGCAGGCGGGGGCACAGCCGGGCGGCTTCGGCGGCGCCGGCGGCGGCCAGTCCGGGTCTCCGGGCGGCTCCGCTGGGCCGGGCGGCGCCCCGGGGCAGGCGGGCTATGGCGGCGGTTCGCAAGGCCAGGGCGGTTATCCGGGCCAGAATGCTTATCCGGGGCAAGGGGGATATCCGGGGCAGGGGGGATATCCGGGGCAGGCCGGTCCGAACGGCCAGTTCGGGGGGGCGCCGGTCCGGCGCTACGCCGTCGCGCGCGCCGGCGACACGGTCTACGCGTCCCTCGACCAGGGCTTCAATTCCGACGATCCGCAGGCGCCGATCTTCGCCACGATCTACGATGTCGACGGGGCGCAGCGGCCCGGCCCCCTGCACGGCGTCCGCCTGATCGGCCAGATCGTCTACAGCAGCAACCAGGCGGCGATCCAGTTCAGCCAGATGGTCCTCAACGACGGGCGCCAGTTCCCCCTGAAGGCCTATGCGATCTCGGCCCGCGACGCGCGCACGGGCGTCTCGAACGATGTCGACCAGCACGTCTTCGAACGCTACGCCGGCCTGTTCGCGGGGGCGCTGATCCAGGGCGCCGGCCAGGCCGGCCAACTCCTGCTGCAGGGAAACCGCAACATCGCCATCGACCCGGGCACGGGCCTCGCGGTCTCCTCGCAGGGCGGGGGCATCCGCACGCAGGCCGCCATCGGCGCGCTCCTGCCCCTGGGCCAGGCCGCCACCGCCATCGGCGCGCAGAACTTCAACAAGCCGGCCACCATCGCGGGCGCCCCGGGCCTGGGCATCGGCGTCGTCTTCCTCGAGCCGCCGGCCCTGCCGCGCGACGCCGTCTACGGCTCGGGCCGAAGCGAGCGGGACACCCGCGTCCGGATGCGGGCGAACTAGCGGTGCGGGCGGGGAATCGCAGGATTCGGGGGTTCACGAAACGGGGGCTCCGGCGGAGCCTCATGGGACGATGACGTTCACCTTGCGCGTCCTGCAGACGCCCGCGGGCGTTCCGGGGATCGACCCGCGGCGCCTCGAACCGTCCGCCTGTCCGTTCGCCATCGGCCGGGCGCCGGACAACGACTGGATCCTCGCCGATCCCGACCGCCACATCTCCAAGGTGCATTGCCGGATCGAGAACGGACCCGATGGCCTGTACCTCGTGGACCTGTCGAGCAACGGGGTGTTCTTCGCCGCCGACACGCGCCCCGTCGGACGGGACCAGCGGCGCCTCCTCGGGCCGGGCGACGTCTTCCGCATCGGGGATTATCGCATCGCCCTCGATCGGACCGCCGACGCGACCCTGCCCGACCCGCGTGGCGGGACGGACCGGATCGCGCCCGGCACCGCCGAGGGCGTGACCGGGATCCTCGCTGGCACCAGCGAGGCGAGCGAGGGCCGCGCCGCGCGCAGCCTCGGCGGCAGCGCCAGCGACTGGCTCTCGACCCTGCCGGGCGGGGCCGTCGATGCGCAGGTCGTGCAGCCCTTCGGCTGGCAGGCTCCGCCCGCGACGTCCCTGACGGACGAGCCCAAGGCCATGCTCCAGCCGTTGAGCGACTTCGCCAGCCGCAGCGAGCACCTCTCGCCGGTGAGCGAGGCGCTGCAGCTCGGCGGCGTCCGGGCGATCCTGCCGGCCGACTGGGATCTGGGCGACGATGCGCCGCCCGCGTCGGGCGCCGCCGCGGGACCCGGCTGGGGCGATGCGCAGGCCGCCCTGGTGGAAGGCGCCGGCCTCGGCGGCCTGATGCCGGAGGGCGTCGCGCCCGCCCGCGACCGCGCCGCGATGGTCCGCAGCGGGCAGATCCTGCGTCGCCTCATCGACGTCCTCGCCGCCCTCGAGGCGGTGCATCGCACCGCCGAACGCGACCTCGGCCTGTCCGACCGGGAGACGTCGGGGGCCGACCTGGCCTCCCTGTTCGCCGCCGCCCTCGCGATGGGGGATGCCGGGGCGACGGACGAACTTACCGGCCGCCTCGCCCGCCTCGCCCAGGCGAGCCGTGCCCTCGGCCTCTCCGTCGGCGAGGCCGCCGCCGATCTCGGCGCGCAGATCCAGCCCGAATTCCTCGAGGACGCGGCCCGCGAGCGGACCCGCCTCGCCGTGGGCCCGCTCCTGCGCGCCGCCTCGTGGGACCGCTACGTCGCCCTTCACGCCAACCTCTGCGGCGCGCCCGACGCCCCCGCGGCCGACGTCGTGCTGACGCCGCTGCGTCGGGCCTACGCCCGCAGGACCTGACAGAGCCCCGGAGCCCCGATCCATGCTGAGCGAGAACCGTGTGGTCTGGTCGGAGGGCATGTTCCTCCGCGTCCAGCACTTCCAGCAGGCGGACCGCTGGACGGAACGCTTCGTGCGCGGCCTGACGCGGGACCTCGCGCCCTATCCCTGGGGCTTCTCGGACATCGGCATCAATCGCGAGACCCTCGGCGCCGGGCGCTTCGCGGTCGCGCACGCCCGGGGCATCTTCCCCGATGGAACCCCCTTCGAGGCGCCCGGCGACGCCGACCTCCCGCCGCCCCTCGAATTGCTGCCCGGCACCCGCGACGTCACGATCTACCTCGCGATTCCCATGCGCCAGCCGGGAAGTCCCGAGATCGGCGCCGAGCGCCGCGAGGACGCCGCCACCCGCCTGCGGCGGACCGCCTACGACGCGCCGGACGCCAACGGCGACAGCTTCACGAGCGCGAGCCTTGAAGTGGGGCGCCTGCGCCTCGCCTATGCCCCGTCGAACGGACCGCTCGCGGGCACGGAACGCCTCGCCGTCGCCCGGGTGGTCGAGGTCCGCTCCGACCTCAGCATCGTCCTCGACGACCGGTTCATCGCGCCCTGCCTCAATTGCGCCGCGCAGGCGCCCCTGGCCGCCCTCGTCAACGAGCTGCAGGGTCTCGTCTCGCATCGGGCCGAAGCCATCGCGGCCCGGATCGCCGACCCGACGGTGCGCGGCACCGCCGAGGTCGCCGACTTCCTGCTCCTCCAGGCCCTAAACCGGGCCGATCCGCCCCTGCGCCACGCGGCGGCCCAGGCGGGTCGTCTGCCGCCGGAGGCGTTCTACGGCTTCTGCCTCGCCCTGGCGGGCGAACTCGCGACCTTCACGGCGCCCTCGAAGCGCGCCACGCGCTTTCCCGACTATTCCCACGAGGATCTGGCGGCGACGTTCGCGACGGTCTTCTCCGACCTGCGGGCGGCGCTCTCCGCACTCCTGGATCAGGTGGCCGTGCCCATCGACCTTCAGGAGCGCCGCCACGGCGTGCGGGTGGGCGCGATCAACGACCGCTCCCTGCTGCTCGGCGCCGGGTTCGTCCTCGCCGTGCGCGCCAACATGCCGGCCGAGAGCCTGCGGCGGTCCTTGCCGAACCAGGTCAAGATCGGTCCCGTCGAGCAGATCGCCCAGCTCGTCAACGTCGCCCTGCCGGGCATCGCGGTCAGGCCCCTCGCCGTCGCGCCGCGCCAGCTCCCCTATCGCGGCGGCACGGTCTACTTCGAGCTCGACACCACCGGCCCGCTCTGGCGGGAACTCGAGCATTCGAGTGCGGTCGCCATCCACCTCGCCGGCAATTTCCCCGATCTCGAACTCGAACTGTGGGCGATCAAGGGCTGAGCGCGAAACACGCAAACGGTGTCTGTTCGGTTTTATGCGATCCTCGGTAGAATTTCCCTTGGGGCGGGCGGTGGTTTTGGCGCAGTGTCGCGGGTGACCTCGGCCGTGCGCGGAGCGGTCGGCCGCGGCCCGCGCCCGCGGGCCGTCGCGAGCCGGTGGACGACCTTGGAGCGAGCGGGAGCGAACGGTGTCGGAAGCTGAGGCCCGCGGGCTTGCGGGTGAATCCACGGTGGTCAAGCCGACGCCCGGCGGGGTGCGTCCCCAGCCCGTGCTCCGGGTGGACCCGCAGCCGGCGGCGGCCCCCCCGGACGCGGCCATCGAGACCCTCGGCAGCCTCGATCTCGCCCGGTCCGGCGTGCCCCCGATGGTGGCGGCCGCCCTGCCGATCCTCAGCCTCGTCGGACGCCTGCGCAGCCTGTCGAGCCCGCCGGATCTCGAGGCCCTGCGCCTCAAGGTGATCGCCGCCGTCAAGGCCTTCGAGGCGGCGATCCTCGGCGTCGCGGTCACGCGCGAGCGGGCGCAGGCTGCGCATTACGCCCTCTGCGCGACGGTGGACGACGTGGTGCTGAACTCGTCCTGGGGCGCCTACAGCCTGTGGGCGCGGCAGGGCATGGTCTCGACCTTCCACACCGACGTGACGGGCGGTGAGCGCTTCTTCGACCTCCTGGCGCACCTGCACAAGGACCCCGGCTCGAACCGGGACGTGCTGCTGCTCATGTACCACTGCCTCTCCCTCGGCTTCGAGGGGCGGATGCGGGTGCATCCGCAGGGGCATCTCGAGATCGGGCGTATCCGGGAGGGGCTCTACCGCACCCTGCGCGGGCCGGTGGAGCGCGAACTGTCGCCCGAGTGGCGCGGCGTCGATGCGCGCCTGCCCCCGATCCGCGGGCAGCTCCTGCTCTGGGCGGGGGCCGGACTCGGCATCCTCGCCCTCGCGGGCCTGTTCCTCGCCCTGCAATGGGCCGTCAACCGGCGCTCGGACGCGACCTTCGCGGCCTTTCTCGACGCGCCGCCGCGCGGGACGCCGAGCCTGCGTCGCGTGCCGTCGGCCCGAGCTCCGGCGGAACCGATCGCCGAAGCGCCCCCGGCATCCGACACATCCCTCGCGGCCGGGCTCGGGCGCGTGCTAAAGCCGGAGATCGACCGGGGCGCCATCGACGTCGAGCCGAGCGGCTCCGGCGCGATCGTGCGCATCCGCAACGCCGGACTGTTCGAGTCGGGCAGCGCGACGGTGGCTCCCGCCTTCGTCCAGCTGTTCGAGCGCGTCGGCGCGGCGATCCGGACGGACGACGTCACGGTGCAGGTGGTCGGGCACACCGACAACGTCCCGATCCAGACTGTGCGGTTCCCTTCGAACTACCAGCTCTCGGTCGCCCGCGCCGAGGCCGTGGCGGCCATCCTCGGCCGCTCCATCGGCAGCGACGCGATCCGGGCCGAGGGCCGCGGCGAGGCGCAGCCGATCCGCCCGAACGACTCTGCCGAGAACATCGCCATGAACAACACCCGCGAGGGACGGGCCGAGAACCGGCGCACCGAACTCCTGATCCGCCGCAACACGCCGGCCCGGGGCGTGTCGGACGGTCCTGCATCGGACGGTCCTGCATCGGGCGCACCGGCCCCGGGACCGTCGAGGGCGGGAGCCACGCCATGAACATCCTCAACTGGATCTACGAGATCCGGTCCTACGCGACGACCTATGCCAGCCGGGTCAAGGCCTGGTGGCTGGTCGCCCTGATCTGGGCGCTCGTCGCCGCCTGCGTGGTGTTCTTCTACGGCGACGGCGTCTCGTTCGGCCGCTGGCGGCCGTTCGAGCGCTTCGAGACCCGCCTGTACGCGGTGGGGGCGATCGCCGTCGGCTTCGTGCTCTACTGCCTCGTCCGCCTCGTCCGGGGCCAGCGGCGCGACGCGGCGCTCATCGACGCCGTCGCGGCCGGGGCCGAGGCCGATCCCGCCCGGGCCGCGGCCGACGACGTCGCCGAACTGAAGTCGCGGCTGCGCGACGCCCTGAAGCTCCTGCGCAAGACCATGGGGCGCGCCTCCGTCTACGCGCTGCCCTGGTACGCGCTGATCGGCCCGCCCGGCTCCGGCAAGACCACGGCCCTGCGCAATTCCGGCCTGCGCTTTCCCCTCGCCGACAGCGTCGGCGAATCCGTCGAGGGCGTCGGCGGCACCCGCCACTGCGACTGGTGGTTCACGGACGAGGCCATCCTGATCGACACCGCCGGGCGCTACACCGCGCAGGAGGGCGACGGCGAGGCCGATGCGGCGGGCTGGCGCGGGTTCCTCACGCTGCTGCGCAAGCACCGGCGGCGCCAGCCCCTCAACGGCGCCATCGTGATGGTCGGGATGGACCTGCTGGTGCAGGCCTCCGCCACCGAGCGGCTGCATCACGCCCGGACGATCCGCAAGCGCCTGCGGGAACTCGACGAGGCCTTCGGCCTTCGCGTGCCGGTCTATCTCGTGCTGACCAAGGCGGACCGCCTCGCCGGATTCACGGCCTTCTTCGACGACATGGCCCGGACCGGCCGCGAGCAGGTCTGGGGCGTCACCCTGCCGCCGCCGCGCGGCGGGATCGAGGGCCGCGACCTCGCCGACCGGTTCGGCTCCGCCTTCGACCGGCTCGTCGGACGCCTCGACCAACTCCTCCTCGACCGGTTGCAGGCCGAGACGGACCCCGAGCGGCGCGCGCAGATCTTCGCTTTTCCGAGCCAGCTCGCCCTCATCGCCGAGCCGCTCCACGAGACCATCGGCGAGATCGCGGCGTCCTCGCGCTTCGACGCCCCGCCGCGGCTGCGCGGCCTCTACCTCGCCTCGGCCGAGCAGAGCGGCAGCGGCCTCGACCTCGTGACGCGTTCGGCGAGCCAGCGCTTCGCCATCGACCTGCCGCGCTTCGGTGCCGCCTCGGCGGACGGGCAGCACAGCTACTTCCTCGCGCGCCTGCTGCGGGAGGTGATCTTCAACGAGGCGAACCTCGTCTCGACCAATCCGGCCCTGGAGCGCCGCCGCAGGATCCTGCGCTCCGCGGCGGGCGGCCTGGCCGCGGCCCTCGTCCTCGGCCTGTCCCTGACCTGGCTCGTCGCCTACCTGCGCCAGGAGCGGATGCTCTCGGACACCGATGCGCGCCTCGCCGTCTACACCGCCGGGGCCGGGACCCTGCCCGTCGAGGCCGTGGCGGATACCGACTTCGTGCGCGCCGAAGTGGTGCTGAGCCAGGCCCGCGATGCGGCCACGCCCTTCACCGAGGCCGGCACTCCAAGTCTGCTCGATACCTTCGACCAGGCGGAGAAGATCTCGGCCGGGCGGGCCAACCTCTACGAGCGCGCCCTGACGGGCTTCCTGCTGCCGCGCATCCTGGTCGCGCTCGGGAACGCCCTGCGCGAGGCCGGCGCGGCCGGGGACGCCGACGCTGCCCAGAAACCGAACCCGGACGCGCCGGTGGTGCCGAGAGGAATGCCCCGGCCGCCCGCCGCCGTGGCGCGGGAGGCCGTCCCGGGCGTGGCCGGCGCAGCTTCGCCGAGGCTGGTCCGCGAATCGATCCAGGCCGGTGTCGCCGACTTGGGTGCCAAGGACGCGGGGAGCAAGGACGCGGTAAGCAAGGATAGGGGCGCGAAGGATGCGGATTCCGGATCGGCCGGAGCCGATATCGGCGAGACCCTGCGTCTCTACCGCATGCTCGGCGGCGCCGACTCCCTCGACAAGCCCTTCGCCGACGCGCGGCTCGAGGGGCTGTTCGCGCGGCTCTACCCGGAGGAGAAGCACGCCGTCCTGCGGACGAGCCTCGACGGGCACGTCGCGGCGATGCTGGCGCGTCCCCTGGTGCCGATCGCCCTCGACGAGACCCTCATCGCGGGAGCCGAGGGCAAGGCGCAGGTGGTCGATCTCGCCCGCCGCTGGAGCCGGGCCGGCGAGCAGGCCTGCCGCGCCGCGACGGACAGGCGCTTCCCGTTCGATCGGAATGCGGCGGCCGATACGCCGCTGGGGGAGTTCGCCGCGGTGTTCGGACCGGAGGGCGTCTTCGCCACCTTCTTCCGCACCCACATGGCGGATGCCGTCGACGGGACGGCGAAGCCCTGGCGATGGCGATCGGCGGGCAGCGCCGCCCTCCTGCGCAGCTTCGAGGATGCGGACGAGATCCGGCAGGCCTTCTTTCCGGCGGCCGGGGCGCAGCCCGCCTTGGCCTTCGAGGTGACGCCGATCCGCCTGGACGCCGAGGCGACGGCCGCCTCGTTCGTCAGCGACGGCCAGGAGGCGGCCTTCTCGCGCGGCAGCGCGCGCCCCCTGCGCTTCACCTGGCCGACGCCGGGCCTCGCCGGCCCGGCGGCGCGGGTGAGCGTGCAGCCGGGCGCCCCGGAGGCCCTCTCCTTCACCGGACCCTGGGCCCTGCTCCGGCTCCTCGATGCCGGCCGCGCGGAGGCCGTCGCGCCGGACCGGACCCGGGTGACCTACGGCACGGCGAGCCACGCCGTGACCTTCGAGATCCGCAGCCTGGCGCTGCCGAATCCGTTCGGGCTCGCGGCCCTGCGGAGCTTCCGCTGCCCGAGATTTCCATGACGGGGGGGCGTGGCCCATGCCCGTGAAGCGCGCGGCCGACGCCGCGCCGCCCGGCCCGCCGCAGCTCGGCTTCTTCGGCAAGGTCCCGACCCGGGGCGACTTCGTGAACCGCCGCCTGGGTCAGGCCCTGCAGGCCGCCCTCGACCAATGGCTGTCCCGCGCCATCGTGACGAGCCGGCGCCAGCTCGGAACGGAGTGGTTGCCGACCTATCTCGTCGCCCCGGTCTGGCGCTTCGTCGCCGGCCCCGGGACCCTCGGGCCGCATGCCACGGCCGGCGTCCTGATGCCCTCCGTCGACCGGGTCGGTCGCTATTTTCCCCTGGTGATCGCCCTCGAACTTCCGGGCTTGGCCAGCCCGTGGCGGCTCGTGCGCGCCGCCGAAGCCTGGTTCGACGGTGTCGAGGCCCTGGCCCGGAGCTGTCTCGACGACGCTTACGATTTCGAGGCCTTCGAGGAGGCCGTGCGCGCGTTCGGCCCGCCGGCCCCGATACCGGACGAGCCGGCCCGGCCGAACCCGAGCCGCTTCGCGCGCGACGGCGCGGATGGCCCGATCCAGGCCTATGCCGACGCCGTCGAGGCGATGCTGGCGGGGACGAACCGACCCTTCTCCGCCTGGTGGACGCGAGGCTCGAGCACCGTGGCGCCGTCCCTGCTCCTCCATGACGCGGCGCCGGAACCCGAGCAGTTCGCCGCCCTGCTCGACGGGCGCTGGCGCGAATGGGGCTGGCACGAGGGCCTGCGGGCCGGGCCGCCCGCCGCGTCGAAGCCCGCCGGGCCCCCGGAACCGGAGCCCGATCCGGGGCTGGTCAAGCTCGTCGGCGCCGCCCGGTCGCACAAGGGGACGCGGCGGCGGCGCAACGACGATGCCGTGGTGAACCGGTCGGACCTCGGCCTGTGGGCGGTGGTCGACGGCGCCGGCGGCCATGCGGCGGCGGACTACGCGGCCGGCGTCGTCGCCGACCGGCTGGAAGCGATGCCGGCCCCCCTCGGCCGCGCGCCGGAGCGGGCGGAGATCGACCATCTCCTCCTGGAGGCGAACGCCGCCCTGCGGGCTCGTGCCCGCCGGCTCGGGCCCGAGGAGATCGTGGCGGCCGTCGTGGTGGCGCTCCTCGTCCACCGGGGCCGCTACGCCGTGGTCTGGGTCGGGGACAGCCGCGCCTATCTCCTGCGCGGCCATGCGCTCCGGCCCCTGACGCAGGACCACGTGACCCGCGAGGGCCGCAGGATGGTCACCCGTGCTGTCGGGGCGGAGGATGCGTTCGCGGCGGACTGGGTCGAGGGGACGATCCGGCCGGGGGACCGCTTCGTCCTGTGCAGCGACGGGCTGGTCGGAGCGCTCGGCGAGGCCGGGCTCGGCCACGCCGTCGGTCACGGCACCCCGCAGGAGGCCGTCGGAAGCGCCATCGACGACGCGCTGATCGCCGGTGCGCGCGACAACATCTCGGCCGTCGTCGTCGATGTCGTCGGCGCCGATGGTTGAGGCGGCGAACGTGGAGGGCGAGGCCGCCCGGCGTGAAACCCTGCGGGTTCAGGTGCGGCTCGACGCCCTGGTCCAGGCCATCGTCGCCGGTGGCGACGGCCGTCCGCGCCTCGAACCCGAGCGACGGGCGCTGGTGGACGCGGCGCGCGCCGCCCTCGACCGCCTCGGCGACGGCGGCTCCGCCCTGGCGCAGGCGTCGCGCGCGCAGCCTTCCGCCGCGCCGGACACGCCGGACACCGCCTCGCTCAGCCCCGATACGGTCCTGGCCAACACCTACGTGGTGCGCGACCGCATTGGACGGGGCGGGATCGCCGAGATCTACCAGGTCCGCCATCGCGAGTTGCGGCGCGACCACGCCGTGAAGATCCTGCGGCCGGATCGCGTCCGCGATCCGGTCATCGCCCGTCTCCACGTCGCCGAGGCCCGCACGCTGATGAGCCTGCGCCACGAGGCCATCCCGCAGGTGCGCGATCTGCTGCGGCACGCCGACGGCCGCGCCTTCATCGTCATGGACCTGCTCCACGGCGAGACGCTGGCACGGGCGATCTGGGCCCGGGGGGGCCTGGCACCGGACGAGGTCGCGGTCCTGGCCCGGCGCATCGCCGGCGCCCTCGCGGCCGTTCATGCGGCCGGCTTCGTGCACGGCGATCTTTCGCCCGAGAACGTGATGCTGTGCGGTGGTGCCGCGGGCGCCACGCTGATCGATTTCGGCGTCGCCCGGAGGATCGGCGAGCCCGATCCGGAGATCGCGTTCGCGGGCAAGTGGTCCGTCGCCGCCCCCGAGCAGCTCGACGGGCAGCCCGGCGGTCCGGCCGCGGACCTCTTCGCCCTCGGCCTCCTCCTCGCCTGCGCCGCGCGGGGCGAGCGGCCGCCCCTCGGCACCGATCGCGAGAGCGCGCGGGCGGCGCGGCTGCGGCCGCCGGACAGCGGCCTCGACGGCCGGTTGGGGCGCCTGGTGCGGGCCCTGCTGCGCGCCGATCCGGACCGCCGGCCCTCGGCGGAGGAGGTCCTGTCGCGGCTCGGTGCGGGCGGCTGGCTGCCGCGCGTGTTGCGGCGGCGCTGACGCGCGAGCGAGCCGCGCGAGCGTCCGGCCGGACGACACCCGGCGTCGGGCTCAGTGCGCGCCCCGCATGGGATCGTGCACCGACTGATCGGCGTCGCGCTCGGCGGGCAGCTGGCGCAGCCAGGCGTTCCAGCCGAGGGACGGGGCGGCCGGGCCGAGTTGGCACTCGGGCACGTCGTCCTTGCGCAGGATGATCTGGACGTCGAAGTCGAGGCCGGGATCCATGTAGAGCTGCACCAGCTCCACCAGTTCCGCCATCCGCGTCCCGTCGGGCGCGAAGGCCGCGAAGGTCGCCGCGTCGAGGGGCCCCACCACCACCCGGAAGGTGCTGGAGGCATCCATGATCCCCGAGCCCGCGACGGCATCGACGCCGAGGCGTCCGAAGGCCGGGTTCGGCCCGGCGAGGCGGCTCTGCTCGGCGGGGGCGATGGGCAGCCACCGTGCGATGAACGGCGCGACCCGGATCGGCGTGCCGAGCCGGTCGGCCAGGAGCACTTCGAGGCCCGCGGCCGAGCGCACGTCCCGCCCGAGCAGGCCCGCATAGGGCAGGAGTTCGGCGTCCGGGGTGGCGAGCCGGCCCCGATGCGACGGCAGGCCGAGGCCCATGAGGGCGCGCAACGCCTCCGTCATGCGGTTGGCCCCGCCGCTACCGCGGCGCGCCACCAGGGCCGGAAGCCGATACTTCTCGGAGGTGTCGAGGAAGGCCGTCGTGATCCGGGCGACGAATACGTCGAGGAAGGCCGCGAATCCCAGATTGCGCGCCTTGCGTTCCTTGAGCGCCACCTCGGTGTAGATCGGCGGCAGCGGGCCGAGGGGGCCGGCGAGCCCGACGAAGGCGATCTCGGGAATCCAGCTCCGGTCCAGGCCGAAGCGACCGCCCGGCACGAGGGGCGTGGCGACGTGCCGGCTCGTCAGGGCGCCCGTCGCGAGGGGCCGATCGGCCGGGGCCTCCGCCTCGTCCGGCGCGGGCCTGGGGCCGAACGCCTCGACGAGGCGCAAGCCCTCGAACGGCTCGAAGCGGTCGATCTCGGCGGCGAGCTTGTCGCCGAGCCGCTCCGGGACGGCCTTTCCAACGCGCGGGCTCATACGAGCGGCCGGGCGCCGGAGCGGGCGGGCCATGTCTTCAGCGCCCGGGAGGCCCCGCGCATCCGCACGGTCAGGCGCGTGAAGCTGTTGAGGTTGACGTAGAGGCCGAAGAAACGGTCGAGCACCTGCCCGAGCAGGAAGGCCGCGCCCGGATCGATGTAGCGGCGGTCCATCTCCACCTCGATGTCGAGGCCGCGTGCGAGACCGCCCTCGGCCACCCGCGCCGTCGAGCGCCGGTGCGTGACGGACACGATCCCGTCGATGAGGGTGCGGGTCTCCGGCGCATCGCGAAAGTCGTAGAGCCGCAGGATCTCGCGTAGCGCCTCCGGTCCGCCCTCGCCGTTGGAGAGCGACAGGTGGTTGAGCGTCAGGTGCGAGATCAGCCGCCACAGGAGGCCGTCGCCTGGCGTGAGCCGCAGGGTGGCGGTGAAGGGCGTCAGGGCTTTCAGGCGCCCGACCTCGCCCGGTCCGCGCAGCACCGTGAGGACCGGGTGCTCGCCGCCATAGGGCAGGCGGGCGGGCAGGTCCCGGTTGATGCAGGTGGTGTCGACGGAGAGGACCGCATCGGTGGGCGAGGCCGGGGAGGCGGCCGCATCGACGAGGGCGAGCCGGGCATCCGTGCCTTCGCCCCCTTCCGCCAGATGCCGGCGGCGCAGCTGCCAGTAGAGCGCGCCGACCGCGTCGTGCTGGGCCAGCGTCCGTCCGAACAGGGGACTCGCGTCGCGGGTCATCCCGGCGCGGTCGGTCAGGGTGACGCGTTCCACCGCGTAGACCTCGCGCGAGGCGTGCCTACGCGCGTCGGGCACGAGAGCGTACTCGCTCGCCACCTGGGTGAGCATGATCGGTTCGGCGCGCTGCTCGAACAGGTTGACGACCGGCGTGCAGGCAAGGGCGAAGGTTCCGGCGGTGCAGGCCCGTTCGAGCTCCTGCGCATGCCGGCCGAGATAGAAGAAGATCTCCAGGCGGTTGCCGGCCCGCCGCAGGGTCTTCGCCGAGAGGCGCGACAGGTCGAGGAAGAGGAACTTCTGCGGATAAGCGAAGAACTCCGTCAGCAGGCGGTAGGCCGGATGCGACCGCGGCGCGGGCGGCAGCACCGCTTCGGCGGGTTCGAACCCCACCGCGCGGATCGCGTCGGGCCCGATGAAGACGGCTCCCCCGTCCTCGGCGTGATCCGCGAGGGCGATCTCGAGGCAGTCGTTGAGCAGGAGTTCGTAGAGCGCCACCGCCGGCTGCCAGGGCGCCCGCAGGTAGAAGCGCAGGCGGTCGACGCCGAGGTCCGTGAAGGTCACGCCCGGATCGACGGTCTCGAGGACGATCCGCAGGCTGGCGGGCGCCTCGACATGCGGGCAGGGCGGCGCGACGAGGGGGCGCCCGGTCAGGGCGACCGAAGCGACCCGGACGGGCCAGAGCTCCACGTCCTGCGTGGTCCGGAACCGGCAGACGTCGCCCTCCAGCACCTCGCTCTCGACCACGGCGCCGCGCGGCAGGGTGATGACCTCCTTGAGGTCTGGCGGGAACGCCACCTGCGTCACGGCGAGCGCCGGGATCGGCGCGAGGTAGTGCGGATAGAGGAATTCGAGCAGTGTCTCGGTGAGCTCGGGAAAGTCGTCGTCGAGCTTGAGCCGCAGGCGCGCGGCGATGAAGGCGAAGCTCTCGATCAGCCGGGCCACATGGGGATCGTCGATGGCATCCGGCGACAGCCGCAGCCGCCCGGCGATCTTCGGATGCCGCTCGGCGAACCGGCCGCCGAGGCCGCGCAGGGCCTCGAGTTCGGAATTGTAGAAGCCGTAGAGGCGGTCGTTCACGGGGGCGCTCTCCAGGCTCGGACGGTAGAAAACCTACACCGGACGATCGGTCGAATCACGGAAAATCGCGCCGGTCTGCTTGGTTGTGCAGGGACATGGACGATGATGGTCTTCATGAGATCGTCGCAAATACAGATTTGTACTTCCGATCCGGCCAGAGGTACACGTGCTGGGTCGCGCAGCAATCGATCCTGGACGTCCTGTTGTGCCGAGCCGTCCCGTCCCGGAATCAGCTATCCGTATTCTATGCGACCCTGGGTTGTCTTGAGGAGGTGGCTCCGAGCCGGTGAAGCGTGCCCGCGGATGTTCGACCGCCGGGCGCTCGCGCTGTCGTTTCCCTGCGGGGATCGCGCTTTCTCATGCGAAGACATCGGCTCTGGATGCGACCCCGGGGCGATCGCGGCGCACCGATCGCGATGCCTGGTGCACTCGCCTTCCTGTGCGGCGACCCGGACCCACCCGGCCAAGTCCACCTTCGCGAGCTGCCTCCCCGGGCGCGGCGGGCGGCCGGACAACGGCGCCGCCGCGAATCCCGCGCGCGTCGGTGAACGCGTCCGGGCCTACCCGTACGACGCGGCCCGAGGATACCACGGGGGATGAAGATACCACGGAGGATGAGGATACCACGGGGGATGAGGACATCAGGGGGATGAAGCCTGTTAGCACGATCCCACCGCTGCCTTGGCCCACGGCGCCGGCCGGACACTTGCGGATCTCTCCCTGCGACGATCTCCAAGACGCGTTTGGGGGTGTTCTGCTTCACCCGTCTATCGCCGCGGCCATGCCCGCCGGTATCGCGGCGTCTGCCGTCAGCCGCTCACGGCGGCGGCGCCTCGGTAGGCTTGGCTCGGTAGGCTTGGGCGGCGTGGCGGGCGGGTAGGCGGTCGCCCGCGCCGAACAGCTTGTTTCTGAACGAGCCCGGCGCGTAGGCGGTCTTGTACAGGCCGCGGTCCTGAAGCTCGGGGATCACGAGATCGATGAAGTCCGAGAAGCTTTCCGGCACGACGATGCGGCTGAGGTTGAACCCGTCCACTTCGCCCTCCTCGACCCAGGATTGCAGTTCGTCCGCGATGGACGTGGCGTCCCCGGTCAGCACCGCGTAGCGGCCGCCGAGGCCGAGTTCCGCAAGGAGGTCGCGTTTGGTCAGCCCGCGCTTGGCCGCAGCCGCGGTGGCCGACTGGATCGCGTTGCCGGGGGCGTAGGGGATCGGCTCGTCGAGGCCGTAGCGGGCGAAATCGATGCCGGTGGAGGCGGAGAAATGCGCGAGCCCGGCCTCGGCGCTGGCGTAGCGCATGTACTCGGCGCGCTTATCCTCCGCTTCGGCACGGGTGCGGCCGGGGATGGCGGCGATGCCGATGAACACCTTCACGTCCTGTGGGTCGCGCCCGGCGGCGGCGGCCTCTGCCCGGATCGCCCGGACGGCGTCTCGGGCCGCCGCCTTGTCCCGCGCCGAGATGAACACGCACTCGGCGTGTCGCCCGGCGAAGGCGCGGCCCCGGCCGGAGGCGCCCGCTTGATAGAGCACGGGCGTCCGCTGCGGCGAGGGTTCGCACAGGTGGTAGCCGTCGACGGAAAGAAACTCGCCGCGATGGGAGACCGGCCGGATCAACGCGGGATCGCCGAACACCCGTGCCCCGCGGTCCCGGCGTACCGCCGCGTCGTCCCAGCTTCCCTCCCAGAGCTTGTAGAGCACCTCCAGATACTCATCGGCGTAATCGTAGCGGCGGTCGTGCACCGGAAGGGTCTCGCCCCGGCCGCGATGGGCGCTCTCGAGATAGCCGGTGACGATGTTCCAGCCGACCCGCCCGCCGGTGAGATGGTCGAGCGTCGAGAGGCGCCGGGCGAAGGTGTAGGGCGCTTCCGCGAAGACGTTGACGGTAACGCCGAAGCCGAGATGCTCCGTCACCGCCGCCATGGCCGGAACGATCAGCGTCGGGTCGTTAACCGGCAGTTGCACGGCTTCCCGTGCCGTCACGTCGATGCCGCCGCCGTAGACGTCGTAGACGCCGAGGATGTCGGCGATGAACATCCCGTCGAACAGGCCGCGTTCCAGGAGCTTGGCCTGGTCCGTCCAGTAGCGGAGCGTGTTGTACTCGGCCGAGCGGTCGCGCGGATGGGTCCAGAGGCCGTGGTTGATGTGACCGACGCAGTTCATGTTGAACGCGTTGAGCCGGATCTGCTTGGCGGCGCCCATCATCGTGCCCGGAGCCTCCGCACCACGCTGTCGCCCGCGAACTGCACGAGGCAGACGAGGACGATGAGGATCGCGATCACCACCGACATCACCGTGGTGTCGAAGCGCTGGTAGCCGTAGCGGATCGCCACGTCGCCGAGCCCACCCGCGCCGACCGCGCCGGCCACGGCCGAGGCGCCGATCATCGACACGATCGTGATGGTGAAGCCGCCGACGATTCCCGGAAGCGCCTCGGGCAGCAGCACGTGGAGCAGGATGTGGCGTCGGCGGCAGCCGATGGACTGGGCCGCCTCGACCAGTCCGGGATCGACCTGCCGCAGCGAGACCTCGGCGATCCGTGCGAAGAAGGGCGTCGCGCTGACCGCGAGGGGAACGATGGCCGCCCAGACACCGATCGTGGTTCCCACGACGAGCCGGGTGAACGGGATCAGCGCGACCAGGAGCACGATGAAGGGCACGGCGCGAAAGCCGTTCACGAGAAGGCCGACGAAGCGGTTCGTCCGCGGTGCCGGGAAGATGCCGCCCGCCCCGGAGGTGACGAGGAACAGCGCGAGCGGGATGCCGGCGGCCACCGCGATTCCCGCCGAGACGCCCACCATGAACATCGTGTCGAACGCCGCCTGCCAGAGGCGGTCAATCATCTGCGGCGACATAGCCGATTCCCTCGACGGTGACCCCGATGGCTCTCAGGCGGGCCTCTGCCTGCCGGTTCTCGGCGGCGATCAGCAGGCGGCCGACGGCGTGTCCCTGGATGCGCTCGACGCTCGCCTGCAGGAGCCGCAGCGGGCCGCCCGTCGCCGCGACGAGGGCCGACAGGTCGGGGGCAGACCCCCCGGGATAGGTGATCCGCAGGACGGCCTGGGCGCCCGGGACGGGATGCGGCACGAGCCGCTCCGCCAGATCGTCGGGCAGGTCGCGGGTGAGGGGCGCGAGCAGGGCCCGCGTCGCCGGGTGTTCCGGGGCGCCGAACACGCGCCAGACCGGACCGGACTCGGCGATCCGCCCGGCTTCCAGCACCACGACGTCCGTGCAGATCTCGCGGATCACGTTCATCTCGTGGGTGATGAGGATGATGGTCAGGCCGAGCCGCCGGTTGATATCCCGCAGCAGGCCCAAGATCGACAGGGTGGTCTCCGGGTCGAGGGCCGAGGTCGCCTCGTCGCAGAGGAGGATCTCGGGGTCGCTGACCAGGGCGCGGGCGATGCCGACGCGCTGTTTCTGCCCGCCCGAGAGGCGCGACGGATAGGCCTCCGCCTTGCCTTGGAGACCGACGAGGCGCAGCACCGCTTCCACCCGGCCTTCGATCTCCGACGGGCGGATTCCGGCCACCTTGAGCGGCAGGGCCACGTTCTGCCGGACGGTCTTGGCCGACAGCAGGTTGAAGTGCTGGAAGATCATGCCGGTGCGGCGGCGCAGGGCCACGAGGCCGTCCGTCCGGAGGGCCTCAATGGGCTCGTCGTCGACCAGCACCCGTCCCGACGTCGGCGCCTCCAGACGGTTGACGGTTCGGAGCAAGGTCGACTTGCCGGCACCCGAGCGGCCGATGATGCCGAGGATCGCGCCGGACGGAACGTCGAGGCTGACGTCGTCGAGGGCACGGACCTCGCCACCCGCAGAGCGATATGTCTTCGAGACGTTCTCGAACCGCACGGTGCCGGTGCAGCGCCGGCCCGCTTCGGTCCGGGCGGCGGGGATCGCGTCCAGGCCGATCGCCTTCGACCGGGCCGAACCCGTCGCCCCGAGGCGATCCAAAGCCAGGCTCACCATGGTCAGTTCTGCCACGCGAGCAGGTACAGCTTTTCGCTGCCGGCGAACGATGTGTGGATCTGCTGCTTCACGGCCTCGGAGTTCTGGAAGATCTGGACGAATTTTCGGATGGTCGGATCGTCCTTGCGGGTGGCTTTCGTGACGAAGCTTACGGCGAACAGCTTGTCCTCGATCCCGGAATAGATCAGCCCGCTCTTCGGGTCGAAGGCCCCGGCGGCGACGATGAAATGCGGGTAGCCCTGGGCGAGATCGACGTCGCCGGTGATCCGCACCAATTGCGGACCCTCGACCTCGGTGAATTTCAGCTTCTTCGGGTTCTCGACGATGTCGTCGACGGTACCGAGGAAGCCGACACCGTCCTTGAGCTTGATGAGGCCGGCCTTCTGCAGCAGCAGCAGGCCTCGGCCCTGGTTCACCGGGTCGTTGGCGATGGCGACCTTGCCCCCCACCGGGATCCCGTCGAGGCTCTTATGCTTGAGCGAGAATAGCCCGATGTTCTGCAGGATGCCGAGCCCGACGATGTCGAATCGGTAGCCTTTCTGCTTCGCGGCGTTCTCCATGAAGGGGCGATGCTGGAAGAAGTTCAGGTCGATGTCGCCGGCATCGAGGGCGACGTTGGGCGTCGTCCAGTCGCTGAACTCGATCACCTTCACCACAATGCCCTGCTCCTTGGCCTCCTTGGCGGCCGCGGTGATGGCGTCGCTGTAGGCGCCCGGCACGGTACCGATCGTCAAGGTCTCTGCCTGGGCCGCCATCGTACCCATGGACAGGAAGGCGATGGCGAGGGTCTTCAGGAAGCGCATCGGTCGTGGACTCCGGTCGCCCGACTCGGCGAAGGCAGGGCAGGCTGTGGATCTCGAAGGGTGGCGGCCGGTCTCACCCCACCCCCGGCGGTCAGGACGGGCGGACAGGGACGACCGAGCCGCGGTAGCGGTGGCCGATGAACTCCGCGACTTCGGCCGAGGTCAGCAGGGTTCCGAGGCGCAGCACACGGGAATCCCTCGCCAAGCCCTCGGTCGTGACGAGGACGTTCGCATACGGGTTGCCCTCGGCGGCTTCGAGGGCCAACGCATCCCGCGCGGGCTCCAGCCCCGCTTCCAACGCGTAGTTGCCGTTGATCACCGCGAGCGCCACGTCGTCGAGGGAGCGCGGCAGTTGCGGAGGTGCGATCTCGACGAAGCGGAAGTTCTTCGGGTTCTCGACGATGTCGTCCACGGTCGCGGCCACGCCCGCGTCCCTCGCCCGCAGTCGGATCAAGCCGTTCGCTTGAAGCAGCGACAGCCCGCGGCCGGTGTTGGAGACGCTGTTCGACAGGGCGACGGCACCGCCACTCGGGAGGGCCGCGAGCGACGTGGCGCGGCGGCTATACAATCCCAGGGGCTCGACATGCACCGCCGCGACGACGGCGAAGCGCATCCCCATGGCGGCTTCCTCCGAGCGGAGGAAGGGGACGTGCTGGAAGAAGTTGGCATCGGCGTCGCCGTCACGCAGCAGGGCATTCGGGCGCAGATCGCCCGAGATCTCGATGATCTTCAGAGGCAGTTCGGGGGCGAGCTTTTCGCCGACGAATTCGAGGATCTCCGTATGCGGCAGCGAGGAGGCCACGACCCGCAGGGGCGTCGATGCGGCGCGGGCCGGTGCGATGCTCAGGGCCAGGGCGCCGGACAGGAAGACGCGACGGGTCGGTGCAAGCACGGCGCACGCTTCTCGCTGTTGTTAGAAAAAGGAAAGACGATCTCTGTATCTCCAAAGGAACGGCTCGCATCAAGAGTACTGAATATCAAAATTTTGCCACTTTGCAGACTGTTGTTTTCACATGCCGTGCTCGAAGCGCATCGATCTTCTCCCTGCACGACGCCGAGACGAGCCTTGCCGACGAAACTTCGTGTCGCGTCGGCTCGGGCTTCCAGCTAAATTCGACACAGCGCTCAGCACCGTCAGTACCGGCGAACGGCGATTCTTCGATCCCGTGCGCTGGTCGGCGACCCAGGCCCGCTTCTTCTACTCGGCGACCGTCTCCGGGTTGATCCCGTCGCGTCGAAGGCGCCCCCGGGCGTTTGTCGGTTGCCGCTTCCGGCAGGCGTGCCGCCTGCGCCAGACCGCCCCGACCCGCATCCACCACGTGGAACGCCGCCCCGTTCAGGGCCAGATCGTCATCGAAGCGCTCCGCCAGTCCGTCGCCGCGCCTCCGTCACCTGACCGTTGGTATCGTGGCCGTAGGTGGTCGGGCCCCAGCGCGCCTCCGCGATCGATACCGGCTCGAAGGTCCGGTTCCAGCCGTCGACACGCCCCGGTGCTGGCTCGGACCTCGCCTCCGGCCCCCTGCGCGCGCCGCCACCTGGCAGATCAGCCGACACACCGCGTCATAGGGCGTCTCTGCGAAGGGTTCATCGGCGGGGTGATCGCCCCCAGGTGGACGGGATGCGACGCTACGAATTGACCGGTGCGCAGTGGGAGCCGATCGCTCCGCTGCTGCCTCCGCAGCAGCTTCGCACGGGCCCTTCTTTCGAGGACCACCGGCAAATTCTGAACACTACGCGGTGGATCTTGCGGAGCGGCGCACCCTGGGCGGATCTGCCGGCGCGCTATGGTGCTGTCGGGACCGGGTCGAGCCGGTTCCGTCGCTGGCGGCAGGCCAGCCGTGTTCGACCGGATGCGGCGGCGCCTGCAGGCGCAAGCCGATGCCCGAGGCGACCTCGACTGGGACCTGCACTTCGTGGACACCACGGTGGTGCGCGTCCACCTGCACGCCGGTCCGGCGCCATTGGGGGATGAGGGCACGGTCGAAGGCGGGGTGAGCCCCTGGGCGCAGCCAGGGCGGGTTGTCGACCAAGCTGCCTCTGCGCGCCGAAGGCGGTTGTGCACCCAGCACTACGGTGCTGATGGCGGGCGAGCGCCACGAGCGATTCGCCCTGGCATCAGCATGCTCTGGCTCACATGACTTTGCAGAGACGCCTTAGCCGTTGGGCTTCACGCGCCTGCGCTTCTGCCCACGATACGGTTTCACTTTTCGAAGAGAATGATCGTGACGAGGCGGGGCGGCGCCTCGCACTTGAACCTGCCAGGATCGACTGCGCCGACGAATGGCAGCCGTGATTCGAAACCCGTTACCTGTGACAAAACGGGCGACAGGTCGATCAACGACGCCATGGGGAGGTTGAAACGCGGGGCCGAATCATAAGCGAGACCAATGGCTTGATGATTGGCGCACCCGACACGATTCGAACGTGTGACCTTTGCCTTCGGAGGGCAACGCTCTATCCAGCTGAGCTACGGGTGCTGACCGCGGCGAAGATCTAGCCCATGGCGCCGTTGGGTGCAACGGGTGTGTGAGCAGGGAAAGGCCGGCCCGGTTCGCGGCCCCGGTGGGAGATCGACAGCGCCTCGCCGAATGCGCAAGCCCTGGCGGTCCAGCGCCAGCCGCCATTGCGACGAACCCGCTCCTGCCGGTCGACGGTACCGCCTTCGGCCAAAGCCAATTGTTTTCCGGCCCCGACCCTGCACGCACGCGCGTTTCGTCGAGCAACCTGTCGGCGCCTCGCTTGGGCGGCGTCGGGCGAGGATTTCGTCGACCGCCTCCAGATCGCGCTGTTCGACTGGATCGAGTCGAATGCCCCGCTGCACGGCCGCCTCTACGTCATGGCCGAGGCACGGAGCCACCTCCCGGGTCAGCACGACTGCCAAGCCCAGAAAGCTCCGCCGAGCCTCGACAGCGGGAGCGAGTTCGTGGCGCAGGGCTGCCGGGACGGCCTCCGGGCGACCGTCGAGACCTGAGTTTCCGAAGGAAACCACGCCCAGGTCGTCTCGAACCGCACGAGGCAACACTTCCAGCACACGGCTGCGCCTGGCACCATCGCGGCCGCCCAGGAAATTCCGGGTGCGAGCGGGGGGAACGGCGGCCAATTCGGCAAGCTCAGGGCCGGCGAGTTCCACTACGCCAGCGGGGGGCGGGAAGCGCGACAAGGCGGAGCACGCCACTGTGCTGGAATCGTCATCCCGCGAATCCTCCGACGCCCGAACAGGTCGTCGCGACGGCGCGGCGGGCCCGGCTGGCCCCTGAACCGTGAAGGATCGCAGGCACGGGTGTGGGCGAGGGGCGATCGCGCCGTGCGGTCGCCGCACCTCGCCTCACTCTCGACATGCTGACCTTCGACATCCTAGACCCGCCGGGCAAGGGCGCCCCCAGTTCGCCCGGCAGTGTCGCAAGGGTTCTTCGTGAAGCGCGGTCGCCTCAAGATCGGCCATCCGGCCCCGACTCAGGACGCGCGTGCGACTCCGCGCTCCCAGAACGGGATCGAACCGCCCCTCGACCTGCTCGGGCCCGATGCACCGCGGATCGACCGACGCGAGGTCAATCTGCGCTGGCTCTGCGCCAGCACCCTCACGGGCCTGACCGGAGCGGGTCTCATCGGTGCGGCGATCCACGTCTCCTTTCAGAGCGACATCTCCTTCGCGGCGATCCCCGAGCGGGCGGCCGTGGTCGTCCGTCCGGCTCCGAGCGATGACGACATCGCCTTGGCCCGCAAGGGCGACCGCCTCGTGCGCAACCTGATGATCGCCTCGGCCAAGCAGAGTTTTCGGGCGCCCGTCACCGTGCGGCTCGCCGACCGGGAGATCATCAAGGTCCGCCCCTTCGTCCGGGTCACCACGGCCCTATCCATGACGACGGGCGTGTTCGCGGCCGAGATGCCCCGCTTCGATCCGATGAAGTTCACCTCCGACGAACCGGCGGAGCGTGCCGCCGATCCCGGCCTCGCCGAGGGGCCGGGCGGCGAGGTGTCGGTGGTCAAGCAGGACTTGGTCGGCCTCGTTGTCGATCCCGGCGCACCCGCCCTCACGGACGACGATGTCGTCGCGCAGGTCGAAGAGGAGCGCCGCCTCACCACCGAGGCCGGCCGGCGCAGTGCCGTGCCGGTGGCGCCGCAAATCATGCTGTCGCGCACCCTGCAGCAGGGTGGGGTCACGCCTGATTTCGATGGGCCGGCCGCACCCGTCGGGAAAAGTCCGTTCCAGTCCATCGACGTGCTCGTGGTGCCCGAGAACGTGACGAAGCTCGCCAAGGTCGGACTACGGGCCGGCGACGTGTCCCTCGTCGACGAGCGCGATCTCGCGCTCAAGCGTGGCGAGACCCTGGACATGGTCCTGCGTGCGACGGGGCAGGCCAGCGAGGAGCAGATCCGCGGCATCGTCTCGGCCCTGGGCGGGCGCGGACGCATCGCCGAACTCACCGAGGGGCAGCAGTTCCGCCTGCAGATCGCGCCCGGCCCGAAGCCCGGCGATCCAAGGCAGGTGACGCGGCTCATCCTTTACGGAGAGGGTGGCATCGAGGGCATCGCGGCCATCAACGATCGGGGCGCCTTCGTCTCGGTCGCCCCGCCCACGGACGGGGCGCCGGCCGCGAAGGCCTCCGGCAAGACCGAGACGGCGGCGGAGGACGAGGAGGAGGACGGCGGCTCGGGGCCGAGGCTCTACCAGAGCCTCTACGAGACGGCGGCCCGGCACGACCTGCCGCGCACCACCGTCGAGGATCTCGTGCGGATCTTCGGCTACGATGTCGATTTCCAGCGCCGAATCTCGCCGGGCGACGCCCTCGACGTGTTCTACACCTTCGACGAGGAGACGGGACAGACCCCGTCGGAGCGACCGGACCTTCTCTACGCGTCGCTCAACCTCGGTGGCGAACCGCGCAAGGTCTACCGGTTCCAGTCACCCGATGACGGCACCATCGACTACCTCGACGAACAGGGACGGTCGCTCAAGAAGTTCCTCATCCGCAAACCCATCGCCGACGGCATCATGCGGTCGGGCTTCGGCTACCGGCGCCACCCAGTGCTCGGCTACGCCAAGCTCCACACCGGCGTGGATTGGTCCAACCCCATCGGCACACCCATCGTCGCGGCGGGCAACGGGACCGTGATCAAGGCCGATTGGGATTCGGGCTATGGACGGCGGGTCGAGGTCCAGCACATCAACGGCTACGTCACCACCTACAACCACATGTCTCGCTTCGCCCGCGGGGTCACGGCCGGCGCGAAGGTGCGGCAGGGGCAGGTGATCGGCTATGTCGGGTCCACCGGCCTGTCGACGGGCGCCCACCTCCATTACGAGGTGATCATCAACGGTCACTTCGTCGACCCCATGAAGATCCGCGTTCCCCGTGGACGCGAGCTCGACGGCCGAATGCTGGCGGAGTTCACCCGTCAACGGGAGCAGATCGAGGGCGTGATGCAGAAATCGCGCTCCGCGACTGCGATGGCGCAGCGCGACCCCGTCCGCTGAGCGGTTTCACGGTGCCCGTGCGACGTCGCGAGACGCATCCTCGAGGCTGTCATGGAGCGGTGAAGATGGGAATCCAGACGAAGGAGGCGTGACCGCTTCGCACGCCGCTCACCCGTCCGACGTTTCCGAGGGGGAATGGGCCGCTGGTCGCTCCCGACCCAACGCTGCTGCGCGAGGATGCGGGTCAGCGTGAGTGCAGTCTCGCGAGGTGTTCGACGGACCGCGCTACGTCGTGAGGACGAGCGGCTGTTGCGGTGGATGCCCAACGACTTCCCGCCCTGGGAAGCCGTCTATCAGCAGGCCCGGCGCTGGCGCGCGGCTGGGTGCTTCGAGCAACTCATCGACGATCTGCGGTCGCTTCGAATAGCCCACCATTCGGCCCCGTTCTGATGCCGTCAGAGGATCGCCGAGAGCGTGCGTTGCAGGTCCTGCGGCGGTGTCTTCGCCTTTCGCCGGCACTGGCCTTCCCCCTGAAAACTGGCTCTTCGCCAAGTTTGGTGGATTGGGTTGGTGGGGGTGACCTGACCGGTATTTTGGACCGAGCCAATTGGAAGGCTACTGCATGGTGGCGGCCATGGGTAGCCGGAAGGCCAGATCCGGGAGGGTGACAGGCGCAGTGACCTGACCGGTATTTTGGACCGAGCCAATTGGAAGGCTACTGCATGGTGGCGGCCATGGGTAGCCGGAAGGCCAGATCCGGGAGGGTGACAGGCGCAGGTGGCCGGTAGCCCAACGACGAATGCGGCCGAACGCGGTTGTAGGTATTCTGCCAGATCCCAATCACGGTCTGTGCCTCCTTGAGCGAGTAGAAGATCTCTTGGCGTAGACACTCGTCCTTTAGCTTGCCATTGAAGCTCTCGCAGTAGCCATTCTCCCACGGCGATCCTGGTGCAATGTACTGGATCTGCGGGCCGGTTTTGGCGACCCATTTCCGCAAAGCCTTCGAGATCATCTCTGGACCATTGTCGCAGCGGATGTTCTCTGGGATGCCGTGCAGACACATCGCATCGGCCAGCGCCTCGATCACGCCCAGGCTGTTGATGCGCCGGGCCACCTTCAGCGCCAAGCACGCCCGGCTGTGCTCGTCGATCAGCGTCAGGATGCGCAGGCTCCGCCCGTCGTGGGTCTGTGTCTGCACGAAATCGAAGCTCCAGACGTGATTGCGATGGAGAGGCCGCAGCCGCACGCAGGAGCCATCGTTCAACCACAACCGGCTTCGCGGCCGATGCTTTTGCGGGACCTTGAGCCCCTCACGACGCCAGATCCGCTGAACCCGGTCCTTGCCCACCTGCCAGCCCGCTGCCTGCAGCAGCGCGGTGACACGGCGGTAGCCATAGCGTCCGTATTCAGACGCCAAGGCGATGATGGCGCGGGTCAGCGCATCCTCGTCAGCCGGCACAGTCGGTATGTAGCGTTGCGTGCCCCGGTGCTGGCCAACGATCCGGCAGGCATGGCGTTCTGAGAGACCATACTTCTCCCTGATGCCGTCGACGGCCTGCCGGCGTCGCTCCGGGGCTATAAGTTTCCCGCGGCGACGTCCGCCAGCACCTGCTTCTCCAAAGACAAATCAGCCACGAGCCGGCGCAATCGCGCGTTCTCACGTTCCAGATCCTTCATCCGGCGCGCCTGGTCGATCTGCAAGCCGCCGTACTCCTTGCGCCAGCGATAGTAGCTCTGCTCGGAGATCTCGGCCTCCTTGCAGGCCAGGGCCAAACTCTTGCCCTGCGCCGTCTGAACCTCGATCTGGCGAAGCTTCAGCACCACCTGCTCCGCACCCGTCTTCTGACCTCGCCGCATGTCCAGCTCCTTCGGTCCTGGCTGATCCTCTCAATCAGCCCGGTCCAAAGCCAGCCAGTCACGTCA